>JACFMS010000003.1:10908-197434 GCA_019455285.1 Sphingomonadales bacterium
AATAGAACTGCTCGAAAACCGCCGCCGTATGTTCCGGCCGCAAAAATTTATCAACCACCCACACCGCCATCACCAGCGCGACGCTGAGGCGGATAAACAAGAGCGGAAACCGGACGTCTTTTGCCAGCATAAAACGCTCCCCCTTATTTTATAAGGGCTTACTCTATCAGGAAGAGAGTGATTATTGAACCGCCTATTATTGCCGCCAGGACGGCGGGCGTTTTTCAAGAAAGGCGCAAAATCCTTCCCTCGCCTCAGCGTCCATCATGTTGTCGGCCATCACCTGCTCGGCCAGGCGATAGGCCGCCTTTATGGGCTGTTCTGACTGGGCATAAAACAGCTCTTTGCCGCGGGCGATGGAGATCGCCGGTTTGGAAATGATCTTGGCGCACAGCGCGGCAATCTCATCGTCCAGGCGATCGGCCGGCACGGCGCGGTTGACGAGACCCAAGGTCGTCGCCGTCGCGGCGTCGATGAACTCGCCGGTGAGCAGCATTTCCATGGCCGGCTTGCGCGGCATGTTGCGCACCAGCGCTACCGATGGGGTGGAGCAAAAAAGGCCATAGGCGATGCCTGATACGGCAAAACGGGCCTTGTCGCTGGCGATCGCCAGATCGCACATGCCGACCAGCTGGCAGCCGGCGGCGGCGGCGGTGCCGTGCACCCGGGCAATGACCGGCTGCGGCAGCGCCGGCAGCGCCATCATCAGGTCGGAGCAGGCGGCAAACAGCTCCTCATAGAAGGCGCGCTCGGGGCGGGCGACCATTTCGCCCAGATCGTGACCGGCGCAAAACGCCTTGCCGGCGCCGCCCAGCACGATCACCCGCACCGCAGGGTCTTTGCCGACTTCCTGCAACGCCGCGCCCAGCGCCCGGATCATGGCGAAGGACAGGGGATTGTACTGCTCCGGTCGATTAAGGGTGAGGTGCGCCACCGCGCCGCGCCGGTCAACGAGCACCAGATCGTTCTTTAAGTCCGCCTCTGCCATGGTCCTGTTCCTTGTCGCTTTCCGCTAACCGTTCGCTAACGAGCCGCCCGCCATCATAGAGCGTTGTCCGACCAAATCGGAAAATTTTTCATCACGGCCAGCGCCGTCAGCCGTCATGGCGGCAAAAGGAGAACGCAAAACGATGGTTGGGCGCTATCTTGGCATCCTCGCAGCCGGCCTCCTGGCCGCCGGCGCCGCTTGGCCTACCGCAGCGGCGGTCAAGAGCCCGCATTGCTACCAGAGCTGCCCGGAAGCGTTGGTCGGCGACCAGGGCGTGGTGCGCCACGGCGCTTTCACGCTTGCCCCTGATCCCGAAACTAAAATCGCCCAGTGGGTGGCCTACAAGATCACCGCCGCCACCTTGGGCGACTCCCGTCCCCGCCGTTGGCAGGCCGATCCAGCCCTGCCCGATGCCGATGCCCTGGAGCCCGCTGATTACCAGGGCGCGGCCCGTGCCGGGTATGACCGCGGGCACCTCGCCCCCTTGGCCTCGCTGGCCGGCACCGCCGGGTGGGCGGAGACCAACTATAGCTCTAACTTGGCGCCGCAATTGCGGTCGCTGAACCGTGGCTCATGGGCGCGCCAGGAGGCGGCTGAGCGTCGATTGATCACCCACGACGGCTACCGCGCGGTCTATGTCGTGGTGCGGCCGCTCTATGAGCGGCCGATGCCGCCCTTGCCCAATGCCGATGAGACGCACCGGGTGCCCAGCGGCTTTATCAAAACCATCATAGCGGTCAAAGGCGATCACGTGTGGCGAAGCGAGCTGCGCATCAATCAAAATGATACGACGGCGCGTTGGCGGCGTCGCCCTTAGGGCTGCATCACAACTTACCTAGCCAGGCGTCCGCAGTTTCATGGAAGCAACTGTCGAATGGCTGGTCGGCTGTCTGCGTATCGCAGATAAAGGCGATGTCGAGTCCTATCGTCTTTCCGCAACGATCCTGCGCAAAGGAGATACCGTCTGGATCATGGGCGTCAGCGCCATTCGGTGTAAACCCCAAGAACTCAAGACAGCCATGCAGGAATGGTGCGTCGCCAACGGCGTGAAGCACGTTCACTGGGAACGCCGCAAAGGTAGGCGACGGACAGTAAAATACAGTCTGGCATCAGTGATCTAGGACCAGGATTACCCCACTGGGTAGAGTAACGATCTTGAGGACGGGGCGGCGGCAAAAGGGTAGAGCCGCGCCAATTTTAGGAAATAAGGGCTTTTTCCCGGGTGCTGGCTGAAATCCTGCCCGCCCGGCCCCCCGTAAGGCCCCTTGCCAACCTTAAGACATTCACGGCTCTGTCCGCTTGCCGTCATGAACGACGAGCGGCGGGGGGCAATGGCAGTTGATAGAGCTTAGAACATGTATCTGGCCTCCTTGGAAGAACTTGAGGGTCTTGCCCTCGATTACGCCTGCCGGCCCGCCATGCGCCACGGCATCCGCATGCGGCTTTACGGCAATGCCGCCGATATTCTGCTGGTCATTTTCTGGGGCATGGGGTCGTTCGCCTGCGAACGGGCGATCGAGCGCCTCGCCCGACGCCAGGGAGGCAGGTGCGAGTTGAGGCGCGCCCGAACGGATCTGTTGGCCTTTGCCGGCTTTGACGATCTGGTGGCGGCGGCGGCCGCGCGGGAAGTCGCCTATCTCATCGCCTTCGTGCTCGATGAGCAGTGGCGTGAGGGAGGGTGAAGTCAATCACCCTTGTCATCGCGAGGCGCTAGAGCGCCGAAGCGATCCATAAAGAATTTTAGATGGATTGCTTCGCTTCGCTTTGCGCCGCTCGCAATGACAAAGAGATGGTCTATCGGTAGCCTATTATCGCGGCAGCACGGCGGTGGCTTCGATTTCCAATAGCCCGCCGTGTTCGATCAGGCCTTTGACCACGATCACCGACATCACCGGATAATTGCGGCCCATGATCTCGCGGTAAATTTCACCGATTTCACGCTGCGCGCCTAAATATGCTTCCTTGTCGGTGATGAACCAGGTCATGCGCACCACGTGCTCAGGCCCGGCGTTGGCCGCTTTCAACACCGCGGCAATGTTGAGCATTGCCTGGCGGAACTGGCCGACGAAATCCGCATGATCAAATTCAGAGGTTATCGGATTCCACCCCACCTGACCGGCAATAAATAAAATCCGCCCGTCAGCGATAATGCCGTTGGAGTACCCTTTAGCCCGGGGCCATTCCGGCGGTTGCACTATTTCCATACTCGATTAACTCCTTTGTGTTGGTTTGCCGTATTTTGCTGCTTCTTCTTCCCATTGTCTTAAGCGGAACCGCTGGATTTTCCCTGTGCCGGTTTTCGGCAGTTCGCTGACAAATGCGACTGCGCGCGGGTATTTGAAGGGAGCGATGGTGTTCTTGACGTGATCTTGCAGTTCCTTGACCAATCCCGGATTGCCCTCGATGCCGGAGTGGAGAACCACATAAGCTTTGACGATGTGGCCGCGCGCTTCATCGGGCGAGGCGACCACGGCGCATTCGGCGACCTTGGGGTGGGACAGCAGCGCCGCCTCGACCTCCGGCCCGGCGATGTTGTAGCCGGCAGAGACGATCATGTCGTCGTTGCGGGCCTGGAACCAGAAATAGCCATCCTCATCCATCATGAACGAATCGCCGGTCAGGTTCCAGCCGTGAGAGACGTAATTGCTCTGCCGTTCATCGGCGAGATAGCGGCAGCCGGTGGGTCCGCGCACCGCCAATCGCCCGACTGTGCCGGGCGGCACCGGCTGAAAGTTGTCGTCAAGAATGCAGGCCTCATAGCCGGGCACCACGCGCCCGGTGGAGCCGGCGCGGATATCCTTGCCCGCCGCGGAGATGAAGATATGGGTCATCTCGGTGGCGCCGATGCCGTCGATGATGCGAATGCCGGTGGCTTCCTTCCATATGTCCGACGTCGGGTGCGGCAAGTGCTCGCCCGCTGATACGCATTTCTTCAACGACGATAAGTCGCGATCCTTCACCTGACCGACCAGGGTTTTATACATGGTGGGCGCGGTAAAAAGCGTGGTGACATGGTGGCGGGCGATGGTGTCAAGAAGCTCGTCGGGTGAGGGATGTTCCGACAGCGCCACGGTACAGCCGAAACGCAACGGAAACGCCACCATCACGCCAAGACCATAAGTGAAAGCGAGCGGCGGCGAGCCGGAAAAAATTTCATCGCGCGCCGGACGCAGGGTATAGCGGGCGAAAGTATCGGTCATGGCCAGCACATCGCGATGGAAATGCATGGTGGCCTTGGGTTTGCCGGTGGTGCCCGAAGTGAAGCCTAGGAGCGCCACATCATCGCGGCCGGTGGCCACGTTCCGGAAGCGGCCGTCCTTCTTGGCCATGCGTTCCTCAAGTTCGCCTTTGTCGTAAGCGACGATGGCGAGCATAAAAGACGTTTGCGCCTGGGCGGCCTCCATTTCCTCCATCAGCCGCGCGTCGCAGAGCGCCATGCTGATCTCTGCCTTATCGATGATGGCCTTTAGTTCAACGGCGCGCAGCAGCGGCATGGTGGCGACGGCCACCGCGCCGGCCTTGACGATACCGAGCCAGCACGCCACCGCCATGGCGTTATTAAAGCAGCGCAGCAATACGCGATTGCCGGGAACGACGCCGAAATCCTCCGTCAATACCCGCGCGATGCGGTTGGCGGCGTCTTGCAGTTGGCCATAGCTCCAGGTGTGATCGGCGGCGATGACCGCTGTCTTATTGGCAAAGCCCGATGCGACCGGCACATCAACGAGCGCTTCCGCCGCATTCACGCGCTCGCCGTATTGCAGCTCCGGCAAGGTGAACAGAAACTTCGGCCACATATCCGGCGGCGGCAGGTTATCCCGGGTAAAGGTATCCACATGAGAGGTATAAGTTGACAACATCGGAAGCTCCCCCAAAAGTTTTTTTACGTCACATACCCGCCCAATGTCTGCCGGGCGATGACGAGTTGTTGTACCTCGCTGGCGCCTTCGTAAATCCGCAAGGCGCGGATTTCGCGATAAAGCGTCTCCACCGCCGAGCCGGAAACCACGCCGAGCCCGCCCCATAGCTGCACCGCCTGATCGATCACCCGCTGCGCCGCTTCGGTGGCGTAAAGCTTGGCCATGGCGGCTTCCCGCGTCACCCGCGCGCCCAGCGTATCCTTGACCCAGGCGGCGCGATAGATCAGAAGCGCGCTGGCGTCCACATCCACCGCCATGTCAGCAATTTTCGCCTGCACCAGCTGCAGTTCGGCCATGGGCGCGCCGAAAAGTTCGCGCGTCGTCGCCCGTCTCGCCGCTTCATCGAGCGCGCGCCTGGCAAAGCCCAGCGCCGCCGCCCCCACCGTGGAACGGAAAATATCCAGGGTGGCCATGGCGATCTTGAAGCCGTCGCCGGGCTTGCCTAACAAATTCTCTTTAGGAATGCGGCAATTGGTGAACTTCAAGCGCGCCAAGGGATGGGGAGCGATGACATTGATGCGCTCGGCGATCTCCAGCCCCGGCATATCGGCATCCACCACGAAGGCGCTCAAGCCCTTGGCCCCTGGCGCTTCGCCGGTACGCACAAAGAGGGTGTAGAAATCGGCGATGCCGCCGTTGGAAATCCAGGTTTTCTCGCCATTGATCAGATAATGATCGCCCATATCCTCGGCGCTGGCGGTCATCGCCGCCACGTCGGAGCCGGCCACCGGCTCGGAGAGCGCGAACGCCGCCACTTTCTCGCCGCGCGCCACGGCCGGCAGATAGCGCTCCTTTAATGCCGCCGATCCGGCGATGGTGATAGGGCCGCTGCCCAACCCCTGCATGGCGAAGACGAAATCGGCAAGACCCGAGCGATAGGACAAGGTTTCGCGAGTCAAGCACAGCGTACGCACGTCAAGGGCATCGCTTGATCCGCCGTAGGCCGCCGGAACGCAGGCGCGCGTCCAGCCGGCGGCGGCCAGGGATTTGAGGATTTTCGCGCAATCGCCGTCCACGTCGCCGGAATGGGGCAGTGAAGCGTCTTGCACCCAGGCTTGCAGTTTGGCTGCGTGATCGCGGTGGCGGTCGTCGAAAAACGGCCAGGCGAGAAAACTTTTGTCAGCCATCAATCGCCCTCGAACTTCGGTTTTTCTTTGTTCACGAACGCATGGTAGGCGCGGTGGAAATCCTGCGTTTGCATGCAGATCGCCTGCGACTGCGCTTCCGCTTCGATGGCCATGTCGATGCTCATCGACCATTCGTGATTGATCGCCGTCTTGGTCATGGCGTGGCCGAAGTTGGGACCATCGGCGAGACTCCTGGCCAGTGCCAGCGCTTCCGCCACCACCTGATCCTTGGCCACCACGCGATTAAGCCAGCCCCAGCGCTCGCCCTCCTCGGCGGTCATGACGCGGCCGGTGAACAATAACTCGGCGGCGCGGCCCTGGCCGATGATGCGCGGCAGCATGGCGCACGCCCCCATGTCGCAACCGGCCAAGCCGACGCGGGTGAACAGAAACGCCGTCTTGGCGTCCGCCGTGCCGAGCCGCATGTCGCAAGCCATGGCAATCGCCGCCCCGGCCCCGGCGCAAATGCCGTCGATGGCGGCAATCACCGGCTGCGGGCAGCCGCGAATGGCTTTAACCAGATCGCCGGTCATGCGGGTGAAGCGCAATAGACCTTTCATGTCGAGCTTGGTCAACGGGCCGATGATGTCATGCACGTCGCCGCCGGAGGAGAAATTGCCGCCAGCTCCGGTGATCACCACCGCCTTGATGTGATCCATGTAGACCAGACGACGAAAGGCGTCGCGCATTTCGGCGTAGGATTGAAACGTGATGGGATTCTTGCGCTCGGGACGGTTGATGGTCAAGAGCGCCACGCCATCGGTCACTTCCCATAAGAAATGCTTGGGCGCAAAATCGCTGTTGGGCGATAAGTCGGAAATGTCCATCTACTTCCCCTTTTTATCGTGCTTGATCACCGATTCCTTGGCCTTGACCAGAAGCGCCATGAAGGCGTCCATCTCCTTGGTGGAAAAATCGGCGAAGATATCGGAAATCCATTCTTCGTGCTCGCGCGCCCAGCCCTCGAACGCGGCGCGGCCGGCGGGCGTCATGGTGACGATCTGACTGCGGCGGTCGTTGGGCGCGGGCCGACGGGTGATCAACCCTTCCTTTTCCAGCCGCTCGGCAACGCCGGTGACGTTGCCGTTCGACACCAGGAGCCAGCGCGACAGCTCGCCCATGGTCAAGCCATCCTCGGCGCGATAGAGCGCCGCCATCAGGTCGAAGCGCGGCAGCGTGGTATCGAAACGGTCTTTCAAAAAATTGCGCAGCCGCTGTTCGATCATGGTGGTGGAGGAAAAAAGCCGCAGCCACAGCCGCAGCGCCTGCTTGGTGGCCGGCACCGCCGCGACTTTTTCATCGACAACCCGCACTTCCTGCACCATTACATGACCTCCCCGCCGGCCACCGCGATGGCCTGCCCCGTCATCGAACGCTGTTCCGGCAGGCAGAGCCAGGCCACCGCCGACGCCACTTCCTCAGGCTGCACCAGCCTTCCTTGCGGATTGCGCGCCGTCAGTTCGGCGCGGGCTTCCGCCTCGCTGCGGCCGGTTTTGGCCATGATGTTGGCCACCGCGTCTTTGACGATATCGGTTTCGGTGTAGCCGGGACAGACGGCATTGACGGTAACGCCGCTCTTGGCAAGCTCCAGCGCCAACGCCCGGGTCAATCCCACCACGCCATGCTTAGCCGCCGCATAGGCGGTGACATAGGCATAGCCGATGAGCCCCGCGGTGCTCGCCACATTGACGATATGGCCCGCTTTGCGCGCGCGCATGTCCTCAACCACGGCGCGGCAGCACAGGAAAGTGCCCGTCAGATTGACATCGATGGTGTTGCGCCAGGTGGCGAGATCAAGCTTGTGAAAAGGTATGCCCTCGGCCACGCCCGCATTGTTGACGAGAATATCCACCGCGCCAAAATGGTTGCGCGCGCGCTCAAAGGCCGCTGCTACGGCGTCGCCATCGGTGATATCGACGGCTACAGCCTGCGCTTCACCCAACGCTTGCGCCTTGGCGCGCAGGCGTTCTTCGCTGCGCGCCATCAAGGTCAATCGCGCGCCTAAGACAGACAAACGATCGGCAATGGCGGCCCCGATGCCGGAGCCGCCACCTGTGATCACCGCATGTCGGCCAGAAAGCGGCCGATCAGTCATACCAATAATCCTCCCGCCTGCGCTTGCGCCCGCTCCAGGTTCCGCTCGGTCTGAGCAAAGCCTGAAATATACTGCGGCGGGCACGGCGCGCCATGGTAATTCTGCGCGGCGGCCGCCTTCAAGGTCCAAAACGGCTCCAGAAGATGCGGCCGGGCCAGCGCGCACAGGTCGGCACGACCCGCCGCCACGATGCTGTTGACGTGATCGGTTTCAAAGATGCTGCCCACCGCGATGGTGGGAATGCCGGTTTCCATGCGAATTTTATCGGCAAACGGCGTCTGGAACATGCGGCCGTAGATCGGCTTGGCCCGGGTCGAGGTCTGGCCAGCCGAGACATGGATAATATCGGCGCCCGCCGCGTAGAACGCTTTGGCGATATCGACCGCTTCGTCGCCGTCGACGCCCTCGCCCTCCACCCAGTCGGTGGCGGAGATACGCACCGACATCGGCTTATGCGCCGGCCAAACGGCGCGAATCGCCTTGAATACTTCCAGCGGAAAGCGCAGGCGGTTTTCCAACGAGCCGCCGTATTCATCGCTCCGTTTGTTGGTCAGGGGCGTGATGAAGGCCGACAACAGATAGCCATGAGCGCAATGCAGCTCCAGCATATCAAAGCCCGCTTCCTCGGCGCGCCTGGCAGCGCGCACGAAATCGTCGCGCACCTTGTCCAGATCGGCGCGGGTCATTTCCCGGGGCGTCTGATTGCGCGCCGACCACGCCACCGGCGAGGGCGCGATGATTTCCCAGTTGCCGCTGTCCAACGGCTCATCGTTGCCTTCCCAGGCGCGCTTGGTCGACGCCTTGGGGCCGGCATGGGCGATCTGCATGGCGATCTTGGCGCTGGAATGAGCGTGCACATAATCGACGATGCGTTTCCAGGCGGCCACGTGGGCGTCGCTGTAAATGCCGGCGCAGCCGGGCGAGATGCGGCCTTCCGGCGACACGTCGGTCATTTCGGTGAACAGGATCCCCGCCCCGCCCTGGGCGCGGCTGCCGTAGTGCACCAGATGGAAGTCGTTGACCAGGCCATCTTCGGCTGAATACATGCACATCGGCGACACCGCGACGCGATTCATGATCTGCATGTCGCGCAACTTAAAGGGCGTGAACATCGGCGGAATGCGTTCGTTGCCGGCCTTGGCGCCGGTGCGCTCGGCGAACCACTTTTCATAGCCTTCCAGCCATGTCTTGTCGCGCACCCGCAAGTTTTCGTGGCTGACGCGCTGCGAGCGGGTCAGCAGCGAATACATGAACTGCTCGGGCTCCAGAGCGTCGAGATAGCGCGGTACGTTCTCGAACCATTCCATGGAATTGCGCGCGGTGTTCTGCAGTTTGAGCACCTCGACATTGCGCTGTTCCTGATATTCGCGGATGCCGCGATCGAGATCTGGCACCTCATGCAGCTTGGTCGCCAAGGATATGGCGTCCTCGAAGCCAAGCTTGGTACCCGAGCCGATGGAATAATGCGCGGTGTGGGCGGCGTCGCCCATGAGAATGATCTTGCCGTGCCGCCAGTTGCCGCAAACGATGCGTGGAAAGGCCAGCCACGCCGAACCGCGAATGTGATTGGCGTTGCTTATCAGCTTGTTGCCGTCGAGATATTTGGCGAAAACCTTCTCCAGATAGGCGGCGTTTTCCTCCTTCGACATTTTAGCAAAGCCGATGGCGTCGTAGGTCGTCTGCTGACATTCGACGATGAAGGTGGAGGTGTCTTTATCAAACTTATAGGCGTGCACCCACAGCCAGCCGTGCTCGGTTTTCTCAAAGATGAAGGTGAAGGCGTCGAAGATCTTATGGGTGCCGAGCCAGACGAACTGATTGGGCCGCACCACGATGTCGGCCTTGAAGATGTCCTGATAGCGGGTGCGGACTTTGGAATTCAGGCCATCGCAGGCGATGATGAGATCGGCGTCGGCGTACTTGGTCTCCAGATCCTCGACCTCGACTTCGGTCTGATACTGTATCTTGACCCCCAGTTCGGCGGCGCGGGCCTGCAAGATGTTCAAAAGCTTCATCCGGCCGATGCCGATGAAGCCGTGGCCGCCGGAGGTCAAGACCCGGCCATGGACGTGCACGTCGATGTCGTCCCAATGGGCGAACTGGTTGGCCATCTCCTCGGCGCTTTTCGGGTCGTTGCGCCGCAAGTTTTCCATGGTGCCGTCGGAAAACACCACCCCCCAGCCGAAGGTATCATCTGGCCGGTTGCGCTCCACCACCAGAACGTCGTGGGCGGGATTGCGCAGCTTCATGGAAATCGCAAAATAAAGGCCCGTGGGGCCGCCACCAATGCAGACGACTTTCATCGCGGTCTTCCTTCTCCTGATAACCGTTGGAAGATATTTTAAGCTTAAAATAAATCCCGACGCAAGCCCCTTTTTCAGGATGCCAAAGGCGGCAGGACTGGACGAGACGGCCGTCGGCCTCTACCCTGCGCGGCGACCGTCAGGGTTTACTTAAGGGATTTGAGCGATGCGGCCGGTGTTCGTTTTCATCAAGTGCGAGTTGGGTAAAACCTATGAGGTAGCCGACCAATTGGTTGACACCATCGAGGAGGTATCGGAGGTCTATTCGGTGTCCGGCCAGTACGAGCTCTTGGCCAAGTTCAACCTGGAAGATGACCAGGATATCGGCCATTTCGTCTGTGAAAAAGTGCAGAAGCTGCCCCACATCAAGGACACCTTCACCCTGATTTCGTTCAAAGTGTTTACCGGCTAGCGCGATAGGCGATTCGGTAGATATTGCCGGCATAATCATCGCTGACGTAGATCGCCCCATCGGGTCCGACGATCACATCCACCGGCCGGCCATGGGTCTTTTGCCCGTCCAGAAAGCCGGTCATGAAATCCCGCTCTACGATGCTGCCGTCATCCCGCCAGTGCAGGCTGACCACCTTATAGCCGGCCTTCTTGCTACGGTTCCACGAGCCGTGGAGGGTGGCCAAGGCGGCGCGTTCGAAGCCCCGCGGCAGCGTCGCCTTGGCGAGAAAAGCCAGCCCCAACGGCGCCACATGGGCGCCAAAGCCATGGGCCGGCGGCAGTGATTCGGCGACTTTTTGCGGCGCCTTAGCGCCATAGTCGGGGTCAGCCACCCGGTTGCCATTGGCGTACGGCCAGCCATAAAAGCCGCCCTTGACGATACGGTTGAGCTCGCAGGGCGGAAAATCGTCGCCCAGCCAGTCGCGGCCATTATCGACGCCATAGAGCGCGCCATCCCAGGGCGCCCAATCAAAGCCCACAGTATTACGCAGACCGGTGGCGTAAATCTCCCAGGCGCTGCCGTCCGGCCGCACCCGCAGCATGGCGGCGCGGCGCTGATCCTGTTCGATGCAGACGTTGCAGGAGGAGCCGGCGGTCACATAAAGCCAGCCGTCGGCGCCCAGCCGGACGGTGCGCGTCCAATGCCCTTTCGCGGAGGGAAGGTCGAGGATTTTGACCCCCTGGCCAGTAATCTGTCCGGTCTTGCCATTAAAGGGGTAACGGCGCAGAGCCTGGGTTTCCGCCACGAACAGCGCGTCACCGCCCACTTCGACGCCATGGGGGCCGTCAAGACCATCCAGCAGCGTGCGCCGGCCGTCGGAAGCGCCGTCGCCGTTGCGATCGGGCTCCAAGAGCAGCACCTTGTCCTGGCTCGGCGTGGTAACCAGAAGCGCGCCAGTTTCGGTGAATTGCATTTTGCGGGCGTTCTTGATGCCGGAAGCATAGATCGTCCAGGAAAAGCCGTCCGGCACCTTCAGACGCTGTTCCAGATCGCCGGCCGCTGCTTCGCTACGGCCACCCACTGCAGCCGCGAGGAGAAAGATCCCTACCCAAAATCGGCGCATCATGATCCTTCCTTGCTGATTTTCTTTTCCGTCCAAGCCCATTATAACGCGCAGTCAACAGGGTATGACACTCCCTGCCAACGCCTGAGGATTTGCCCATGACCGGCCCCTTGTCCCACCTCCGCGTTCTCGACCTAAGCCGCGTGCTGGCCGGCCCGTGGGCCGGGCAGATCCTGGCCGATCTTGGGGCCGAGGTGATCAAGGTCGAACGGCCTGGAACCGGGGATGACACCCGCGGCTGGGGGCCGCCGTTTTTAAAAGACCGCGATGGCCGGGAAACCCAGGAATCGGCCTATTACCTCTCCACCAACCGCGGCAAGCAATCGGTAGCCGTAGATATTACGACGCCCGCAGGCCAGGAGATCATCCGCAAGCTCGCCGCCCGCTCCGACATCCTATTGGAGAACTACAAGGTCGGCGGCTTGAAGAAGTACGGCCTGGATTATGCCTCGTTGTCGAAAATCAATGATCGGCTGATTTACTGCTCGATCACCGGCTTCGGTCAGACCGGACCTTATAAGGACCGCGCCGGCTATGATTTTCTCCTTCAGGGCATGGGCGGGTTGATGAGCATCACCGGCGAGCCCGACGGCCGGCCTGGCGGCGGGCCGATGAAGGTCGGCGTCGCCATCGTCGATGTGATGACCGGCATGTATGCGGCGGTGGCGGTGCTGGCGGCGCTCGCCCATCGCGAACGCACGGGCAAGGGCGACCATATCGACTTGTCGCTCTTGGACGTGCAGGTGGCGTCGCTGGCCAATCAGGCGATGAATTACCTCATCGGCGGCGCGGCGCCGGGCCGGCTGGGCAACGCCCATCCCAACATCGTGCCCTACCAGGCCTTTGCCACTGCTGAGGGGCATCTGATTCTGGCCATCGGCAACGATCAGCAGTTCGCCCGCTTCTGTGCTGTCGCCAGCGCGCCGGAGCTGGCCCTTGACCCGCGTTTTGCCACCAACGCCGCCCGGGTGAAGAACCGCGACATCATCGTCGGCCGCATCGCCGAGCTGTTGGCCGCTCGCCCAGCCACGGAGTGGCTCGTCATTTTGGAGAAAGAAGGGGTGCCCTGCGGTCCCATCAACACCATCGACCAGGTGTTCGCCAATCCCCAGGTGGTCTATCGCGGCCTAAAGATCGACCTTCCCCATCCCTTGGCGGGTACGGCCCCGGCCGTCAAATCCCCCATCAACTTCCGCAACACTGACCTTAAATACGACGCCGCCGCGCCGCTCCTCGGCGCTCATACCGAGCGGGTGCTGCGTGAGCTGGGCTATGACGCGGCCGCCATCGCCGCCTTCAAAGCGGACGGCATTACCGGAGATTGACCAATAAACTGTCGGATTTATTTACAAGTTCTGCAGCAGGAGTCGCCCCAATCTTCGCCTATTTACTTATAAATAATAGACTTTCTATTTTCGGCACAAATTATGCTTTCCTCTATTCGATACGCAGGACGCAATAGGGGAGCGACGACATGAGACTGGCACGGATTCTTGGTTTTCTCGCCGCCGCAGGCGCGGCGCTGGTCAGCGGCTCGGCCATGGCGGGCCTAAGCAACGCCATCTTCGCCTATTCTCCCGATGGTGTGCAGGAACTGCATTTGACCACCACCGACGGCAATACCGTGCTTGGCGCGACCTTCACCGGCTGGTGGGACGAAACCGGATCCCATAACGGCGGAAATTCCAATTACATAGCCGGCATCTGCGGCAGCTCGGATAGCTGCTTTGGCAACGACATGGAACTTCGCAACTTTTTCGTTTTCGATCTGGAGAATGTCACCGGCACCATTCTTGCAGCCAACTTGAGCATCGGCAATGACTCATCGCTAGGCTACATTAGCCCAAATCCCTCAAGCTTTTTCGACGTCTTCGCCGTGCTGACCCCCATTGATGAGCTGACCGCCAGCGACACTGGCCGCACCGATATCTTCGGCGATCTGGCGGACGGCGTGCTTTATGCCAGCAAATCGGTGAGCGCCGCCGACAACGGCACCCAGGTGATCATCAATCTTAATAACGACGCCATCGCCGCCTTGAATGACGCCATCGGCAGCTCCTTCGCCTTCGGCGGCGCGGTCCGGCTCAATGGTGGACATGAGGTGCCGGAACCCGCTTCCCTGGCTCTGATCGGCTTTGGCCTGGCCGGCCTGGGACTGGCCCGCCGCCGGAAGGGTTAACCGCGTTTTTCACAAAATCCTAACGGCCTCGGCGCTGCCGGGGCCGTTTTTTATTGTCAGAGAACCCTCCATTCACGCATCGGATTTTCAACCGTCCTGTCATGATCTGACACTCAAGACGGCAGGAGATCCGACATGACCATCCGCATCCGCGTCATCGAACCCATCGGCACCGACGCCTACGTGGCCCATACCGCAAGGCAAGCCGCCGGCATCATCAACCCCGGCACCGAGGTGGAGGTGGTGTCGTTGCAGACCCCCCATTGCCGTCACCATCTGGAATACCATGCTTACGAAGGTCTGGTGACCGGCGATATCGTCAAGGTGATGCGCGACACCGCGCGCCAAGGCTTTGATGCGGCGGTCATCGCCTGTTTTTATGATCCGGCGCTGCGCGAGGCGCGGGAGATTTCCGGCAACACGGTGGTCACCGCCCCGTGTCAGGCCTCGTTGGAAGCGGTGGCGTCGCTGGCCAACCGTTTTTCCATCATCGTCGGGCGGCGCAAATGGATCGACCGCATGGGCGAGCGGGTGCGCGAGTATGGCTACGGCCATCGCCTCGCCTCCTTCCGCTCTCTCGACCTGGGCGTCGAGGACTTTCAACAGGATCGCACTGAGACGGCGCGACGCATGATGGCGGCGGGCCGCAAAGCCATCGACGAGGACGGCGCGGAAGCGCTCATCCTCGGCTGCACCATCGAGTACGGCTTCTTTCGCGAGCTGCAAGACGCGCTCGGCGTGCCGGTGATCGATTGCGCCTATGCCGCGATCAAGCGCGCCGAACAATTGGCTGATTTAAAGCAGCGCTTCGGTTGGGGGCCGAGCCGGGTGGGGACTTGCGAAGCGCCGCCGGAGGAAAAAGAGCTGCGCGCCTGGCGGGTTTTCGACGACGACAACCCGCCCATTGGCGGCCGTATGTGGGTAGCCTATTCCTCCGCCCAACCGCAGGTTTTATCGGCGTTGGCCGAGGCAAGCCAAGTCTGAAGCGGCGCGAAATATTCTTTGAGCGCCGCGGCATCCATGCGTCGCGTGCCGGTCAATGCTTGCAGCGCCTCGGGCCAGGGACGGCTTTGACCCATCTCCATCATGCGCTTGAATTTCTCGCCGGCCTCCCGGCTGCCATAAATCGAGCAGGTGTAGAGCGGCCCGTCATGGCCCGCCGCATCGCACAAGCCCTTATAGAACTGAAACTGCATGACGAACGACAGGAAATAACGCAGGTATGGCGTGTTGCCGGGAATATGGTATTTGGCGCCGGGATCGAAATCATTCTCGCTGCGCGCCACCGGCGGCTCAATCCCTTGGTATTTGCGGCGCAAGCGCCACCAGCCTTCATTATATTTTTCCGGCGCAATGGCGCCCGAGAACACTTGCCAGCGCCATTCATCCATCAAGCGGCCGAACGGCAGGAAAGCGATCTTGTCCAAAGCCATGGCCATCTGCGCGTTGATGGTCGCCTCCTGGCTCTCGACGTTTTGCGACAACAGGCCCACCTGTTGTAAATAAGCCGGCGTGATGCTGAGCGCGATGGCGTCGCCGATCGCCTCATGAAAACCGTCATGCGCGCCGCCTTGATAAAGCAGCGGCAGTTTGTTGTAGGCGCGCTGATAATAATTGTGTCCCAACTCGTGGTGAATGGTGATCAGGTCTTCCTGATTGATCTTGGTGCACATCTTGATGCGCAGATCATCGCCAAAGTCGAGATTCCACGCCGAAGCATGACAGATCACTTCCCGACCTTCCGGCTTGGTCAGCATGGAGCGCCGCCAGAAGGTTTCCGGCAGCGGCGCAAAGCCCAGGGAAGAAAAGAACGATTCCCCCAACTTCACCATGCGTACCGCGTCATACCCTTGTTCGACCAGAGCGGGGGTGACATCGAGCCTTTGCGCATCAGGGTAAGGCAACGCCAAGTCGCCGATATTGCCCCACTGCTGCGCCCACATGTTGCCCAGAAGGTGCGCCGGGATGCGGCCGGTGGGTGGCGCCTTGTCGGCGCCATATTTTTCCGCCAATTTGCCGCGCACGTAACAATGAAGCGCCTCATAGAGCGGCGCCACCTCGGACCACAGCCGGTCCACTTCCGCTGACAGTTCCTCCGGCGGCATGTCGTAGCCGGCGCGCCACAACACGCCGAGGTCAGCATAGCCGATTTCCCGCGCCCCTTCGTTCGCCAACTCGACAAAGCGGGCATAAAGCGGCCGCAAGGGGCGCGCCGCATCATGCCAGCCCACCCAGGCGGCGGTCAGCGCGTCATAGTCGCGGCTGTGGGCAAGCACATCCTCCAACTCACCCAAGGCGCGGCAATTACCACCGGCGTCACAGGCTTTCGCCGCGCCATACATGGCGTCCATACGGCTGGTGAGGTCGGCCAGTTCCTGGGTTTTCGCCGCATCACTGGGCGCCGGCGCCACCGAGATTTGCTTTAAGATTTCCAACTGCCGGCGGGTGTCGAAATCCACGTCTACGTCGTTGTAGCGCGCCGCCTCGCGGATCGCCTGCGCCTCCCGCGCCAGCACCTTGGCCGACATGGCGGCCTCGGCGGCGATGGTCTCCTCGGTGATGTTGGTAGCCTTGGCCCAGGAGACTTGGCTCGATTCGATGTAAAGCGGCTTTAAGTCGGCGCTGGTGTTCTCGACAAAAGCCTTGGCCTCGGCGGCGCGGGGGTCTTCAGGCGCGGGCTTGGTGCACGCGGTTATACTTAAGCCCACTATCAGCATCCCAACCGAATAGACTTTCCTGTTTCCTGTCAGCGCCTTCATCTTACCGCACTCCTTAGTGTCTATTCTCCAGACAAGCGGTAGCATCGACAGCCATGAGTCACAACCTTGCAAAGTGTCGGACGTCTTGACAATCTGGACTCTTTCAAATTTCAAACTACCCGCTTAACCAACTGATTTCTTTAAGTAGTTCTATTGTTGGCATGATTCATGCCTAAAGGACCGTAACGCCCCAAATATCATGTAGAAGCTCAGGTCTAAGGGAATACTTTTATGAAATCAATTCTTGTGAAGACGATCGCCATCGGCGCGTTGGCGCTTGGCATAGCTACTGGGGCACAAGCCGCGCCGATCGATACCAGTCCCATCACCTCGGATTACTATATTTCGCACAACGGCCTTTTCTGGGCCTGGGCCTCGCCGGTATCCGTTGATGGATTTGGCGGCAATACGCTCTACCTACCTGACATTCAGGACGGCTGGCGTTTCGCCACGGACGATGAATGGGCGTTGCGCCCAACGGCCTCTGATTTTTGGGCTCAAGACAGCTTAAAATGCGCCGCACGCTTCTGGAACTCTTATTATGACCATTGCGATTATTCAGATGGGAGTGGCGGCTACTGGACCCACGAGTGGGGTTCTAACGCATGGGATCTCCTTTATGTCAGCGGCGACCGGCAACCCAACGGCGAAGTACCCGCCCCGGCGGCACTGAGCCTCCTCGGCGTGGCGCTGGCCGGTCTTGGGCTGGCCCGCCGCAGGCGTGCGTAAATTTTCAACGCCAGATAATGGTCGGTAAGGGCGATGCCGCGGCATCGCCCTTACTCGTTATTTCCTAGCTTGAGCCAGCGCCAGCGCGCCGGCGGCCAAGTCTTCCACCGCCGTGCCGACGGATTTAAAGAGCGTGATCTCGTCCGCCGATCGCCGTCCGGCGACGCGCCCGCTCACCAGGTCGGAAAAATCCCCTAGCACATGGCTTTCGGTGATCTTGCCGGATTTTAACGGGATGAGGATTTCGCCTGCCTCGGCGAATACGTTGGACCTCACATCGGCATAGACGCGGGCGCGCACCACCGCCTCGTCATCGCATTCCCGGCTGGTGGGCGTATGCGCGCCGACCAGGTCGAGATGAACGCCGGGGTTAAGCCAGCGGCCGAACACCACCGGCTCGGTTGAGGCGGTAACAGAGGAGACGATATCGGCGCTTCCCACCGCCGCCTCCAGGTCTGTCGCCGCCGCGATATCCAGCTTTGGGTATGCCGCCGCCAGTTCCGCCGCCGCCGCTTGCGCCTTGGCGGCGTCACGGCCCCATAGCCGGACTTCTCTGATGGGACGCACCGCCGCCATGGCGCCGACGAAATGCCGGCCGAGCGCGCCGGGGCCGACGATGAGGAGCCGCGCGGCATCCTGGCGCGCCAGATAATCGGCGGCCAACGCCGAGGCGGCGGCGGTACGGCGATAGGTCACCTCGGTGCCGTCGACGACGCCGATGGGGGTGCCGGTGGCGCCATCAAACAGCGCCACCACCGCCTGCACCGTGGGCAGGCCTTTCTGCGCATTGCCGGGAAACACGGTGATGAGCTTGGCGCCGATCACCTCGCCCGCCGCCCAGCCCGGCATGACGCCGTAGATCGCCGTAGCGCCATCGGCCAGCGGGATTTTGTGCATGCCGCGCAGCGGCACCGTATAGTCTTTTTTGAATGCCTCACGCAGGGCTTCGACCAACGCGCCATACGGCAACGCCGTCGCGGTTTCATATTTATCAAGAACAATCAATGAACTTCTCCTCTCGGCAAGGCGGTGATCCTGCCGAGAAGGAGAGCCCGTGGTCAAGAGGTGAATTAGCCGGTTACCCCGCGACGCTGGAGAAATCCACGCCCCGTAAAATCACGTGCACCCAGAACGGATCAATGGGATGGGCGGCGAATTCCACCGGCACGTCGATCAGCGTCGGCTTGTTGGCTTTCAAGCCGGCGGCAACGCGCTGCTTTACTTCATCCAGCGTTGTCGCCCGGTGCCCCTCGCAGCCGAAGCCGCGGGCCACGTTGACGAAATCGACGGTGGTCAGCTTGGTGCCGATCTTCTGGTTTTGCAAAAAGTCGCCGAACGGCTTGTACATGCCCCAGAAGCTGTCGTTCATCACCAACACCAGCACGTTGATGCCATAGCGCGCCGCCGTCTCCAGCTCCTGAATGGTGCAGCCCATGGCGCCGTCGCCGGTGATCAGCACCACCGGCTGGTTGGGCTTGGCCACCTTGGCCCCCAGCGCGAACGGCAAGCCGGAGCCCAAGTGCCCCATGCCGGGGTTATGCACATGGTGATGAGGATTCTTGGTTTTGACGAAGGACAGCGCCCATTGCATGGTCTGGCCGCCGTCGACGCAGACGATGGCGTCATCGGGCAGAAGGTCGGCGATGAAGCGCACCACGGCGGCGGAATTCATCGCGCCGGGATTGGATGTCGGCGCGTCGGCCGCGGCGTTGAGCTTGGCGACATACTCTTCCCGTTTCCGGCGCAGCGAGGCGAGCCAGGCCGGATCGGCGTTCAATTTGCGTCCCTTCAAACGCTCGGCCAGCAGCGTCGCCGTTTCCCGGGCGTCGCCGACCAGGCCGACGTCCACCGGCAGGTTGGCGCCCAGGGCTTCGGAAGAAATATCGATATGGATGATCTTCTGGCCCGGCACCAGGGGATAAGTCGGCAGCTTGTTGATGGGAATCCAGGTGGAGAACTTACAGCCGATGGCCATCACCACATCGGCCTCCTGGCAGGCGGCGATGAGGCCATCGCCACCCAAGATGCCGGCGCTGCCGACATGGCTTGGACAATCGGGGTCGACCACCCCCTTGCCTTTGACCGAAGTGCCGACGGCAAAACCCGTCACCTCCACCAATTTGCGGAACGCCGCCGTGCCTTCCGAACGCACCACGCCGCCGCCAGCAAGCAACAGCGGCCGCTTGGCGTTGGCCAGCAGGTCGGCCACTTTGTCGAGCTCCGCCGCCGAGGGCACCGGGCGCTGTTCGACAAACGCTTCGCCCGAAGCGTCGTAGGCGCAGGGCAGGCTGCCAATGTCGCATGGGATATCGAGCTGGACGATCCCCGGCCGGCCGGACTTGGCCATCCGCACCGCGCGCTCGATCAGTTCCGGTGCGCGCTTGGCGTCGCGCAGCTGCGCCCGCCACTTGGTGATGGGCTTATAAAGCGAGATCTGGTCGGCGGCCTGCAATACGTCGCCGTAAGGGTCGAGAAGATCGAGCTGGTTGTTGGGCGTCAGCACGATCATCGGGATGTTATCGGCCGCCGCCGCCGCCACCCCCGGCAGCATGTTGGTGACGCCCGGACCCACCGTGCCGAAGCACACCGCCACCTCGCCCGAGGCGCAATGGAGCGCATGCGCCATGTGGCCGGTCGCCTCCTCGTGCCGGGTGGTCATGTAGGTAAAGTAGTTGTCCTTGCTAGCCTCGTGCATGACGAGACCCAGCTGCGCTGAAGGCAGGCCGAAAATGCGGCGAATGCCATGTTTCTTGAAAATATCGAGCATGACGCGGCTCAATGACGGTGTGGCCATGGCTGAAGCCTCCTTAGCTGATGAATTTTGGACACATGAAGCTGGCGCGGCTGTTGCTGATCAGCCGTACGACCTCACTCTATTGGTAGCACCGGACGATCGCGCGGAAACTGACGGGATTCACTTAATGGAACGTCGCCTTGGCCGGGGTTTTCCTTGGTAATTGACGTAGGTCAAGTGATCGTCACAATAATTTTTGGTAGAGTGTCCAAAAATATTTCCTGTTATTTTATGGGGATGTGCGAATCATGAGCGCTCAGGCCAATATCTGGACCCGCTTTGTCATGAAGCGGAGCAACTGGTGGCTGCCTCTCCTTATCGTCATGCTGGTGGGCGCGGGCAGTCTGGCGTTCGTCGGCAAGGAAACCTACACTGAAGCGCCGCCCATTCCCGATTTCGTCGGCACCGACGGCGCGCCGCTCATCCGGTCCGCCGACATCACCCGCGGCCAGACGGTTTTTCTGCAAAAAGCCTTGATGGAATACGGCAGCATGTTCGGCGACGGCGCCGGCCGGGGGCCGGATTTCACCGCCGAGGCGTTGCAGCTTACCGCCCGCCACATGCGGGATTACTATCTGAAACAAAGCGGCGCCGACCCCGCTGACGAGTTGCAGCAAGCCCTGGCGACCTCACGGGCGCAGGTGGAGATCAAGAAAAACACCTATGATGCGTCCACCAACACCGTCCGCCTGAGCGCCGGGCAGGTCTATGCCCTTGGGCGATTGGAGGAGCATTACAAGGAATTTTTCACCACCGTCTTTCAGCCCGCCGGCTATATCGCCGATCCGGCGGAGATTCGCAGCCTGGCGGCATTCTTTTTCTGGGGCGGCTGGGTGTGCGGCGCGGAGCGGCCCGGCTTTGACTACAGTTACACCCACAACTGGCCGTTCGACCCCCTGGCCGGCAATCGCCCGGCCGGTCCTTTGGTATTGTGGAGCGTCATCGGCAGCATGGGGCTGATGGTGGCGCTGGGCGTCGTGTTGTTCCTTTACGGCCGCTACAATTCCATCGCCGGCTGGGGCGCGGCGGAGCGCGCGCCCACCGTCGCCACCACGCGCCGCGTAACGGCCCATGCGCCAAGCCAAATCCAAAAAGCCACCTACAAGTTTTTCGCCACCGCGGCGGCGCTGTTCGTGCTGCAAATCATCGCCGGCATTCTGACCGTGCATGATTTTCTGGGCTTAACGTCGCTGTTTGGCATTGATCTTTCAACGTCGCTGCCGATCACTATCACCCGTAGTTGGCACTTGCAGTTGGCGCTGATGTGGATTTCCGCCTGTTGGATCGGCGCCTCGATTTTTGTCCTCTCCACCGCTACCGAAGAGATGCCGCGCGGCCAACTGGCGCTGGTCAACGTCATTTATGGGCTGACGGTGACGATGGTTGCCGGCAGCCTGGTTGGCGTGTTTATGGGTCCCCATGGTCTGTTGGGGGCGCATTGGAATTTGCTGGGTAATCAAGGCTGGGAATTCGTCGAACAGGGCAAGTTCTGGCAAGGCATGCTGTTTGTCATCTTCGCCCTGTGGGCGGTGGCGGTGGCGCGATTCGTGCTGCCCACCTGGCGCGACAATCCGCCGTGGACGCTACCCAAATGGCTGCTTTATGCGGTGGTCGCCATCGTCGTGCTGTTCATCTCCGGTTTTGTGGCGACGCCTGAGACCAATTTCGTCATCGCCGACTTCTGGCGCTGGGCGGTAATTCATATGTGGGTCGAGGCCTTCTTCGAGGTCTTCGCCACCATCGTGCTCGCCTACTTCATGTACCTGATGGGCTTTGTCAGTCACAACGCCGCCTCGCGCATCGTTTATCTGGCGGCCTTGCTGTTCCTCGGCTCTGGCCTCCTCGGCATCGCACACAACTTCTACTGGAACGCCAAGCCGGTGGCGATGGTGGCCATCGGCAGCGTCTTCTCCACCTTGCAAGTGGTGCCGCTGATCCTCTTGACGCTGGAGGCTTGGCAGTTCCGCAAAACGCCGGAACGGCTGATGAATGGGCGCGGCGTCGATCAGGGCGAAATTTTCGGCCAACAGGAAGCCTTTCTTTTCCTGCTGGGCGTCAACTTCTGGAATTTTTTGGGCGCCGGCGTGTTCGGCTTCATCATCAACCTGCCGATCGTCAACTACTATGAACACGGCACTTACCTCACCGTCAATCACGGCCATGCGGCGCTGATGGGGGTTTATGGCAACCTGGCGCTGGCGGCGGTGATTTTCTGCGCCCGTTATCTGGTGCGCCCGCAAGCTTGGAACGCCAAGCTCCTCCATACCGCCTTCTGGTCGATCAATATCGGCTTGGCGCTGATGGTGGTCATGGACTTGTTCCCGGTGGGGATTGACCAGTTCATGGCCGTGCTCGATCATGGCTTCTGGTATGCCCGTTCCGCCGACTATATCAACAGCGCGACCTTCCAGAGCCTGACCTGGGCCCGCATCCTGGGCGGCGCGATCTTCACGCTGGGCGGCGTACTGCCCTTGGCGTGGTTCGCCATCAGCCGCTTAGGCGCGCTGAAGCCGGCAAGCGACCTGAAGGCGGACCTAGAACCAGCCGTCCAGCCGGCGGAATAGCTTTCCCTATCCGGCCTTTCTCAGAGCAAGCGTCGGCCCCCGGTGTCGGGGCCGGCGGCGGCAACGCCGTTGACTTGAGGCACGGTTTGCGCTTATGGTATATTGGTAAGACCAATTAAATAGCTATGCCGCATCAAGACGAAGAGGGAGGCCATGCTGAAAGGTATCGACCCGCTCCTTGGCCCTGATCTTTTGCATCTCATTGCCGCCATGGGCCATGGCGATGAACTGGTCATCGCCGACGCCAATTTTCCCGCCACCAGCGTGGCCCGGCGGCTGGTGCGTTGCGACGGCGTAAACGTCACGCAGGCATTGGCGGCGATTTTGACGCTCTATCCCCTCGACCAGTATGTGCCCAAGCCGGCGATGGTGATGGCGGTGGTGGGCGATCCATCGGCGACGCCGGATACCTACGCCGACTTTTCCCGCGCCATCGCCTCGGCGGAAGGCAAACCGGTTGACCTGGAGCGCATCGAACGCTTCGCCTTTTATGAGCGCGCCCGCCAGGCGTACGGCGTAGTGGCGACCTCCGATACCCGGCTTTATGGCAATATCATCATCGCCAAAGGCGTCGTCGCGCCCAGCCTAAATAAGTAAAAGGACATCTCTCGTGAGCGTGACGATTACCGATCTGGTGGTTCAGGATATTCGCTTTCCTACTTCCCGCACCCTTGCCGGCTCGGACGCCATCAATCCCGATCCGGATTATTCGGCCGCCTATGTGATCCTGACAACCGATTCCCCGGCGGGACTTGCGGGACACGGCCTGACGTTTACCATTGGCCGCGGCAACGAAGTGTGCGTCGCCGCCGTCAACGCCATCAAGCCTTTTGTCGTGGGCCAAACCTTGGACGCCATCAAAGGCGATATGGCCGGCTTCTGGCATCGCATCGCCGGCGATAGCCAACTGCGCTGGATCGGGCCGGAAAAAGGCGCCATTCATCTGGCGACCGCGGCGGTCATCAACGCGGTGTGGGATTTGCTCGCCAAGGCGGTGGGAAAACCGGTGTGGAAACTCCTTGCCGACATGTCGCCGGAAGAGATCGTCGCCTGCATCGACTTTACCCACATCACCGATGCGCTCAGCCATGCGGAGGCGCTGGCGCTGCTGAAGGACAAGGCGGAAACAAAAGCCGAGCGGGAAGCAAACCTGATCCGCAACGGATATCCCGCCTATACCACAGGCGCGGGCTGGCTTGGCTACTCGGATGATAAAATGCGCACGCTATGCCGGCAAGCGCTGGCCAGCGGCTGGCGAGACTTCAAGCTGAAGGTCGGCGCCAACATCGACGATGACGTGCGCCGCATCGCCATCATGCGCGAAGAGATTGGCCCCGAGCGCCGATTGATGGTTGACGCCAACCAAGCCTGGGAAGTTACCGACGCAATACGCCATATGGCGCGCCTTGCCCCCTATAAACCATGGTGGATCGAAGAGCCGACCAATCCCGACGATATCCTGGGCCATGCGCGTATCCGCGACGCCGTGCGGCCGATCGGCGTCGCCACCGGCGAGCATTGCCACAACCGCGTGATGTTCAAGCAGTTCTTCCAGGCCAAGGCGATTGACTTTTGCCAACTCGACTGCTGCCGGCTGGGTGGCGTCAATGAAATTCTCGCCGTCCTCCTGATGGCGGCCAAATTCGGCGTGCCGGTTTGCCCCCATGGCGGCGGCGTCGGTTTGTGCGAATATATCCAGCATATCGCCATGTTCGATTACATTGCCGTCAGCGGCAGCATGGAGAATCGGGTGTTGGAATACGTCGATCACCTGCAGGAGCATTTCATTGATCCGGTACGGGTGCGCGACGGGCGCTATCTGGCGCCCCAAGCGCCGGGGTTCAGCATCGAGATGAAGCCGCGCTCTGTAGCCGATCACCGCTTCCCTGATGGCGCGGCATGGCGGCAACTTTCCGAGGCGCTGACATGAGCGGCCGCTTGGCAGGCAAGACCGCGCTCCTGACCGCCGCCGCGCAGGGCATCGGCGCGGCCGCCGCCATCGCCTTCGCCCGGGAGGGGGCACGGGTGATCGCCACCGATATTGACGGGCAAAAGCTGAAGCGATTGGCTCCTCAACAGGGCATTGAAACGCGGGCGCTGGATGTCACCGATGCGGCGGCTGTCGCGGCGCTGGCGACCGAGATCGGCGGCATCGACTGTTTGTTCAACGGCGCCGGCTTTGTCCATCACGGCACCATTCTAGACTGCGCCCCCGAGGACTGGGATTTTTCCGTCAACCTCAATTTGCGCGGCATGTACCTGATGATCCGCGCCTTGCTGCCGGGCATGATCCGCCACGGCGGCGGCAGCATCGTCAATATGTCGTCGGTGGCTTCCAGCGTCAAAGGGGTACCCAACCGCTGCGTTTATGGCGCCACCAAGGCGGCGGTGATCGGCTTGACGAAATCAGTGGCGGCGGATTTTGTCGGCCATGGCATTCGCTGCAACGCCATCTGTCCCGGCACGGTGGAAACGCCGTCCTGGCAGGACCGGGTGGACAATGCGCCTGATCCTGAGGCGGCGCGGCGCGATTTTCTCGCCCGCCAGCCCATGGGCCGGGTGGGAACGCCGGCGGAGATCGCCGCGCTGGCGGTCTATCTGGCGTCGGACGAATCCGCGTTCACCACGGGAACCATTCACATCATCGACGGCGGTTGGAGCAACTGACATGACGACCATCAAGACACGCCCCATCGGCAAAACCAAAGTCCGGGTCAGCGAGATGGGCTTTGGCGGCGCGCCGTTGGGCAATCTTTATGCCGAGCTGGCGGATGACGAAGCCTTGGCCACCGTGCGCGCCGCCTATGACGGCGGCATTCGCTATCTGGACACCGCCCCCTACTACGGCCACGGCTTAAGCGAGCATCGCATCGGCCAGGCCTTGCGTAACGTACCGCGCGATAGCTTCGTTTTGTCCACCAAGATCGGCCGCTTGCTCAAACCCGAAGACCCCAGCCGCATCGAGCCCGGACAGTTTCCCGGCTGCCTGCCCTTCAAGCCGGTGTTCGATTATTCCTATGACGGCGTCATGCGCTCCTTCGAGGACAGCTTGCAGCGCTTGGGCTTTCACCGCATCGACATCATGCTCATTCACGACGTCGATATGTGGACCCATCAAACCCAGGAAGCCACCGATGCGCGCTTTCGCGAAGTGATGGAGGGCGGCTATAAGGCGCTGCATAAATTGCGCGCCGAAGGCGTGATCGGCGCCATCGGCTGCGGCCTGAACGAATGGCAGGCCTGCGAGCGCTTCGCCCGCGCCGGCGACTTTGATTGTTTTCTCTTGGCCAGCCGCTATACGCTCTTGGAGCAGCAATCGCTCGATACTTTGCTGCCGTTGTGCCAACAAAAATCCATCAGCATCATCATCGGCGGACCATATAATACCGGCATTTTGGCCACCGGCGCGACGCCCGGCGCTTATTACAATTACGTGTCCGCGCCGCCGGAAATCCTTGATAAGGTGCGCAAGATCGAAGCCGTCTGCGCCCGCCATGAGGTTGCCCTGCCCGCCGCCGCCCTGGCTTTTCCGCTGCATCACCCGGCGGTGGCGGCGGTCATTCCCGGCGCGCGATCAGTGACGGAAATCAAGCGCAACATCGCCACCTACCAAACAAAAATTCCGACGGCGTTATGGCGTGACCTGAAGAGCGAGGGACTGCTGCGCGCTGATGCGCCAACGCCGTTGTGATTTCCCCGAGCATATCGAAAAATCATGCACGCTAGCCTCACTTCAGAGCAAATAGACCGCTATCGGCGGGATGGCTTTCTATATTACCCGAATTTTCTGGATCAATCGGAAGTCGCGGAGTTGAAAGACGCGGTTCTTGCCGCCATATCGACCATGGGCAAGCGCAAAGTGGCGGGCGATGGCGCCAACTTGATGGAAGGCGACAGCCATTATGACCGTGTTTTCACCCAGCGCATAAACCTGTGGAAAATCAGCGACACGGTCAGGCGCTACCTGCAGGCGCGGGATCTCGGCCGCCTTCTATGCGAATTGGAGGGCGTGCCCGCCATGCGGGTGTGGCACGACCAGGCCTTCATCAAGGAGCCTTACGCCAACGCCACCACGCTGCACCTGGACGATCCCTACTGGTCGTTTTATTCGCGCCACGCCATCACCATCTGGATCGCCCTGGAAGAAGCAACCATCGCCAACGGTTGTCTATGTTTCATCCCCGGCAGTCATCAGATCGCCACCTATGATAATATCAACATTGGCCGCAACATGGATTTTGGCGCTTTGATGCAGGTCTATCCGCAACTGGCGGCGATTGACCCGGGGCTTGTGCCCATGAAAGCCGGCGATTCCAGCTTTCATAACGGCTTGACGGCGCATGGCGCCGGCGTCAACATGACCCGACAGCGCCGCATCGCCATGACCTGCGCCTACATGCCCGATGGCAGCGCCTTCAATGGTCAGCAAAATATCCTGCCTGATGACTATTTCCGCTCTCTGGCCATCGGCGATATTTTGAATGATGGCCAGCAAAACCCGCTGGTTTACGCTAAAGAATGATGGAAAGGATAAGCAGATGCGCGGCCTTACGGTTCTGATACTCCTATCATCCCTGGTGCTGGGCGGTTGCGCGACGAGCGACAAAAAGCAGGCGGCGGCAGAAATAGCGGTCCGCTCATACTATGTCGCCTTCCCGCCCACCGGCGATGCGCCGCCGCACACCATCGCCGGCGTCTTGCGCGTGCCGCAGGGCGTCGACGGCAAGCTGCCAGCCGTCGTCATCGTCCATGGCTCCAATGGCGTCGATGGCCGCGGCGGTTATCATGCGGCATCGCTCAATGCCCATGGCATCGCTACTTTGGAGATCGATTTATGGGCGGCGCGGCGCAACTTTGCCGGCGCCGGCGGACGCCCCAAGAGCGTGCCTGAAACCCTGCCCGACGCCTTCGGCGCGCTTAAGTATCTTGCCGGTCTGCCATTCATCGACCCCACCCGCATCGGCATTACCGGTTATTCATGGGGCGGCGTCGTCTCCATGCTGACGGCGACCAAACCCTATGCGGATAAATTCAGCCGCGACGGCCTGCGCTTTGCCGCCCATGTTCCGTTCTACCCGGTATGCTGGGTTTATAACACGGTGCCGGGGTATGAATTTGCGCAACTGACCGGCGCGCCGGTGCTGTTGCTGGCAGGCGCGGACGATGCCTATGACGAGCCGGACACCTGCAATAAACTGGTCGAGGGACTGCCTGCCAATGCCAGACAATATGTCTCCGCAACCGTCTACCCCGGCGCCACGCACGCCTGGAACATGCCGGGCGATATCTTGCTGATCGTCAATGATCCGTTTGCCCATAAGGGCAAGGGCGGCGAGGTGCGTTTTCAATCCAATCCAGAAGTGACGGAACAATCGCGGGTGGCAACGGATGCATTTTTCGTCAAAGCCCTGGGAGTGAAGAAATAAACCCCTTAAACCGGCTCGGTATTGCGTCGAATCGTCCCATTGTGGGTTGACAAGAATTTTAACTGGTCATACCAATTATACCTGCTGGGGACAAAACAACGAATTGCAAGCGGCGTAAGACCGGAAGCCGGGGTTTTCGCATACCCCGCCCATGCCACTTTATTATAATTCTAGGAGGAGTCGCACCATGTTCTCTTTCATGTCTTCGCGTCTAGGATCTGCGTTAAATCCCAGGTCGGCGCAGCTTATCTGCTCAACGTCTCTCTTGGCCTTGTCGTTATGTTTGCCGGCTGCTCCTGGGCTGGCACAAGACACGCCAAGCTCCGCCTTTATCACCGAGGAGATCGTCGTCACAACCCGGAAGCGGGAAGAGCTGTTGCAGGATGTTCCCATCTCCATCGCCGCCTTTACAACGCGGGATATCGAAAAAACCGGCATGCAGAATGTGGAAGACGTCGCCCGCTTGACGCCGGGATTTACCTTCGCGCCCCTGTTCGGCGGCGATGCCTCGACGCCGGTCATTCGTGGCCTATCCACCACCATTGGCGAACCTAACGTCGGGTTCTTCGTTGATGGCGTCTATCAATCCTCCCGCGCGGCCATGGATGCCCTGCTGGCCAACAGCATCGAGCGGATCGAAGTCGCCAAGGGTCCGCAAAGCGCGCTCTATGGCCGCAATACCTTCGGCGGCGCCGTCAACTTCATCACCAAGCGCGCCTCCAACGCGTTTGAGGGACAGGCGGAAGCGACCTATGGCCGCAAGGATAGAATTGACATCAAGGGCAGCATCAGCGGTCCCATTGTGGAGGACCGGCTGTTTGCCCGCATCGCAGGCTCCTATTTCGAGCGTGACGGCTACTTCGTCAACGAGCTGACGGGCGATGATCTCGACGACAAACAGACCGCGGCCGTTGCCGGGTCGCTGGAAGCCAGACCCAGCGACAATCTGCGCATTACCTGGCGCATGTCGTATGAGGATACCGATGACGGCGATGATCCGTTGCGCTTTGTTGCCAACAATGCGCGGCTTCACACCATTGCTATAGCGCCCGCTTTCCAATTCGTGTCCGGCGAAGTTCCCGGCGCCAGAAGCGGTTTTGCCGTCACTCCGGGGTTCTTCAAGCGCAACAACCTGACGACCTCGTTGGCCCTTGACTGGGACGTGGGCGATTACACCATCACCTCCATCACCGGCTACAATGACCTGAAAACCAAGCGCGACCAGGATAGTGATTTCGAGGCGCGCAGCATCCGCTATCTGAATAGCAGGGTGGACTTGGAGGAAATCAGCCAGGAGCTGCGCATCACCTCGCCGCAGGAGGAGCGTTTCCGCTGGATGGTGGGCGCTTACTACTATGACCTCGATTCGGAAACCAACAATCGCGATCTGCGGACGGGACTTGGCTCGGCCATTCCAGGCGTTCCGCCTTTTACCAGCATTTTCTCCGCCGGTTTGATCAACGAAACGCAAGAAAAGACTGAGAACTTCGCCATCTTTGGCGAGGCCGGGTTTGATCTTACCCAAGACCTGAAAGCAACCTTCTCCGGCCGCTATAGCTGGGAAGAAAAGAAGGTGATGGCGGTGGACACCAATCCGCTGACATTGGCGTCCGGCACCTTCGAGGATAAGGCGAACTTTAATAACTTCACGCCGCGCTTTACCTTGGACTATCACGTCACGGAAGACGCATTGGTCTATGGTAGCGTTGCGCGCGCCGTGAAATCCGGCGGCTTTAACGTTGTCACCGTGGCGGGCCTCATTCTTGATGAGGAGCGGTCATATAACCCCGAGAAGAGCTGGCATTACGAATTGGGCGCAAAAACTAATTGGTTCGACAACCGCCTGACGTTCAATGCGGCCGCATTCTATATCCGCTGGACAGATCAGATCGTACGCGCGGTAGGCGCCACCGGCGCTTTGTTGAACGTGAACGCCGGCAAAACCACCTCCCAGGGCTTTGAGCTGGAAATGTCGGCCCGTCCGGCGGAAGGACTTGAGATTAATGGCGGCTTTGCCTACACCGATTCGAAGTACAAGGATTACTTCTTTGCCGCCCTGGTCTCATTCGTTGGCTTCACGCCGGAAGAAGCGCAGCTCGCCGGCACCAATCTACAATATGTCTCCAAGTACACCGCCAATGGATCAATCCAGTACACCCATCCCATCGCCAACGACTTCGACTGGTTTGGTCGGGTTGACTTGAGCTATCAATCCAAGCAGAGCATCGTGCAGCCAGGCGGTTCCTATGTCGGCGACCGCACGCTGGTCAATCTGCGTACCGGCGTTGAAACTGAGCGCTACTCGCTGACCTTCTGGGTCAACAATCTCTTTAAAGACAAGGGCGCCGTTACCGGTGTTTACACCACCAATCCCGCCAGCCGCTATGATACGGCGGCAGGTCTGATCGGTTTGGGGCCAGTGGTGGGCATGCAAGCCTTTGGTGCGCTGGTCACCTCCGCCGATCCACGTACGTGGGGCGTCACCGCCCGGGCGAAGTTTTAAGAGTATATCGATAAAGGACGTTGGCGCGCCAAAATGCGCCAACGTCTTTTTTTATGCAATAATTGCTATTTCCGCAGTTGCGCGATGACGTCGATTTCGATCAGAAAGCCGTGTCCCCATTCCACCCCGGGCACCGTGGTGCGGGCAGGTTTGTAGGTGGGAAAATAGGTCGCATAGATGGCGTTCATGGCGGCAAAGTCCGAAGGATTTTGCAGATACACGCTGACCTTGACCACATCATCCAAGCTGGCTCCGCCGGCCGCCAGCACCATTTTCAGCGTTTTAAATACCCGGTGCATCTGCGCTTCCAGATCGCCATCCACCACCTTCCCTGTTGCCGGGTCCAAGGGAACGACGCCGGAAACGAACAAAAACCCATTGGCGGCGATGGCGTGGGAATAGGGCGGTCCCGCCGGCAACTCGGGCACATTGATGACCGTTTTCTGGGCCGGCGGCTGATGCTGACATCCGCCGATCATCGTGGCGGCGCAGATCATGCCCGCCGCCAAGGCCATTTTCATCCGCATCGCGGACCCTTTCTGTCAGACGCGCACTTCAAAAATCGCATCGATTTCCACGGCGATATTGATCGGCAGCGAACTGACGCCGACGGCGGTGCGCGCGTGCAGGCCGGCATCGCCGAAAACCTGCACCAAGAGGTCGGATGCGCCGTTGATCACCTTGGGCTGATCGGTGAATCCCTCAACGGCGTTGACGAAACCACCGACCCGCACACATTGCACCACCCGGTCAAGATCGCCATCGCAGGCCAGCTTTAACACCGCAAGAATATTAAGTCCCACCTGACGGGCGCAAAGATAGCCTTCCTCCACCGTCATGTCCTGTCCGACACGGCCATAGGATTTGACACCCTCGGCCGCCGCCGGTCCCTGCCCCGCGGTATAAACCAGATTCCCGACTTTACGGAACGGTACGTAGGTCGCTACCGGCTTGGGCGCTGGCGGCAAAACAATGCCCAGTTCCTTCAGACGCGAGTCGATGCGACCGCCAGACAGCGATGATACGCTCCCCTCGCCGCTGTGCGCTTTGCCGGCGGCGAGAAACGATAACAAGCCGCCGGCCGCTATGGCGCTGAAAAAATCACGCCTAATCATGACTGGATCCTTTCCACTTTATCGCGCGTGATCTGGGCAACGCTGGTGCAGCCCATCAGCGCCATATCGCGCTCGACCTCGGCCCGCAAACGGGCGAGCACTCGCTCCACCCCCGCCTGCCCGCCGGCGGCCAGGCCATAAAGATAGGGACGGCCCATGGAGCACGCCTTGGCCCCCAGCGCCAGGGCTTTCAAGACATGGGTGCCGCGCCGCACGCCGCCATCGAGGATGACCTCAAGCTTATCGCCCAGCGCATCGACGATGGGCGCGATGCAATCGATGGGCGCGGGCGCGCTGTCAAGCTGACGACCGCCATGATTGGAAACCATCACCGCGCTGGCGCCCACCTCCGCCGCCCGCTTGGCGTCGGCCACCGACATCACGCCCTTGATGGCGAACGGGCCGCCCCAGGCGGCAATGGCCTTCTCGGCATCCTTCCAGGTCAGCGAGCGGTCGAATTGCGCGTTGATGTAGTCGATAACGGAACTTGAGGAGCCGGTGCCCGCCGCGATGCGATCGGCGACGTTGGCGAGCTTGAACTTCTCATGAGTCAAATAATTGAGCGTCCATGCCGGATGCAGCGCAAAGCTCAACAGACTGGCCAGCGTGAGCTTGGGCGGCGTGGTCATGCCGGTCACCAGATCCCGCTCACGATTGCCGGCAACGATGGTATCCACCGTCAGGCACATGGCGTTGTAGCCTGCCGCCTTGCAGCGGTTGATGAATTCGTAAGTTAAGCCGCGATCCTTATGGATATAGATCTGAAACATCTTCGGCCCGGTGGTGAGCGCGCCGATCTCCTCGATGCTGACGGCGGAGAGCGTCGATAAGCTATAGATCGTGCCGGCCTTGGCGGCGGCCCGCGCCACCGCCCGCTCGCCCTCATGATGAAACAGCCGCGTCAACCCGGTGGGGGCCAGGAACAGCGGCCAGTCGATTTTCTGCCCCAGCACCCTGGTTGTCATGTCGATGGCGCTGACGTCCACCAGCCCTTGCGGCATCAGGCTGTAATTATCAAAAGCGGTGGTATTGCGGCGCAAGGTCATTTCGTCATCTGAGCCGCCGTCGATATAGTGAAACAGCGGCACCGGCAGGCGGCGGCGCGCCAATTTACGAAAATCAGTTATGTTGTTACAATCGTTAATGCCCATGTATTTGCCCCTGGTGGTTTTTCGGCTTTATTGTCAAGCCATGGTCATGCCGCCGTCAATGACGAATCTGGCGCCGGTGACGTGGGCGGATTCGTCCGAAACCAGGTAGAGGACCATGGCCGCCACCTCCTGCGGCTTGGCGAATTCGCCAAGCGGGATGGTTTTCAGCTTCTCCGCCCGCTCCTCGGCCGAAAAGGTTGCTTCAAAGAGGCCGGTGGCCACCAGGCCCGGATGCACCGAATTGCAGCGAATTTTATAGCCCTTACGGGCGCAATGGAGGGCGACGGTCTTGGTCAATTGCGTCACCGCCGCCTTGGACGCGCCATAGGCCGCCAGCGTCGGCGTGCCCACCAAGGCGGCGATGGACGACAGGTTGACAATGGAACCGCCCGCCTGCCGCAGCGCCCGGATGGCATGCTGACAGCCCAACAGCACGCCTTCCACATTGACCGCCTGAATGGCGCGCCAGTCTTCTACCGCCACCTGCTCCACGTCCTGCGGCTGGCTCGTTGCGGCGATGCCGGCGTTATTGACCACGCCGTCGATGCGGCCGAAGTGCATCGCCGCCTGCTCCATCATCCGGCCCCAAGCGGCATCATCGCGCACATCCAGGGCCACGCCCGACGCGGCTTCGCCCAGACTTGCTGCTGCCTCCGCCGCCGCCTCGGCACGCACATCCGCCAGCACCACCCGCGCGCCTTCCGCCACCAGCCTTTTGGCGATTTCATAGCCGATGCCGGCGGCGGCGCCAGTAACGATGATGGTCTTGTTGTCTACCCTTCCCATGGCACGGCCTATATGCGTTGCCGGATGGCGTCCACGAGCGGCGACGGCAGAATGACATCAATGCAGGTCTGCTGCCGAACGCTGCGCGCCAAAGCATCCAAGGTCAACACGTTCACCACCGATTCATCAAGGCTGATTTTCGGCAAGGCTGTACCTCGAATGACGTTTGCGAAATTCGCCAACTGACGGCGGAACACCGGGAAATCCACCAGCCGCCCATCGTGGGGTTCCGCAAACGGCACGGCGATGACTTCAGAACGGCGTTGAATAAAACCAGGACTGCGGCTCAATGTGATGTCGCCATCGCCGGGAATGGTCCAGGCCTGGGGCAGACTAAGCTCGGCCTGATCGCCGGTGATCACCAGACGCTGGCCGAACACTGCCTTGCGGCTGCTTTCCACCGTGGCAACGACGCCGTTTTCATAGCCGATCCAACCGTACAGCCGGTTAAGCGTGCCATAGCACGGACTTTCAAAACCGATCGCCGATACCCGTTGCGGCAAACTGCCGGCAAAGCGATTGGCGGCATCCACCGGATAACAGAGAAAATCATGGATCACGCCGCCGCCCGTCTCCTGCTTTTGTCGCCAGGAGCGATCGGCCGCGTCCGCCGCGGCGCTTTCGGGATCGAACATGTGAAACGTGGCGTTGATGCTGTCCACCGCGCCAATGACGCCCTCCGCCACCAGTGATGACAGTTTATCCATCACCGGATGGTGGCGATACATGAAGCCTTCCATCACCACCGCGCCGAGAGCGCGGCTGCGATGCCAGATGGCCAAGGCGTCCTCCGGCGATATGGTCAGGGCTTTTTCGCATAAAATATATCGGACGCCAGCGTTCAGGCAGTCCTCGATGTGCGCGCGATGATCGGCCGGCCAGGTGGCGATGACCACGCCGTCCAGACGCTCACGGGCCAGCATGTCGCGGTAATCGGTGTAGGCGTGATCGCAGCCGTAGTCCCGGCCCCAAGCGGCGGCACGCTCGGCGTCCCGGCTGGCGCAGGCAGCAAAGCGAACCTCGCTCGCCAGAGTTTTCGCGGCACGGCCATGGGCATGGGAGATCAGGCCGCAGCCGATCATGCCCAAATGCAGCGGCGCTTGACTTCGAGGCGCACTCACATGGTGGCCCCGATCTGCCAGGGCGTGAATTCATTGCCGCCCATGCCCAATTCCTCGCTCTTTGTGCGCTCGCCCGAAGCCACCGCCAGGATGCGGTCAAATATCTCCTGCCCCATTTGTGCGATGGTTACTTCACCATCGATGACGCGGCCACAGTTGATATCCATGTCCTCCGTCATGCGGTTATAGAGCGGCGTATTGGTGGCAAGCTTTAATGACGGCGACGGCTTGAAACCGAACACCGAGCCGCGGCCGGTGGTAAAGCAAATGATGTTGGCGCCGCTGGCCACCTGGCCGGTCACGGATGCCGAATCATACCCCGGCGAATCCATGAACACGAAGCCCTTGGCAGTGATGGGCTCGGCATATTTATAAACATCCATCAAGTTGGTGGTGCCGCCCTTGGCCGCCGCGCCCAGCGCCTTTTCCAGGATGGTGGTCAGCCCGCCCGCCTTGTTGCCCGGCGAAGGATTGTTGTTCATATTGCCGCCATTACGCGCAGTGTAGTCTTCCCACCATTTGATTCGTTCGATCAGCTTCTCGCCCACGTCGCGGCTTTGCGCGCGGGCAATAAGTAAATGCTCCGCGCCGTAAATCTCTGGCGTCTCGCTCAAAATGGCGCTGCCGCCGTGACGTACCAAGAGATCCGCCGCCGCGCCCAAGGCAGGATTGGCGCTGATGCCCGAATAGCCGTCCGAGCCGCCGCATTGCAGCGCCAGGGTCAGATGGCTGGCGGAAACCGTCTGTCGCCGCGCCTTCTCGGCGGCGGGCAGCATGGCCTTGACCCGGGCGATGCCTTCGGCAACGGTCTGGCGCGTACCGCCGGTATCCTGAATAGTCATGGCGTGAAGCCTGTCGCTTTGTTCCAGCCCCATGTCGGCCAGCACGCCCGCCACCTGATTGACCTCGCAGCCAAGCCCCACCATCAGCACGCCGGCGAAGTTGGGATGCCGGGCAAAGCCCGCCATCACCCGCTGCAGATTGCGATGTCCCTCGCCGCCCGCCTCGATGCCACAGCCGGTGGCGTGGGGAAACGCCACCACGCCATCGACATGGGGAAACGCCGCCATATCCTCGGGCCGGCTGAAAGCGGCGGCGATCTGATTGACCACCGTGGCGGAACAGTTCACCGTCGACAGGATGCCGATGTAATTGCGCGTCCCCACCCGGCCATCGGCGCGAACGAAGCCCTGGAACGTCGCGCGCTGCTCTTCCGGCACGAAATCGGTGGGCCGTGCGGCGCTGCCGAAATCATAATCGCGATCAAAGGCTTTAAGCGCCACGTTGTGGGTGTGCACATGCTGCCCCGGCGCGATATCAATCGACGCAAAGCCGATGACCTGGGCATATTTGTAAATCGCCTCTCCCTTAGCAATAGTGCGTGCGGCGACCTTATGGCCCCGGGGAATGGCGGTTTTAACCTGAATACCTTCCCGCACCAGCATGGTGCCGGCGGCGATATCGTCATTGGCGACAACGACATTATCATTCCCATGCAAGCGAATAATCTGGTCTCTATCCTTGCTCATGGTCTGGATACTTTCAATAACTCACGCCCATTCCGCGACAATCATAGCAAATAGCATCAGATTTGGCAGCACGCCGGAAAGGGCGCCCTCCTCCCCCCGCGTCACGGCAAGTTCATCCCCGCTAGGGGCCATCCTGACCTTCCCGAAGGTTTGCCCCGGCGGCGGCCGAAGTTGAAATTGTACATTGGCGATCGGCAATACCGGTAAATCACGCTGATAATTCAATAAATTCATAACGGTGCGGCGCTGGTCCGGCTGATCGAACGCCGTCACCCAAACTGCCGGATGGACGGTTGCGGCAAAGCGCGGTGTTGACCCCAGGAGCCGCCGCACCAGCGCCACGAACAGCTGGCGATTGGCCGGCGTGGCGACGCCTTCCACATCGGCGGCGGCGTAAATCACTCTGCCCTTGCCAAAGGAGTTCTCAACAATCGTCGGCGCATTTATGCTCGTCCACGGCGGCGAGCTGTGAATGCTGGCCCAATCCCGGCCCGCAATGGAGCCTTCGCTGGGATAGCCGTAGGGCAAGACCAGCGTCGCCAGCGCTTGCCCGTCGCCGCCGCGCAGACGCAAGGCGCCGCTCATCTGCCGCGCGTCGCGCCAGTGGCTGAGCATATCCTGCGGCGCAATGGCGTTGATCAGATTTTGATCGGTTGGTCTTAGATACACAATCCGCCCGGTCTCCTCGGCGGCAAAATGACAGCCGAAGACATCGGCCAGCAGGAAGTCGTCATGGCGGCGTCCCGATGAGTCGGTGAGCGATGTCCAGCGGCTGGCATATACGCGGCCGCCCTGTCGCACATACTCCCGGATGGCGTCGACCTCATCGGCAGTCATGCGCAACAGATTGGGCAGCACCACTACCTTGTAGCGTGAGAGCTCGCCAAGCTGCTTCCTGGTGATGACGCCGAACGGCAGGTGCGCCGCCTGCAGCGCCCGACACGCCCCGGCCAGGCTATGAAAATGCGGATAATCGGGGGCGCTGGACGCCACCGCCTCGCCAAGCGGCGTGCCGTTATCGGCAAAGTTCATCTTGGAATCGTCGGAAAAGTAGACGGCGATGTCCTCCACCGGCTCCCCACCCAGATAAGGCTCATAGGACGCCGCGCGATCATAAACCGCCCCGACCCGCTGCGGCATCGCCGGATTCAAGCGCCCATCTGGGTCAAACGCCGTGATCATCAGAAAGGCCGATGAGGTCGCCACGGCAGCGAAGACCTGCTGCGTCAACGCCTCTTCTTCCTTCAACCCCACGTGCTCGATCAGATTGGCGGCCACCGTGGTCATGAATTCTACCGGCTTATGTTCCGACAGGTTGAGCATCAAGCGGGAGATCACCAGCTGCTCGGTCTGGTCGCCATAAAAGTCGCCGCCCAGAAAATCATGGCCCCTGGCCGATTGGAAGGAAACCGCCCGCGTCCAATTGGACATCCCCAACGCGAAGTTGTGGTAGACTTGCAAATGCGGCTTCCTTTGCCGCACCAGATCGCGCAGCTCGATAATGAATTCTGTGACCCAACGTTCTCTGGCGCTTTGAAAAGCGCACCATGCCAGATCGAGCCAGTCTATGGTTTCCGGGATCGTCGCATCTTGCTCTTGTTTATAGCGTTCACGGCAGGCGGCGCAGCCGCACACCCCCGCCCACCACATCATATCAAAGAATACGGCGTCCATGTCATAAGCATCGAGGAATTCATGGACCTGCGCATGAACGAACGCTCGGTAGTCCTGATTATTCATGCAGCACAGGCCATAGCGTTCGCGCGGCAGAATGCCCATGGAACTTTTGGTGAGCGGCTCAATGCGCCAATCAGGGTGTTCGAGATAAGCCCAATTGTTGAAATTGACGCTGTAGTAGGCGCACACGGGGATCTGGCGCGCCTTCATCGCCGCCAGCGTTTCCGCCACCATGTCGCGGCCGTGGAAAGCCTGATGCTGCGCCCCGGTTTTCGTCGGCCAGTTGCAGACGCCAAGATGAGACTGGAAATAGACCATCACCGCCTGCGCGCCAGAGGCGACTACGTCATCCGCCACCCGCACGGGATCATACTTGGCCAAGAATTTGGGGTCCCAATCCGGAATCTGGGTATCAATCAGCAGGCGGCGGTAGGACCGTTCGCTCCATGGCTTTGGCGCGCCACTCATGACTTTATTTCCTTAAACTTGATAACATGGGCGCCGGGGCCGAGGCGCGCTTCGCCATGCACAATCTCATAGCCGGGCGGGGCGATGACGTCGCCTTCCGCGCCATCAGGGATCGTCACGGTTAAATCCAGATCATGCGTGCCGCGCCGCCATTCAACGGCGATATCGCCCTTGACGGTCGGATATACGCCCCGGACGTGGGAAAGATCGGCGGGCTGCGGCGCCAGGCGAAAATGGCGAAACCCAGGGGATGTCGGCTGCACGCCCAGGGAGTGGGCCGATAATTGGTAGACCGGCGACGCCGAAAAGGCATGGCACAGGCTTGCCGATGGTTCATATCCCTCCCACAAGGTTTGCGCGCCCTGATCCAGCATAGGTTTGTAGTTTTTACGAATGGCCGCCAACGCCAGATCGAACCGCCCCGCCTTGGCGAGCGCAGAATAGACAAAGTGGCTGAAGTAGGTATTGGCTTCCACCACATCATGCCTGTTATCAAACGACTCACCATGCATGACGATGGGCGGCACCGAGGTCAGCTTGGCGCGCGCCGGATCGGTGATATAGGCAATCATCGCCGGCCAACGCGCCGGCGGCGCGATACTCCAAAGTATCATCGCCGCATTGGCGTGCTGGGAGACGCGCTCGCGGCGTTCTCCCGTCACTGGGTCCGCCATATCCACATAAACCTGGCGCTGATCGTCCCAATGCCTGGCATTGAGCGCCGCGGCGATGCGCGCCGCCAGATCAGCGTAACGCTTCTGCTGACGCGGCATGTCGAGCCAACCGGCAGTCTCCGACGCCATCTGCAGCGCGCCGACGAACATCGCGTTAATGACCGCCGACTGCCCCTCGCGACCGATATCGGCCCACTCGATGAAGTGCCAGAACGGCAGATCGGCCAGCAGAAAATCCGACCCCAACTGGCGCTCAAACCAGGCGAGCGCGCGTTCAGCCGCCGGAAAAAGCTCCTCCGCCGTCACTTCGTCCCCGGTGTGCAGGAAATAGTGGTAAAGCGCGCCAATCCAATGCAGATTGAAATCAGGAATGATGACGCCGTTGGTATAATGATCGCCCGGCGCAAACATCTGCATCAAGCCATCGGGTCGTTGGCTCATCGCGCCATCATATAAGAACTTGCAATCCACCGGCTGGCTTGAGGGACCGAATGCCGCCGCACCGGCCAGATAATGGACGATGCCGTCACCGATCCATTGCCGCTTCTCGCGCCCCGGGCAATCCTCCCACGCGTCATGGGTGCATTCCTGCACGGTGTAGCGACCGATCCGCCACAGGCGGGTTAAGAACTCATCATTGCAGTCATAAGCACCGCTATAGTCCAGCGGATAATGAGTATGAAGAGCGCCAGCATGGCGGATCTTGACGCCGTTCGGCGCATTACGCACGATAATCTGCATGTAGCGCACGGCGGTCCATTCGAATTTCTCGAACCGCTGCGCGCCGGGCCGCGCGGTATAGCGAAAGAGATGCGCGCAATCAAGATAGGTCACCCGCGTCAGGCGGGGCTGCTCTGGCTGTTGAGCGTCAAATTCACCAGCGAAAGTTTCGCTTACCCCCACCTCGATGATCTCGCCGCCGTGCGCCTCAAGTTCGATGAAAGGATAGCCGGAGCGAATTTTATCGAACGCCAGAAACAGCGACACGTCGCGATCCGGCAGGGTGCGCGCTAGCGTTGCCTCTGGACCAGGCGTGAGCAGCGCCGTGGGGTTTTCAACCAGACCCGGCGGCAGCTCCGTCAGAATTTCATCATATAGCCGCCGATCTATGGCCAGGTCGGGTGATGGGATGACGGCATATTGCGCGATAATTTTTTCCGGCGCCACCGGCGTCTCCGCCAGGGGTGACAGATCATTAGGCACCAGGCATGAGAACGGCTCCGGCGCGCGCCAACCCTTGGCGCGGTCGTTGGGCTCGGGCGGAATGCGCAATACCTGCACGCCATCCCAGGCCGCATCGTCGAAGTCAACCGCCGCCCAGTCGGCGGGTATTTTGTTGGCGTCGAAATCCTCGACGAAGTCCTGTCCCCAGCCGGCGCGCGGCGTATCCTGCCGCCACGCGGTGCAAATCTGACTGCGCCAAGAGGCATCAGACAAGACATCGATGACAGTATTATTTTGGCAGCGAATGCGGGCATCGCAATAAAGCCCGCCATCGCCGTAAAACGGCTGCCAATGGCCTTTGACCGTCTCATACCACGCCGTATCGACGCCATAGACATGGACCAGAACGGCAATAACGTTCTCTCCCGCCCTCAACAAGTGGGCAATATCATAGGTATCGTAGCGCTGATAGTGAGGAGTGGAGCGTACCGGCCCGCGCCCCGCGCGCGTGCCGTTGATGAATAGCTGATAGCGGCCATCCACCGTGATATCCAAGCTCGCCTGCGCCGCCGGCGCCGCCAGGTTGAACCGCCGCCGGAACAGCAGCCAGCGATTGACCCCATCGTCCCGCCGCACCGGGCCGTCTCGCAGCAGATGCCGGAAGCCAAGCTCGCGATTGATTCCTTGCCGCGGCGTCCAGATGAAGGGCGCGCGGCGACTGGCAGCCCGCGCCGCCATTTAGTCGCCTCCGCTATAGGCGACAACTTCCTGGCGCTGTTCGCCCAATCCTTCGACCGCGAGCCGCATGACGTCGCCGGGTTTGAGAAATACCGGCGGTTTTTGCCCTACCCCGGTGCCTTCCGGGGTGCCGGTGCTGATCACGTCGCCCGGCTCCAAGGTCATGAACTGGCTTAGGTAGCTGACCATGAACGGAACGGAGAAAATGTTGTCGCTGGTATTGCTGCTCTGATAGCGATGACCGTTGACTTCCAGCCATAATTTAAGCCGGTGCGGATCAGAAATTTCATCCTTGGTCACCAGCCACGGGCCCATCGGCGCGAAGGTATCGCAGCTTTTGCCCTTGGTCCATTGCCCCACCCGCTCCATCTGGAAAGCGCGTTCCGACACATCATTCAGTACGCAATAGCCCGCCACATGGTCCATCGCCCGCGCCTCGCTGACATAACGGGCGGTCTTGCCGATGATGATGGCGTATTCCACCTCCCAATCGCCCTTGGTGGCTCCCTTGGGCAGGATCACCGGATCATAAGGACCGCTGATGGCCGATGTCGCCTTCATGAAAACCAGCGGCTCCGCCGGCACGGCCATGCCGGTCTCATGGGCATGCTTGCGGTAGTTAAGACCGATGCAAATAATTTTTCGCACGCCGGCAACGGGCGGACCGATCCTGACGTTAGCAGGCGCCGGCGGCAGTTTTGCTATGTCGAGCGTCGCCAATCGTCCCAGATCATTTTCCAGAACCTGCGGCGTGATGTCATCGACGACGCCGGAGAGGTCCCGGATGACGCCCTGCTGATCGAGGATGCCGGGCTTCTCGCGTCCTTTGGGGCCGTATCTCAGCAACTTCATACGAGTAATCTTTCTCTAGTAGGTGCAACGACCACCGGAGGTATCAAACACCGCGCCGGTGGAAAATGAACAATCGGGCGAACACAAAAAGGCGATCATGGCGGCGTTTTCCTCCACGGTGCCGAGCCGGCCCATGGGAATGCGCGACAGCATGTAATCCACCTGCTCCTGGCCGAACTGCTTGAGAATGTCGGTCGCCACCGTGGCGGGCGTGATGGCATTGACGCGAATGCCGGTTTTCGCCAGCTCCTTGCCCAGCGATTTCGTCAATCCGATCACCCCGGCCTTGGCGGCGCTGTAGCCGGAGGCGTTGGGGTTGCCTTCCTTGCCCGCTACCGAGGCGACGTTGACGATTCTGCCTGCGCCTTTCTTCAACATTTCCGGCACCACGGCGCGGCAGCACAGAAAGACGCCGACAAGATCGATCTCCACGATCTGTCGCCAACCATCGATGGGAAACTCCCACAGCGGCAGATTGGGTCCGGCGATGCCGGCATTGTTGACCAGAATGTCGATGCCGCCGAAAGCCGCCAGCGTTGCATCCTTCGCCGCCACCACGTCTTCCCACTTGGTGATATCCACCGCTTGCGCCATTACCCGGCCGGGAGCGTTGAGCGCCTTGGCCGCCGCCTCAGCGGCCGCGCCATCCACATCCCAAATGCTCACGTAAGCGCCGGATTGCAGCAGGCGCTCGGCGGCCGCATAACCAATGCCTCGCGCCGCGCCGGTGATGATCGCAACTTGGCCGTCCAAATCGTAGCGGTTCATGCGGCATCTCCCGCATAGGGGCGGTGCAGCGTCACCGCGCCGCGATTGAGCTTCAATCCCCAACCCGGCTCATCGCTGGGCCGCACCGCGCCGTTTTTCGGCAACACTTCATTGGTAAACAGCGCGCCGAACACCGGCAGAATCTGATCCGCGCCGGGGCTGGTGTTGATGTATTCGCAGAACGGGCAATGGGGTTGCGAGATGACGAAGTGATAGCTGTAGGCGCCGCTGCCATGCGGCACCACCGGAATATCATAGGCCGCCGCCATGGCGGAGACGCGCAACAGCTCGGTCAAGCCGCCGACCCACATCACATCAGGCTGAATGATATCTACCGCACGATCGGTGATCAGCTGGCGAAAGCCGTAGCGGCTGTATTCATGCTCGCCGGTAGTCCAGCGCATGAATGGCGCGCGCTCCTTCAATAAGCGGTGGCCGTCGATATCATCCGGCGATAAACATTCCTCCAGCCAATAGATATCCAAATGTCGCACCGCATTTGCGAGCTCCACGGCGTAAGCCACGTCGAGCGACATGTAGCAATCCACCTTAAGCTTGAAATCCGCTCCTACCTTCTCGCGGTGATCGGCCAGAAACTTGACATTGGCGCGCAAGCCATCGGGGCCGTCCGCGGGACCATGGGGCAGCGGCACCTTGGCGCCGATGAAGCCAAGCTTCTTGGCGGTTTCAGCATAAGCGCCGGTTTGATAGACCATCAGTTCCTCTCGCGTGGCGCCGCCGATCAGTTTATAGACCGGCTCGCCGCGCAACAGGCCAAGAATATCCCACAGCGCCAGATCGACCACGCTCAAGGCGGCCAGCGGCAGGCCCTTGCGGCCATAGGGCAGGCTGGCGCGGTACATCTGATCCCACATCTTGGCGATGTCGCGCGGGTCTTGGCCGATGAGAAAACGGCGGAAATGGTGTTCAATGAGAAAACACGCCGCCTCCCCGCCTAATCCGGTGGCGACGCCCACCGTGCCGTCATCGGTTTCGATCTCCACGACGATGCTGCCCAAGACGCCAATGCCCCAACTGGTGCGCGACGCCTTGTAGTCAGGATATTTCGACATCGGGTTGGCGATCAGCGTATCGACCAGCCAATGTCCCTTCTCACGGTCATGATATTCGCCGCCGGCCCCCTTCTCCGCCACGGTGTAAGCGCGAACATCGACTATCTTATTTCTGATCAACTGACACACTCCGAAATTGACATCTTGCTACTATGACTGAGCCGCGCCTTGAACGCCGGGTCCGTGAACACCACTTCACTGCCAGACAGATCGCGCGGACGATGAAGGCACAGCCAGGCGATGGCGGCGGCCGGCGCCGCCGGCGGATCGAATGTTGCTGGATCAAGATCAGCAATGCGGTTGACCTTATGTTGCAGCGCCGAGCGCGTAAGCTCGGTATTGACCATGCCGGGCTGAAAGCTATAGACGCGAATATCGCTGCCCGCCGTTTCCGCCGCCAATACTCGGGTCAGCATGGCGAGCCCCGCCTTGGCGGCGCAATAGGCGCTCCAGCCTTCCAGGGCATGAAATGCCGCGCCGGAACTTAAATTGATGATGACGCCGCTGTTTTGCGCGCGAAATATCGGCAAGGCGGCGTGGCAGGCATAAAAACTGCCATTCAGATTAATCTCGATGCATCGCGCCCAGGCATCCGGCGGACATTCCTCGATCGGCGCGAGGGGATCCATCACGCCGGCGCTGTTGATGACATAATCCAGGCGGCCGAAGCGCTGCATCGCAAGCGCAATAGCCGCGTCTACCTGATCGTTGTGGCTGACGTCGCAAGACATGGCCAAGGCCTTGCCGCCTCTGGCCATGACCTTGTCGGCCACAAGGTGACACGACGATTCGCTGCGGGCGGCCACGACCACAGACACGCCATGCTCGGTAAGCGCCAGCGCGGTTGCCGCGCCGATGCCATGGCTGCCGCCAAAAACGATGCCGACCGGCGATGTCATATATACCTCGACACAAGGTCGCGCATCTGAATGATTTCGCTTAACACATCATCATAGCGCGTGTTCATGTAGTCCTGATGAACGTTTTCCAGCACCAGGTAGCCGTCATACCGTACGCTGCGCAGCGTGCCGATGAGGGCCGGAAAATTGATTGTTCCATATTCGAATTTGGCTTGCAGCTCGCCGGGCTTGGCCTGGCGCAGATGCATATGGGCGGCATGAGGCGCCAGGGGATCAATGTCTTCCTGGCGAAAGCCGAGGCAGACAAAATGCGAATAGTCCAGCGTCAATTTTAGTCCCGGCACTTGGCGCAACAGCGCAAGCGCTACCTGCGGCGATTCGGCGAAGGAGCGCACATGCGCCTCGATGGTCAGCGTAATGCCAACCTCTTGGGCGATCGGCAGCAACCGATTAAGCCCGGTTGCGGACGCCTCAAGCGCGGTTGCCACCGTCTGCCCGGGATTGACGACGCCGGGAAGCAGAAAGATGCGGCCAATGCCGGCTGCAGCGCAAAACGCCACGACTTTTTTGAAGTCTTCCGCATTGGCGGCGTGATTTTCAGGAGCCGCCAGATTGCGTTCGTCCAACGCAGCGCCAAAGCGGTAGTAGAAACATGGCATGTCGATATTCAGATCGCGTAAAGTCCGGCCGGCCCGCTCCGGCGCTGATAACAACGCGCTTCGGTCAATGGCGGCGCGGTAATCAACGCCAATGTCGAGCGCCGGCACGCCCAAGGCCTTGGCGATATCGGCGCATTCATTCAGGGTGCAGTGGGGAAACGACCAGGAGGCCAAGGCCATTTTCATTGACATTCGGCGGTTTCCCTCCTCCCCCCTCAGGCCTGCTGATGCTTCAGGTAGGCGGCGCGGACATTGCGCAGATGGCGTTCCATGGCTGCGCCGGCCTTTTCCGCGTCGCGCTCCTCCAGCGCTTCGAGTATTTTTTGGTGATCCTTGATGCTCTTCTTTAACACCCCCGGTATGTACCCGGTGATCTCCCGGCTGGCGCGCCCGAGCACGTGCAGGCTGGTGGCGACCCGGATCAGGAAGGAATTTTCCGCCGCATCGAAGATCGTGCGGTGAAACTGCACGTCGGCATCGATGAATTTCTGCGGATCGTCCAGCAGGCTGTCCTCATCGCTCACCAACGTTCTAAGATGTGTGAGCTGCTCGCCAGAAATCTTTTTCGCCGCCAGCTTGGCGATCGCCGACTCCACCACGATGCGCGCTTCAAACAGATCCTCGATGTTATGATCATCGAGACTGATGAAGAAATGGATCGGTCCCAACAGGGATTCAGGGTCCAGGGCCGACACGTAAACGCCGCCGCCTTGGCGGATTTTCACCACGCCCAAAAGTGACAACGCTCGCAACGCCTCCCGCAAGCTCGGTCGGCTGACATCGAGAATGGTCGCCAGCTCTCGTTCCGGCGGCAGCTGCTGCCCCGGCTTTAAGTTCCCCGATTGAATTAAGCCCAAAAGCTGCTGCGCCACCTGCTCCGCCACAGGCTGACGTTGAATCGGACTGACATTTTGCTTACTGATCGTCATCACGGCGTGCCACCATTCCCCAGAGTGAATTCAAGCTGTTATCACTTAAACTTAGGGGCAATTTAACATGGCCTCCACGTCTTTTCTATATCAATGGTAAGACCAATTTGGTCTTTCCAAGTACACCTGTTTCATCTCGCTTCCGGCCGTCACTTGAGGCCCGCCGCCAGCGCGCGACCAGCATCTTCCAACGCCTGATTGGCGGCATCGAGCGCGCTGCCCATCAGCGTGAATCCATGCACCACGCCGGGATATTCCTTGACCGTCACCGGCACGCCGGCGCCGCACAACCGCTCGGCCAACAGCCGGCTGTCGTCACGCAGCGGATCAAGCCCCGCCACTGCCAGGAAAGCCGGCGGCAAGCCGCGCAAGTCGGCCCGCACCGGGGCTACCAGGGGATCCGCCCGCTGCGCCGGATCGCGCAGATACTGCGCGTAAAAGAAAGCCATGGCCTCCCGCGGCAAACCATAATCGATGCCGCCGAACCGACGGTAGCTTTCGCTTTGCGGATCATCACCGAACACGCCATAGAACAGCAGCAGGAAATGTGGGCGAGGACCGCCACAGTCGCGCAGCATGAGTGTCGTCGCCATGGCGAGATTGGCCCCGGCCGAGCCGCCGCCCAGCGCCAGCCGCGCCGGATCGAGCCCCAGTTCGGCGGCATGATCGGCAATCCAGGTAAACGCCGCCGCGCAATCCTCAACCGGGATTGGAAACTTATGTTCAGGCGCCAAGCAATAGTCAACTGATACGATGGCAACGCCGCTGGCCAACGCCAACTGGCGCAACGAGCGGTCCTCGGTATCAAGGCTGCCGATCACCCATCCGCCGCCATGAAAATAGATCAAGGCGGGACGGGGCTTTCCAGTGGGGGACGGGTCATAGAGCCGAATCCGCGTCTCCCCGAACGGCCCCGGAATGGTCCTGTCCTCAATCCGTGAAACAGCAGGGGGGTTTTCGTTCCAGCGCGCAAGGTCAACGGCGGCGCGGGCGCGCATTTCCGCCGGCGTGACCTCGGTCATCGGCGCGCGCGCCGTCATGCGCGCGATCATGGCATCCAGGATCGGCCGCATCTGCGGGTCGATCCATACTGGCTCAGCGGCCGGCATTGGTGATTTACTGGTGTTTGAACTCATAACTTCATGCCAGCGCTCGTCGGAAGAGAAAAGGAACGAGGCGCACTTTGTCCATGGCCTCGTTCCTTGAGATTACAAATCCCTTATCTCACCTCAGTACTTGTACCGTATCGTCGCCAGCCAGCGCCGCGGATAGTTCGGGAAGTGGACGCTGGAGATGAACCCATTGGCGATATTGAAGGTGTGGATATTGACGAACTTGTCGGTCAGGTTATAGCCGGAAACGCTGGCCGACCAATGTCCATCGTCGCTTTCATAGGTGACATAAGCGTCAACGATGGCGTACTTGCCGGTGTTGGTGAAGGGACCGTTGTTGGTATCGTTGAACGAGTCGGAGTTATAGTTGACATCGCCGCCGATCCGCAGCGATCCGCTCATCTCCGTTACCGGTATGGTATAGGCGGCGCCGCCGCGGATACTCCATTTGGGCGTATTCTTCAACACCAAGTCTGAATCCTTGATGTTATCGAACATCAATCCCAGCGAGGCGTTGAGCTCCAAGCCTTCCACCGGGATCGCCACCATGTCGGCTTCCAGGCCGTGCACCGTGGCCTCGACGTTACGGGTGGAAATGGTGCCGTCGCTTTGCGTGATGGCCTGCTGCAGGTTCTCATAAAGCGACCAGAAATAAGCGGCGTTGAAGCGCACCCGTTTATCCCACAACTGCGATTTGAAGCCGCCCTCGATGCTGGTGGAATCTTCCGGCCCGAAGCTGCCCGACAGAATGGAGGGCACATCGCGGGCGCTGCCGTTAAAGCCGCCGCTGCGGAAACCGGTGGAGGCGCTGACATAGAGCATCAGATCCTCGGTTGCCTGATAATCGGCTGCCGCTCGCCAGGTAACCTTGTTGGCCTTGATCGAGTCGGCGAAGACGAAATTGGGGTTCAGCGTGCCATCGGCCAGGTATTGAATGGCCTCGATGGATTTCTTCTCATAGGTGTAACGCGCGCCGCCAGTGATATTCAGCTTGTCGGTTGCGGGATACGTCAACTGGGCATAGGCCGCGAATGAATCGGTATCCTGGTCGAAACGCTGCGTGGTGGGCGGCGCAAAAATCCGCAGCGCCCAGTGGAAGGTGTTCTTTTCTTGCAGATAAAAAGCACCCGCCACCCACTTCAATGGCGTATTGCCGAGCTCATCGCCGCTGGCAAATAGTTCTTGGCTAAATTGCCACTGGTCGAGATCCTGACGCTGCACTTGGAAGCTCTGCACGTCATCCCGGCCATCGACGTCACCGGCGTTGCGATACTTCAAATCGCGATAGGCGGTGATCGAGGTCACATCCACGCCATTGCCGGACCATTCCACCGTGGCGGACGTGCCCCATGGACGAATGTTGTCGACGCTGGGAATGCCCGGCGTCGCTTCATACGTATAGATATCGTCATCAGGATCGATCAGGAAGTTGGAGCCGATACGGGTTTTCGATTTGTCCGACATGTAATCGCCACGCAGGGTGATGCGCCATGCCTCGGAGGGCGCGAACAACAAACTGGCGCGGCCGGCCTGGACGTCTTCCGTCATGCGCTTCTCGCCGGTGTTCATGTCCGTCATCCAGCCGTCGTTGTTACGGGTGGACAACGCGATACGCATGCCGACCTTATCCTCGGTGATGGGAACGCTGACCATCAGGCGGGCGTTCATTTGCTCCTTGCTGCCATAGGCAGCTTCGGCCATGACCTCCACGTCCTTCAAGTTCGGCGACTTGGTGATCAGGCGAATGGCGCCGACGCTGCTGTTGCGGCCATAAATGGTGCCTTGCGGACCGCGCAGCACTTCCACCCGTTCCAGGTCAAAGAGATCGCCCATGGCGCCGGTGACGCGGGCGTAATAGACGTTATCGACATAAAAGCCGATCGGCGAATCGAAGGAGAATACCTGATTGTCAACGCCGATGCCGCGTATCCATGCCTTGGGCGTGGTTACTGCGCTCAGCGCTTCCTCCAGGTAAAGGTTGGGCACCACCTTTTTAATATCCTGCATGTTGCCCAGGAATTTCTTCTCGATATCCGCCGAGGTTACCGCGGTCACCGCCACAGGCACTTTCTGCAGGCTTTCTTCCCGCTTTTGCGCCGTGACGATGATTTCTTCGAGGGCAGGCGCTTCGGCAGCCATGCCGACGGAGGCAACGGTGATGAGCGCAGCCGTGCTGGCCGCACCAAAAAGAACAGCTTTCTTGGTCATAAGACCTCCCATTAACTTGGTTGTCGCGCGATGTTGACGTGGGCCTACGTTGGGGTTTTTCTGGCCTGGTGGACTATTGGTAATACCAATTTTATCTACTGTCAATACAGAGCCTAGTCAATCAAGGCTTGACGAGTCCGGGGGCGGCGCTTCATAAATTGAAATTGGTCTGACCATTATATTATAACCATTCAGGACTTAAATCCAGCGCCTCGCCTCGCCCTTGGGCAAGACCGGCGCGGCGCGACAGGGATCGGCATTTTTTCATGCAAAAAGAAGGACATAAGCTGCCGCAGTCGATACAGCTAGGCTGGGCGGTCGGGGAGTTGGGAATTGCCACCTATGTCGGCATTACCATGATTTATATGCTGTTCTTCCTGACCCAGGCTCTAAACATCAGCCCGATGTGGGCCGGGATCGCCCTTCTCATCCCGCGCCTGTGGGACGTGATAACCGATCCCATCATGGGGGCGATCTCAGACCGCACCAAAACCCGCATGGGCCGCCGCCGGCCATATCTGCTCATCGGCGGGCTGACATTCGGCGCGAGCTTCATTCTGATCTTCTTTGCCCCCGCTCAGGAACCAGAATGGGTCAAGATTCTCTACGTCACCTTAATGTATATCGTCGCCAGCACCGCTTATACCATCTATGACGTGCCCTATTCCGCCATGGTGCCGGAAATGACCAGCGATTATAAGGAGCGCACCACGCTGACCGGCTATAAGATGATGGCGGCGCGGCTTGGCATCGTGATGTGCGTGACGCTCGCCCCCTGGCTCTTCAATTCCCGCGCCACGCTGGCCGACGGCTTTCGTTTCATGGGGATTGCGTTCGGTATTTTTATGATCATCACCGGCCTTTATGCCTTCTTCGCTACCAAGAAAGCGCCGCGAATCGAAGTCCCAGCCCACAAATTCAGCTTGAAATCCGAATTCAACGCCATCCGCTACAACCGTCCGTTCCGCATTTTATGGACAGTCTTCCTGTTTCAAAACTTGGCCATCGGCGCGGCATCAACCACGCTGATCTATTTCCTGATTTTTGTGATCAAGGTCGATAAGTCGATCCTGGGTCCGATGTTGGCGGTGGGCGCGGTCACAGCGACAATCGTGACGCCGTTCTGGATTTGGGTGGCGCGGCGCATCGGCAAGCGCGAGGCCTATTATCTCGGCCTTGCCATCACGGCTGTCATGAGCCTGCCGGCCCTGTTCATTCCCGCCGGCTTTGTGGTCACGTTGTTCATCGTGCTGATGCTGGGCGGGATTGGCGACGCCTGCAACCAGCTCGCCTCCAACTCCATGGTGCCCGATACCGTCGAGTTTGATGAATTGCGAACCGGCGAGCGACGCGAAGGCGCCATCTTCGGCGCCTGGGCGTTCTGCCGCAAGCTCGGCATGGCTGCCGGCGCTTTTCTCGTCAGCATCGGCCTGTCGCTGTTCGGGTTTGAAAGCGGCAATGGCTCCTCTATCGTTCAGGATGAGACGGCGATCTTAGGCATTCGCATCACCTATTCGCTGATCCCCTTTGCGCTCTGGATCGCCGCCATACTGATGCTGAAGAAATACAAACTGAACGAGCGGATGTTCAACGAGATCAAGGCCGAGATTCGCAGCAAGGCCGCCGGCTGAATTCTTACATCCTGCCGGCGCTGATTTCCTTTGCAATATGCTCAGCCTGACGGATGGCCAGCGCCACGATGGTCAGCGTCGGATTGGCCGAGGATGAGCTGGAAAACGCGCTGCCGTCGGAAATGTAGAGGTTGGGGATATCATGGGTGCGGCCCCATTTGTCGCACACGCCGTCTTGCGACCGCGCGCTCATGCGGCAGATGCCCATATTGTGGGTCGCCGATTTCAAGGGATAGGTGAAAATCCGCTCCGCCCCCAGGCTTTGAAAAATCTTGCGGGCGGCGGCAACGCCGTGCCGGCGCAACGCCACGTTGTTGGCGTGGTCGCGATAGCGCACCACCGGCACCGGCAGGCCATAAGCATCCCGCTCCTCCCCGTGCAGCAGGATACGGTTGTCGGCCTGCGGGAAATCCTCGCCCTGAATCAGCAGACTGGCGAAGTGGTTGTACTTTTCCATGATGGCGGCAAAGTCGTCACCCCAGCCGCCCGGCGATACCAGACGCGCCAGGGAGGTCGGCGGAAACGGCAGGATTTCGATCTGATAGCCGCCGGAAAAGCCGCGCTCCGGGCGATGGTCCGCCTCGTCCTGCACATGCCCGGCCTGCTGTGTGCCGCGATGGAAATTGACCGGCCCCGGCATGATCGCCGCGACGCCGGCGAACACGTGGCGCATGTAGTGGCGTCCCACTTGATCCGCTCTATTGGCAAGACCGGCGGGAAAAAGATCGCTTTTGGAGTTTAAGAGCAGCCGCGCGGTTTCAATGGCGTTGCCGGCAACACACGCAACGCGCGCCTTCTGCTCCCGGCGCGTTCCATCCTGGTCGACATAAACCACGCCGGCAACACGGCCATCGGCATCATGATTGATGCGCACCGCCATGGCTTGCGGCCGCAGCTCGAAATGCCCGGTTTCCTCGGCGCGGGGAATTTCGGTATAAAGCGTCGACCACTTGGCAGCGATGACGCAGCCGCTCATGCAAAAGCCGATCTGCCGGCACGCCGGACGGCCATCGCGATCCTCGGAATTGATCGCCATATTGCCGGTGTTGAAATGGCGATAACCGACGCGCTTGGCACCGGCTTTCAGCACCTTGTAATGATTGGATTCCGGCAGGCGCGGGATGCCATGGGTGCCGGTGACGCCCATTTTATCCTCGGCGCGGTCATAGTAGGGCGCCAACTCCTCGGGCGAGAGCGGCCAGTCGATCAGGCTGGCGTTGTCGATCTTGCCGTAGGTGGTTTGCGGCCGCAGTTCGTGATCCTGCATCCGAAGCGCGGTGGCGGTCCAATGCACCGTGGTGCCGCCCACGGTCTTGCAGGTGAACACCGGAAAATTCGCCTCCGTATCACCGACGCCGATGCGGCGATCGAGCCACGTCAGCCGGGCGGTCATCTCCTCGGCGTCGTTGACGAACTCACTTGCTTCCTGGCGCGGTCCCGCCTCCAGACACACCACATCGACGCCCTGGCGCGCCAGCTCGTAGCCAAGCGTGCCGCCGCCCGCGCCGGAACCGATGATCACCACCACCGAGGAATCGTTTAAGGAAAACGTCTTGCTCATGGGTATGGGCGCTACTCTTTGGGAAGCCAATCGATATCGTCAAACCCACGCTCCAGATAACCGCCATGCTCCACCGATGAGCCTTCATAACCGATGACGCGCCACACTTCGGGATCGCGGTAAATGCTGGTCAGCAGGTGCTGATAGGCGGCGGCGAAAAAGGCGCTGCTTTCGATGCGCTTAATGTCGGCCAGTTGTTGCTGTTCGCTGGCCGCCGTCCAGTCACCGGGCGACGCTTGCTGTAACGAACGGACGCCATCCTCGATCGTGGCGGAAAGTGGAGCGGATTTTTCGGCGTGCGCCAGAAGCGCCGCGGCGGCCGCCAGATAGGCGCGGTCGGAAACGGCGCGGTGGGGAAACAAGCGCCGCGCCAGGATCGACAGCAGACGCGCGCGATCAGGCGGGGACTCCGCCGCCCAGAGATGCTTGGCCGCCAGCGCCAGCCCGACCAGCCACGGCAGGCCCAGGAGCACGCGCCGACGCGCCATATCCATGTCAGGGACCATCTTGGAACCAAGCCTTCCCGCCTCACTGCCCGGGAAGATTGGTGATTCCACCGGCCGAGGTCAAGGCTTATTTAAAATTGGTCATGCCAATTTTTCAACTGAACAGAAATAGCTGTATGCGCGGAAGGTGCGGGTGATGGTGCCCACGGCCGGAGTCGAACCGGCACAGGAGTTGCCTCCCGAGGGATTTTAAGTCCCTTGCGTCTACCAGTTTCGCCACGTGGGCATCAAGGATCGGGCGAGGTCGGCTGGCGACGGCCCCTATATGCCTCAAACGCTGCGTAAAATAAACAGCGCTTCGAAGGATAAAAATTGCCGTCACCCCCTTGCCTCCGGCGTCTGTCTCGGCAAACTGGCTCCTCCCCTTATCCCCCACGGAGTATGACCCCATGAAGCTCTACCTGTTCCCGGCCTCGCCCAATGCCTTAAAGCCCAATGTCGTCGCCTACCATGTGGGCAGCAAGCTGGAGCGGGTGATCATCGACCTGCGCAAGGGCGAGCAAAAGACCCCGGAATTCTTGAAGCTCAACCCCAACGGCAAGATGCCGCTTCTGGTGGATGGCGATTTCAAGCTTTGGGAATCGTCGGCGATCATGGCCTACCTCGCCCATCAGGCGAAAAGCCCGCTCTGGCCGACCGCGCCGCAGCCGCAGGCCGACGTCATGCGCTGGTTGTCCTGGGAGTTGGCCCATTGGGGGCCTGCCGCCACCATCCTGATCCGCGAAAATCTGGTCAAGAAGCTGTTTTCCGGGGCCGATCCCGACCCGGCGGAAGTGGCGCGGGGGCTGGAGCTGTTCCGTCAGTACGCCACGATCTTGAACGATCACTTAAAAGGGCGGAATTATCTGGTGGGTAATGCGCTCACCATCGCCGACTACGCCCTGGCGGCCACCCTGCTGCTATCAAAGCCCGCCGGCATCCCGGTGGCGGAGTTTGCCAACATTCAGATGTGGTATGACCGCGTCGCCGCCGAGCCGGCCTGGCAGCAGGCGGTGGAAGACGGCAATAAGGCGATGGCGGGCTAGAACAAGTTACGTCGAGATGTATCTACTTTCAGTTTGTGCCGTCATTCCCGCGTAAGCGGGAACCCATATTGAAATCAAATAGATGGATCCCCGCTTTCGCGGGGATGACAGCGAAAGATGGGCTTTTGCGCTTCCCTTTGAAGCAACTATTTTAACTTACCGCCCGGTGCGGTGGGGCTTCGCCGTCGAGGGGCAAAAACCCGGCCTCGGCAAGCGCCGATCTAAGCTCGGTCAAGGCCGCAGCCAGTCGTGCTGGATCGGCCGAGCGCAAGACCAGGCTCGCGCCATATTTGTCGTCATGGGCGAAGGGGTAGCTGCCGATGGCGACATCGGGGTAGGCATTCTGCACCCGGCTTAAGGTTGGGGCCATGAAGCTCTCCCCGGCGTAGACATGGATCGCCGCCGTTTCCACCTTGCGGCCACGTCGCAGGCTGCCGCGCAAGGTCTCCAGCATGGCCTGCATGACCTGGGGACTGCCGGCCATGACATGGACATTGCCGAGGATAAACCCCGGCGCGCCGGAAACCGGATTTTTGATCAGCCGCGCCCCTTTGGGGATCATCGCCATGCGCCGCCGGCCCTCGTTCAAGGGCCCGGTGAGCCGCACCATCAGCTCGGCCGCCGCCGCGTCGCTGAATTCCAGCGGCGCGCCGAATGCCTCCGCCACACACTCAGCGGTGATGTCGTCATGGGTAGGACCGATGCCGCCGGTGGTGAAGACATAATCGAACTTGGTCCTGACCTCCCGCACCGTCGCCACGATCACCGCCGCGATATCCGGGATGACCCGCGCCTCGCGCAAGACAATTCCCTCTTCATTCAGCCACTTGGCGAGATAGGTCAGGTTGGCGTCCCGAGTCCGGCCGGAGAGGATCTCATCGCCGATGATGAGCAGGCAGGCGGTGACCACCTCTGTATTCGATTCAGCCATTGTCGGCGGCATCCTTCCTATGAAATTGCCTTGCGGGCCTGAACTCGCTACAACCCGCCCCATGAAATTCGACCATCCGCTGATCCCTGGCAAGCTTTTGCAGCGCTACAAGCGCTTTCTCGCCGATGTCGAGCTGGCGTCCGGCGAGGTGGTTACCGCCCACTGCATGAATTCAGGCTCCATGCTAGGGCTTATCGATCCCAGCAACCCGGTCTGGCTGTCGCCGGCGGCCAACCTTGCAGCCAAATTGAAATGGAAATGGGAGATTGTCGAGGTCGAAGGCGTGGCGGTCGGCATCAACACCAGCCATCCCAACCGCCTGGCCGCCGAGGCCATCGCCGCCGGCCAGATCCCGGAGCTTGCCGGCTACCGCTCGATCCGCCGCGAGGTCAAGTTCGGCCAGGAAAACTCCCGGGTTGACCTTCTTCTCGAAGATCATCAGACCGGGCTGCCGCCGGCCTATGTGGAGGTCAAGAACGTCACCTTGAAGGAAGGCAAGGCCGCCGCCTTTCCCGATGCGGTGACCGCCCGGGGGGCCAAGCACCTGCGCGAACTGGCCGCCATGCGGGCCAAGGGCGCGCGCGCGGTGATGTTCTATATTGCGCAACGGGCCGATTGCACCCATTTTTCATTGGCGGAAAGAATCGACCCGGCCTATGCCGATGCCTTCCGGGCGGCGCAGGCGGCGGGCGTCGAGGCGATCGCCTACCAATGCCAAGTCAGCCCGGCGGAAATTTATATCGACAGGCCGCTGGCGATTAGGGTGTGAGGGCCAAGAGGGAATGAAAAGGACCAGCGATATGACCTATGTCATGGCTTCGGAGTCGCCGTTGACGGCGACCCACGCCATCAAGATCCACACGCCCGAGGACTTCGCCGGCATGCGCAAGGCGGGCCGGCTCGCCGCCGAAACCTTGGATTACATCACCCCCTTCGTGCAGCCGGGGGTGACCACCGATGAGCTTGATCGGCTGTGCGAGGCGTTCATCCGCGCCCGTGGCGGCGTCTCGGCCCCCCTGCACTACCGCGGCTACCCCAAATCCATCTGCACCTCGGTCAACCATGTGGTCTGCCACGGCATCCCCGGCGACCGCAAGCTCTTGGACGGCGATATTATCAATATCGACGTCACCCCCATCGTCGACGGCTGGCACGGCGACTCCAGCCGCATGTACCTGGTGGGCGAGGTCTCGATCAAGGCGCGCCGCCTGGTGGATGTCACCTACGAATGCCTGATGCGCGGCGTGGCGGCGGTCAAGCCCGGCGCCCACTTGGGCGACATTGGCCACGCCATCGAAAAGTACGCCCATCAGCACCGCTGCAGCGTGGTGGAGGTGTTTTGCGGCCATGGCCTGGGGCGGGTCTTCCATGACGCCCCCAACGTTCTCCATTACGGCGAGCCGGGCAGCGGGCCGGAATTGCGGGAAGGCATGTTTTTCACCATCGAGCCGATGATCAATCTCGGCCGGCAGGACGTCAAAATCCTCGATGACGGCTGGACGGCGGTGACCAAGGACCGCTCGCTCTCCGCCCAGTTCGAGCACAGCGTCGGCGTGACCAAGGACGGCGTGGAGATCTTCACCTTATCGCCGGCGGGCTACACCAAGCCCCCTTACGCCGCATAATCCGCGCCCATGGGCTCCTTGAAGGAAGACGCGCCCCATTATCTTGGCCATCGCCAGCGCCTGCGCGCCCGCTTCCTGGAAAAAGGCGCGGAAGCCCTGAATGATTACGAGCTTCTGGAGCTTCTGTTGTGCATCGCCATCCCCCGGCGCGACGTCAAGCCCTTGGCCAAGGACCTGATGAAGCGGTTCGGCAGCTTCGCCGGGGTGATCAGCGCCCCCATCGAACGCCTAAGCGAGATCAACGGCGTCGGTGATGCCGCGATCACCGCCTTGAAGATCGCCCGCGCCTCGGCGCTGGCCCTGCAGCGTGAGGAAGTGCTGGAGAAGCCGGTGTTGAGCTCGTGGCGGGCGCTCTTGGCCTATTGCCACTCAGCCATGGCCCATGAACTGAACGAGCACTTCCGCATCCTGTTTCTCGATAAAAAGAACACCCTGATCGCCGATGAGGTGCAGCAGAAGGGCACGGTGGACGAAACCCCGATTTATCCCCGGGAAGTGATCAAGCGCGCCCTGGAGCTGGGCGCCACCGCCATCATCCTGGTCCACAACCACCCCGGCGGCGACCCCAGCCCCAGCCGCGAAGACATCGCCATGACCCGCGAAGTGGCGGAAGCGGCCGGCAAACTCGGTATCATCATCCATGACCATCTCATCATCGCCAAGCGCGGCCACGCCAGTTTTAAGACGCTGGGGTTGTTGTAAACGTTCCTTGATCTTACGTGACACCCCCTCACCCAGCTCCGACTAAGCTTGGTCTGCGACCGAGCATAAGTCTTCGCATCCCTCTCCCCCTTCAAGGGGGAGAGGGGTAGGGTGAGGGGGTCGCTCGCAATGACCGAGCTCAGCTTTTTTAATGGCCTGTTGATTGACAAGCCGGCCGGCAGCCCGTAGCGTCCGCACCCAGGACGATGAGAAGGGGCGCATCGTGCGGCGCTTGAGAACAAATCACGGGGGCATCTTCGCGGCGTTTTTGGCGCTGTTCCTGCAGCTTGCCCTGACCACCGTAACCAGCGCCGCGCTTCCCGACGCCAGCACCCAATTAGAAGCTGACTTGGCGATACTCTGCACGCCCACGGGGGCGGCGCATCAGGGCGGAGCGCCTCTGCAACCAGGGAATGGCTGCGATCACTGCACGCTCTGTCCGTCGTTTAGCCTTGGCGCCACGCTGCCGAGCCTGACTTCGCTCTGTGCGCCCATGGCTTCGACTACGGCGACTGGTTTTTCCCAAGCGTTAATCCTTGTTCCCTCATCTCTAGAGCGGCCTTCCAGCCGCGGCCCGCCCTCGTTCCATATCTGACGCCGTTGTTCTTGAGTGGCCGCTTTTTTAAAGCACTTAGGGTCGAACGTTTCTTCTTCTACAACCCGTCTACCCCCTCACCCTATCCCTCTCCCCCTGTAAGGGGGAGAGGGTTGAGAAGGCTTAGCGATGCCGAAGGCAGCGCTTAGCCGGAGCTGGGTGAGGGGGTAAAAAGACAGGGAAATTAAAGAACGCATCCGATCCGCCTGGAAATATCCCAAACTTTTTTCCAGATATGGAACTGCTACATGTTGAAAAAATGTCATTGGACTTCTACCCCCACTTTCGCCGCAGCAGCGCTGCTCCTTCATGCCAGCGCGGCGCAGGCCGACCCCATGCTTGCCGATGAGGTTTTGGTGCTGGGCCACTTGAGCGTGCAAAGTCCCGACGCCGCGCGCGAACAGTTGGCGAAAGTGCCAGGCGGCACCGCGCTGATTACGGCGGAAGACTTTGAAAATCGCTACGCCGTCGGCTTTCAGGACATGCTGGCCAACGTGCCGGGCGTATTCGCTCATCTGCGCTATGGCGAGGAAGTGCGCCTCTCCATCCGCGGCTCCGGCCTGTCGCGCAGCTTTCATTTGCGCGGCATCCGTCTCCTTCTGGATGGCGTGCCGCTGACGGCGGCCGATGGCGGAGGCGACTTTCAGGAAATAGACCCGCTGATCGTGCGTCACATCGAAGTCTATAAGGGCGGCAACGGTCTGCGCTACGGCGCGGCGAGCTTGGGCGGCGCGGTCAACGTTGTCTCCCCAACCGCCCGCACCGTCGATTACCGGGGATTGCTGCAGGCTGAAGGCGGCAGCTTTTCAACGGCGCGGCTCCATGGCGCTTACGCCTGGGCCGGCGAGACGGCGGACGCTTATATCGCGGCGACCGGCGTCACTTCCGATGGCTATCGCGCGCAAAGCAAGCAAGACAAGGTACGCATGAGCGGCAATGTCGGCTTGAAAATCGGTGATGGTGGCGAGACGCGGTTTTACCTGTGGGCCAACGAGATCAACCAAGAAGTGCCCGGCGCGCTTTCGCTGACCAATGCGCTGCAAAATTCCAAAGCCGTGCAACCAATCAACGAGATCAACGATTACGCCCGCGATATCCGCTCACTGCGCATCGCCAACCGCACGATATTGCCGGCGGCGGAGGGGCTTTTAGAATTCGGCGTCTATGGCACCTTGAAAAGCCTTTATCACCCGATCTTCCAGGTGATCGACCAGGATTCCAAGGAAGCGGGCGCGTATATCCGCTGGAGCGGTGACGTAGGACCGGTCGAGTGGACGCTGGGCGCAAACCTCGGCTGGGGCATCGTCGACGCCAAGCAGTTCATCAACGTCGGCGGCCATCGCGGCGCGCTGACCGCCGACAGCGACCAGAAAAGCCTCAATGTGGAAGGCTACGGCGAAGCAAGATTCCAGGTCGATGACGCCTGGACGCTGATCGCTGGCGCGCAAGTCCTCCGCGCGCGGCGTATTTACGATAATCATCGCTCGCCGGCAGCGAACGATCGCGAGACGTTTTCCAGCTTCAGCCCGAAAGTCGGCGTCCTGTGGGAGCCTGGTGAAGAAACGCAAGTTTTCGCCAACCTGTCGCGCAGCTTTGAGCCGCCGACATTTTCCGAACTGGTGCAGTTTCCGGTGGTGGGCTTCGTGCCCCTGGACGCCCAACGCGCCTGGACGGCGGAAGTCGGATCGCGTGGGGAATCGGGCCGCTTTACCTGGGACATTACCGGTTACTGGTCGTGGCTAAAGGGCGAGATGCTGCAATTTATCACCAATCCCACCATTCCCGCCGCCACCTTCAACGCCGATAAGACCACGCACCGCGGCATCGAAGCCGGCGCGGGTGTCACGGTGACGAACGATCTCATCTTGCGCCTGATTTATACCTTCAACGATTTCCGCTTCCGCAACGACGTGCAGTATGGCGACAACAAGATCGCCGGTCTGCCGCGCCATATGGCGCGCATCGAAGCGAGCTATAGCCACGATTGCGGCTTGACGCTGACCCCTAGCGTCGAGTGGGCGATGTCGCGCGCCTATGTGGATTTCGCCAATACCATGACCGCGCCGCGTTACGCCGTGATCAACCTGGCGGCATCCTGGCGACATGAAGATGGTTGGCGGCTTTATCTCGACGCGCGCAACCTCGCCAACAAGCATTATGTCTCCGATATCGGCACGGTGGTCAACGCCGCGACCGCGCCGAGCCTCAACGTGTTTTATCCCGGCGACGGACGTTCCGTGTACGCCGGCGTGGTGCGGGAATTTTAATCATGCGCAAGTTCGTGCTCTCTCCCAAGGGCCGGCGGCTGCATCGCGTCCTTGGCCTCATTTTCGGCATCTATCTTATTACGGCGGCATTGAGCGGCATCGCGCACAACGTCATCGCATTGGCCTATCCGCCGCCGCCGCCGGCGCTGCCGCCGGGAGATGTGGGGATTGATGCGGCAATCATCAGCCCGGCCGAGGCGGCGCGCATCACCGGCATCGCAAGCACCGTGGCCGCCGTTAATGTACGAACCATCGGCGGCAATGTGATCTATCAACTTTTGTCCGCGACTGCCGCCAGGCCGGTTTATGTGGATGCGGCGACTGGCGCGGTGCATAACAATCTGGACGCCCGCTATGCCGCCGAGATCGCCGGGCGCGCCCTGCCCAGTCAGCGCTTGAGCAACACCGCTTATCTCACCGCATTCGACGCCGAATACACCCAAATGTACCGCACCCTCCCCGTCTACCGCTTCGACGCGGCGGGCGATGATGGGGCGCGGATCTATGTGTCAACAGCCACCGGCGGCGTCACTTTCTGGACCAACGACGCCCGGCGGACGCTCAGCGCCATTTTCAGAAATCTCCACATGCTGTCGTTCATCGGCAATCACCCGGTACAGATGTGGATATTAATCGTATTCGCGGTGGGGGCGACGGCCATGGCCGGGCTGGGGCTGGCTATGGTATGGGCGCGGGACAGCGGCCGGCGCAAGTAGCCGTGCGCCATCCATCCGCCCTTCGACAAGCTCAGGGCGAACGGTATAAGCAAAGCCGTTCGTGGTGAGCCCTTCGACGCCGCCTGCGGCGTCGCTCAGGACAGGCTTGTCGAACCACGGACGGCCCAAGGCGTAGCCTTTTGGTAACGCAACAAGGCTTGAGGGCGGCGGCGATGTCTGCTAGAGCGGTTGCACCTGAACCCCTAGGAGACCCGCCCGCATGATCCCCCGCTATTCCCGGCCCGAGATGGTGGCGATCTGGTCGCCCGAGTCGAAATTCCGCATCTGGTTCGAGATCGAGGCCCACGCCTGCGACGCCCAGGCCAAACTCGGGGTGATCCCGGAAGCGGCAGCCAAGGCGGTATGGGAACGCGGCGCTTTTGAGGTCGAGCGCATCGATGAGATTGAGCGCGAGGTCAAGCACGACGTCATCGCCTTTCTGACCAATTTGGCCGAGCACGTCGGTCCGGAGGCGCGCTTCGTCCATCAGGGCATGACCTCCTCCGACGTTCTCGACACCTGCTTTAATATCCAATTGGTGCGGGCGGCGGATATTATGCTCCGCGATCTGGATGAACTCCTGGAGGTACTGAAGCGCCGCGCCCTTGAGCACAAGATGACGGCGTGCATCGGCCGCAGTCACGGCATCCACGCCGAGCCTACCACTTTTGGCCTGAAGCTGGCGCAGGCTTACGCTGAATTTACCCGCAACCGCGCCCGCCTGGCCGCCGCGCGCGCGGAGGTGGCGACCTGCGCCATCTCCGGCGCGGTCGGCACGTTTGCCAACATCGACCCTTACGTGGAAGAACACGTGGCGAAAGCGCTGGGACTTGCGGTGGAGCCGATTTCGACCCAGATCATCCCGCGCGACCGCCACGCCATGTATTTCGCGACATTGGCCGTCATCGCCAGCTCCATCGAGCGGTTGGCGGTGGAAATCCGTCATCTGCAACGCACCGAGGTGCTGGAAGCCGAGGAATATTTCTCGCCTGGGCAAAAAGGCTCCTCGGCGATGCCGCACAAGCGCAACCCCGTCTTGACCGAAAACTTGACCGGCCTGGCGCGCATGATGCGCGGCTACGCCATCCCGGCACTGGAAAACGTCGCGCTGTGGCACGAGCGTGATATTTCCCATTCCTCGGCCGAGCGCATGTTCGGCCCTGACGCCACGGTGATCTTGGATTTCGCGCTCGCCCGCCTGACCAACATCATGGCCAATCTGGTGGTCTATCCTGAGAGCATGCAGAAGAACCTCGATCGCTTGGGCGGTCTGGTGCATTCCCAGCGCGTCATGCTGGCCTTGACCCAGGCCGGGGTCAGCCGCGAGGACTCCTACCGCCTGGTACAACTAAACGCCATGACGGTGTGGCGGGAAGGCAAGGATTTCCTGACCTTGTTGAAGGCCGACAAGGAAGTATCCGCCAAATTGCCGGCCAAGCAGTTGGAAGAGCTGTTCGATCTCGGCTACCACACCAAGCATGTGGATACCATTTTCAAGCGGGTGTTCGGCTCTTAAGGCTTGCGATTGGGATTCTCCGCCAGCCGCCGCAGGCCGAAGGCGGCATATTCAATGAACTGCCGATAGCCGGCGTTGATTTCCTTCGCCGACACCAGCCCCTCGGAAACCAGATCAATGCGCGGCGTTTCCGAGAAGATGAAAATGCCGCAGCCCAGCGTCAACATCATCCCCCAGTTCAGGTGAACTTCGTCGATGGTCGGCAGCGCCAAGCGAAACGCGTTGTTGAAGTGGCGCTCCACCTCGCCCATGTGGCGGTGGAAAATTCCGGCGAGACTCGGCGTCAGCGTCATTCGCGCCACCAACATCGAGTAGTAGCGCCAGCCCGGATCACCGCTGGTGTGATATTCAAGCCATGGCCGATACATGGCATCGAGCACATCCTCGACGCTGGGCTGGTTGCGGGTGCGCGTTAGCACATCCGCCAGCGCTTTCAGGCGCGCTTCATTCATCGCCGCCACCCGCCGGGCGATCACCGCTTCCACCAGGCTTTCCTTGTTGCCGAAATGATAGGTGATGGACGCGGCATCGACCTTGGCGTCGATGGCCACTTGGCGCAAGGACACGGCGTTTACCCCTTCGATGGCGAACAGCCGTTCGGCCGATTCGAGAATCGCCACATCCGCTTTCTTGGCTGCCGTCTTGCGAACCGTCGATTTGCGCCGTTGCCGCATTCCTCACCTGTTACGAGTCGAATTCCTGTCAGTCCGTCTTCATGGCAAAAATGCCCCAAAATCCAAGCTCCTGTCAATTCCTGTTGACAAAAAATTCAACATGTATTGAAATTAAATCACATACTATAAAACTGAAGACTAGGGACGGCAGGTGCCAGTGCGCCGCAAGACAACATCGTCAAGGAGGAGATTCAGATGAGCAAAGCTGTGCGCGCAGAATCATCTGCGCTGACAACCGGACGGCCGCCCTATGGCCGCGTCATATTAGGAACGGCGGCCATCGGGCTGGCGTTGACGGCGCTCGCCCCCATGGCCGCCGCGCAAGAAATGCCGGGGCTGGAGGAGGTGGTGGTCACCGCGCAAAAGCGCACCGAGAATTTGCAAACCACCCCGGTGGCGGTCACCGCCCTCAGCGGCGACATGATGGAATCGCACGGGCTGAGCAACCTGTCCGACATCGCCCGCATGACCCCCAGCCTGACCTTTGAAAAAATCGGCATCCGCAGCCCCTTCGTCTTCCTGCGCGGCGTCGGCACCGGCGCCTTTGACATCGGCTCCGACCCGTCGGTGTCGATCTTCATCGACGACCTTTACATTCCCCGCTTCACCGGTCTGCAATTCGATCTTGCCGATATCGAGCGGGTGGAAGTGCTGAAAGGCCCGCAGGGCGCGCTGTTTGGCCGCAATACCGAGGGCGGCGCCATCAGCGTCATCACCCGCCGGCCCACCGATACCCTGTCGGCGCGGGCCGTGCTGGAAGCCGGCAATAAGGAATATCTGTCGTTTCGCGGTTCGGTGAGCGGCCCCATCGCCGGCGATCGACTGCTGGCCCGCGCCAGCGTCGCCGGCAAACGCCGCGACGGCTGGGTCGAAAACACGCTGACCGGCGTTGACCACCTGGATGAGAAATCCTATGGCGGCCGGCTGCAACTGGAATACCGCGGCGAGGATTTAACCGCGCTTTTTACCGCCAGCTACAGCCGCGACAAGCCCAATGCGGCAACCTTCATGAACGTCACGCCGGCGGTGTTTCTGCTTTCTCCCGCCTCGCCGTTCTTCGGCCAGGTGCCGAGCACCTTCGACCCCGAGCATCAGGCCTTTGATACCGATGGCTTCCAGCGCCGCAAGGGCGTCATCCTCTCGGCTAAGCTCGACTGGGACATGGAGTGGGCGACGCTGACCTCGGTCAGCGGCTATTTATCGCACAAGTTCAGCGAGCTGCATGACCTGGACGGCACCGAGGCCTTCGTTCTCAACCGCTATGCCGATGAGGAGAGCGACACCTTCTCCCAGGAACTGCGCCTGACCTCGGCCAAGGATGGTGCGTTCGATTGGATCATCGGTGCGTTCTATTTCAAGGATGATGCCAGCCGTCTTGACCGCTGGTTCCTAGGTCCCGAAAGCTCGCTCTCCCGCATCTTCGCCGGCGGCAATGTGGTCACCATCAACGATGACGTTGATGTTGATACCGAAAGCTGGGCGCTGTTCGGCCAGATCGGTTATGACATCACCGATGAGTTCCGCCTAACCGTCGGCGCGCGCTACAGCGAGGATAAAAAAGAGTCGTCGCGCACCACCGACCGCACCCATGCCACGCCGCTGCTGTTTGTGCCCTTCACCGTCAGTCCCGAGGCGAAATGGAACTCCTTCGATCCTCAGGTCTCGCTGCAATACAGTCCGACCGAAGACGTGATGATTTATGTCTCCTACAGCGAAGGATTCAAGAGCGGCGGCTTCCAGCCGGCGGTGGCGTCCAATCCCAGCATCGGCAATTCGGTATTCGATCCCGAAACCGTGCAATCCTACGAAGCCGGCCTCAAATCCATGTTCTTCGACAACCGCGTGCGGCTGAACCTGGCGGCGTTCCATGTCAAATACAAGGATCTGCAATTCCTGTCGGCAAACGGCGTCCTGCCCAACGGCGCGCCGCTGGTGGTCACCACCAACGCCGCCGATTCCCATACCGACGGCTTTGAGGTGGAAATTCAGGCCGCCGTCACCGAGAATTTTATGATCACCGCCGGCTATTCCTATCTTCATGCGGTGTTTGACGAATATGTGGATGGCTCCGGCGCCAGCCAGGAAGGCAACCAGATCATCCGCACGCCTAAGCATCAGGGGCATGCCAGCGCCACCTATACCGTGCCTCTGCGCTCGGGCAGGATCAACCTTACCGGCGATATCAGCGCCCGCTCCCGCATTTACTTCGATCCCAACAACGTCAAGTCGGTATCGCAGGAAGGATTTGCGCTCCTCGGCGCTCGGGTGGAATATGAAAGCGAGGACGGCGATTGGAAAGTGGCGCTGTGGGGCCGCAACCTTGGCAACAAGGACTACTGCTCCAACTCCATCATCTTCGCCAATTCGACCGTCGGCGCCTGCACCATCGGCGAGTTGCGCTCTTACGGCCTGAGCTTATCGTACGCGTTGAACTAGAAATAGGCGGAGTTCCGAACATGCGGCTAATAACCTATACGCGAAACGGCGCAGCCGGCATCGGCGCTTGGTTTGACAGAGATCGCCAGGTGCTTGACCTGAAAAAAGCGGCCATGCTCGCCGCCGACCAGGCGGTTGATGAACTTGCCGATATGCAATCCTTCATCGAGGCCGGACCGGCGCGCTGGGAGTGGGCGCGCCGGGCGCTCGCCAGCCCGGCATCGGAAGCGGTGTTCCCGACCGCCGCCTGCCGGCTGCTGGCGCCGCTGCCGCGCCCGGCTCAGATCAGGGATTTCCTGTGCTTCGAGGAACACCTGAAAGACGCCTTTGCGATGGCGATTGACCTGCGCAGCCGCATCGCCGACGATCCCGATAAAAAACGCGCCGAACTGAAAGCCAGCGGCATGTTTGACATTCCCCAGGTGTGGTACGAGCGGCCGATTTATTATACCTGTAGCCGCTTTGCAGTCTGCGGCCCGGATACTGACGTCATCTGGCCAAGTTATTCACGGATGATGGACTATGAGCTGGAATGCGCCGCCATCATCGGCAAAGCCGGCCGCGATATTGCCAAGGACAAGGCGCTCGACCATATTTTCGGCTATACGATATTTAATGACTTCAGCGCCCGCGATGAGCAGATGATCGTCATGGAGGGCAAGCTTGGCCCCGGCAAGGGCAAGGATTTCGACAACGCCAATGCTTTTGGGCCCTGCATCGTCACCGCCGACGAGATCGGCGATCCTTACGCCCTGGTGATGACGGCGCGGGTGAACGGCGAGGAATGGTCGCGCGGCTCCACCGCCGCCATGTACCATAAATTCGAGGATATCATCGCCTACGTCAGCCGGTCGGAAACCCTGCACCCCGGCGAAGTCTTGTGCTCGGGCACCGTCGGCACAGGCAGCGCTGCCGAGCAGGGCAAGTTTCTCAAGTCCGGCGATGTCGTCGAATTGCAGATCGACGGCATCGGCATTTTGCGCAATCGAGTGTTCAGCGCCGATGCCCCGCGGACGACATGATGGTCAACGTCTCATCTTTTCTATCCCGCAGCGCCGCGCGGTGGGGCGATCGTCCCGCATTGTGCGAGGATGAAACCGTCGTCGCCACCTTCGCCGAACTGGAGGCGCGGGCAACCGATATCGCACGCCGCCTGCGCACGGATCTCGGACTCGTTCCTGGCGACCGCGTTGCCGTGGTATCGAAAAACTGCGCGCGCTATCTTGAACTGATATTCGCCGCCTGGCGCGCCGAGCTGACCCTGGCGCCCATCAATGCCCGGCTACACCCCAAGGAGATCGCCTATATCCTGGCCGACAGCGGCGCGCGGCTGTGCTTTGCCGCAACGGAAGATATCGACGCCATCGCCGCAGCGAGTCCCAAGATCGCCCTTGCCGATATCGCCGCGCCGGCGAGCAGCTGGCAGCGCGCCGGCCAAGCTCAGCCATCTCGCGGCGCGCCGAGTCCGTCCATCGCCTGGCTCTTCTACACCAGTGGCACCACCGGCCGGCCGAAGGGCGTGATGATCACCCACGACATGCTGCGCCAAGCGCTGCTCAACTACTTCGCTAATGTCGACTGGATCACGCCCGAGGATTGCATCATCCATTTTGCTCCCCTCTCCCATGGCAGCGGCATGTATGCGCTGCCGCACATCGCGGCGGGCGCGGCCAATATCGTGCCGGTGCGTCATCAGTTCACCGCTGACGGCCTGGCCGCTCTGTTTGCCCGCCATCGCGGCATCTCCATGTTCATGGCACCCACCATGGTGCGCAAGATGCTGGATATGCCAGAGCTTGAATCACTTCCTATCGATAGCTTGAAAACCATCGTCTATGGCGGCGGCCCGATGTATGTCGCCGACATCGAGGAAGCGGTGCGGCGCTTAGGCCCGCGCTTCGTGCAGATTTACGGCCAGGGCGAATGCCCGATGACCATTACCTGTCTCTCGCGCCGCGATATCGCCACCGCCTATGAGCGGCAGGATGCGGCGACGCTGGGCTCGGTGGGCCGCGCTTTTACCGGCGTCGAGGTGGCGGTGGCGGATGAGGCGGGCGTATTGTTGCCGGCAGGCGAGATTGGCGAGGTGGTGGTGCGGGGACCTATCGTGATGCCCGGCTATTGGGCAAACCCCCAGGCCACCGCCGAGACCATCCGCCAGGGCTGGCTATACACCGGCGACATGGGGGCGCTTGACGAACGCGGCTTTCTGACGCTGAAAGACCGTTCCAAGGATTTGATCGTCAGCGGCGGCATGAATATCTACCCCCGCGAAATCGAGGAGGTCTTGCTGCATCAAGATTCCGTCGCGGAAGCGAGCGTGGTTGGCATGCGGGATGAAAAGTGGGGAGAAAGCGTGGTCGCCTTTATCGTGCCCAAAGCGGGATACGTCATCGACCCTCAGGCGCTGGATGCCCACTGTCTGAACAACCTGGCGCGCTTCAAGCGGCCCAAGGAATACCGCGTGGTGGAGGCGCTGCCGAAAAACAATTACGGCAAGGTGCTAAAGCGCGAGTTGCGCGAGCTCTTGACGCACGGCGATTTCACCTGAGTTTTACAAAAATGTTTTCTTAAGGAGAGTCGGTCATGGCAAAATGGCAATATACCAAAGGGCTGCACGATATCGGCAATGGCATTTATGCCTATCTCTTGCCCACCGGCTCCTGGGGCTGGAGCAACGCTGGGCTCATCATCGACGGCGAGCAATCCATGTTGGTGGATACGCTGTTCGACGAAGTGCTCACCGGCGAGATGCTCGGCACGATGAAGAACGCCACCGGTATCGGCGGCGCCGACGTCACCACGCTGATCAACACCCACGCCAACGGCGACCACACCTTCGGCAACCGCCTGGTGGAGCGGGCCGAGATCATCGCCTCCAAGGCCGGCGCCGAGGAAATGACCGAGCTGCCGCCCGAAGCCGTTGCCCAGTTGATGCGCAATGCGCCGAACATGGGCGAAACCGGCAAATTCCTGATGGAAATCTTCTCAGGGTTCCACTTCGATGGCATAGAGCTTCGCATGCCGACCCGCACCTTTTCCGGCGCGCTTGACCTTAAGGTGGGCGACAAGGACGTCCGCCTCATTGAAGTGGGACCGGCGCACACCAAGGGCGACACGCTGGTTCATGTGCCCACCGATCGCGTGATTTATACCGGCGATATTCTGTTCATCGGCGGCACCCCCATCATCTGGGCGGGGCCGGTGAAGAACTGGCTCAAGGCCTGCGACCTCATCCTTGGCCTCGACGTCGATGTGGTGGTGCCGGGCCATGGCCCGATCACCGACAAGGCGGGCGTGCGCCAGGTGCGCGATTACCTGGCCTATGTCGATCAGGAAGCGCGCAAGCGCTTTGATGCCGGCATGCCGTTCGAGGAAGCAGCCCGCGACATCGCGCTCAAAGAGTTCGGCAAATGGAGCGACGCTGAGCGCATCGTCGTCAACGTCTATTCGCTCTACAAGGAATACCGCGGCGTTACCGAGCACCCCGATATGATGCAGCTATTCAGCAAAATGGCGGAGTACCGTAAGCAGCATCAGCATCACCATGGTTGCGCGTGCCATTCCTGACTACTGTGCCGGCAGGTTGGCAAGCGCCTGGCGGTAGAATTCCCAATTGCTTTCGCCAAGGCCTTGAAAAATTCCATTGGGATTATGGCCGACTCCCGGCACGACGAGAAAGGCATGGGGAATGTGAAGTTGGGTCAAGTGGTCGTGGAATTTGCGGTTGTTTTGATAAACCTCGTCGGCATCGCCCACCACCTGACGAATGAGGGTGCCGGTTTGCAGTCCGGCGGCGTTTTGTTCCGCCGTCACCCACGGGCTTTGCGCCTTGAAGTATGCCTGATCGCCGCCGTAGGTCATGTCCAGCAAAAGCTGCGCTTCCTGCGGATCGGCGCGCGGCGCTTCATGAACCTTGAACTCCTCCTGCAACGGCCCGCCGGCAATCATTGATACTGCGGCAAAGAGATCGTGGTATTTCAATCCCAACCGTCCCGCGCCATAGCCGCCCATGCTGAATCCTTCCAGGATGCGGCCCTCGCGTGCGGCAATGGTGCGGTAGCTGGCGTCGATGTGCGGGATCAGTTCCTTGATCACCACGGTTTCCATCGGCGTCTTGCCGTCCTTGGAATTGCACCACATGCCGTCCGCCAATCCGTTGGGGAAGACGATAATCATCGGCGCCATCTTGCCGGCGCGCATGGCGCCATCAAAGTGACGCGTCAATGGCTGTAGTCCACGCATGCCTCCGCCGCTGCCGTGCAGCCAGTAGAGTACCGGAAAGCGGCGATCTTTTTCCGTGTCGTAAACTTCCGGCGTGTAGATGAAGTAGCTGACCTTGGTCTTCGCCGCCGCGCTGTCAAATAGTACCTGCTGCAAGCGCGGCGCTTCGACATTGGGCATTACCCATTGGCGCGCTGGCTGGGCAAAGCCGACTTGAGCGCCAAGGAGAAAAATACTCACAGCGATAACGAGAATTTTCCAGCCGTCCCTTTGCATCTGCGTACCTCTCCATGGACCTAAAGGAGACCTTGTCTTCGATAGTTCTTCATACGCAGACTAGAAGGCTTTCCCGGCGCTGGGCAACAAAAATAGTTTGAATTAAAACAGATTGCCGTCAAGGAAAAGGGGCGCTTCATGTAAGCGCCCCTTTTCGCCATCCCCTGGTTTTTTTACGCGTTACTTGGTCTCGGACATAATCTGCTGCCGGGCGACGTCCATCTGATGGGTCATCTCGCGCCGGATCTGGTGGTCGGAGAGGGAAACGCCCTTGGCGTCGAAATCGCGGCGGATTTTGCGGAACACGTCCTCGTCGCCGGCTTCCTCGAATTCGGCCTTGACCACCTCCAGGGCATAGGCGTCGGCGTCGGCGCCGGTAAGTCCTAAATGGCCGGCCGCCCATAGGCCCAACAGCTTGTTGCGCCGGGCCTGCGCCTTGAACTGAAGCTCCTGGTCGTGCGCGAACTTGGATTCAAAGCTTTTTTCGCGGTCCTTGAACTGCGTCATCCCCTAACTCCGGTCAAATACTCTTAACGACCTTCCTAGCCGCTTGACGACGGCAAATCAATAGCTTCCGCCCCCTTTCACGATCGTTGTATTGCCGCCCCAATTCGGCTATGGTCCCGCCGCATCAAACGCGCCTTAAAATCTTAAACTTCAGCAGGAACGATGAGGGTACTTCACATGTCCCGCCGCCGTCAGGTCTACGAAGGCAAGGCGAAAATCCTCTTTGAGGGGCCGGAACCCGGCACCCTCGTTCAGTATTTCAAGGATGACGCCACCGCCTTTAATGCCCAGAAAAAGGGCACCATCGTCGGCAAGGGGGTCATCAACAACCGGATTTCCGAGCACATCATGACGCTTTTGGGCGATCTTGGGGTGCCGACCCACTTCATTAAGCGCTTGAACATGCGCGAGCAATTGATCAAGCAAGTGGAAATCATGCCGGTCGAGGTGATCGTGCGCAACATCGCCGCCGGCTCGTTCTCCAAGCGTCTCGGCGTCGAGGAAGGCACCCGGCTGCCCCGCACCATCGTCGAGCTGTGCTATAAGTCCGACCAGTTGGGCGATCCCCTGGTGGGCGAGGACGTGGTTACCGCCATGGGCTGGATGAGCCCCCGCGACCTTGATGACGTGATGGCGCTCACCCTGCGCATCAACGACATCATGACCGGGCTGTTTGCCGGCATCGGGGTGCGGCTCATTGACTTCAAGCTGGAGTTCGGCCGCTTTTATCCCAACGAGGACGAGGTCCAGATCATCCTCGCCGACGAAATCAGCCCCGATAACTGCCGGTTGTGGGATGCCAAGACCAACGAAAAGCTGGATAAGGACCGCTTCCGCCGCGATCTCGGCGGCGTCGCCGAGGCCTACCAGGAAATCGCCCGGCGGCTCGGCATCCGCATCGATCCCCAACAGGTCGAAGCTTAAGGGTTTGAAATAGAAGGAAATATCCCGTGAAGGCTCGGGTTCATGTAACCTTAAAGAACGGTGTTCTCGATCCCCAGGGCAAGGCCATTCAGCACGCCCTATCGGCCTTAGGGTTTGCCGGCGTCGAGGATGTCCGTCAGGGCAAGGTCATCGAGCTGGAGCTGACCGAAGCCGATGAGGCCAGGGCCCGCGCCGCGGTGGAGGAGATGTGCAAGAAGCTCCTCGCCAACACGGTGATCGAGAATTACGCCATCGACCTGGTGAGGTAGCGGCCCATGCGCAGCGCCGTCGTCGTCTTTCCCGCCTCCAACTGCGATCGCGACATGATGGTGGCCTTGGAAAAGCTCACCGGCCGGCCTCCCCTGAAGGTCTGGCACGGCGACGCCAACTTCCCCGAGGTTGACCTGATTGCCCTTCCCGGCGGCTTTTCTTTCGGCGACTACTTGCGGGCTGGGGCCATGGCCGCCCGCTCCCCGGTCATGCGCGAAGTCATCGCCCGGGCCAAGAAGGGCGTGGCCGTCATGGGCATCTGCAACGGCTTCCAGGTCTTAACCGAGGCCGGGCTGCTGCCCGGCGCGCTGATGCGCAACGCCGCCTTGAAGTTCGTCTGCCGCGACGTCCACCTGAAGGTCGAGGAGTCGCAAAGCGCCTTTACCAACCGCTATGCCCAGGGCCAAGTGATCCGCATCCCCGTCGCCCACCACGATGGCAACTATTTCGCCGACGCCGATACCCTGGACCGGCTGGAAAACGAGGGCCAGGTCGTCTTCCGCTATTGCGACGAGGCCGGCAACGCCAGCATGGACGCCAATCCCAACGGCTCGCAGCGCAACATCGCCGGCATCCTCAACGAGCGCGGCAACGTGTTGGGTATGATGCCGCACCCCGAACGCCTAATCGAACCGGCGCTCGGCGGCAGCGACGGCCGCGGGTTCTTTGAAAGTCTGGTGGAGGCGTTGCATTGATGGCAACTCTCCACGTCATTCCCGCGAAAGCGGGAATCCATTCTGCCGCCATAACCCATCCAGTCCATGGATTCCCGCTTTCGCGGGAATGACGGATTAATCTCATGAATAAACACGTCAAAATCACCCCCGAAATCGTCGCCGAGCATGGCCTGACGGCGGAGGAATACGAGCGCGTCAAGCGCGCCCTGGGCCGCGAGCCCAATATTACCGAACTGGGCATCTTCTCGGTGATGTGGAGCGAGCATTGCTCCTACAAATCCTCCCGGGTATGGCTGAAGAAACTGCCCACCAAGGCCCCGTGGGTGATCCAAGGCCCGGGCGAGAATGCCGGGGTGATTGATATCGGCGACGGGCTGGCCGCCATTTTTAAAATGGAAAGCCACAACCACCCGTCGTTCATCGAGCCCTACCAAGGCGCGGCGACCGGCGTCGGCGGTATCCTGCGCGACGTCTTCACCATGGGCGCGCGCCCCATCGCTAACCTCAATGCGCTCCGCTTTGGCAGCCCCGACCACCCCAAGACCCGCCATCTGGTGTCGGGCGTGGTGGCCGGCATCGGCGGTTACGGCAATTGCGTCGGCGTCCCCACCATCGCCGGGGAATGCACCTTCCACGCCTCCTATAACGGCAATATCCTGGTTAACGCCATGACCGTGGGGCTGGCTCCCACCGACAAGATTTTCTATTCCGCCGCCGCCGGGGTGGGCAATCCGGTGGTCTATGTCGGCTCCAAAACGGGGCGCGACGGCATTCATGGCGCGACCATGGCGTCGGCGGAATTTTCCGACGACAGCGAGGAAAAGCGCCCCACCGTGCAGGTGGGCGATCCCTTTACTGAAAAGCTCCTCATTGAAGCCTGCCTGGAACTGATGGCGTCGGACGCCATCGTCGCCATCCAGGACATGGGGGCGGCGGGCCTGACCTCCTCCTCGGTGGAGATGGCGTCCAAGGGCGGGGTCGGCATCGAGCTCGTTCTCGACCACGTGCCGCAGCGCGAAACCCATATGACGGCTTACGAAATGATGCTGTCGGAAAGCCAGGAGCGCATGCTCATGGTCCTCAAGCCCGGCTCGGAAGCCAAGGCGGAAGCGATTTTCAAGAAATGGGATCTCGACTTCGCGGTCATCGGCCGCATCACCGACAGCGGGCACCTGGTATTACGCCACCAGGGCGCAGTGGTGGCCGATATTCCCTTAGGCCCGTTGGCCGATGACGCGCCGGTATACGAGCGCCCGTGGGAGCCGACGCCGCCGCCGGCCGAGGTGCGGGCGGCGGATATGCCGGCCCCGGCCAGCCTCGGCGCGGCCTTGACCACCCTCCTGGGCACGCCGGACCTCTGCTCCAAGCGCTGGATCTGGGAGCAATACGACCATATGGTGATGGGTGACACCGTGATCCGCCCCGGCGGTGACGCCGCCTTGGTCCGGGTCCATGGCACCAAAAAGGGCCTGGCGGTGACCACCGATTGCACGCCGCGCTATTGCGAGGCCGATCCCCGCGCCGGCGGCGCGCAGGCGGTGGCCGAGACCTGGCGCAACATCACCGCCACCGGGGCCACGCCTCTTGCCATCACCGACTGCATGAACTTCGGCAACCCGCAGCGGCCGCGCATCATGGGTCAGTTCGCAGCTTGCATCGAGGGCATGGCGGAGGCCTGTCGGGCGCTCGATTACCCCGTCGTCTCCGGCAACGTCTCACTTTACAATGAAACCAACGGCAAGGGCGTACAGCCGACCCCCGCCATCGGCGGTGTTGGACTTCTTGCGGATATAGACAAGCGCGCCACCATCGATCTCAAAGACGATGGCCATGTGCTGGCGCTGGTGGGCGAGACCCAGGGTCACCTCGGCGCTTCCCTCTATCTTCGGGAGATCGCCGGCCGGGAAGAGGGCGCGCCGCCAAGCGTGGACCTGACCGCCGAACGGCGTAATGGCGACTTCGTGCGCCAGGCAATTCTACAAGGAAAAATAAAGGCTTGCCATGATGTGGCCGACGGCGGGGTTCTGGTCGCGGTGGCGGAAATGGCCCTGGCGGGCAAGCGCGGCGCGACGCTGAAGGCCGCCCCGGCCGGCATCCCTGCCCATGCCTATTTCTTTGGCGAGGATCAGGCCCGCTATGTGCTGGAAATCGCCCCCGCCGACCTGCCGGCCCTGGAAGCGTCGGCCACGGCGGCCGGCGTGCCTTTCGCCGTCATCGGCGAGAGCGGCGGCCAAGCGTTGACGATCGGGTCGGAACCTCCCATATCTCTGGGTGAGCTGCGGCATACCCATGAAAGCTGGTTGCCGAGCTACATGGGCGCAGCCTAATATCGCCCAACGCTTTGTACAGTAATGGAGTGCGTCACCATGGCCATGCAGATCGAGGACATCGAACGCCTAATCAAAGAGGCGCTGCCCGATGCCAAGGTCACCATCGAGGATCTGCGCGGCGACGGCGATCATTATGCCGCGCAAGTGGTATCCGCCGCTTTCAAAGGCAAGACCCGAGTCCAGCAGCATCAGATTGTTTACGATGCGCTGCGCGGTAAAATGGGCGGCGAACTCCATGCCCTGGCCCTGCAAACCACCGCGCCGGAAGGCGCTTGATTATCGCCAATCTTTTACGAGAGTTTTGAAAAATGAGCAGCAATCCCGTTCGCGAGCGGATTTCCAAGGAAGTCAGGGAAAACGACGTCGTCCTTTACATGAAGGGTACGCCGATGTTCCCACAGTGCGGCTTTTCCGCCGCCGTGGTGGAAATTTTGGAGTATTTCGGCGTGCCCTATAAGGGCATCGACGTGCTGCAGGATCCGTCCTTGCGCCAGGGCATCAAGGAATTCGCCAACTGGCCGACCATCCCGCAGCTTTACATCAAGGGCGAGTTCGTCGGCGGCTGCGATATTGTGCGCGAAATGGCCGAAAACGGCGAATTGGCTCAGGTGTTGAAGGACAAGGGCGTCAAGACCAGCACCGCGTGAGAGCCATCAGGCCGTCTCATATTTTGCCGCGCTGCCTTCCGCCGCTTCGATCATCACCGCCGACAGCGTGATATAGGCCACGCCCCAGGCTTCCCTGACCGCCGGGGTGAAGGCCGCGCCCAGCCCCTGTTCTAAAGTCCAGATCAGGGCTTCGCCGACGGTTTGATAATGGCCCGGCTGGACGTCGTACCCCTTGTGGCGGCGGCCCAGCTCCTGCACCGCCGGCACCAACGTTTCCAGCCGATCGAGGCCGGCCACCACCACGCCAATCATGGTTATCAATTTCCGGCCCTGTTCCTTCATATCTCCCTTAAACAGCGGGCGAAGGGCGGGATCGAGGGTAAACAGGCGGTCATAAAACAGCGCCGCCGCCTGATCGGCGATGGGCTGCACCAGCTTGAAGCTTTCCTGAACCTGGCGAACTTGTTGGGGTGTCATTGTTGTGTCTCCCTGCACCGTAAGACCGCCCATACTGTCCGCAAGCCATGAAGAAAATGCTAAAGGCCTGCCCTTAGGTAGAATATTATTATCAGGTTATAACCTTATTTACTTATTAATAAAACCAGGTTATAACCTGTAATAATTTTATTATAAACAGGTTATAGTCTGATGAAAAATACTCATCGCAGGATAGCGCGCCGCCGGCTTGACGAACGCTTAGGCACATTAGGTGCCCCGGAGCGTTTCACCCCGCCCCCCAAAGGATGGATACAGGCCATCCGCGACGCCCTGGGCATGACGGCGGCCCAGTTGGGCGCACGATTGGGGGTAAAGCCGCAGACCGTCGCCGACTTGGAAAAGTCCGAGGCTCAGGGAACCATTCAACTCAATACGCTGCGCAAGGCGGCAGAGGCAATGGACTGCACCCTTGTTTATGCACTGGTGCCCAACGGGTCGCTGGAGGGCATGGTTCGTGCTCGCGCTGAAGCCATGGCCAAGGACGCCTTAGGACGTATCGGCCATACCATGGCGCTGGAGGGCCAAGAACTTCCCAAGGCGAGGCGGCAAGAGCAGATCGATGAGTATATCCGTCTCCATCTTAAGGAACGGAATTTATGGGACCGAAAGTCGTGACTGATCTTTATGACACGCCATCGGACGCAACGCCCTTGGCGCCGTCAGAACGCGACGGCCTGCTACAAAGCTGGATCACCTTTCGCCGCGATCTTAATGAAGCAGAGCAAGCCAACATCACCGCTGGGTCGGCTTGGGCCCTCCGGCAGCGACGGAGAGACATTCTGACCGATGATTTCGTGCGCTTGCTGCATCATAAAATGTTTGGCGGCGTGTGGGCTTGGGCCGGCAGCTACCGCAAAACCGAGTGCAACATCGGCATTCATCCCGCCCATATCGCGCTGGAGGTGAACGTTACCCTGAGCGATGTAAAATATTGGCTTGAACACGGCGCTTACTCAACGGATGAGATCGCCATCCGCCTTCATCATCGTCTGGTCACCATCCATCCCTTCGCCAACGGCAACGGTCGCCATACCCGGCTGATGGCGGACCTGCTGGTGGTCCGGCAGGGCAACAGCCCCTTCACCTGGGGACGTGATAACCTGACGGAGCCCGGTTCTACCCGAAAACAGTACATTGCCGCTCTTCGAGCGGCGGATAATCACGATATCGCGCCCCTTCTGGCATTCGCCAGGTCATAAGGTAAAACGCAAGGCGGGCGGCTCCAGGGGAACCGCCCACTTGAAAATTTTTATAGGAGATAGGAACTTAGCGCGAGTAGAACTCGATCACCAGGTTGGGTTCCATCTGCACCGGGAAGGGCACGTCGGAGAGCACCGGCACCCGAACATAGGTCGCTTTCATGTTCTTGTGGTCAGCCTCGATATAGTCCGGCACCTCGCGCTCGCCTGATTGCGTCGCCTCGAGCACCAGCGCCATGTCCTTGGATTTGTCCTTCAATTCCACCACATCCCCGGCCTTCAAACGGGCGCTGGGGATATTGCAGCGCTTGCCGTTGACCTTGACATGGCCGTGGCTGACGAACTGGCGGGCGGCGAACATGGTGGGCACGAACTTGGCGCGGTAGACGACAGCGTCCAGGCGGCTTTCCAAGAGGCCGATCAGGTTATCACCGGTGGCGCCGCGCATCTGCGCCGCATCGGCGTAAATGTTGCGGAACTGCCGTTCTTGAATATTGGCGTAATAGCCTTTGAGCTTCTGCTTGGCGCGCAGCTGGATGCCATAGTCGGAAAGCTTGCCCTTGCGGCGCTGGCCGTGCTGGCCGGGGCCATATTCCCGGCGGTTGACCGGGCTTTTGGGGCGACCCCAGATGTTTTCGCCCATCCGGCGGTCAAGTTTGTACTTGGAATTCTCACGTTTCGACATTTTTACGAACCGCTTTCTATGGTTGATTGTTGTCTATAAGCGCCACGGACGACATTGGCCTTCCGGCCACGCGACCGCGCGGGCTCTTCACCCGTTCACGAACCGGCGCACTATAGCGACCAAACCTTAGAAGTCAACGGTGATGGGAAGGCAAAAGCCGCCCTTAAAACGGAATCTCGTCGTCAAGGTCGCCGCCACCCTTGGGCGCGCCGCCCCTGGACCCGCCAAAGCCGCCCGAGGAGCCGAAATCATCGCCGCCGGCCGGGGCGTAGCTGCCGCCACCCTCACCCTTGGCGTCCAATAGCGTCAGTTCGCCCTTGAAGCGTGAAAGCACCACCTCGGTGCTATAGCGCTCGGCCCCCGACGACTGATCGGTCCACTTGCGGGTCTGCAACTGGCCTTCGAGATAGACCTTGGAGCCCTTGCGCAAATACTGCTCGGCGACGCGAGCGAGGTTTTCATTGAAGATCACCACCCGGTGCCACTCGGTGCGCTCCTGCCGTTCGCCCGTGTTGCGGTCCTTCCAGCTCTCCGAGGTGGCCACCGACAGATTGACCACCGGCTTGCCGTCCTGGGTGTGGCGGACCTCAGGGTCGCGGCCCAGATTGCCCACCAGAATGACCTTGTTGACGCTGCCAGCCATGAAGACCCCCTTTAATTTAAGTCGACCTTGAAATTTCCCGCACCTTAGCCAATCGTTCCCCGCACCGCCAGCGCGAATCGTCGTATAAGGAAAGGCTGTCAGTCGAGCCAAGAATCGGCTCTTGACAGATTAGAACAAAATTAGAACATTTGCCAGCAGTCGTTCAGAGTAGTCTCATGTTGAAAACCATCTCCATCCGCGGCGCGCGGGAACATAATCTTAAAGGCGTCGACCTCGACATCCCCCGCGACAAGCTGGTGGTGATCACCGGGCTGTCCGGCTCCGGCAAGTCGTCGCTCGCCTTCGATACCATCTATGCCGAAGGCCAGCGGCGCTATGTGGAAAGCCTCTCGGCCTATGCCCGGCAGTTCCTGGAGCTGATGCAAAAGCCCGACGTCGATCATATCGAGGGGCTATCGCCGGCGATTTCCATCGAGCAGAAGACCACCAGCCGCAACCCGCGCTCCACGGTCGGCACGGTGACCGAGATTTACGATTATATGCGGCTCCTATACGCCCGCATCGGCGTGCCCTATTCGCCGGCCACCGGGCTCCCTATCGAAAGCCAGACGGTGAGCCAAATGGTCGACCGCGTGCTGAGCCTGCCCGAGGGCGCGCGCTTCTACCTCCTCGCCCCCATCGTGCGCGGCCGCAAGGGCGAGTACCGCAAGGAATTCGCCGATCTCCTAAAGCGCGGCTTTCAGCGGGTGAAAGTGGACGGCGAATTTTACGAACTCGATGCCGTCCCGACGTTGGATAAAAAAATCAAGCACGACATCGAGGTGGTGGTCGACCGCCTGGTGGCGCGGGACGGCATCAAGACCCGACTCGCCGACAGTCTGGAAACGGCGCTCAGGCTCGCTGATGGGCTGGCCATTGTGGAACTGGCCGACAAGAAGGGCGAGCGTCTGATCTTTTCCGAAAAATTCGCCTGCCCGGTTTCCGGCTTCACCATCGAGGAGATCGAGCCGCGGCTGTTTTCCTTCAACAACCCCCATGGCGCGTGTCCATCCTGCGACGGGCTCGGCACCCGGCTTTACTTCGACCCCGATCTGGTGGTGCCGGATGCCGCCAAATCGTTGCGCGACGGCGCCATCGAGCCGTGGTCGAAAACCAACGCGCCCTATTATCTGCAAACCTTTGAGGCGCTAGCGCGCAAATACAAGTTCTCCATGACCGCGCCGTGGCGCGACTTGTCCGAAAAGGCGCAGGACGTGGTGCTCTACGGTACCGGCGATACCGACGTCGAGATCGTCTACAAGGACGACCGGCGCACCTACACGGTGAAAAAACCGTTTGAAGGCGTGATGGGCAACATCGAGCGGCGCTGGCGCGAGACCGACAGCTCGTGGGTGCGCGAGGAACTGTCGCGTTACCAGTCGGCATCGCCATGCGAGACCTGTCACGGCCAGCGCCTGAAGGCGGAAGCCTTGGCGGTGAAAATCGCCGGCCTGCACATCAGCGAGGTGACGGAAAAATCGGTGTCAGAAGCGCTCGCTTGGTTTTCCGCGCTGCCGAAATCGCTCAACGCCAAAAAGCGCGAGATCGCGGCGCGGATTTTAAAAGAAATCATCGAGCGTTTGGGCTTCTTGAATAATGTCGGCCTCGATTATCTGACCCTGGCGCGCAACTCGGGCACACTGTCGGGCGGCGAGAGCCAGCGCATTCGCTTGGCTTCGCAGATCGGCTCCGGTCTGACCGGCGTGCTTTACGTGCTCGATGAACCGTCCATCGGCCTCCATCAACGCGACAACGCGCGGCTTTTAGAAACGCTGATGAACCTGCGCGACATGGGCAACACGGTGATCGTCGTCGAGCATGACGAGGACGCCATCCGCAGCGCCGATTACGTCATCGACATGGGACCGGGCGCCGGCGAGCACGGCGGCCGGGTGGTGGCGGAAGGCGCCCCCGCCGAGGTGATGGCCAACCCCAAATCGCTGACCGGCCAATATTTGACCGGCAAGCGCTCGATTCCATTACCGTCATCGCGGCGGCCAGGACAGAAGGCGGGCAAGAAACTGAAATGCCTGACCATCGTCGGCGCGCGGGAGAATAATTTAAAGTCGGTGACCGCCAGCATCCCCCTGGGCACCTTTACCTGCATCACCGGCGTTTCCGGCTCGGGCAAATCGACGCTGACCGTGGATACGCTTTATAAGGGCGCGGCGCGGCGCTTGAACGGCAGCCGCGAGACGCCGGGCGCGCACGACGACATTCAGGGCCTGGAGTTCGTCGACAAAGTGATCGACATCGACCAGTCGCCCATCGGCCGCACGCCGCGCTCCAACCCGGCGACCTACACCGGCGCGTTCACCCCCATTCGCGATTGGTTCACCGGCCTGCCGGAAGCGCAGGCGCGCGGCTACAAGCCGGGACGTTTTTCCTTCAACGTCAAGGGCGGACGCTGCGAGGCCTGCCAGGGCGACGGCGTGATCAAGATCGAGATGCACTTCCTGCCCGATGTGTACGTGCAGTGCGACAGCTGCAACGGCAAGCGCTACAACCGCGAAACCTTGGAAATCGAGTTCAAGGGCAAATCCATCGCCGACGTGCTCGACATGACGGTGGAGGAAGGCGTCGACTTTTTCAAGGCGGTGCCGTCGGTGCGCGATAAGTTGGAAATGCTGGTGCGCGTCGGCCTCGGCTACATCAAGATCGGCCAATCGGCGACCACGCTGTCGGGCGGCGAGGCGCAGCGGGTGAAATTGGCCAAGGAACTGGCGCGCCGTTCGACGGGGCGTACGCTATATATCCTCGATGAGCCGACCACCGGCCTCCATTTCGACGACGTGAAGAAATTATTGGAAGTGTTGCACGCGCTCGTTGACCAGGGCAACACCGTGGTGGTGATCGAGCATAATCTGGAAGTGATCAAGACCGCCGACTGGATCATTGATCTAGGCCCCGAAGGCGGCGGCGGCGGCGGCCAAATCGTCATCGCCGGCACGCCGGAGGACGTCGCCAAAGCCAAACGCAGCTACACCGGCCAATACCTCGCGCCCTATTTGAAAGCGCGCGCGAAAGCAAAGGCCGCAGTGGCGGAGTGAGGCACATAAGCATGAGACAAAATAAGGACTTGTCGGCGCCTTTGGAATTTGAACAACCAGAAACCATTGTCGCCATGTACTTTGATGCATCTCTGCGCGCCCGAAAGCGTTGGCGAGAATCAGGCGATTCTTTCTTTAAAAAGGAAGAATACATAACCTCTGTTTTCATGGCGCTTGCAGGATTTGAGGCGTTCCTGAATTGTTACTTCAGTGTAGTAGCTAATGAATTAAAATCAAGAAATCAGGAAAAAATTATAAAATTATGCAATGATAGATTTTGCTCATTGATCGAAAAGGCGAGAAAACTACCACTTCTGTCTTTTAATGCTGACGTATCCAAATTTGGCCGCATTTTTGATGATATTGATAGTTTCATTAAAATTCGTAATGAACTTATGCATCTCAAACATACATGGAAGAGCGTTGAAGTTGGGAATATACGAATAGAAGGATTAATAACTCCATTTTCTATTTGCTCAGGAAAGCATACTGATCCTTTGTATCTTATAATAACGATTCGAAAGTATATTAAAAATGTCTTTCGCCTAGCGGGCGTAACCAATACTAGACACTTTATCGATAGATGGACAAAACATATCTCCAGATGGCGCGTTCCACAATATTGACCCTGCTCATTCTCTCTGTTATCATCGTTTACATTGTTAACAACGGAAACATCCTATGTCCGAATCGACGCCGTTAGGGTTTCGGGTGCCGCCGGAGAAGGCGGCGGCGCTGGAAAAACTGGCCGCCGCCACCGACCGGCCAAAATCCTGGCTGTTGGAGCAGGCGCTGGACGCCTATCTGGAAACCAACGCCTGGCAGGTTGCTCATATAGAACAAGGGCTTGCCGACCTTAAAGCCGGCAAGGCGGTGCCCCATGACAAGGTCGCCGACTGGCTGAAAAGCTGGGGCGGCAGTGCAGAACGCAAGCGGCCGCGATGATCATCGTCTGGTCGCGCACCGCGGTTGCCGACCTGGAGGAGGTGCGTCGTTATATCGCCGACGACAACCCCAAGGCGGCGCAGGAAACCGCGCTGACAATCCTAGAGGCGGTGGAGCAACTGGCCGCCTTCCCCATGAGCGGCCGCGCCGGCCGCGTCCCCAACACCCGGGAACTGGTGGTCACGGGTACGCCCTTTGTCATCCCCTATACCGTGCGCGGCAAGAAAATTGAAATCATTGCCGTGCTGCACGGCGCGCGCCAATGGCCGATGACATAGAATACATATTCATCCGCGTCGCGGCAGCATGCGCAAGAGCGTGTTGTCGCGCACGATATAGTGGTGGAACAACGCCGCGGCGGCATGCAGGCCGATCAGGTAATAGCCGACGGTACCACCAATTTCGTGAAGTTCCTCGATGGTTTCCGCCAGCTCCTTGTCCGGGCCGATGAGCGCCGGCAGCTCCAGCCCGAAAAAGGGAATGGGTTTTGCTTCGGCGCTGAGTATTAGCCAGCCCAATATTGGCATAGCGATCATCAGGGCGTAGAGCGCGCCGTGCACCAGCTTGGTGATCAAGGTCTGCCAAGCCGGCGGCGCGGGGGTGATTGGCGGCGCCGTCTCGAGCAAACGCCCAGCCAACCGCACGATGGCCAAGGCAAGCACGGAAAGCCCCAGCATGAAGTGCCACATCTTCATCGCTTCGCGCGGATCGCTGCCCTTGGGAAAAATTTCCCGCAGCTCCATGCTGGCGTAAACCGCCACGAAAAGCAAAAACATCGCCCAATGCAGCACAATCGTAAGAGAGCCGTACCTGTCTTTCATGTCACACTCGTCTCGTAGACTTGGGGCTTGGTTAAGGGTAATCCAACGCCGGCTATTTGGCAAATATATCGAGAAGCAAGGCCATCGCCTTGCCTGAAGCGCTTTTGGTACTTATTATCATTATCAGAAACGTCGACGCGCGAGAATGACATCATGAGAAAATCCATCGCCGGAAAGTCTGGGCTTTTACGCAACATGTTCGCGGGAACCATGCTGCTGTTGCTGTCCGCCTGCGGCGTTTCGGAGGAGATGCCGGATACCATCAGCTATGCCTGCGATCAAGGCGTCGTCGCCAAGGTCGCCTTTTCGCCGCAGCGCGACCGGGCGCGGCTGGAGATCGGCGCGCTGTCTTATGATTTGCAGGCCATCGATGCTGACAGCGGCATCAAGTACAGCAATGATAAAATGCTCTACTGGGCAAAGGATGACGAGGCCGAGATCAGCGGCGTCGAGCTGCTCAAACCCTTAAAGTGCAAGCGCCGGGACGGCGAGGATTCTTAAGGTTGGCGGCCCACGCCGGTCACATCCCGCACCGCGCCGCGCGCGGCGCTGGTGGTGAACGCGGCATAGGCTTGTAGCGCGGTGGAGACTTTGCGCTGACGGTTGGCCGGCGCAAAGCCGTTGGCGCTCTGGGCGCGTCGCCGCGCCGCCAACACATCTTCCGCCACCGCCAGATGAATGGTGCGCGCCGGTATGTCGATCTCGATGCGGTCGCCGGTTTCAACGAGCGCTATGAGCCCGCCTTCCGCCGCTTCCGGCGAGACGTGGCCGATGGACAGGCCCGAGGTGCCGCCGGAAAACCGCCCGTCGGTAATCAGCGCGCACGCCTTGCCGAGACCCTTCGATTTTAAGTAACTGGTGGGATAAAGCATCTCCTGCATGCCGGGACCGCCCTTGGGACCTTCATAGCGAATGACCACCACCTCGCCGGCTTTCACCTCGCCCTGCAAGATGCCGGCCACCGCCGCATCCTGACTTTCATAGACCCGCGCCGCGCCGGCAAAGCACAGGATGCTATCGTCGACGCCGGCGGTTTTGACGATGCAGCCGTCGGCGGCCAGATTGCCTTTCAACACCGCCAGACCGCCATCCTTGCTGAACGGCGCGGCGGCCGAACGGATGACGCCTTGCTCGCGATCCACGTCCAGCGCCTGCCAGCGGTTTTGCTGAGAAAAGGCGGTCTGCGTCGGCACGCCGCCCGGCGCCGCCCGATAAAAATCGTGCACCCGCGGGTTGTTGGTGCGCCGCACGTCCCAAGCCTGCAACGCCTCGGCCATCGTGGCGCTGTGTGCCATCGGCACATCCAGATGCAATAGATCGGCCCGCGCCAGTTCGCCCAGGATCGCCATCACGCCGCCGGCGCGGTGCACGTCCTCCATATGCACGTCGTCCTTGGCGGGAGCCACCTTGCACAGCACCGGCACGCGGCGCGACAGGCGGTCGATATCATCCATGGTGAAATCCAGTTGCGCCTCGTGCGCCGCCGCCAGCAAGTGCAGCACGGTGTTGGTCGATCCGCCCATGGCGATATCCAGGGTCATGGCGTTCTCGAACGCTTGTTTGCTGGCAATGACGCGCGGCAGCGCCGTGGCGTCATCTTTTTCGTACCAGCGGCGCGTCATCTCGACGATCAGGCGGCCGGCTTCCAGGAACAGCGCCTGGCGATCGGCATGGGTCGCCAGCAGCGAGCCGTTGCCCGGCAGCGACAATCCTAAAGCCTCGGTCAGGCAGTTCATGGAGTTGGCGGTAAACATCCCCGAGCAAGAGCCGCAGGTGGGACAGGCCGAGCGCTCGATTTCCTTGACCTCCGCATCGGACCACGCCTCATCGGCGGCGGCGACCATGGCGTCCACCAGGTCCAGCGCCTTACGCTGGCCTTTGAGCACCACCTTGCCGGCTTCCATCGGTCCGCCCGAGACGAACACCGTCGGAATATTAAGCCGCAGCGCCGCCATCAGCATACCGGGCGTGATCTTGTCGCAGTTGGAGATGCACACCATGGCGTCGGCGCAATGGGCGTTGACCATGTATTCCACGCTGTCGGCGATCAGTTCCCGCGACGGCAGGCTGTAGAGCATGCCGTCATGCCCCATGGCGATGCCGTCATCCACCGCGATGGTGTTGAATTCCTTGGCGATGCCGCCCGCCTGCTCGATCTGGCGCGCCACCAGTTGCCCTAAGTCCTTCAAATGCACATGGCCCGGCACGAATTGGGTGAAGGAATTGACCACGGCGATGATCGGCTTGCCGAAATCGGCATTGCTCACGCCGGTGGCGCGCCACAGACTGCGCGCGCCGGCCATGTTGCGGCCATGGGTGGTGGTGCGAGAACGATAGGGAGGCATGTTCTACCCGCTTTCTTGAGCTTTACTGTCCCCCTCAATGGCTACCAGCCGAGGGGGAGATGACGGATAACGCAATTATCCCTCAAAATCAAACAGGGTGGGGATTTTTTGAGGCCTCTGCCGCCGCCAAATCGGCAGGCTTGGGGTAGGGCTTGAAAAACAAGAAGAAAATGGCGCTTATCAGTAGGGCCGCGATGATCGCCGGGGCAACCGGGGCATAGCTGCGGGTCAGATCATAGCTTAAGCCCACCACCGCCGGGCCGAGGGCGCTGCACAGAAAGAAGCTGGCGTTCAGCTGGCCGAAAATGGAGGCGAAATAGCGGGTGCCAAAATAGCGGCTGACCAGCACCGCCATGACGTCGATCTCCGCCCCAACCGCGAACCCAAGCAGCGCCGCGCCAACGTAGCTCATCGTCCCGAGAGGGGCGAGGAACAACAGCCCGATCCCCGTGGCAGTGGCGAGCGCGGCGATGGCGGCGATCAGCGGTCCCCAGACATAGTCCAGGAGATAGCCGGTCGCCAGACGGCCGATCACCAGCGTCACGCCAATGCTGGCCTGCACGGCGGCGGCGGCTTCAGCCGACAGCCCGCGATCGGTCAGCAGCGGAATAAGGTGAGCGACACCGCCGGAATAGCCAATGGCGATGAAACCGAACCCCGCCACCATCATCCAGAAGGTAACCCCGCGCCGTGCCTGACGCGGGCTGATGCCGAAAACGGGCGCGGCCGCGGTTGCCGGCGTCTGCTGACGGTAGCCGCTGTCGTTGGTCAATCCCAGTTCCGACGGATGATCTTTGAGCAGCCAATAGACCACCGGCAACCCGACGATAAGCGAGAGCATCGCCAACGCCACATACGCCTGACGCCAGCCGAGTTCGCTGACCACATGCTGCGCGAATACCGATGTTGCCGCCAAGCCGAGCCCGATGCCGGACAAGGATAACCCCAGCGCCAGCCCGCGTCGGCGCTCGAACCAGTTGCAGATGACTTTGGTATAGGCGATGGGAGAAGCGCCGCTGCCCAGCACGGCGATCATGAAGTATGACGCATAAAGGTGCGCCAAGGCGCTGGTGAGAAAATATTGCGCCGCCAGCACCGCCATGCACAACGGATATGAAATCAGAATAAGACGCCGCGCGCCGAAGCGATCGATCAATCGCCCGGCCAGCGGCGCCGAAAGAACGATGCCCGCCACATGAAAGGTCAGCGCCGCCGAAGCTTCCGTTCGGGACCAGCCAAACTCGGCGATCAGTGGTTTCATAAAAATGCCGAACGAGGCCATGACCAGCGGCATGGTGCCAAGCCCCAACCCCAGCACCGAGGCCAGTACGATCCACCAGCCATAAAATATCCGGCGCTGCGCCATGTGCTTTTTCCTTGCGGCTATCGCGGGATCTCGATGCCGGCGGCCTCGCGATCCCAGGTGTTTTCATTCAGCGGGTTGACTCGCAGCTCCACTTTGCGCACGTGCTGGGTGGATGGCGTGCGCGGCAGCACATCGACGAATTCGATATAGCGGGGCACCATGAAACGGGGCATGCGCGGAATGAGAAAACGAATGAGTTCCTCCGGCGTCAGCGTTGAGCCTGGCCGGCGGGTGGCGACGATCTTCACCTCGTCCTCGCCATGCTCGGAGGGCACGCCGATGGCGGCCACGCCGGTCAAATCGGGATGCTGGGAGACGATCGCTTCGACTTCGAACGAGGAAATATTTTCGCCCCGGCGGCGCATGTAATCGCGCTTGCGATCGACGAAATAATGATTGCCCTCGGCATCGCGGCGCATGGCGTCGCCGGTGTGCAGCCAGCCGTTGCGCCAAGCCTCCCAGGTTTTTTCCGGTTTGCCGAAATAGCCTTGGCTTAGCGTCCACGGCTGATTGGTGCGGACAATGAGCTCGCCCACCTCGCCCACCGGCACTTCATAATCCAGATCATCGACGATCCGCACCTCATAGCCCGGCTTGACCTTGCCGCAACTGGTGAAATTGTCGGTGACATTATTGCGGCCCAAGGGTACGCCCGCCTCGGTCATGCCGAAATGGGTGTTGACGATGACATTGAAGCGCTTGCGGAAGGCGTCGATGTCGCTGATCATGGTGACATACTTCAAGCTGTGTTTTTTATCGTCGTCGGATGGCGGCAGCGCCAGCACCCATTTCGCCATGGCCGGCAACAGAATACTGATCGTGCACTTGTGGTTATCGACATCGCGCCAAAAATCCTGGGTCCTGAACTGTTCGCGAATGACCACCCGGCCGCCGAATGCGACCATCGCCAGGAACGGCACTTTGCCGGTGCCGTGAAACATGGGAAATGGTGCGTAAAAGGCGTCGTCCGGCCCAAGATAATTCAGGGTCTGAATGGAATTCATGTAATAGCCCCAGGGAATCATCACTCCCTTCGACGGGCCGGTGGTGCCGCCGGTATATAAGATGCCCGCCAGGTTCCAGGGCTTGGGTGCCTCCACGTCCTCTATGCCAGTACTTGTCGTCAGCAAGCGATCGCCATCAATCAGCGTTGGCTTGAGCCTGGGCAATTCGGCGCGCGCCGACATGACGATCACGGATTCCAGATTGGGCAGACGATCAGCGACGTCCGTTAGACGGTCCAGGTACCGGTCGTCGATCAGCAACACCTTGGCCCCGGAATCCGAGATGATGTAGTGCAGCATATCGCCAAGATAATTGGTGTTGATCGGCACCTCGATCGCTTTGAGCCAGGAAAGCCCTAGCCAGGACGCCGCGGTATTGATCGCCGGCGGCATGAAGATGGCCACCCGATCGCCTTCCGCCACGCCCAAACTGCGGTAGACTTGCGCCCATTTCTTGACCAGATGATGGAACTGTTGATAGGTGTATGATGCCCCATCGACCTCCTCGACAAAGCTGCGATCAGGCGTTGCCGCCGCACGCTGGGCGAGAATGAGCGGCAACGTGTCCTTGGGGCCGATCTCTATCTGCAAGCTCGTCATGACGAATCTCCTTCGATAAAGCGTACCTAACACCGAGCCTCTTCATGGACGCGCGCCAGCGCACCGCAAGAAAAGGCTGGGCGTATGGTAAAAGCGGATATTTTCGATGCTTCGTACTGTTTCTTTTCCTGCGCGAACGCCTTGGTATGCGCAAAATCCTGATGCCCCCAGAGCATCGCCTTGCTGGCGTAAACTTCCACCATCAGGTAGCGCTGCGGCGTATCCGTCCGGTACATGTCGGCATAGAGAAAACCAGGTTCCTTGGCTGACACCTTCTCGCCCACGCGGCCGATCGCTCCCAGAAATTGCTCCTCCTTGCCGGGCAATATGTAGGCGGCGGCAAAAGCGCCAAAAGGCGCATCACCAATATACCGGCTGCCGCCAAACATGGCGGAATCGAACGGCTCCGTCAGCGGCCGGCGGCGCATCGGCGGGTCGGAATAGACGGGATAGATGAACTCACGGCGGCTCTCAGGCATGAGCGCGCCGAAGATGGCGCTTAATGGCTCATTCTCATGCGGCACGGCATCGCCCTTATACATTTCCACCAGCAGAAACTTGTTGGCGTGCTTGGTGAAATACAGATCGACATAAAGGCACATATCCGACGCCGCCGCCTGGGTGGCGTAAGCGCGAAGATTATCTATAAAGGCGTCCGCCTCTCCTTCCGGCGCAAAGAGCACCGATATCCGGCCCTTCATGTCATGCTCACTCGTCATGCCGGCGCCGGTTGAAAACGCGGCAACGTGACGGTTGGCGTGACGCGATCAAAACTGACCGTCATGGCCATGCCGCAACGCAGTGTTTTATGATCGCCGGGCATCGCGGTGAGAATCTGCGGACCTTCGGCGCACCGGGTCAAGGTGATGGTATAGGGAACCTGCTCGGCGAGTTCGGGATTCAAGCCATAGTGCACCACGGTGAAGGACAGCAGCGCGCCCTTCCCGCTCGATTGCCGCCACGTCAAGGGGTTGCCGCAAGTGCAATGAGTGTGCCGGGGGTGACGCCAGGTCGCGCATGCCTCGCAATACCGCAGCATCAGCGCGCCCTGCGCGGCCGCCTGCCAATAGGGCTTGGTGTCCGTCGAAGGAGAGGGAATGATCATGAACAAACCTCATGCGACAATAAGGCGACGGCCTGCGCGCCGCCGACGGAGAGCGCGCCAAACCGCGCATTCTTGACTTGATTGACTGCCTGACCCCGCAATTGTCGGACCAACTCGATAACCAGATTCATGCCTTGCAGGTAAACCTCCGCCAGCAGACCACCGCTGGTATTAATGGCGATACCCGGATCCGCGATGCGCTCCACCGCTTCGCCATGGCCGCAAAAGCCTAAGTTCTCCAGATCGTAGAGCACGGAAGAGGACGAGGCGTCGTAAATGCCTAAAACATTAATGTCGGCATGGCGAACCTTATGGCGGCAGAGCAGGCGATCCATCATGCCGATGCCGATGCGCGGCGGCAGTTCGGTAAAATCGAAAAAGAAGTTGCTGTAATTGGGCGACAGGCACTGATCCGTGTCCCAAATATAAACCGGCCGGGTTTTGGCGCGCTGCGCATACTTCTTGCCCACCACCACAAAGGCGCACGCGCCGTCGGATTCCAGACAAAGATCAGCCTTGCGCAACGGCGTCGCCAACATGGGACTTTTCAGATAGCCGTCAAAATCCATCGGCTTGTCGCGCATCAGGGCATTGGGATTGCGCGTCGCATAGTCCCGCTGACGGGTGACAATCGTGCCCAGGGCGCGGATCATTTTATCTTCCGAAATGCCGTGACGCTGCATGTAGGCCTGCGCCCATAAACCGAAAGCGCAGGACGGCGCCGCCATGCCGTAAGGTCCGGTGAATTCGCCGCCAAAGGGGCTCGCCCCTTCGGCCAGCACATTGCCTTCCTCATTGCGCGGCGGTATCGGCATGTGGCCCAAGCGCAGCATCGAGCGGCCGTTGAACGAACGATAGCAGACAATGGCTTCCGCCTGTCCCATCGCAATGGCCGAGGCGGCGGCCGCCAGCAAGGTGACCGCCGAGGACGCGCCGCTGGCGCTATCCAAGGCGAGACGCACCTCGGTGATGCCCAACGCTTCGGCAACGTTGCTTTGCGGCACGTTATCAAACGAGAAGCGCATCAGTCCGTCAATATCGGACGCCGCCAGCCCGGCGTCGGCGATGGCCAGGCGAATGGCATTGAGCGCCATGTCGATCTCGGTTTTCCCAGATGCCCAGGAATAGTCGCTTTCGCCCACGCCAATAATGGCAGCCGCTTGGCTCATCTGCTCGTCCCTTTATATATTATCGTTCAACGCGGATTCCCGCCGCCTTGACATCGAATGTCGAAGCGGAAAGGGGATAATCCTTCAGTTTATGTTTCTCGATCTTGCCCAACGCCGTGCGCGGCAACTGCATTCCGGTATCGAAATATCTTGGCACCATGAAGTAGGCCAGATGCCGGGCGCAATGGCTGACCAACGCCGCATGATCGAGCGGCGGCGCGCCGGGCGACAGTTCGAGAAAGGCGCGAACTTCTTCCTCGCCGCCAGGCCCCTCCCGGTATCCGACCACGGCAGCGCCGCTAACCCCGGGATAATTCTGGAGCACGGTTTCCACTTCATAGGTGGATATGTTCTCGCCGCGTCTTTTTAAGGATTCTTTCACCCGGTCGGTGAAATGAAGATACCCCTGCTCGTCCCGCCAACCCAGATCGCCGGTCTTAAACCAGCCGTCCTTGAACGCGTTAGCGGTCGCTTCCGGCATGTTGTAATAGCCCAGCATGCGGTCATAGACATGGTGCGTCTTGATCCACCACTCGCCGACTTTCCCCGCCGGCACGTCCCGCCCTTCCTCATCGACGACGCGCAGCTGATGTCGGGGGTTTAGTCGTCCGGCGGTGCAGATCCTGGCGGGCGCCGGCAATCCCACCATGGCTGATTCCGTCGCGCCATACCCAGCCACCAGCTTACAGCCGAATCGCTGCTCAAAGGCGTCAATCATCTCGGTGGTCACGCCAATGCACATGACGATTTTCAAGGCAATGTCACGGTCGTCAGGCCGCGGCGGCAATGCGAGCAGGCCGCGCAATAGAAACGGCAGGGCGCTCCAGTGCGTAGCCTTATATTGGTGCAATTCGTTTAGCAGATTCTCGCGCGGGAACTCGCGGCGCACCACGGTCTTTCCGCCGCTGATCAGACAACCAAGCGGTCCGAAGATGATGGCGTTTAAATGAAACAGCGGGTAGAACGTATAAAAAACCGAGTCTTCATCCAGAAAGACGCTATGGGCAATATCCCATGATGTCGAAGATAGCTGCTGATGCGGCAGCACGACGCCTTTTGAGACGCCGGTGGTGCCGGATGTGAACAACATCATCCAAGGGTCAGCGCGTTCCATGGCCAGCTTTGGCAATGGGTTCTGCTCCGCCATTAAGTCGGCGTAGCGTTCTTCCTTCGGCTGAGAAGGGATATAATTGCGCCCGACCACGATGGCTAGCTCCAACGCGTTGCCATCGCTCAGGGCTTCGTCGACGCGGCTTAAGAACTGGCTCCCGGCAATCACGTATTTTGCCTTGGTGATGGCGAATACATGCGCCAGGCTTTGCCCTTTGAGCGCCGGATTGGTGGGTACCGCAAGTGCGCCGATATAGGCCAGAGCGAACATGCTCACTAGTATTTCCGGCTCATTGCCCATCAGGATGATGACGGGGTCTCCCTTGCCGACGCCGCGCTTGGCCAGCGCCGCGGCTAAAGCCATGGATTGATCATAAAGGCTAGCATAGGTAAATGTGACGTCATCAAACACCGCCAATACCCGCTCGCCCTCCCGGCGCGCCTTGTCGGCCAACAGCAGGGGCATTGGCATGGGTCGCTCTAGTTCCGCTTCCATCATAAAGTCCGCCTAACGTTAAATTCAGCGCCTGTTGTGCCGAAAAAGATTCAGCGCCGCGATCAACGGCGAGACTGGTTGCTACTTGCCATAGATGGCGCGCGTCAGGCACAACGCTTCCTGGTGATTCTCCAGCGTCACCTTGACATCCCAAATCTCGATCTTGCGGGTAAACAAGCTGCGCTCCGCCTGGCACAAAATGACGCCGCCGGCAATGGGCGGAAAAAAGCGCAACGATAAATCCTGCAGCACCCATTCGCCCTTGCGCGGCTGCGGCACCTCGCGGAAAAAACTCTCGCAAGTCCAGATGACCAGCCCGGCAATGGCGGCCGTCATCTGATGGGTGCCGTAGAGAATGGAATGCGTGGGCACATGGGCGCGGGTTTCCACCTTGTGCTCTCCCACCGAGCAGGTTTCAAAGCGCCATTCGCGGGCCACCTCCATGCTGTCGGCGCGCGAGACATAGTGTTTGACCACTTTATCCTTGCTGCCCCCCGGCGGTACGGCGCTGGTCAAATAGTTCAAGATATGGCCGGTCAGCTCTTCCGCCGACAACGGACCAAAAGGACGATACCAATAAGGAATTTCGTTAAGCGCGCCCCAGATCAGGTGCTTGAGAATTTTCGGCGGTATTTCCCGGGTGATCTGCTGTTGTTGCTGCGCTTCCTCGATGGCCCGCGACATCACCTCGTCATGATGGTGCCACATTTCCTGCAGCGCCGGGCTGTGCGGCAGGCTGGCGTCATGCGCGCTGCGCATCGCCAAACGAAACGAAGACGGAAAATACCGCGTGGCATCCAACTGCAGACGAATGAAGCCTTCGATTCGTTTTGTCGGCGGGTCTTGCGGCCGAACGAAGGCGGCAAAATTGCCCTTGAAGAAGTCCAGCAGTCGCTGGTTGATGCCTTCCAGCAGGTCCGCCTTGCTTTTGGCGTGGGCGTAGAGCGTGGGGCGGGTGATTTTCAGCGCATCGGTGATGTCGGTGATGGAAGTGCCGTCGTAGCCTTTTTCGGCAAAAAGATCGGCGGCGACATCGAGAATCTTATCGCGTGATATGCGTCGCGGAGCGGCCATGCCTATCCAACCGTCATCTGAAAGAATTTGACATAACCGTCCGGAATCGCCCGACGCTTACCTAACATATTATTTTTTAATATTTTTTTCATCCGGTCAAGATTCTCGGTTTGGCAATCATACTGATCGGTTAGTTATTGACACATATTTAACTAAACGGTAAGTTTTAGTCAATGGCCGCATGGCGCAAAATTTAAGGCCACGGCAGCCCCGGTAGGTTCCATAGAGCAGACAAGAGCTTCCTCCGTCGATATGCCGAGGAAGCGCCAACAAAACGACCGATGAGCAATTTAGGGAGACCATCTATGTCCAACCATTCTCTTGCGATCGACAACCGCGCACTAGCAGCCGTCGCCGGCGCGTCCATGGCCTTGACCGCCAGCGTCGCCTTATTTCACGCCTACCCCGCCGTGGCGGCCGAGGAAGCTCGGCTGGGGATCGAGGAAATCATCGTCACCGCGCGCAAACGAGAAGAAAGTCTGCAAACCGTTCCCCTGGCGGTGACCGCGATCAGAGCGGAAGATCTGGAAGTCAGATCCGTCCGCAACATCGCCGATGTGCTGCGCCTGGCGCCCAACGTCACTTTCGCCTCGGGCGGCGCCGCCGGCGGCTCAGCGGCGCAGGTTTATATTCGCGGCGTCGGTCAAGGCGATTTCGCCATCACCAGCGACCCCGGCGTCGGTATATACGTGGACGGCGTCTATCTCGGCCGCTCCACCGGCAGCCTCCTTGATGTGCTCGATCTGGAGAGGGTCGAAGTTTTGCGCGGCCCGCAAGGCACGCTCTTTGGCCGCAACACCGTGGGCGGCGCGGTAAGCTTCACCTCGCAAAAACCAACCGGCGAACTTGGCGGCTATGTACAGGCGACGGTGGGTCGCTACAACCGCATCGATGGCCGCGCGTCGCTTGATTTTCCCATCATCGCCGATCGTTTGGCGGCAAAGGTCTCCGTGGCATCGCTCAATCGCGACGGTTATCAGCGCCGCTCCATCGACGACCTGGACCTGGGCGATCAGGACGCCTTGGTCGGGCGCGCGGTGTTCCTGCTGAACGCCTCGGAAAATATTGATTTTACCTTGACCGTGGACGGCACAAGACGGCGTGAAGAATCGGTACCGCAAAGCCTGGTAGGCATCGCCAATACGGCCCTTCTCGGTCTTTATAACGCCACCGTCGGCGCCTCTCTGGGCACGCCACTGACCGCCGCCTATATCACCAATGACCGTTATCTGACCCACGCCACCGGCCCCAGCGTCAGCAATGTGGACAATTGGGGCGTCTCCGGCGTCATCGACGTTGATCTCTCGCCGGTCAGAATTAAGTCGATCACCAGTTATCGCGATCTGGAGCTGCTGTTTGCCCGCGAAACCGATGGCTCGCCGCTGCCCTATCTGGAAGTCATCAATGATGACGAGCAGACGCAGTTCAGCCAGGAACTGCAACTGACCACGCCGCTCTTTAACGACCGCGCCGATCTACTCGTGGGGCTCTATTACTTCCGCGAGCGGGCATCTGATAACAGCATTGCCTGGATCGCCTCGGGTCTGTCCGACTTCATTCCCATGGACCTGTCCCGGCTTGACAGCAACAACGTCAAAACCAACAGTTACGCGGCCTTCAGCGAGCTGAACGTCAATGTCATCGACAAACTGCGCTTCACCATCGGCGCCCGCTACACCCACGAGAAAAAAAGCTATGACGTCGTCGCGGTTCGTGCAAATTTGGGCACAACATTCGTCGGTCCGCTCAGTCTGTCTGACGACTGGTCATCCTTTACCCCAAAAGTCAGCCTGGATTTCCAGGCGACGGATTCGGTTATGCTGTATGCCTCCTTTTCCAAAGGCTTCCGCAGCGGTGGCTTTAATAGCCGCGCCAATTCCGACGCCGACGTCACCAGCTATGATCCGGAAAAGCTCGACAACTTCGAGATCGGCTTGAAATCCGATCTCCTCGACCGTCGCCTGCGCTTCAACGCCACCGCCTTTTACAGCAACTACAAGGATATGCAGGTCAACGTCATTCGTCCGGTGGGCTTGAGCTTCATCAATACCATTGATAATGCCGCCAAATCCCGCATCAAGGGCGTGGAGCTGGAAGCGGTGGCGGAACCGGCGGAAGGGCTGGTGTTCAACGGCGCGGTGGGCTACGCCGATGCGGAATACCGCAAACTTGATCCGGGCGTGACCTTTACCATCGACAGCAAGTTGATTGAAACGCCGAAATGGACCGCCAACGTTGGCATGCAATATGGATTTGCGGTGGGGAACCTCGGCCAGCTGACGCTGCGCGGCGACTACTTCTACCGCAGCCGGGTTTATCACGACGTGTTTAACTCGGAACTTATTGCGCAACCGGGCTATAGCCTGATCAATGCCCGCGCCACCTTGCTGACGGCCAATGACGCCGTGGAAATCGCGGTGTTCGGCACCAATCTTACCAACAAGACCTATAATCTCTTCGGCGTCAACGCGCTGACGAGCCTTGGCATCGCCTCGGTTCAATATGCCCGGCCGCGGGAATGGGGGGTGGAAGCGAAATATCGCTTCTGATCATAAGCCAGAGTAGAAAAAGCCTATCAGGCGGCTGCTTTGTCAGCCGCCTTTTCTTTCGATAGAATCAATTAGCCTTGGCTTATTCCATGAATTCTATGCGATTGGGTGAACAGAGAATAAGCGCCAGCCTTCCATCACAGAATGGCCCGTCATGTCACCGGATGGTGATGCCGTAGGCGCTTCACGAGAAGCGCTTGCCGACGGACAGGCTTCATGCGGCGCACTGGCGGACGCGCGCCTAGCCCCACTCGCGGCCCTGCTTGTCCCGGCTCTGGCCGGACGTCTATAGGAGGCTGGATCACCCCCGGAAGGCCAGCGTCACCCGGCGGAGTAACCCCGCCACGCCCAGAATCCACGCCGTGAGTGCGACATAGACCATCACCTCCGGAATCGGGTCGAGGAAACCGTATCCCATCGCGCGGTCGAACTGATAGGTACTGGTCGTGTACATGCCCAGTGGAAAGACCATGCCCCAGATCGCCGGTTCATAGGTGAAACGATCGCGCATCCAGAGATAGCGCCAGGTCATCAGCGCAAACAAAAACGGGATCCACCAGCTGGCCACTGCCCAGAAGAAGAAGGTGAAGCCGCGCAGGAACGGCAGGAGCGGGCCGAGCAGCGGCCAGGTCTCACCCCGCAGGATGAGGATCGATCCCGCCAGCGCGGTAATCGCAACCGCCCCCATGTTGATCCAGTAGGGCGGGCTGAAATCCTCGCGGGTCATCGGCACGAAGGTGAGCCGGTAGAAGATCAACGGGATGATGGCGAGATAGAGCATGCACCCGATCAGAAACATTGTGATCACTTGAAACTGGATCGCCTCGGGCGGAGGCGTGCCGACATCGATCACCCCGCGCAGCACCACCACCGACTGGGTCGAGACGGCGGCGATCAGCCAGGCGCCGTTGATGCCGCGGGCCAGGCTCGGCTTGCGCGCCCGCACGGTAACGGCGGTGAAGAAGGTGTACATGATCGCAAACCACAGGATCAGCCCGAGCCACCATAGAACCGACCCAATACCAGTAGCGCCTATCACCACAACGTTCTGCGTGCCCAGAACGCAGGTGCCCGCCACGATGGTGAAAAAGCCCGGCGCCCGCTGGTGGTCCGAGATATCGCGGACCAGCTGCGCGCGAAACCGCACAGCCCGCAGGATGGTTAATGCCCAGAGCGCCGGCCAGGCAATCCAGTTGGCCGCGATCAGCGCCAGAGCGACCGGGCGAAGCCCCATGAAATGGCATGCAATCGACACCACGCCGGTCGCCATCACCAGGGCGAAATACCCCGGAAACAGCGAGGACGCGCCATCGAGCAGGAGCGCCTTCAGGCCGGCTTGCCCGGCTTTCAGATCCATGGCTGATGCATCATCCCCGCGCATATCTGAGCATCAATTCGAGCTGCAGGAAGAAAAGAACAAAGGCCATGTTCAACCCCCAGGTGACGATTGTCCATCTTGCAAGGGTACCCCAGAATGGACTGGAATTCGGCGCACACCGCCAGATCGCGACCAGAATCCCAATCGTATAGGCCGCCGAGATCAATATAAGGACTTGATGAAAGATCACTTCTCCAGCATCTAGCGCCATTGTATCGAGTATGACAAGAGCCATGCTCATCGCAACGCCATATCCCCAGAAGACAACCGGCAGGGACATCTGTCCACGCCATGCGCGCAATTCAGGAGCGAAGAACAATGATAACAGAGAATTCCCAGACTCAGTTGGCGTCATGGCCGCACCCTTTGGTTCAAGTATGAACCGTTGCGCAGCGGTTTGAAAGGAAATCTGTCCTCATCACCCGCTGGCCCACGGAGCAGCAAGGCGGACTGGCCGAGCAGCCGGGGGCGTCCCATGCTTCTTTGCTCTTCTGCAGTTTTGGCTCCCAAGAACAGCCGGACGGCAGTCTTCCATGTCTCCTCAATATTCAGGTAGCTATAGCGCTCAATGATATTAGGGACCTGTTTGAGGATATCCTCAACCGATTTATCCGGGTAACTTCCGCCAAACGTCACTATAGCTGTGGTTTCTGTCTTACGAGCACGATTGACAGCTTCGACGAGCGTCGCACAAATATCGGGATATTCAGAATGCCGGTGAACTGTTCTTCGCCGAAACGGGATGTCTTTATCGTCAGTTTAACGGGAATTCCAGCCAATCTCCTGGACCGGTTAATGGGGGATAGGTCAATCTATAACTGCAAATCCAATCGAAGTAGTCTCGATATCGAAACCACAGATACGCACCATAAATTTATCCCCTTGGCCTAAGTCTAATTGTTATGTAATCGTGTAAATTGCAGTAAATCGATAGGTGGTCGCTTTTCGCAAGCAAAATAACCCTTCGTATGGACACGACATCCCAAGGTCAGCTGTCGGCTTTTTCTAAATCTCCTGTCATTTTGGCAGGGGATTTTAATTTTCGGTACCGACGCCATCGCGGGCTGGAGACTGGCCCGCAAATCAACCCTGCCAATGCCTACAAGACGTCTCCAGAGACTGCCTGTAACAACGCCCCACACCGCAAAACATACCGACAGTTCGCCGGCTTAAGGCCGAACGCGAAATTTCATTTAACTTATTGATATATATAAAAAAATTGGTGGCGGAGAGGAAGTCCCCCAAACCTTTGATTTTTCTGAATTTTTGTTATCCAAAAATATCATTATTTCATAGCGATATACAGATACAATTGACTGGACATGTCCATCTACGTCCGGCAGAATCCAACCTTAAAATGTAGGTTGAAATGTAGGTTGGAATGAAGCGGACGATCCAATGGCCAAGAAAACGGAACGGCTAACTGACCTTGCCGTAAAGCGCCTAAAGGACCCCGGCTACCATGCCGATGGCCGGGGGCTATATTTGCAGGTGGGACAGAATGGTTCCAAATCCTGGCTGCTAAGGTTTACCCGGGACGGGAAACAGCGGTGGATGGGATTGGGCGCCTATCCTGTGGTGTCCCTCTCCGAAGCCCGGCAACTGGCCAGGGACAAGCTTAGGCTGCTGAACGAGGGGATTGACCCTATCGAGCTTCGGAAGTCTGAAGTTACCGCCAGAAAGCTGGACGCCGCCAGAACCATCACCTTTAGAGGGTGCGCCACAGCTTATATTGCCGCCCATGAGCCAAGTTGGCATAACCAAAAACACGCCTCGCAGTGGACCAATACCCTCAAGACCTATGCCTTTCCAAAGGTTGGCGAACGCCCGGTACAGGACCTGGACACAGAAAGCATCCTCTCCATTCTGGAACCGATATGGCAAATTAAGACGGAAACAGCCTCCAGGATACGTCAGAGGATTGAGGTCATCCTGGATTGGGCCAAGGTCCGAGGCTATCGCACCGGAGAAAACCCCGCCCGCTGGCGGGGGCACCTAGACAAGATCCTGCCAAAGCGAAGCCGCGTGCAAAAAGTTAAGCACCATGCTGCCTTCCCTTATGCGGACCTGCCGGTCTTTTTCCATAAGCTTCAAGCCCGCCAGGCCATCTCAGCCAGGGCGTTGATGTTCACCATATTGACAGTCGCCCGCACCAGCGAGGTGCGGCTGATGGCCTGGTCCGAAGTTGACTTTGATAAAGCTGTTTGGAACCGCCCAGCGGAGCATATGAAGGCCAAGCGCCCCCATCGGGTGCCCCTGACGGATTTAGCCATGAATATTCTGAAAGGTATGCGCCCCTTCCAAGAGATGGGCCACAAATACGTCTTTCCTGGCCTCAAGCCCGAAAAGCCTATGAGCGAGAACACAATGCTTAAATTCCTCCAAGAGGAGATGGGGCAGGACAATGTCACGGTGCACGGCTTCCGATCGACTTTTAGGGATTGGGCCGCGGAAATGACCAGCTACCCCAGGGAACTAGCCGAATCCGCCCTGGCCCACATCATTGCCGACAAGACGGAGGCCGCCTATCTACGTGGCGATATGTTTGAGCGCCGCCGGGAGCTTATGGGTGCATGGGAGGGCTACTGCCTGTCTCATGACGCCAAGGACAAAATAGTGCCAATGCGGCGGCCGCGGCGCTAGGCCAGGCCAACAAGCCTTTCCCTACGGTGCATCAAAAACCATACAGATGAAAGAAGCCTCAATGTCAGATACAGATTCGTCTCAAGCTATAAACGAGCCACCCCTCCACGAGCTTCGTGATCAACAGGACATGCGAAGTTCCGAAGGGCATCCCATAAGCATCATTGATGCATTCCTGAAATGCTTTGATGAAAACGGAACACAGGTGTTCCAGATCCCCGGCCATGTCATGACTGCATTAGCCAAGCGTTTTCAATATTTTATGGATGGTAACGCCCCAACACTAGATGAGGCTTTTGGCAATAAAACTGGACAACAACGTAACAAAGTGAAGATGGCAGCAAGAAATGGGGAGATCCTTTTTCATTTTCTCGATGAACTTGAGCGCGCTAGGAAAATCCCAGCTAAAAACCGGAACAGCACTCCGTTTGAAATCGCTGCAGAAAATACCGCAGAAGCCTTTGATACATCTGCTGACCATGTGAAGAAAATTTACAAGCTTTCGGGGCCTAAATCGCATCAAGGCGTATAAAGCGCCCCCGGACGGTTGAGGACTTGCCTATGGGCAATCATATCAACGATTCAGGCCTCTCAGCGCCTGGTCGATCACATGTTGTGCCCGCTCCCATACGGCGCGGCGCCAATCCGCATTATTGGGATAAAATGCCTCGCGCAATGCGGCGGTAATTTCCTTTCCCTCGTTGCTGGCGGGATCACCGTGCTGCCACAGCCAATGGTCGCGCATCATGCAATCCATCACATGCTGGAACGGATAGGTGCCGAACTCCAGCACGATAGGCGCCACGGCCTTGTCTTTCAACAGACGGCGGTAGCCTTCGGTGGGATGGCCGTGGGTGGTGTAATAGTCCCCCTTGCCAGCAAGCGCTTCGTCCACAGGCGCGTTGATCCAGCCGCCATACCAGCCCCTTGCCACCGCCAGCGCCTCCCCAGTGTCCATGGAAGCGGCCATGCCATAGCCATATGGCCCCACGCCGGAATGGAAGTCCACGATCCCCACCGTGCGTGCTGTCGCGGCATGCTCCGCCAACACAGTCAGCAGCGTTTGTGCAGACCATGTTGGCTTCTGCCCGCCATAGCCGAAACCATCCGGATGGCTGTACTGCCCCGTCATGATGGCGCGCATTAAGGCGTTGGCGCCGTTTCGTTGCGCATAGGCTTGCAATGCCGTATTGGCCTCATCCCGCGCCGGGCCATCCAACGCCGGACAGTTGATGGCATCATGAATGGCTTCGTAACCGGGGTTTTCCGGCAGCGGCTGAGCATAGTCGATGAAATTGCGGCACAGGTCCACATTGTCTTCGTTGTTGCGCCGCCCGGCAGCCGCGCCCCAGCAGTTGGTGCCGTGGATCAGCAGCACCGACGTGTCTGGTGGCAAATCGCCTGGGCCCCCGTTCACCAACCAGCCGGCCTGGCAGCCAGAGCCCACCATGGCTTCCGCACCATGCGCCCCGGACATCAGCACCAATAGCTTTGAGGCGGAGATGGGACCAAAGCGCACCACTTCAGTGCCGATTTCCTGGCCATTGGGCGCACCCGTGGGATTGACAAAGGTTTGAGGCGTACCGCCAGCGTATAGGCACGCCGCCTTAAAACGTTCCCGCGCTGTGAAGAAATCCCTGGAAAAGTATCGGTCCCTCATACTGAGTACTCCACTGGTTTTTTGCTGCGGGCCTGGATACGACGCTTAATGACAGAATGGCGGTGTTCGGTGATGGGATAACGCCACAACAATAAGGCGGCCATCACAAGCGGCACACCCGGCAGCACCAGGCCCACAAGGGTTAGGGTGATCGTTCCTTGTACCGTCTGATTGGCCGGGTCAAATCCGAAGTACTCCAACAACGGCAATGCGATACCGACACTGAACGCCAGTGCGCATTTGGCGAAGAAATTATAAATGGCCATATAAAGCCCTACGTCATCGCCGCCGCCCTTCCATACCGCGTAATCGGCGGTATCCGCTATGAGTGCTGTCGGCAATATCCAGATGGGCGAAATGGTGACACCCAACACGGCGAACACCGCCATGGCATACCACTGATTGCCGCTGGGCACGGCCATAAGAAGCGGCAACGACAACGCCACCAACACGGATGCCATGGCCAGGGCACGATGTTTGCCGATACCATTGGCCAGCCGCACAATGCCCGGCGTTGCCAAGGTCCCCACCATGAACTGCACAAACACCAGGACAAGAAAACTTGATTTAGGCAGCCCCACAGCAAACTCAATGACCATCAGCACGGCGGCATTGTAGATATGAAGGCCTAGCCACAGCAGAAACGTCGCCGACACTACCAACAGATACGGTTTGTTCCGCCGCAGAATGGATATCGTTTCAACAAGCGAGGGCGCAACCGATGTAGATAACGTATGTCCCGAAGGCACCCTCCACAAAGCGGCACCCACGCTGACAGGTAAAACCACTACCGTTATCACCAGAAACACCATCAGAATGCTGCCGATGGAAGGCTCACTGCCGGAGAAAATCAAGATGGGCAGCCCCGTGGCCAGCAAAACGCCCACGAACGTCGCCGCCTCCCGAAGCCCGACAATGCGGTTGCGCTCCCGGTAATCGGGGCTCAACTCGGCGCCCCAGGACAGATAGGGAATTTGCACCAGCGTCCAAGCCGCATAGTACGCCACGATGGTGACGATTAAATACACCATGCCAACACCGGGGCCCGGCATGAACAGCGCCCAAGTGGCCGCCACCAATATCGGCGTACCCACGGCGATCCATGGCTTGCGACGGCCAAACCGGCCGTGGGTGCGGTCGCCCAGCGCCCCGATCACCGGATCCAGCAGGGCATCCCAGGCCCGCGCCACAAAAAAGGCGATACCCACAGCCGACAGGCTAAGTCCCACTTCCGTGGCATAAAATGGTGGGATATAGACCACCAGCGCCATATTGAGAGCAGACAACACAATGGCTGGGGCGGCATAGGCCAACAGCAAAGGGAGATCAAGGCGGCCGTTTTTCTGGCTCATGATCTCCCCTATGACATGCGGTTTGATGTGTTACCTGGCGGGAACAGTCATCATATACCTAGAAATTGGTGCTGGCCACGACCCCGATTTCCCGCGGACGGTTGCGGTATTCGTAATCACCAAATACCGCGTTGTAGGTGCCTGTGGTGGCGATCTTGTTGAACAGGTTGTTCACAAACAACTGCACCGACCAATTATCGTCCATGGCGTCTGCCCCGGCCCTTAGACCCACCAGCGTATATTTGCCGGCCTGACGGTTGGCGGGGTCTGCCGTATCCACCAGGCTGTTGTAGCGGCCCACATAACTGACATCCGCCCGCACCCAGCCGTCAAAACTTTGGGCCAGCGGGAAGCGGTATTGCACCGCGGCGCTGCCGCTGAATTTGGGCACGCCTGCCAACCGGTCGCCCTTGGCACCGAACAGCGGCACGGTTTCGCCAAGCTTCGCATCGGTGTAACCGGCGTTCAGGGTAATTTCCAGGTCATCGGTTACTAGTGCAGTCACATCCGCTTCCAGGCCATAGATGTTGGCGCTGGTAACGTTATCGAAAAAGGTAAAGCCGCAAAACAACTGTTTACGCAGCTGGATATTTTTCCAATCAATCTTATAGGCAGAGGCATTGAGCAGCACACGCTTGTCGGCCAATTCGGCTTTGGCGCCCGCTTCATAGCTCCACAGTGAGTCGGAATCGAACGAGACCGGGCTATTGGTAAGATTAAGCTCATCCAGTTCGGCAGCGCATTCCGGCGTATTGGGAATGGGCTGATTAAAGCCGCCCACCCGATAGCCTTTGGACGCAGTGGTATAGACCAGAAGCGTTTCACTGGCGCGGAAGGATGCGGTGATTTTCGGATTGAAGCCGTTTTCCTTGGAACTGCCAGCCCTGAAAGTGGCGCCTGGCGCAATAAAAGCGCTCAACGGATTGCCGTCGAACACAAAGTTTTGCTTTACATCAAAGTACCGGCCACCCGCAGTCAGGCTGAATTCTTCTGTGATGTCCAGTGTCACTTCACCAAATAGCGATACCTGGCGCAAATCCTGGTCGACGTCGGATTGGAAAACGTTGGGAAATACGCCATCCAGCAGCAGGGCCGGGAACTCATTAACCACGGTGGCGCCGAAGAAATCATTGATGCCTTCATAGGGGGCATCTTGTATGAAGTTCTTATCTAACTTGGAATAATAGACGCCAAGTACATAATTCAACTTACCTTCGCCGTTAGAGGCAATGCGCAATTCTTCCGTAAAATCATCATATTTGTTGCGGTTCAGCAACTGTGATGATGGGTCCAGTGTGCCAAACACAATGTCCATGAATGCCGTCGTGTCCTGCCGGTCCAGGTTCCACCGTTTGAAATACGAGGTGGACGATGTAATCGTAGCTGGACCCAGATCGTAATCGATGACAGCGTTGAAGATGTCGACCTTGTCGCGATTGAAGGGTTCTATATAATTTTCCGTGGTCAAATGGTTGCCGGTGATGACCGAACTGGTACCCTTCACCCGAAATTCGCGGCGCATGTATTTCAACTGTACACGCAAATCTTCCGACAAATCTGCCATCAAGTTGGCGCGCACCGACCAGGAATTGTCGGTATTGAAATCCTTGCGCCCTGGCACTTTCTGCGATGGCCCAAAGCCGGGCCCAACCAGATCAACCGTGTTGTCGATAAACCCACCCGTATGACCAGCGGACATCACCACCCGCAGCGCCACTTTATCTTCCACCAAGGGCGCATTTATCATTGCATCGCCGGAATAGGATTCACCGCCGGACTTGGTGGTGGATAGCCGCCCGCGCAGGTTCACTTCAAACTGATTGGCATCTGGCAGCTTGGTAATATAACGAACGGTACCGCCCATGGAGCCTGCGCCATAAAGAGTGCCTTGCGGGCCTTTAAGCACCTCGATGCGTTCCAGGTCAAAGAGGTTCAAATCCGGCGACGCGCCGTTTTCATTGTTGGTGCCGCCCGCATTGGTAATGGTTACGTCGTCGATGTATACACCTACGGTTTCCTGCGGCTCGGATTCGGTGGAGCTGGACACACCGCGAATTTTGATCTTCTTACGGTTGTTGCCCGCGTCAAACACTGCGAATCCGGGTATTTTAGGGCCGATGTCGAACAAGCCTTGCGCGCTGGACGATGACAGCTCGGATGCGGACAAGGCGCGTATGCTGGCGGGCACGTCCTGCAGGGATTGTGCGCCACGCTTTTGCGCCGTCACGACGATCTCTTCCAGGCCGCTTTGGGCGTGCGCCGTGGGAATCAAGGCAAAAATACTAACCATGGGCGCCGCCAGCCGCATCCAATACCTGGGGGCAGGATTGCCGTATTGCTTTGACCTGTCACTGGTTTTCATAACCTTCTCCTCCATCATTATTGCTGTGGTTTTCGTCATTTTGCTATCCTCTGCATATCATCTTTGGGGCGGCGGAACTTATGGCCGAAGCACCCGTTGTTATGCCAAAGCCACAATCCGCGTGTTGCCTGTCACACCAAAAATTCTATAGCTTTCAGGGTTGTATATGATTTGAGACCCGCCATGCCGAATTCAACGCCAAACCCAGACTGCCCCATAGGCTCGGACGCCAAGGCAAAACCGCTGCCTTCGCCATGGGGGGCAGAGGCCTGCACCCGCACTTTGCCGGCGCGTACCCCGCGCCCCATCCGCACGCCCCGCGCCAAGCTCTGCGTCCATATGGTGGCCGCCAAACCGTACTGGGTGTCATTGGCATGGCGGAGCGCCTCGTCTTCGCCTTCAAATGTCTGGACAGTCAGTACCGGACCAAAAACTTCCTGTTGCAAAATGGCTGTGCCGGGCTGGACACCGGTCAACACGGTAGGCGTGATGAACAACCCACCGGTTTTCTGATGTGCGGCATGGCCGCCCGCCATCACCCGCGCACCATCCTGTTTCGCTGTTTCAATATGGCGCAGAATATTGTCAAAAAACGGCCGCCCTGCAATGGCGCCAAATCGCGTTGCCGGGTCCAGCGGGTCCGCCGGCTGCCAGTGTTGCAGGATATCGGCCGCTGCGGCAAAAAACTGGTCTTCCAATCCCTTTTCGATCAACAACCGGCACCGGGCGACGCACACTTGGCCCTGATTCCAAAACGCATCTTGTATCAGCGATTCAGCGATGGCATCCAAATCAACCCCATCGTTGAACACCACTTGCGGCGACTTACCACCACATTCCAGCAGCACGCGCTTGAAGCCATGGGCAGCGGAGTTTTCCATTATTTTCGCCCCCGTGGCCGTGGACCCCGTGAAGGTCACCATGTCGACATCGGCATGACGCGACAAGTCACGGCCCGCGCCATGCCCCAAGCCGGATAATACATTCAACACTCCGGCGGGCAGGCCTGCTTCTGCGGCAATGCCAGCTAAAGCCAGCGCCGAAAGGCTGGCAATTTCCGATGGCTTCAAGACCACTGAATTGCCGGCGGCCAATGCCGGTGCGATTTTCAGCGATGCATTAATGATGGGAAAGTTCCAAGGCACGATAGCGGCTACCACACCTACCGGCTCCATAACGCTTATGCCCAGGGCGGTGTGGTCGCTGGGCGCCACGGCGCCATAAATCTTGTCCAACGCCTCGCCATAGTAGCGGAAGAAACTGGCCGCCACCGTCACTTCCTGCAAAGCACTGGTGATGGGCTTGCCCACTTCCAGACAGTCCATCAGCGCCAGATCAACCGCTGCCGCCTCCATCCGCTCGGCGATACCGATCAGCACCGCCTTGCGCGCCAGCGGCCCTTGGCCGACCCATGCCCGGTGATCAAAGGCATGCCGCGCAGCCAGCACCGCCTGATCCACATCCCTTTGTGAACACGATGGTAACCGCGCCACTACTTCGCCCGTGGCAGGGTTCACGCTGTCGAAGGTATCGCCTGCATCCGCTCTGCGGTACGCACCATTAATGAATGGCCGGGGTTCATGCACAAGACCGGCGGCACGGGCATGCCACTGGGCCGCCGTCGTAGGCTGGTTCATCGTTATTTGCTCCGTATGGTCGTAAATTTATTCTGTCAGCTACCCGCCCCCCGGATCAGGTCCGCCGCCCGTTCCCCCACCATGATGGCCGGGGCGTTGGTATTAGCGCTGGGCACCACCGGCATGATGGAGGCATCCACCACCCGCAACCCTGAAACGCCATTCACCCGTAATTCCGGATCAACCACCGCCATGGCGTCAACGCCCATTTTACAAGTGCCCACCGGGTGATACATCAGAAAGGCGTATTGCCGGATAAAGTCTTCCCATTCGGCGTCGCTGTTTACCGCATTGCCCGGCAGGCGCTCGTTTTCCAGGTATTTCTGGAACGCTGGCGCGTTAAAAATGGACCGCGCCACTCGGCAGCCTTCAATCATCTGCTTCATGTCTTCAGCATGGCCCAGCAACTGATGGTCAATCACTGGTTTGTCTTCCGGGTTGGCGGAACGCAACAGAATACGGCCACGGCCTTCCGGGCGGCAAACATTCACCGCCAGCCCCACAGCCGAGCGTTTATACAACTGCACGCCTTCCGGCGTGAAATCATAGGCTATGGGTGTGTAGGACAACTGTATGTTGGGCCATTCCAACTCTTCGCGGGTGCGGATGAAGGCGATGGCATGGCCAATGCTGGTGCTGGCGGGGCCCCGTCCGAACAGCAGGAAATTTAGGCCATGTTTGATGAATTTCAGCGGGTTGCTGGCCTCCATATTCAGGCTTGGGTGGGTGACATGGTACGACAGGATGACACCCGGATGCTCTTGTAGGTTCTGTCCTACTCCGGGCAAATCATGTTGAACAGCAATGCCGTGATCGCGTAAATGATCCGCTGGTCCGATACCTGACAGCATCAGGATTTTTGGCGACGCTATGGCCCCGGCGCTGAGGATGATTTCCCGTTCGGCCCGAAAGATCACCCTTTGGCCTTTGTAATCAACTTCCACAGCCACGGCGCGGTTCTGCTCCACCATGATGCGCCGCACCACTGCATGGGTCTTGATGTCCAGATTGGGCCGCCGCCGGGCCGGCGCCAGATAGGCCCGCGCCGTGGAATGCCGCCAGCCTTTCTTTTGGGTCGCTTGTGACGGGCCAATGCCTTCCTGCACTTCGCCGTTCACATCCGGGTTGTGGGAGATGCCCACCTCCTGGCCTGCCTTGATGAAGGCGTCGGTCATGGGGTTGTGCACCCTGGCATTGGCCACCGACAGCGGCCCGTCACCGCCACGATAGCGGGAGCCGCCGTTTTCATTGGTTTCCGCCATGTTGAAATAGGGCAAGACATCGTCGTATGACCAGCCGTGGCATCCCATCTGCGCCCATTGGTCATAGTCGCCGCGGTTACCCCGTACATACATCATGCCGTTGATGGACGATCCGCCGCCCAATAATCGGCCCGCTGGCCACATATCAACCCGGCCACGGCGGGATGGGTCGGGATCAGCCATGTAGGTCCAGTTGTATTTCGGGTTCATGATGGCCATGATTTCCCCTGCGGGGATGCGGATGATGGGGGAATAGTCCCAACCGCCCGCTTCCAGCAGCAACACACGCACACCCGGATCCTCACTCAACCGCGCAGCCAGGACGCAGCCAGCCGAACCCCCGCCGATGATGATGTAATCTGCCGCCTGAAGACTTGCCACGTTGTTGCTCCTTAATTTTTGAGACCATAAAGGGGACCTGGCGGCAAATCATATGGGAACGTCACATGAAAGTATGCTAAATGCCCAATTTAGACCCTGACAAGACATCACCATCCCGGGGGTGCTTGACGGCCAAGCCAAGGCCTGCCACTCTTGGCTGCAAAATGTATGGCTCCTTAAATCCGGAGCCCTCAGACGTTTTTAAAGGCTGGGAACCCTTTGGCTGTGGCCCTTCCGACATCCATATTCGACCATATCCCACAACGCCGCGTTTACGCGGACGCCATGGCGTTGGCCGCCGCCACACCCCCCTTGGGGCGGGGCCGAATCACCGCCCGCCGGGTTCCCACGCCCAGCGAAATCGGCAGGGGTTACGAAGCCTTATGGTATTTTTGCGACGATCTGGCGGTGATGGTCGCCCAGCGCAGCCTGGAAGCGGAGCAGTGCTTTAATTATATTGGTGAAGGCCTGTTGAAGCTGCATTTCCGCCTTGCCGGTACGTCCATGCTGCGCTTCCCTGGCGAGGACGCCAGCCGTATCTCCGGCCTGTTTTGCGGCGCCATGATCCACCCCATGGGGTTGCCCAAGGTCGAGCTTTGTGAACAATCGGACGATGACCGCTGGGTAACTATTTTTTGCCGCCCGGCTGTTTTCAGTAATGTTTTAGGGTTGGACAGCACAGATTTGCCCGGGCCGGTGGCCGACTTTGCCAAGGGTGTTTCCACGGACTTGGTGCGGGCCCAGATACCCATGGAAAACAATCTGGTGATCGCGGCCAACGCATTGGCGCAGCTTGATCCGGCGGTGGCCACTGACCGGGTTTGGGCGGAAGCCAAGGTGGTGGACATGCTGTGTGGGGCATTGAACTCCATGCGCCTAGTGCGGGATGACTGTGCCACTTTGCCGCTCACCCAACAGGACACCCGGCGTATTGAAGACGCTAAAATCATTCTGTTGGATTCATACGCCAATCCACCCTCGTTGAAAGCATTGGCGCATATGGTCGGTTTGAACCGCAACAAGCTCAACCAGGGCTTCAAGCAACATGTGGGCCAGACCGTAGGCAACTTCCTGCTGCAAGTCCGCATGCACAAGGCCAGGGAGCTTCTGGAAAATGGTGACTTGCAGGTGACCCAGGTGGCCTATGAAGTGGGTTATGAATTTCCGTCAAACTTCGCCACCTCTTTCAAGCGCTATTTCGGATATCCACCAAAACGTCTACGCCGCCGCATCATATAAATTTGTCTACCCAGGCTTTCCGATCACGTTGTGGAAAAAGCTTAGAAAGCTTCCGGACCCAAACGGCGCTAACGCACATAGGGTACCAGATTCAGAAATCCGGTACCCTGACACTTCCTGCCAGTTGTCCTATACCGGCCAAGGGTGATTCGTTTCACCCAGTCATTGCTTAGGACATGTGTAGGGAACTGAGTATGGCCGTGGATAAGCTTTTTTTGCCGGAGACCGGTTTCGTCCGCCTCCCCACAGTCCTAGCTCATATCCCCGTCAGCAAGAGTCTTTGGTGGGAGGGGGTCCGAACCGGACGTTTCCCCAAGCCCGTCAAGCTAGCGCCCCGCGTAACGGCATGGAGAGTTGAGGAAGTTCGCTGTCTCATCCGTAGCCTTGGGCGTAAAACCTAGTGATGACAGCTTTCAACCTGGGCGGTCGCCAGACGCTGGCGGGTTGAAGGTTAGGGGTACCAGGGGGCGCAGCAATACCCAAAACGCAGTCCGAAAGGTGAAAAGCGTTGCTGCCGGTGGGTCGTCTCCCATTGTAATTAGTCACCAACCTTGTCGCGAGGCGCATGATGCGACGACAAGGGCCTGAAGCGACGGGCCGGCTCCGGCAAGCACGCTCATGGCTAGGACCAGCCTCACCTATGGTGGGGCTGGTCGTCCTATGCCATCACTCAGGGTCTCACCAACAAGCACTGGTGAGGAGTAGGGGTAAGTTGAGGTAATCGCAGATGGTTGAAAGAAAAAAAAGAACTCCTCAGTCTCAGACAGAGTCTCTGTCTGAACGAACTCAGGTTTCAGACGACAGAACCCCTAACAGCCAACAAAGAACTGAGACCTGCATCTGGTGTAATATACACATAACCCGGTGTAAAAACGGCGGCGCGCCGAAAAAATTTTGCTCGGATAATCACCGAATGAGCTATTTCACCGCGGCTCGCAGATATGGCGACGACGCCTTCCATCGCGGCCTAATCTCCCTGGAAGATTTAAAGCGTTATCTATGACCGTGCACGGTGCTCTGAGGTGGCATCTCCGCCTTCGGGGTACCCAAGGTGCGGCCCTGGTAGGCACCCCCTAAAACTGGCTTAAATTCCCTTTCGCAAATTTGATTTGAACGAATTATGGGACATGTACGCGCCTACGCGTGTGCGTGCACGCGAAGGATATGTTCGCGTTCGGATGCGTTCGGATGCGTTCGGATGCGTTCGGATGCGTTCGATTACCTTTGCTATTGCCCTTAATGAGGCCTACTGACAGCGTATTCAGCTTTGCAGGATCTAGGGAAAACTGCAAATTCACAGGTGGATAGATGACCAAACCCCGGTCGACGACGTCAGCGCCGAACCCGTCCAGGCTGGGGGCTTTGAACAAGCTCAAGATGGCGGACTTGTTGGAGGAAAACAGCCAGTTGGAGGGGGTGTCTCCAGAAACCAGGGCGAAAGCGATCAGAATCGCTTATAACCTCCGCAAAATCCACGCCTACCGCAACCAGTGTTAACGACCAAAACTATGAAGCTCTGGGTTACAAAATGTTACGCCTCCACGTTACCAGTTCTTCTAATGACATTACAAATTGTCACATGTGAACCGCGTGACGAATTGTTACTCGTGGAGTGAGGAATGTCACACCCGGCCTCGTGCACGCGCGCATTTAGGGGCCATTACACATCGCTGTGATGAATTTAGGTATATGCTACGAGCATTCTTGTAGGAATGCTTAGGGGACCTATTCGCGGCCACATGAACTCTGATGCGTTTGCAACGCGTTTGTAACGCGTTACAAACTGCCCACGTCAATTGGACATCATTTCTAACCGTGTAACAAATACCTATCTGAAAAATGAGGGCCTTCTGTGCGTTTGCGCGCGCGAGGGGGAGAGTTAGTTGCTCCCGAACAGATCGCCCAGAAACTCTGACCCCGGTTGCAGGCCGGTAACCAGCAGATACTCCCGGGCCCTGGTGCAGGCCACATACAAAAGGTGGCGTTCAGTGTTATACACCTCCTCCAAATCGGCGGCATCGCTCAGGGCTTCGATGCGGCCCTGAAGGGGCAGCACCTCGTCATCACAGGCCATGACGGCAACGGCGCGAAACTCCATCCCCTTGGCCTGGTGCATCAAGCCCACCACTATGGCGTCCGCCTTTGCCATGTCTTGAGTGCTTAATGGCATGGCGGGTATATCGGCCAGATCCACAACGGCTAGCGCCCGGGCCATTTGATGGTCGCTGCGGACGAATACGCCGATCTCCTGCGGCGCCATGCCCCCGTTGATCCTGTCACTGATAAAAGCCGCCACGGCCGCAACCTCGTCGTCCTCAGCGTCGAACAACTGGATCACCGGCTGCGGCCCATCAAACACAGACACGGTCCCCCCGCGACCTTCCGCATTTCCGTCTACGTCGCTCAGCGCCGCTGGCAGCAGGCGGTCCGCCTGGGTGCGTATTTGATGTGAGGTGCGATAGTTGATACGAAGAGTGTGGGAGCGGCCGCGAATATCCACACCACACGATTTCCAGGAAAACGGCTGCTGAAATATCCGTTGGCCCAGATCCCCGGCCAAAAACAACCCATCCGGCCGATCGCCAGCCAAGGCCGAAAGAAAGCGCAATTCGGCAATGCTGATATCCTGTGCCTCATCCACAACGGCAAAATCAAACGGACGAACGGCATGGCCCCCATAATGCGCCGATAGCTTTGCGAATATTTCCGCCTGGGTGACCTCCCGACGGGCCCGAAGCTCGCCCCGCACCTGGCTGAAGACAGACCACAGATCTTCCCGCTGACGGCCGCCGATGCGGGTCTTGCGGCCCAGCCGGGCGACATCACGGTAGCCTTCCCAACTGTCGATTTGCCAGGCATCCACCACGTCGGTCCACTCGCCATAGAGAAAGCCTGGGCTGAAGGAACTCTTAGCCGCCTGCGCGGCGGCTTGGAGTGCCGCACGGATGCTGTGCTCCGTCGCCAAGGCGGCGACGCCAAAATGGTTCGCATAAAGCTCCTGGCCCAGCTCCGCCAGGGTTTTCACCGCGATGCGATCGGAAACATCCGGTTCATTACCCGCCAGCACCCACAGTTTGCGGCGCAAGGCCTGAACCAAGGCGGGGGAGAAGGTCGCCAACACCACCTTGGCCCCCGGGTGCTGCCGCGCCAAATGCACGGCGCGGTGCAACGCCACCACGGTTTTGCCGGTTCCGGCCGAGCCCGATACCCGGGCCGGACCAGAATAGATGCGCTCCACCAGCGCCGCTTGCGCCGGGTGCAGGAACACCGCCCATTTCTCCCACGGATAATCCAGCGCCCGTGATAGTTCTTCCACATTGTCCAGGGTGCGGAAGCGCCGCGCCGCATCCGGGTGCGCAAAGGGGTCTTGCGAAACGGCCGCAATCACCGGCGGCGTCAGTTCCCCCGTGGTGACATAATTTAACAGCGCCTCCACCGCCTCTTCCGGCAAATGGTTGGCAAGCTCGAAGAAGCTGTCTTCCGAAGCGTCGTGAACATCACCGATCCAGTCCGCCGGCACGCCAACGGCCATCAAATCATTATGGCTGAGGTTGCGGAACAACGGCGGCAGAAAGCGTTCCTGGCGCACATCCGCAGCGGCGGCAGAGGCCAACGGCGCAGGCGTGACGATCTCCGCCACCCGCTCGCGGATTTCCACCATTTGCATGGCGCCGGTGGTGGGGTGGCGTTCCAGCTTGCGCCGTTCCGCCCAGCCATAGGCGTCGTCGTGATGGCCCACATAGGCAAGCAATAGGCTGTCACTGGTTTTATGAAGAATGATGCGGATATCCGCATTCACCCGGGCCGACCAGAAGTTCTTGTCCCTGGCGCCATCCAATTTGTGAAGCGACAGACCCGGCGCGGCGGGGTTCATTTGCAGGTCAAAGGCCGTGGTCTTCACCGCCTTCTGCTCCTGCGCGGTTAGTTTGCCCAGGCTATCCGTGAAGGTGTTGGCGATGAGGAAGTTCATTTTCGATCACTCGCTCCGCGTTGTCCTCCTCCGCAAAGCGGGGGAGGGGAACCGCCGAAGGCGGTGGAGGGGGCGGCTCCGCGCACAGCTACCGCTGCGATCATGGCGAAAACATTGCCGAGCCCGCGCTCGTTTAGAATGTCCGCTGCCTTGAACCGCAACACTTCGATCCCGCGCTGCGCCAGCCATGCCGCTCGTCGTTCGTCATGTGCGGCCTGCGCGGCGCCGTCATGGACTGCTCCGTCGACTTCGACAGCGAGCTGGTGAGAGGCGCAGTAGAAATCAAGAATGTACGGTCCGATCGGATACTGTCGCCGAAAGCGCAATCCGCCGCAGCGTGTGCCGCGCAGCTGCTGCCACAGCAGAACTTCCGGCAGCGTCATCTTACGCCGCAAGGCACGGGCGCGCTTGAATGTCAGGGCCGGCGCACGCATCCGCCCCCTCCACCATGCTGCGCATGGTCCCCCTCCCCCGCTTTGCGGGTGAGGATCATGCCGAAAGTACCTTCATCATCTCGTCGTCCGCAAAAGATCGGCCTCTTTCAACATATTGCTCTAAAACGGTATTTCCTCATCCTCAATCTGCTGGTGCATAGCCTTAATCTCGGCCATCCGAGCCTTCGTCGCGGAATCACTTGTGAGAATGGACGCGATTTCTTCGGCGACACCGGCGGCATCCCGCCCCCGTCGCAGAATTGCTTGGTCCTTCGATATGAAGCCTTTTGGGTCTTCATCCATTCTCAAGGAAATAATTTTCATCCCTCGGCCTAACGCGAAGCCAATCTCCTGCTGTGTCCAAACGCTTTCCGAGAACCCGCGCGTATGGATAGTCAGCATGGCGTCCATTGTAAATAATGCCCGCTCAATTTCCTTCTGCCATTCCTTTGTCGGTGTTATGTCTTCGTGTGCAACGAACCCCGCAATGTGATGGGATGCGAGCGTTTCCTTCAAACGCTTCGCTTTATCCTTGTGAATCGCAATATGACTTACGAAGAGGCGGAAAACGTCATTCTGCTGCCAAACCTGAGGTGGGGAGACCGCGAAGGAAGCTATTGACGGTATGTTGACTTCCAGCTCCTCAGCTATGGCTGTTAAAACCTTGTCATCTGCGTTCTTCAATGCTTCCTTCGAATACACCCATTTGCTGTTGTAACTGATCGGACCGGACGGAGGAGAAATGCCAAAAGCATTTAGAAAGACGTCAATGTCGGAATAGCCATACTTGGCTTGCAATTCCCTACCAAGCTTGTCGATCAGTTCCAGTCGCTGTTTGACTCGCATCCGCCCCCTCCACCATGCTGCGCATGGTCCCCCTCCCCCGCTTTGCGGGTGAGGATCATGCCGAGAACACCTTCATCACCTCGTCGCCCAGGTGGTTGATGACTTTCACCGCGATGCGGCCGGATTTGGGTTTGGGGAAGGGGCGTGACGTATCGCTATGCAGGCTCTCCCAGGCTTCCTCGTCAATCTCGGCTTTGAGGGTGGTTTTCAGCGCCTTATAGGGATCGTTGGCGCCCAGGAAGTAGGCGTGGCGGACGAAGAAGCTTTCCTCGTTATAGTCGGTATCCAGCATCCACAGGGCGATGCCGTCGGTGCCCTCGCTCACCACCTCGCCGGTTTGCGGCTTGAACACATCGACGCCATAGACCCGCACCCGGATCATGCCATCACCCGCATCCTCGATCTTGATGTCGGGTTCGCCAAAGATCACAAACAGGTTGCCGGTGGCGGTGGATTTCAAATCGCCGCCCATGTGCAGATCGGGGTTCATGCGCGCTTTTAAGACCGGCACGCGGCCCAGCTTGTCAAACTCCGCCGAGTGGGCGTCATAGTTGAAGGCGCAGGCAATCAGCACGTCAAACCCGGCGTCGCCCGCCTCCCGCGCGGCGGCCACCAGATCGGGGCGGCTCACCGTGCCGAACTCCGGCCCGATGAACACCCCGGCGCGGCGTTGTTTATCGCCTTCCATAAACACGCCTTCGGCGCAGATGAAATTGCCGGGCCAGCCCGTAAGGCTCGTGAACGTGATGCGGTCTTCCTTGTGGGCCTGCTGCACCCCGGCGGTTTTCAGGTTTTCCAATATCATGTGGGCGAAATCGGTGACGATGTCGTCCTTACCCGGCGCGCCATACCGGCCTTCGGCGGCGGCCAGGGTATCGATCAGTTCGTCATCCCAATCCACCGCCAGGGTGCGGTGGGGCGACAGGCTTTCCACGGTGAACGGCCCGGCCACCCGCACCCGGCCATTGTCCACGTAAGGCTTGTCGTAGAGATATTCAAACTCGGCCTTGGCGGCGATGGAGGCGTCAATTTCCCGCTGCCGGGCGATGCGGGCGTCCCAGAATTGCGCCAGCGCTTTTTTGGCCGGCGCGGGCCACTGGTCTGGTGCTGCGCGGGGGATTTCCCATTCCATGAAGCCGGCGGCGGGCGCGGCCTCGCCGGAGGGCAACGACACCTCCCCCATTTGCCGAAAGTCGATGGTCTTGCCGGCGCGGCCGCCGGTTTCCACCTTGAACGGTGTCCCGTGACCTTTCAGCGCCGCGTTGAGCGCAGCGCGTGCCGCATCCACCGCGGGCTGCTTTTGATCCCAGATGACGTCAATCTCGGCGTTGTTGGCGATGGATTTCAGGGTGATGTGCGGCACGCGCTCGTAAACAAAGCCGTGGCGGATGTCGCCCCGGGTGGGGGTGGTTTTGGGCACTTGCCTTGTCACCTCCCCTTCCTTGTGCTGGCCTTCCGGGCTGTCGGCCAGCAGGTAATAGGGATAGCGCGCGCCCATCAGGCGCGATCGGGCCAGCGCAATGGCAACGCGGCTGGTATCAATGGTGATCCAGCGCCGCCCCCACTGTTCCGCCACATACGCCGTGGTGCCGGAGCCGCAGGTGGGGTCCAGCACCAGATCACCCGGATCGGTGGTCATCAGGATGCAGCGTTCGACTGTTTTGGAGCCAGTCTGTACGACATAGATTTTATCATCAGTGAAGTTACCGGTTCCCGTATCAGTCCAAATATTTGAGATCGGAAGGACACCAGAATCTGAATGAAAGCGGCGATAACGGAAGCTATTTGAGGCGAGGTGTAGACGTTCTGACCTCGCGAGACGTTGTATTCCTGCGGAATAGTTTGGCTTCCAATGCGAGTTTTTAGGCCAAGGGTCTTGTATTATACCTCGGTAGCTATACGGTTGCGGTTCTGAAGCGCGTCCCTGAGAAATTAAATTGTCAGGATTATATGGACGCGCTCCGCTTGGAATCGCTTGACCTTCGTCCTTCTCCTTAACGCTAACACTTCGGTAGCTGAAATCATTTAGTAATAGCCAAGTTGCATTTCCGCTCCCTAACTCAAATGGTTTTTCGCGGTATATTGGGCGAACCTTGAGCCGTTCTTTGTTTTTGCAGAACCAAACAATGTAATCTGCAACGTTGGATACCGCATTTGCTGAAAACCCGTAAGTTTTTTGTACGACCAACGTGCTAATGGCATTCTCTTCCCCAAACACCTCATCCATCAGCGCCCGCACCCGGTGTACGTTTTCGTCGCCGATCTGCACGAAGATGGAGCCGCTTTCATGCAGCAAGTCCCGCGCCACGGTGAGGCGATCACGCAAATACGTCAGGTATGAATGAATGCCGTCGCGCCAGGTGTCGCGGAAGGCGCGCACCTGTTCCGGTTCCCGGGTGATGTGATCCTTGGCGCCGTCCTTCACATCGCGGGATGTGGTGGACCACTGGAAGTTACTGTTGAACTTGATGCCATAGGGCGGATCGAAATAGATGCATTGCACTTGTCCCCGCAGCCCTTCCCGCTCCGCCAGGCTGGCCATCACGGATAAACTGTCGCCCGATATCATGCGGTTGGACCAGTGCTGATCGTGGGCGTAAAATTCCGTCTTGGCTTCCAGATCAAGGCCGTTGAAATCGGCAAACAGATCGGGCATGGCGGGATGGGCTTCGGCGGCGCGCGCCTTTGACACCCGCTTTAAATCATCGATGATGACCTTGGGGTGGACTTTTTCCTGAATATAGAGCGGCGGCGCGTGGACGATCAGGTCGGACCAATCCACCACGTCCTTGCCGCGCCACACCAGTTGCGGGTCCAGGTCCGGGTTGCGCCGTTCATAGGCCAACTGAATGGGGGTTTTATCTTCCGCCCGCATGACGCTTTCAAATTCCGCCGTGGGGATGTTCTTGCGCGTCGCCGCCTCATGCTTCAGCGCTTCCACTTCCAGGGGCTTTTTCGGTTTTTTGGCCATCAGTTCTCCAACTCCTGCGCGTCTTCTCTGCTTTCGGTGCGCAGAACGGAAACCAGCCCGTCGATGTGCTCGAACAGGTCATCTTGAACGTTCTGCCACATGGGGTCGAGGATGAACTCGACGCCCTCTCGGCGAGCCAGTTTTGCAGCCGGCACGAAATCACTGTCGCCGGTCACTAAGATGATAGTGTCAGCCTGCTTCTTCAGCGTGATCGACGTGATGTCGAGACCGATCCGCATATCAACACCCTTCTGGCGCAGACCGAGCGTGATGTCGTCCTCGCCGAAGTCCTTCCATGTCGCGACCAGTTTTTCGAGGCTTCGCCGTTGTTCTTCCGTAAGACCGGGGAAACAGCCATCGCCTGTCAGATGAGCCTCCAGGAGAGGTAGCCATTCCCTGGTCCTGAGAAGTTGTTTGGTCAGACGGGCGGGAATCTGCCAATCGCTTTCCTTGGTCACCTTGCCCAGGCGTAAGGCGAATTTCCGCTTCTGGCGGAGTTCCTGAAAAAGTTCTTCGCGGAATAGGGCTTGGGCGGTCCTGGAAAATTCGATGCGGCGATTGGTCACCGGATTATGGGCAACACCGTCGTAGGGACGGGCATCATAGTAGAACAGCCGGTAGACATGATCCAGCCAACGGCTGTTTTTTGCCTTTTCGGGCTCGCCGATCAGACGCTGAACATGGCGCTTACAGAGAATACGGGCGGCCTCGGCCACGGTTTGCGGCGTTCCACAGAAACGGTCGTCAACCACCTTGGGCAGCCGCTTTATGAAAAAGCCCCCGTCTATGAGGACCGCGATACGCCGGGTCCTCATGGCCTTTCCCTCTCGATCGGGAAGCGGTCAACAAAAAAGCCCCAGGATTTCGGCACACGCTCGGGATAAATGAGCGGGCGTACTCTCAAGGGGCGGATGTATGCCCTATATAGGACATTATGTCCTAATGAACAATGAAAATAGTTGCATGACATGCAACGGCCTTTCGGCGCTTGGAGCCTTCTTTTTATATCAATCTCTTGATAAATATTGTTTTTTTCTCTGGATTTCTGTCCGAAGCCAAGGTCGACCATTTTGTTAACGTCAACAAAAAGGTCCCGGACAAGCCAATGTTCAACGCTGGGTTCGATTAGGGCATGGCCTTCAAACGTCTCGGTCAATTGGTGCACCAGTTCGGATTTCATGCCCGCATCCCCTTATTGATTAGGCCGCCCATCAACTTCCCAAACTCCGCCTCGATCTCGAACACCTCGGTGAATTCGGCAAAGGCCCAGCGGCCGTATTTACCCAAATTATTCACCCCCGGCACCCAGTAGGCGCGCATGGTGTTGGCCTTTTCCTTGGCGTCTTCGCCCCGGTAGCCTTTGATTTCCACAATCAGGTTCAACGGCTCCGCCTGGCCGTCGTCCACCTGGACAATGAAGTCCGGAATGTATTTGCGCGGGGTGGAGCCCATCAGGTACGGCACCTCCAGCCCCAGATTCTGGTTCTTGACGTAAGCGCGCACATTCGGGTGCGCTTCGGCGACGCGGCAGAACTCCGCCTCCCAATCACTGTCGCACACCACCCAGTTGACATGGCATTTGCGGGGATCGGTTTGCCAACGCAACTCCTTTGACGTGGTGAAGTTGACATAGCCGGAAGACCCGGTGGGATTATAGGCATCCAGAATGGCCTTTACCGGGTTGTCGCCCACCAGGGTTTCGGTGATGGCGGCCTTGATGCGCTCCGCCGCCATATCGGCGATTTCCTGATACAGCAATTGCGCCGGATAAGTGCCGCCGGAACATTTCAGATAGCCGCCGTCCAGCCAGGCCTTGGCAATGCGCTTTAATTGGCCGAACAGATGCAGCTTCGGTTCCGCCCCCGGATCGCGGTACTTGTTGTAAAGCAAATGGCGAGCCAAGTGGAACAGGATGGTGGAGGGCCGCATGTCTTGCAGATGCTCCACCGTCAGATCAACGCCTTCGCCGATGATGCCCTGGTTCTTGGTCACCGACGGGCCCACCAAGTCAGGCGTCATGTGCAGCACATGGTCGGGGCCGAAGTTGGCGGACAAGCGTTCTTCCGGCAGTTCCACCCGGTAGCCTTCCACCCGGGGGAAGGTCATTTCCAGGGCGTCGCGATCCGGTTTGACGGCATGGACCCGCACCGTTTCCCGCGCCTTGGCCGGCGGCGCCACAACCGGTTTGGCGGCGAAATCAAAGGGGATGCCCAGCACATCGGCGTATTCAACGTTGAACAAGCCGTCTTCGTTCAGGTCATAGGATTGGCGGCGCAAACCCCGGCCCACCACCTGTTCACACAGCAACTGGGTGCCGAAGGCGCGCACGCCCAGGATGTGGGTGACGGTGTTGGCGTCCCACCCTTCCGTCAGCATGGAAACGGAGACGACGCATCTGATCTGTTCGCCCAGTTTGCCTTCCTTGCCGACGGTATTCATCACCTCCCGTAACAATGTGGCGTCGTCAATATTATCCCCGGCGCGGCTGTCGCCAGTGCGTTCGATCATCTCGCGGCGGAAGCGCTCAATTTCATCCGCCGCCATGTCGCGAAAATCTTTATCGAGCGCTTCGCCCGATTCCAGTTGGGCGGAATCGATCAGAATGGTATTGGGCTGCGGCAAGCGATTGCCATAGTCGTCGTAATTGCGGAACAGCGCCAGGCGGCCGTTTTCCAAGGTGCTGGTACCGTCGTCGTTCTGGCGCTGAAAGCCGGAGATGTATTTGTAGATCAGCTCAGACGTGGAGGTGTTGTTGCACACCACAATGAACACCGGCGGGATGCTGATGCCCGCCTGCCGCCACAGGTCAAAGGTTTTCTGATAGTGGCCGTAGAGCGCTTCCAACGCCGTGATGAGATCGGCGGGCAAACTTAAAGGATCCAGCGTTTTACCGGACCCGCCCCGCCCTTTCTTCGGCAGCTTCTTGCCGATATGCTCCCACAGATTGCGGAACTTCGGCGTATCGCCGCCGGGGACATTATCCGCCACCGGCACCCGCGGCAGCTTGACGATGCCGCATTCGATGGCGTCCATCAGCGAAAAGTCGCTCATGGTCCAGGGGAACAAGGTGCCTTCGGCATAGCCCGAGCCGCGCAGGAAAAAGGGCGTGGCCGACAGGTCATAAACCAGCGAAATGCCCAGCTTGCGCTTCACCGCCTCCAGCCCCGAAATCCATAGCCGCGCGGCTTCGTTGTTGGCCTTGGCCTCGTCCTTGTCTTCGCCCTTCAGATCGTCTGCCGTCTCATCGGCGGCATCCTGCACCTTTTCCCGATAGCAGTGGTGGGCCTCGTCATTGAGCACCACAATGTGCTTCATGCCCATCAGCTCCGGCATGACGCGTTGGAGCATCTGACCTTCGGTCTCCAACGTCTGGAGTTTTTCGCCTCGCCAGCCCTCCAAGGCGTCCCGGGTGCCTTTGGCGACCGAAATCCGCTCCCGCAACTTGAAGGCGTGATAGTTGGTGATGACGATCTTGGCCCGATCGATGTCACCCAGCATGTCCGGGGGGACGATCTCCCGATTGCGGTAATAGTTGTCCAGATCATTGGGCAACAGCACCCGCAGCCGGTCCTTGATGGTGATGCCGGGGGCCACCACCAGGAAGCCGCGGGAGAATGTTTTACTATTTGAGTGCCGCACCGCGTTCACGGTCTGCCAGGCAATGAGCATGGCCATGACCGTGGTTTTGCCGGCGCCCGTAGCAAGCTTTAATGCCAGCCGCATCAGCTCTGGGTTGGCCTGGGCATTGCCGCCTTTTATGTGGGCCCAGAACTTGGCCACCCGGGGGCCCATTTTGGGCGCCACCTCGGTCAGCCAGATGGCGGTCTCCACCGCTTCGACCTGACAGAAGAACGGGCGGACGCCCTCGAATTTATGGTGCCGCCAGTGCTGCAACAGGCGGGCGGTTTCCGGCGTCACCAACCATTGTTCGGGGTTGGGCAGGTTGCGCCACGCCTCCACATAGGTGCGAATCTCATTTATGATGGGGGTGGGGTTATATTCCTGTCCGTCAGTGGAGAGCCTGGCATCCCGCTCCAGGGCTAGGTCACCCTGGTCCTTAGTCTGCCGTCTTTTCTTGGGCTGCGGCACGGGCGTGATTAAATCGGAACGGCGGCGGCTTTCAATTATGCGATTGGTGGGCTGGCCATCCTTATCCAATTCCCAGTGTTGGGCCGGGTATTCATATGGTGAGTTGAGAATTGGACGTTCAAAAAAACTCTCAGCCACTGTCCCCCCTTACGCCATTTTGTCAGCCCTGGAGGGACGATACAGTCCACATCTTTATATCTCAATATTTTTATACTCAAATCCACTGGGAGTTGTCGTGTGGGAAAAGGCTCACTTGCACCCGTTCGGGCAAATGAGGCTAAGGATTACCTATCGCTGCGAGGGCGACACCAGACAGCGCCGACAGAAGCAACAAGCCATAAAGCGTGGCCATTAAGTGCATAAAAATTTGTAGGTTAAAATGTAGGTCGTGAATAATTATTTTAATAATATTCATATAATTCAATAAATTATATGAATAAATGGCGGAGAGGAAGGGATTCGAACCCTCGGTAGGGCTTTAGGGCCCTACAACGGTTTAGCAAACCGCCGCCTTCGACCACTCGGCCACCTCTCCGCCGCCTGGGATACTTGGCTTTCTAGGCCTTGTCAACGACAGTGGGGCGCGTGGGCCGCGGGCCAGCGGAGGACGGCGATTAAGGAGAAGGGGTTAGTGGCAGGACAGCCATTCCCGCGCCTGGCGCTGGGCTTCGGCGACCTCCGCCGGGCTCATGTCGCGGGCCAGTTCCGCGCGGTCGATGAGCGCCCGCCGGATGCCGCGAACGCTGGCCAGATTAAACCACTTGTGGGCTTCCACCAGGTCAATGTCGACCCCCTGTCCGGTGGCGTATAACAGGCCCAAATCATAAAGGGCATCGGCCTTGCCCGCCTCGGCGGCCGCCATGCGCTCCGATATATACCTGTAATCTAACTGTCCCATCGCTCCTCTCCGTGTATTTTACGGCTCATGCAGGCGATTTTTTCGCCCCCGATACGGAGATCGTCAGCCCAGGCGGCTAAAAAATGGTTAACGCGCTCCGGCGGGCCTACATTTTAAGCCGCCACCCGCCATCCGCTCTGCCCGATGAGATGTTATGGAAACTTTACTGAAGACCCACCTTACTGCGGGTTCTACCGACGCGACGCGCTAGTGTCATAGTTTTCGAATACTGTCTGCGGTCTGGCCGAACAATACCTTCCGCGCTTCCTCGGTCATGGTATCTTGACGCAATTCCCGGCCGATTTCCACTCCTTTGCGGGCCGCCGGGCGCGCCGCGATCGCCTCGTGCCAGCGTGCGACATGGGGAAAGCTATCCAGGGTTTCGCCCAGCCGTTCATAAATCCGCACCCATGGCCAGGCCGCCATATCGGCGATGGAATAGTCGCCGGCAAGATAGGGGCGGTCGGCAAGTCGCCGATCAAGCACGCCCAGCAGCCGGTTGTATTCGTTTTGATAGCGCGTAATGGCGTAAGCGATCTTCTCCGTTGAATAATTGCGAAAGTGGCCGAGTTGGCCTGCCATCGGCCCCAAACCAGCGACCTGCCAGAACAGCCATTGCATCACCTCGAAGCGGCCATGGAGGCCGGTTGGCAGGAACCGGCCGGTTTTTTCGGCGAGATACAATAAAATGGCGCCGGATTCGAAAATCGATAACGGCCCGCCCGCCGCGGCATGGTCGACGATCGCCGGCATGCGATTGTTGGGGCTGATTTTTAAAAAATCCGGTTTGAACTGCTCACCGGCGCCGATGTTGACGGGAACCAGGGTATAAGGCAGCCCGCACTCCTCCAGCATGATGGTGATCTTCCAGCCATTGGGCGTCGGCCAATAGTAAAGGTCAATCATCGGGATGAATCCTTGATGTGGGTAGCGATGGGGTACCGCCCATCATAAAAGATGAGCGGCCCCCCGCAAGGGGAGCCGCCCAAAAAACCTGATGCGTCAGGTGGCTATTACTGAGGGGCAGCCTCAGCCGGAGCCGCCTCAGCCGGAGCAGCTTCTTCAGCCGCCGGGGCCGCTTCTTCAGCCGCCGGAGCCATTTCTTCAGCCGCCGGGGCCATTTCTTCTGCCGCCGGAGCCGCTTCTTCAGCCGCCGGAGCAGCCTCTTCAGCGGCCGGAGCCGGGGCTTCTTCTTTCTTCTGGCCGCAAGCCGACAGGCCGAAGCCCGCCGCCGCCAGCACAGCCGCAAGAACCGTAGTACGCATCAACTCTTTGCCGATTAACATTCCGTCTCTCCTGTCTTGTCGTAAAGTCAGATTGTGAGGTTCGCAGCTTCCCGGATAGGATCGGCCACTGACGTCCCCCGATGAAAAATTGGTAATTTCCGCTTTCGCGTCCTATCCAAACCCTGATCTTGTTAACTCTATGACGCGCGCATTCTAGCACCAAACTCCCCCCATTCGAAAAGAGTTTTATTTCACAATTTGTTACGACAAGGCTAGCGCCCGGCCGCCAACTCGGCGATACAATCCGGGGCATCGTGTGTCGGGTCGTTAACCAACCGGCCGACCCGCACCGCCTGGAAGGGCGATACCGCCGGCGGCGTCAAGAGGCGCGTCAACGCCGCCGGGGCGGCGGGCGACAGCCATAGGTTGCCGCCGGCGCCATCCAGGGCCGCCGGCATACGGTCATGGATGGGGCGCAAATCGGCGCTGGCGTCGACCGTCACGATGGCCACGGACAGCACCTCCTGGCCGGCGGAATTCCGCCAGTTCTCCCATAACGCGGCAAAGAAAAACAGCGACCGATCGGGCAACGAGATCAGCCAGGGATCCTTGGCCTTCGAGTCCGTCCGGCTCTGCCATTCATAATAGCCGGTGGCGGGCACCAGGGCGCGGCGTTGGCGATAGGCTTGACGGTAGGCGGGCCGCTCTTGCAGCGATTCCGCCCGGGCGTTGATCATGGAGTAGCGGGCATCCGGCCCCCTCGACCAGGAAGGGATCAGACCCCAGCGCATCAGGACGATCTCCACTTGATCCACGCCCTGCGCCGCGCCAGAAGGCCGCCGCAGCACCGGAATCGGCTGCGAGGGGGCGATATTGTAGCGGGGCGGAAAATTGGGAATCGGCCCGGCGACCGCAAAATGCCGCTCGACGGCGCTGAGCGGCGCGGTCAGGATAAAGCGCCCGCACATGATCCGACGGGCCCTTGGACAGTAACAGGTGTAGGCGTCATGAAGCTTGACCGTATCGACATCGCCATTCTCGCCATCTTGCAGGAAGACGGGCGAATCACCAACAAAGCGCTGGCCGATCGCGTCGGCCTGTCGGCGCGGCCGTGCCTGGAGCGGGTGCGGAAGTTGCGCGCCGCCGGTTATATCCGCCGCTTCGCCGCCGTCCTGGAGCCGGCGAAGTTCGGCAGTCCCTTGACCGTCTTCGCCCAAATCTCGCTTATAAGCCAGGAGCGCCGATCCCATGAACGCCTGGAACAGCATATCAAGCGAATCGATGAAGCCGTGGAGTGCTTCGAAGTCAGCGGCGACATCGATTTTCTGGTGCGCTTCATCTGCCCGACGCTGGAAGCCTACTATCGCCTGACCGAGGACCTGTTGGCCAACGAACGCCTCGGCATTCGCCGCATCGACAGCATCATCGTGCTGCGCACCGTGACGGCTTACCGCGGCTTGCCCGCCTCGCTGCTGTCCGGGTTCGGCTTATCCAACGCATAGCGGCCTTGCCATAACAGAAAGATCGCCGGGATCACCAAAAGGGTCAGCGCCGTAGCGCTGACCATACCGCCAATCATCGGCGCGGCGATGCGCCGCATTACCTCCGAGCCGGCCCCCGACCCCACCATGATCGGCAACAGACCGGCAATGATGACGGCGACCGTCATCAATTTGGGGCGCAGCCGTTGCACCGCCCCCTCCATGGTCGCCGCGACGACATCCGCCAGGATCAGCGCCCGGCCTTCCTCGGCGGCGCGTTCTTTGCGGGCCGTCAACGCCAGGTTCAGATAGAGGAGCATCACCACGCCGGTTTCCGCCGCAACGCCGGCAAGCGCGATCAACCCCACGGCGGTCGCCACCGACAGGTTGTAGCCAAGAAGGTCCAGAAACCAGAAGCCGCCGACCAGCGATAGCGGCAGCGACGCCAAAATGATCAGCACCGGCGCCGCTTGGCGAAAACTTAAATAAAGCAGAAAACCGATCACCATGATCGTCGCCGGGATGACCAGCGCGAACTTGGCCTTGGCGCGTTCCATGAACTCGTACTGACCGGACCAGACAATGTCATAACCGGGGGGCAGAACCACCGCACGGCTGACCGCCTGTTGCGCTTGCCTGACGTAAGAACCGATATCGCGGCCGGCAACATCGACATAGATCCAGCCGTTGCGGCGGGCGTTCTCGCTGCGGATGACGCCGGGGCCGTCACTGATGCGAATGGCCGCCACGCGGCCCAGCGGCACTTGGCTGCCCGCCGCGGTGACGATCGGCAGAGCGCGCAGCCGCTCCAGGCTGTCGCGCGCCTCTTGCGGGTACCTGACGTTGATGGGATAGCGTTCCACGCCCTCGACGCTTTCGCCGACCTCCATGCCGCCGATCGCCATCTTCACCACGTCCTGCACGTCGGCGATGGCCAAGCCGAAGCGCGCCGCTTCCGCGCGATTGATATCGATATCGATGAAGCGGCCGCCGGTTATGCGCTCGGCATAGGCCGAGGCGGTGCCGGGAACGGTCTTGACCGCCGCCTCGATCTCCGCCGCCAGCCGGTTCAGCGTCGCCAGATCCGGCCCGGCGACCTTGATCCCCACCGGCGTCTTGATGCCGGTCGCCAGCATATCAATGCGGTTCTTGATCGGCATGGTCCACACGTTGGTCAGGCTCGGCACTTGCACCTGCCGCTCCAGTTCAGCCTTTATCTTGTCCATGGTCATGCCGGGCCGCCATTCTTCCTCCGGCTTTAGCTGAATGGTGGTCTCCACCATCATCATCGGCGCCGGATCGGTGGCGGATTCGGCGCGACCCGCCTTGCCGTAGACGGATTTCACCTCCGGCACGGCCTTGATGAGTTTATCGGTCTGTTGCAGGAGCTGCGCCATCTTTCCGCCGGAAATCGCCGGATCGGCGCTGGGCATGTAGAGCAGATCGCCCTCATTCAAATCAGGCATGAATTCCGAGCCTAATCGATTGAGCGGAATGATCATGCTGGCCATGGCGACGGCCGCCACGGCGACGGTCGGCCAGGGATGGCGCAAAACAAAAGCGACGCAGGGCCGATAGACGGCCATCAGTGCGCGGTTTAACGGATTCTCCCCTTCCGGCCGGATGTGGCCGCGAATGAAATAGCCCATCAGCACCGGCACCAGCGTCACCGATAGTCCCGCCGCCGCCGCCATGGCGTAGGTTTTGGTGAAGGCGAGCGGATGAAACAGCCGTCCCTCCTGCGCCTCCAAGGCGAAGATCGGCAGAAAGCTCAAGGTAATGATGAGCAGGCAGAAGAACAGCGCCGGGCCGACTTCGACGGCGGCCTCGGTCACCAGTCGCCAGCGGTTTTCCGACGTCAGGCCATCGCGCTCGATATGCTTGTGCAGATTTTCAATCATGACGATGGCGGCGTCCACCATGGCGCCGATGGCGATGGCGATGCCGCCCAAGGACATGATATTGGCGTTGATGCCCTGCGCCGACATGACGAGAAAAGCCGTAAGAATGCCCAACGGCAGCGACAGCACCACCACCAGCGCGGAACGCACATGCATCAGAAAGACGGCGCAGACCAGAACGACGATCACGAATTCTTCGATCAGCTTTTCCTGCAAGGTGGCGACGGCGCGCTTGATCAGCGACGAGCGGTCATAAGTTTCGACGATCTCCACGCCTTCAGGCAGGCTGCCTTTCAAGGCTTCTATCTTCGCCTTGACGCGATCAATGGTCGCCAGCGCATTTTCGCCAAAGCGCATGATGATGACGCCGCCCACCGCCTCGCCTTCGCCATTCAAGTCGCCGATACCGCGGCGCATGGACGGTCCGAAGCGGATATCCGCCACGTCTTTAAGAAAAATCGGCGTGCCATTGGCGGCGACGCTAAGCGGCAGGGTCTTTAAATCCTCCAGATCATTGATGTAGCCCGAGGCGCGGATCATGTATTCGGCTTCCGCCATTTCGATCACCCGCCCGCCGGTTTCCTGGTTGCCGCGCTCGATGGCCTCGCGCAGTTGACTGAGCGGAATGCCATAGGCGCGCAGGGCATCGGGATTGGCGACCACCTGATATTCCTTGACCATGCCGCCGATGGTAGCTACTTCGCTCACCCCCTCCACCGCCTGCAACTCGAATTTCAAGAACCAGTCCTGAAGGCTGCGCAATTGCGCCAGATCATGCCGACCGCCGCGGTCGATGAGCGCGTATTGATAAACCCAGCCGACCCCGGTGGCGTCGGGGCCAAGGGATGGCTGCGCGCCGGCCGGCAATCGCGGCGCGACCTGGGCCAGATACTCCAGCACCCGCGAGCGCGCCCAGTAAAGATCGGTGCCGTCCTTGAAGATGACGTAGACGAATGAATCATTGAAAAACGAGTAGCCGCGCACCGTCACCGCGCCGGGCACCGCCAGCATGGCGGTGGTCAAGGGATAAGTGACCTGATCCTCCACCACCTGCGGCGCCTGCCCGGGATAGTTCGTCTTGATGATGACCTGCACGTCGGACAGATCGGGAATGGCGTCAATGGGCAGGCGATTAAGCGCCACAATGCCGGCCACGCCCAAGGCCAGACTGGCGATGATGACGAAAAAGCGGTTGGCCACCGACCAGCGAATGAGTTTGGCGATCATGATGCAGTGTCCTTAAAGGTCAGTGGTGGTGATGGCCGGCGGGCATGGGTTCCTCCTTTTCCGTCGCCAGACGCAACAGGCCGGCGTCGACGCTGGCTTCCGAATCAAGGAGGAACTGCGCCGAGGTGACGACGGTTTCCCCTTCGGCAAGGCCTTTCAGAATTTCCACCTTGGCCCCCGCTTCCCTGCCGGCCACCACCTTTGCGGGGCGAAACCGGCCGTCGCCGAGCGCCAGCACCACCCGATCCATGGCGGCGGAGCGAATCAATGCCTCCCGCGGGATGACGGGATTGGCCATTCCAGGCTTACCGATAACCGTTACCGTGGCGTACATGTTGGGCTTCAACAGACCATCGGCATTGGCGACTTTCAGGCGCAGCCGCACTGTGCGCGTGGCCGCCGTGACGGTGGGATAAACATAGTCGATGCGGCCGGTGAAGCTGCGGCCCGGCAAGGATGCTACCTGCATCATGGCGGCGTCGCCGGCCATCACGCCGCTGACCTGATCTTCATAAACCTCCACCATTACCCACACCGCCGATAGATCGGCGAGCGCCATCACTGGCATGCCCGGCTGGACGAATTGACCCTCGCCGGCGTTCAGGCGAACGACGACACCATCCTGCGGCGCATGGACGTCGACCAGCCGCTCGGCAGCGCCGGTTTTGGCGATGCGCTCGATCTGACGCGCGCCGACGCCCAAAACTTCCAATCGGCGACGCGCGGCATCCGTCAGCGCCTCCTGGCCGATGCGGCGCGCCTGCAAATATTCCGCCTGGGCATTGACCACCGGCGGCGAATAGAGACGGAACAACAGGTCGCCACGCTTGACTGCTTCGCCTTCGGTTTTGATGCGCAGCACCTCAACCCATCCCTCGCTCCTGACGTCGATCTGACGCACCCGGTCATCATCCGGCGCGACGGTGCCGATGGCGTCAAAGGTGCGCGGCAGGCTTTCGCGCACCACCTTGGCCGTTCGCAGTCCGATGTTTTGTTCCACCGCCGGGCTGATTTCCAACGCCGGCTCCGCGGCAGGAGATGCCTCTCCTTCATAGACTGGGATCATGTCCATGCCCATGGGTGATTTGCCGGGTTTGTCCGACTTGAAACCCGGCAGCATGGGATCGGTCCAATAGAGGATTTTCTTTTCCGTCTGTTGGTGATCGCCGGACATATCGTTGCCAATGAGTTGCGCCAGCGTAAACCCGAGAACGCCGCCGGCGACAACGCCAACAACCGCAATAATGATGGCAGGCTTAGTCATGGGACTCTCCTTGCAAGAATAACAACATGGCCTGCGCCTGGGCGCGATCGGCGCGCAGGCGTTCCAAGGCAAGCGTGGACTCAAAATCGGCAAGCCGGGCGCGAACGAGATCGGCAAAATCGCTGACGCCGGACTGGTAGGCGGTCAGCGTCGCCTCGGATGTCCAGCGGGCGCGGGCGGTGACCGCCTTTTCATAGAGCGCCACCCGATCCTTATCGCGCTGCCAATCGGCGTACGTCGCCTCCAAGAGCTGGCGCAGATCGAGAAGCTTGGCCTCACGGCTGAGCATGGCGGCCTGCCGAGTGTGGCGGGCGGCCGCCGCCTGCTGATCCTGGCGCTTGGCGACGAATAGCGGCAGATCGAAGCTTAAGCCCACGCTGGCAAAGTCGGAACGGCCGCCGCCGCGCAGGCCGTATCCCGCCTCCAGCTCGAAGCCGGGCTTATATTGTTCCTCGGCCAGGTCGACGTCGCGATCCAGGGCGGTAATGCGCGCGCTGTCGCTGACCACTGTCGGATGATGCGCCAAGGATTCCAAAATGATCTCCGGGGCCGCCGGCGGCGGCAGCGCCGCCGGCCCGGTCAATGGCCTTGCGGCCGCCGCGCCAATAAAGCGCGCCAGCCGCGCGCGGGCGCGCGCCGTTTGCCGTTCGATATCAAGCAGCCGATCGTCGAGAAGGCTCAGCTCCAGCTCGGCGCGCAAGACGTCCTGGGCGGTCTCTCTGCCGCTGGCGAAAATGGCTTTGGCCACTTCCATCAATTCGGCCACCGCTTGCCGGCTGTCCTCCACCTTGTCCTTGGCGATCAGCCAATAGCGCAGCTCGATCCAGGCGTCGCGGGTCTCGCGCACGATCTCGATCTCGCGCCCCAGGCGCTCGGCGCGTTCCGCGTCGGCTTCCGCCCGGCGCTTGGCGCGCATCAGCGCGCGGCTGTCGCCGCGGGAGAATTCCTGACTAATCATGACTTCGCCCATGGTCATGTCTTGCTGGTCGAAGCGGAAGCTGTCGAGGGGCAGGTTGGACAGGCCCAGCCGCAATTTCGGATCGGGCAGTTGCGAGTCGGCGACGGCGCGCGCCTCCAACGCCGCCGCCTGTTCCTCATAGCGGACAAGCGACGGATCGGCGGCGGCCAGCGCGAGACTGACCGCTTCGGCAATATCCAGCGGCACAGCGGCGCGGGCCGGCAACGTGGCGGCAACCATCATCGCCGCGACGAGCAATAGAATGCGCATGATGTAAGGACTCCTCCTGGCGCGGACATAAAGCATGACGAACGCCGCCCGCCTTTTAGAAAAAGGCGGGACGCACGGCGTTAAGCGTCAAGCGCGGGGAGGTGGGGTGACGAATTCCGGCTGTCGGGCATGGAGGTGTGACGCGACAGCCCCGAAGTAGGCATCAAGGAGGTAAAGGTCAGCGTGCGTCAAGGCCAGATGGTCGACCATGGCGACGGAGGCCATCGCCAGGCAGGCGCTCAAGCAATCGCCCAGGCAATTATCCGCCGGCTGCGGCTGATGCTCTTGATGGCAATCATCCGCTGCAGGCGTCATTTGCTCGGCGTGGTGGTGACAGTCGTCGGCCATGGCGGCCGGCGCTGCCTGACTGGACGCGGCCATGACGAAGGCAACGGCATAGGCGATGATCGCCGTTACGGCAATCATGCGTGCTAGGCGGCTGCAACTGTTGGTCAAGGCAAACATCGCTTTAACTATCGTCCTCGATCTGGATCGTGTCAAGGCTCGACCGCTTGGCCGACATGATAGCCACTGTGGCTTTAAGAAACCCTTAGGGCCGCGACATTTTCTGTCGTTTTGCGGGAAGCTGCCGGCCATACCGGCTGTGACCGCCGCCGATTACGGCCGCCATGGCCTGCCCGCCTCGCTAGACTGAACAAAAGTCCAAAGTTGGAGGCACAAGATGCGGGATATCGACCTGGAACAGCGCTACTGCGCGCCAAATTACGCGCCCCTGGACGTGGTGTTAAGCCGCGGCGCCGGAGTCTGGTTGTGGGATCGCGAGGGCCGTAAATACCTGGACGGCATGAGCGCCTATTCGGCGGTCAGCCTCGGCCACGGCCACCCCCGCATCCTCCACGCGCTCAGCGAGCAGGCGGAACGCCTGGCGGTGGTCTCCCGCGCCTTTTATTCCGATGTCTTAGGAGCCTTCCTCGCCGATCTTTGCCGCCTTGCCGGCATGGATATGGCGCTGCCCATGAACACCGGCGCGGAAGCGGTGGAGACCGCCATCAAGGCGGCCCGCCGCTGGGGCCATGAGGTCAAGGGCATTTCCAATGATACGGCGGAGATCATCGTCGCCGCCGGCAATTTCCACGGCCGCACCACCACCATCATCAGCTTTTCCTCCGACGCCGACTATCGCCGCGGCTTTGGGCCGCTAACGCCGGGCTTTCGCCTCGTTCCCTTCGGTGACGCCGAAGCGCTGGCCGCCGCCATTACCCCCCGCACCGCGGCGGTGCTCTTGGAGCCGATCCAGGGCGAGAACGGCATCATCATCCCGCCCGCCGGCTATTTACGGAAAGTACGGCAGATATGCGATTGGGCCAATGTGCTGCTGCTCCTTGATGAAATTCAAAGCGGGCTGTGTCGCACCGGCAAATGGTTCGCTTTCGAACACGAAGGCATCCGCCCCGATGGTCTGATGGTGGGCAAGGCGCTGGGCGGCGGCGTGCTGCCGGTCTCCGCCTTTCTTGGCAAGCGCGAGGTGATGAACGTATTCACGCCCGGCAGCCACGGCTCGACCTTCGGCGGCAACTGTCTGGCCGCCGCGGTGGGACGGGAAACCTTGCGGGTGATGGCGGAAGAAGAGCTGGCGTCGCGCAGCGCCGCATTGGGACAATACGCGCTTGATCGCCTGGCCGCCATGCGCTCACCCACCTTGCGCGCGGTGCGCGGGCGGGGACTTTGGATCGGCATTGACATCAATCCCGCCGTCATCGGCGGCAAGGCGTTTTGCCGCGCGCTGATGCAGCGCGGTCTTTTGACCAAGGAAACCCACGAGCACACCATCCGCTTCGCGCCGCCTTTAATCATCAGCCGCCATGACCTCGACTGGGCCTTGGACCGGATCGAGGACGCCTTGCATTGGGCCGAGAAACAAGCCGCCTAAAGGAGTGAGCCATGACGACCCTGACCCGCCCGACCTTCGTGCTTTGCCCGCCGGATCATTTCGATGTTTCTTATGTCATCAATCCGTGGATGGATCCCGCCGCCTGGGCCAAGCGCAGCGACGAACTTGCCGCCGGCTGCCGGCAGGGCTGGCGGGAATTGGCAGAAGCGCTGCGCCAGGCGGGAGCCGATATCGAACTCCTGCCCGCCGCCCCCGGCGTACCCGACATGGTGTTTACCGCCAACATCGGCTTCGTGCTGAACGGCACGGCGGTGCTGGCGCGCTTTCGCCATCCCGAACGGCAGCGGGAGGAACCGCATATTGCGCGTTTCTTCGACGATCTAGCAAAGCGCGGTCTTGTGGATCGCGTGCTGCCCTGCCCGGATGGTCTTTATTTCGAAGGCTTCGGCGACGCCGTATGGGACGCCAGGCGGCAACGGATATGGATGGGCCATGGCCCGCGCACCAGCCCGGAAATGGCGTCCCATCTTCATGATATATATGGCGTGCCGATAACCCCGTTGGAGCTCATCGATCCCCGCTTCTATCACCTTGATACCGCGCTGTGCGCGTTACGCGGCGGCGAGGTGCTCTATGTCCCCGAGGCCTTTAACGCCCAGGGACTTGCCGCCATCGAGGCCGCGGTGGATAAGGACCGCCGCCTCATCGTCGGGGATGAGGATGCGGTGCTGCTGGGCGCCAACGGCATCCCGCTCGGCAATCGCTATATCTGCGGCGGCATCAGCGAGGGATTGCGCCGCACGTTGGCCGCGCGCGGTTATAAGGTCGAGACTCCGGGCATCGCCCCCTTCCGCTTAAGCGGCGGCGCCGCCTATTGCCTATCCTTACGGCTCGACCATAAAAGCGCCGCCTTCGCCCGCCGCCAGGCGGCCTGAATAGACCCCTGTTTTGCTTTTTATTGACCCAGACGCCGCGCCAAAAGCGCGGCGTCTTGCTATTTTTAACCCCGGCGGGAGTTGCTAATCAGTCTTAATTGAAGGCAGGAGGCCTGCCAAAATTATTTTTTCTCTTCAATCCCTTCTGGAAAATGTGTTACTAATTGGTTAAAGAGAATTCGACCATCAATAGATCAATCGCGTTTAATATACGTAAATTAGTAGCTTTTGGCGCGTTGTTCGATCATAAGTTGCGTACTACAAGGGGCAAGTAGGAGCGTACCACATGAGAACCTACGAGGAATTAAGCGGGGGGGAAGGTCGGCGGGTATTCTTTCGCGCCGAGCGGTTCCGGGCGCGGGATCTATTTCAACGGGCAATGCCGCGTCTGATGCTGGATCAGACGCCGTTCACCTTGTGCGATGTCAGCGTCAGCGGCTTCGCCGCCTTCGCGCCGCCCAAGAGCGAGGATGTCTATAACCCGGAGATGCGGGTGGCGGTGCAACTGGCGGTTGGCGACAGCTACCTTTTTGAGGGTACCGGGGAAGTCGCCCGGGTCGAGCCGACGCAGACCGGCACCAAATTGGGCATCCGGCTCCTTGACCGCAGCTTCAACGTGCCGCAGGTGGTCACCAAGTATAAGGAGATCACCCTGCGCACCGACTTGGCCGGCTTCGCCCGGATGGAGCCCGGCGCCGGCGTATCGGCGGAATACCGCACGCTGTGCGCCGACACCCTACATCTGTTACGCTCCTACCGCGCCGGCCTGGAACGGATCAGCCAGACCAAGCTCGATGACGGCGCGGCGGCGGATCTCCTAGCTTCGTGCGAGGAGCAGATACTGCCGCAGTGGCGCGCCTTGTGGCATCGCGGCAACGCCTTAGCCGAGGCCGTGATGGACGATCTCGACGCCCTCGCCGCCACCAAGAAATTCACCGAGCTGGTGCTGACCCCTGAATTCATGGCCGGCGCGATCTGGAAGCGCAGCTATGAAAAGCCGCTGGGCTACCCCGGCGACTTCCAGATCATGAGCATGGTCTACGACTGGCGGCGGGAAGGCGGCAGCCTTTATGAAAAGCTGGTGCACCGCATCGGCCTTGATGTCGCCGAATGCATCGCCACGCGCATGGTGATGATGCGCCAGGAGATCGCCAAGACGGTCCTCGCCGATGGCGCGGGCGCGGCCAAGATCACGACCCTGGGCTGCGGCCCGGCGCGGGAAATCATCGATTATTTAAAGCTGCGCGAGCTGCCGCGCCCGGCGCATTTGACGCTCATTGACCAGGATCATGGGGCGCTGGAACTGGCCTATGAGGCGACCCACCCCGAAGTCATCCGTCTGCACAAGCAAGCGAACGTCACCTGTCTGCACGCCTCCTTCAGTCAGTTATTCAAGACCAGGGAATTATTCGGCGCCATCGGCGCGCAAGACTTCGTCTATTCCGTGGGCCTCATCGACTACTTGCAAGCCAGGCGCGCCAAGGCGTGGATTTCCTCGCTCTATACTTTCGTCGCGCCCGGCGGCAAGCTGATCATCAGCAATATGTATAAAACGCCGGGCAGCAACCTGTGGCCGATGGAATTCATTTGCGATTGGAACGTTATTTATCGCGACGAGCGGGAAATGCTGGCGCTGGCCAATGGAATACCCAACGCGGTGGCCGAAACCAGCCTTGATCCCACCGGCCGGGTCATCCTGCTGACGGTGCACAAGAAGGCTTAAATCGACGCTACTCCGCGGCCTTTGGCGCGGCGGCGGGGGCGTTGACCACCCGGCTGGCGGGCAGGGCGATGGTAACCGTCGTGCCGACGCCTAATTCGCTGTCAAGCACCACCTTGCCGTCGTGCAGTTCGGTAATTCTTTTCACCAGCGGCAGGCCAAGCCCGGTGCCGCCGTGCTTGCGGGCGAACGCGCCTTCGACCTGGACGAAAGGCTCCATGACTTTCTCCAGATTCTCCTTGGCGATACCAATGCCGCTATCCTTGAAATTGATCAGGAAGCGCCCGTCGCTATCGCTGCCGAAGGAGACATTCACCGAGCCGCCGTTTTGCGTGAACTTGATGGCGTTGCCCAACAAGTTGATGGCGACCTGCTTGATCAGCCGGGAGTCGACGCGCAAGATCGGCCGGTTCTGCGGCAGATCGATGGACAGGCGAATACCGCCTTCCCCCGCCTGCTCGCGCAAGAGGCGCAGGCATGACTCCAACAGCTCGACGATATCGACGTCTTCCTCTTCCAGCACCAGCTTGCCGACCTCGGCCTTGGACAGGTCGAGCACATCGGAAATGATGTTGAGGAGATGTTCCGCCGCGCTGTGGATATCGTCGACATAACCGGCGTAGCGTTCCGAGCCGACGGGGCCGAACATGCGCTGCTGCATGATCTCAGCAAAACCGAGAATGGCGTTCAAGGGCGTGCGCAATTCATGGCTCATGATGCCAAGAAATTCGCTCTTGGCGCGGCTTGCCGATTGCGATTCCTCCAACAGCTCATCGGTGCGCTTCTTCTCCAGCTTCAGCATTTCCGCATGCAAATAGTCGCGGCGAATGTATAGCTCATGCACATAGGACGAGAAGATGCCGACGCCGGTCGACATCACCAGAAAGAAATTATTGCTCAACACCAACTGCGGCTCTATGGGATTGATCCACAACGCCACCGGCTGATAAAGCAACGTCAACAGGATCGCCAGGAACGCCGCGTTGGTCCAGCGCAGGCGGATGAGATTCAAGCAATAGCTCACCACCATGATCAGGCCGGCGTAATAGAGCGCATTGCCCGGCGCTTCGGCGACGGCGGTCATGGCGATGATGCCGAGCCCGGCGGAAAACATCGCCATGCCCAGGGCAAACTGCGAGACATGCTTAAAGATGGAAGAATACGTCAGGGCGTAGACGCCGATGAGCACCGGCGTCACACCCAAATAGCGGATCATCCAGATGGTGTTTCTGGTCTGCGGCAGCACCGCGGCGTCAAGAAAGCCAAACAGCGCATAAAGCACCGCGCCCGCCAGTAGGAAAATCCGGATGCTGACGATGGCGCGGTCGAGATGATCGAAGGCGAATTGCCGTTCGAACTCTGCGTTGGCAAAACGCAACGTTAAGGGCCGAATTTCATAACCCGGCACCGTAACCGCTGTTTTCCAATCGACCTCCATGGGTCTTACTCAAGCGTCTTCAAGAACAGGCATCTCCTAGAACCTGCCGCGCACTCCTACGCCCACCACATTGGAGCTGGTGTCCGTCGAGCCCACTGTTTCCACCGTGGTCGCCAACAACGGGAATGGATTGGTGCGGTTGATCGGCTCCGTCTTCTTGAACATGTGAACATAGGACAGATCAATGGTGAGATGATCGGTTACGTTGTAGGACGCGCCAACGGCCAGCCACAAGCGATCGGCATCGGGAATGCGGGTGGAGCGGAATTCGTCGATGGTCGGCGTCTCGTCGTACTCGATGCCGCTGCGCAACGTCCAATCCTCGGTCGCCTTGACCTGGACGCCGAGCGAGACGCCCCAGGTATTGCGGAAATTTTCCGCCGAGACGAGCTCGCTGCCATCCTCCAATTCAAGCCGGATTTCCGCGAAGCGATCCCAGCCGTAGTAGTTCACTTGCCCCAGCAAGGTAACGGTGGGAGTGACGTCATAAGCGACGGCGGCGGAAATCACTTCCGGCAAGTTGAGATCGGCGGCCACATCCTGTTCGGTGACGCTGCCCAAAAAGTCGGTCCGCGCCTCGCCTTTGAGGCGATGATCCACCGCCGAGCGATAACTTATGCCAATTCGCATCCGCTCGCTGGCCTTGACCAGAACGCCCAGGGTAAAGCCGATGCTCCAATCATCGCCATCGACCGCGAACGAGCCGTCGCTGGCGGCGCTCGGACCTGAGGGGTCCAGCGGGTTCGGGATGGCGCTGATAAGCTTGGCGGTGGAGCGCTGAAAGCCGATGTTGGCGCCCAAGGACACCTGAGGCGTGATCTGGTAGGCGATCGTCGGCGCGATCTCGACCACCATGACTTCGGACTTGGTGGAGTCATAGCGGCCCCAGTAATCGTCCTTGTAGTCGTCCTTCAAGCCGAACGGCACCGTCACCGCCAGCCCCATCCACAGCGCATCCGACACCGGCATGGCGGCGTAAAGATAGCCGGCCGGCTGCGGGCTGAACCCCTGCTCCTCGGCCAGACCGCCGACGGGAATGCCGGTAAACGGCCCAATGGCGGCGGACGTGCCCGTATCGGATACCCGCGCCTTGGGCATGATGGCGTAAAGCCCCGCCGCCGCCTGGGCGCCGTCGAGGTGCGTCATGCCCGCCGGATTGTAAAACATCACACTGACGTCATCGGCCATGGCCGCTTCGCCGGCAAAGGCGCGGCCGCTGGCCTTGACGCTCTGTTCCTGGAGGAAAAATCCGGCCGCCGCTGCCGGAGCAGCCGCAAGCGCTGCCGTCCCGGCGGCCATCATCGACATCAGCCCGGTGCGTAATTTCATCACGTTTGTAACCCCTTACCTCGCGTTTACTTTCATTCTTGCAGGGGGATGGTTTGCCTGGCCATCAGACACCTTCCCAGCCGGTTGATTACAGCCGTTTTTGGTTAATTTTCTCATAAGGATATCAATCCGGCGGAACGCTCAGAAGCGCGCAGTCAGACGCGAACCCGCCGGGGTACGAGTGGGCGGCAAAGATATTCCGGGAAAGGCTTGGCGAGCGACCCGCCGCCTTCCATTTAACCTATTGATTTGATGAGGAAAATGGCGACCCCTACGGGACTCGAACCCGTGTTACCGCCGTGAAAGGGCGATGTCCTAGGCCACTAGACGAAGGGGTCGCGGCCGGCATGATCTATCCGCATCGTCCGTCCCCGTCAAGTCTTTTGCCGGCCGCAAAGCTTGCGGGCGGCGCGGCTGAGCGGCCAACCGGACGGTCAGCCGAAATAATCGTCCGGCAGATCGAGAAGGGATTGCGCCGAGGCGTGAACGTGGGCCCGCATCTCCCGCTCGGCACGGGCCGGATCGTTGGCGATAATGGCGTCGATGATGCGCTCGTGATCCGCCAGCGAGCGGGCGCGCGCCTGCTCCGCCAGGAGCCGGGCGTAGATGATGCGATAGAGCGGCATCTGCAACTGCCCGACCATCCGTTCCAGCTGCGGGCTGGCCGCGGCCTCGACCAGCAACTGGTGAAACTTGGCGTTGGACAAGGTATAGGCATCGCCGGCGTCTGCGGATTTGATGGTCTTGCGCATGACGTCGCGGCACTCAAGGAGCGCCTTTTTCATCTTGGCATTACGGTTGATCGCCGGCGTCGCCAGCCGCGCCACCAGGCCTTCCAGCAGTTCGCGAATCATAAAGGACTCTTGCACGTCCTCCTTTTTCAGGCGGCGGACCGAGGCCCCTTTATAGAGCGCCAGCTCCAAAAGCCCCTCCGCGGCCAGACGGCGAAAGGCTTCGCGCAGCGCGGTGCGGCTGACATTGATCTGTTCCGCCAGATCGGGCTCGATCAAGCGCTGGCCGGGGGCATAATGGCCGCGCATGATCTTCTGGCGGATACGGTCGACGGCCATGTCCACCACGCTGACGGCGCCGGGCTCGCCCGTCTCCGGGACTTTTTGGGCTTTGGTTTTGCGCGCAGCCGGGCGCGGCCGATCAACCGGCGCCTTGTTTTTTCGCGCCGCCGTTCCGCCGGCTTTTTTTCCTCTGCCCATGGTGCGCTTCAAAGCTCCCGCCGCCGTTCATTCCGCCTCTTTTACGGCAAAAAGCCCCGCCCCGCTAGTGGCGGCCAGCACTCCAGCCGAGGCCCGCGCCTCTACGCCAAGTCATGACCGTTCGGTCGCATTGACAAGGATGCACGCATGACGTTATCGTATGATGATCCTTTATGATGAAAATCCCATAATTCTCGCAATTTGTCGAGAGATTGTCCTTAAAGAAGACCATCATTAAGCGCACAGGGAGGAATATCCATGCATGACAGCCTAACGCCATCCACCCGCCTGTTTTCCGTCAAGCGCGCCGCCGTCCTTGCAAGCGGCTATGTGGCGACCAGCGCCGCCGCCTTGCTGACCGCCTTGCCCCCGGCGGCGGCTGAACCCGCCGCCAAAACCGACTACGCCATCGTCGAGGAAATCGAGGTGACGGCGCGGCGGCGCGCGGAAAGCATACAGACGGTGCCGGTGGCGGTCGCCGCTTTCAGCACCGAGAATCTGGAGATGCGGTCGGTGGCCAACATTGCCGATCTGGCCAGCATCGCGCCCAATCTTTATGTCTCATCCGGTCCGTCCGGCGGCTCGGCCACCGCCAGCTTTTTCATTCGCGGCATCGGCCAGACCGACTTTATCCCCAACACCGACCCCGGCGTCGGCGTCTATCTGGACGGCGCCTATATCGCCCGCCAGACCGGTAACGTGCTGGGCATCTTAGAGCCGGAGCGGGTGGAGGTGCTGCGCGGGCCGCAAGGCACGCTGTTTGGCCGCAACACCATCGGCGGCGCCATCAGCATCACCAGCAAACGCCCCACCGGCGACTTTACCGGCAAGGTGGAGATGACGGCCGGTAATTATGATCACTATGCCGGCAAGGCGTACGTCGAATTCCCGCTGGCGGAGGATCGGCTGGCCGGCTCCGTCTCGGTATTGCGGGAAATCCAGGATGGTTACGGCAAGCGCGTGGTGACCGGTGAGGACATGGGCGACAAGGACGTGTGGTCCGGCCGCGCCGTGCTGAACTGGAAGGCGGGCGAGGACGTGACCGTATTTTTCACGGTGGACGGCACCTCGCGCGATGACCATGCCTTCCCGCACCATCCCATCGGCATTTCGGAGTCTGATCCCAATATCGCCGGCCTCCTGGCCTACGACGCCTTTGTCGCCGCGCCACCGCCGCCCTTCGGCTTCGGCCTGCCGTATCTGATCACCAGCCCCACCTGCCCCGGATTTCCCGGCCCGGTCACCGACTGCACCTCGCCCTATGTCACCGCCGGCGGTTATGACAATCAGGGCGTCGGCCCCAATGTTGGCACGCTCGATGTATGGGGCGTGTCGGCGACAGTGGATTGGCAGATCGGCGAGGTGTCGCTGCGCTCCATCACCGCTTATCGCGATCAGCATGATGTGTCCGGCGTCGATTACGATGGCGGGCCGTTGCCGATTTCCGAACAGCAAACTGATTTCAAGTCCGATCAGTTCTCGCAGGAACTGCAACTCTTCGGCAAGCTTGGCGAGCGCATCGATTGGCTGGTCGGCGCCTATTATTCCCGGGAAACCAGCGACATCATCTTCGACGCCAATTTCCTGCAGCCCTTTGTCGGTCCGTCCATTCAATTGGCCAGCCATTTGAAGACCAACAGCTATGCGCTGTTCTCCAGCGTTACGGTGGGGCTGACCGACGAGTTCAGCGTCACCGGCGGCATCCGCTATTCCAAGGACAAGAAAACGTTTACCGACCGCCCCGACTTCCTTGCCAATCCGCTGCTCGGCGGCGCGCCATCATCCATGTACGCCACGCCCGGCGGCGTTCCCATTCCCTTGTTCTTGCCGGCGGGAACGGTCATTTCCGCCAGCGATAGCTGGGATAACGTATCGCCCAAGATCAGCGCGGAATATCAGGCGACCGATAATACCTTTTTCTATGGCGCGGTATCGTGGGGCTACAAGAGCGGCAGCTACAACGGCCGCGCCCTGGTGGGATCGGCCGGGCCCACGCCTTATGAGCCGGAAAAAGTCATCTCCTATGAACTGGGCGCCAAGCTCGATCTGGCCAACAAGCGCGTCCGGCTCAACATGGCGGCGTTTCAGACCGATTACGACAACATTCAAACCATCGTGCTGATCACCGATGGTCCGGTGGTCAACACGCCGACGGTGAACGCCGGCGAGGCCCGCATCCGCGGCTTCGAGGCGGAATTGACGGCGGTGCCCGTAGAAGGCCTCCGCATCGACGGTAGCCTGGGCTACGTTGACGCGGAATATCAGGAGCTTAATCCTTCCGATACCTTCCCCAACGCGCAAATTCCCTTCACTACCGATGAAAAATTCGCGCAAACGCCGGAATGGACCGCCGCTCTTGGCATCCAATATGAATTCAGTCTGGGCGATGTCGGCTCGCTCACGTTGCGCGGCGATGTCAATCACCGCAGCAAGATTCATCCCAACGTCCCCAATGTGGAGGAAGTGGCGGACGACGCCTTGACGCTGTTTAACGCCCGCGTGACCTATACCTCAGCCAACGAATTGTGGCAGGTGGCGGTGTTTGGCACCAACCTGACGGATGAACATTACAAGACTTTTGGCTTCGTCGGCTTCGGCATCGCCAGCGGCTACTTCGGCCCGCCGCGCATGTACGGCGCGACCCTGACCCGGCGGTTCTGAGGACAACGACAATAATGATATGGCCGCGATAGCAATATCGCGGTCATTTTTTCTACGGGTGCAGGGCCTTGCGCAAGTGCGCCGCTGCGTTGCGCATGGCGGCGCGGGCGATCTCCAACTGATCGCACATGGAAAAGAAATTGTGCACCGCGCCCGGCCACACTTGATAGGCCACCGCTACCCCCGAGGCGCGCAGCCGCGCCACGTAGGCGTCCACTTCGGGACGCAGGAAATCATATTGCGCGCTTAAAATGAACGCCGGCGGCAGACGGGAAAGATCTTTGGCCAGCAGCGGCGAACAACGCCAGTCGCGCTGCGCCCGGTCATCGGGCAAATAGGCCTGCTCCAACTTCTGTAAAGCGATGGCGGGAATGGGCCCTGCTTGCAGATATTCATCCTTCTCGGGGTAGTGGCCGGCAAAATCCGCCGATGGTCCCAATAATATTTGACAGATGAATTTTGGCCCGCCCCGATCCCGGGCGCGAATGGTGTTGACGGTGGCAAAGCTTGCGCCCGGGGCATCGCCGCCAATGGCAAAGCGCGCCGGATCGCCGCCAAATTCGGCGAGGTGCGCCGCCGCCCAATCAGCAATGGCGAAGGTATCCTCAACGCCTGTCGGAAAGGGGTGCTCCGGCGCCAAGCGATAATCGGCATTGATGACGATGCAATCCGCCTCGCGGCAGAAAAAACGGCAATGGGCGTCCGCCGTGTTGATGCTGCCGCTGGTATAGCCGCCGCCATGAAAGAACAGCAATACCGGGAGCGGCCGGTCGCTGGCGCGCGGCCAGTAAATGCGGGCCGTCAGTTGCGCTCCGTTGGCGGGAATGGCGATATCCTTGAGCTGATGAACCGGCATCGCCTCCCGGTTCCACAAGAGAGGGGAGAACTGCTCGAACACGGGGCGAAAAGCCACCGGATCAAAGTCGCCGCCGAAGGTGCCCGCTTGCGCCATCTGCGCGACAGCGATCTCCATTTCGCTGTCAAGATATATCGGCGTTCCCATTTTGTTATTTCCTTGGCGCGAAAATGACCTGCAATCTCGGATCGCCCCAAGTCACGTCGTTGCGCAAGCGGACAATGATCCAACGATCACCTACATGCCGGCAGTCAAAGGTGTATCGGCCGCCGCCCGGCATCAACATCTCCTCGCCTTGCCAGCGCACCAGGTGCTGGGCGATGAGGCTGGCGCGCACCATTGCCTCCTCGCCCCTCACCTCCACTTCATGGTTGGAGAGGTAGTGTTGCAACGTCACGATCTGGGGCGGCAAGCGGCGCACCACATCGAGAAACCCCTCGATGCCCACCATATGGCCGACGATGGTGTGATCGGCAACGATCTGCGGCGACAGGCATTGCCGCAGCAGCGCCTCATCCCTGGTGTCGACACCGCGAAAATAACGGTGCGTCAATTCGATGAGCGGCCAGACCTCCACGCTTGCCAACAATGACGCCGCCTTATGCCGCCGCGGTGCAGGCCGTGGGCCGCTCCGTGACCAACTCTTCGGCGCTGAAGTAGGGCAGCGTGATGGTATAAACCTTCATCTCGGTAAGCGCCGTGGCGCGTACTTCCTCTCCGGTCTGCAACTCGATGGCGGTGCCTTTCAACAGCGTTTCCTTGCCCATGGCGGCTTCACCGTCCAGCACATAGAGGAGCTTCGGCGCCCGCTCGGCTTTTTCGATCCATTCCGCGCCCTTGTCCACCTTGACCTCGGCGATGGTGATGGCGCGCTCGGTAAAGTTGCCTAGCGTGCAGCGGGACACCCCCGGCTGCGCCGCATCGGGCAGCCATTTGGCGGCTTCCGGGTCCATTACCACCGGCGCGCGGTAGCGCGGCTTGGGGTAGGTGACGGGCTTGCCGTGGATGTGCTGCCACAGCGCCTCGTAGCCGTCCTGGTTGGCCTTCACCCCGGGCGGCAGATTGCTGCGGTCATGACGGAAAAAGACGCCGTCGCGGAACTCGCCCAGCTTGGCCATTTCCGGATAAGCCTTGTGGAGCTCTTCGTAGTGGGTGAAGCCATCGCCGTTGGCGCCGCCGAATTGCAGCAGCAGCACCACCGAATCGGTGGAATCGATGGAGTAATAGGTGCCCTCCCCGTAATAGCCCACTTGACCGGGATGCAAGGTGTCATCCTTGCCGCCGCCGAAGGTACCTTCCAAACAGAGGCGAATCTGGTCAAAATTATGCCGGTGTCGGGGGCTGCGGAAGCGCCCGGCGGATTTGGCCAGAGTAAACTCGAAATTATGGGGTGTTCCGGGGGCGCCGTGGATCAGGTATTTGAATTCCAACGTCGGATCGCGATGCCGGGATCTGGTTTTTTCAAACGGGACGTCCTTGTCGTGTACGATGCGCATTGCTAAAGCTCCAAAATCGTCATACGATCTCATCGTATCAAATCACGGGGCGGAAGCAAGGCCGATTTTTGAAAACAGCCAAGGCCCTGAAAGCACAGAAAGTTAAGGGAACGGATCATCATGAAAACCAGCGCCGTTGAGATCGCGGGCAGTCAGCTTGCCGCTTTTTTGGAGGAGGCCCGCCGCATCGTCGGCCCCGAACGCGTCGCCACCGATGAGGCCACCTGCCGCCTGATGTCGGTCGATTTCAGCGAAATTGCGCTGGAGCGCGCGGCGGCGGTGGTGCGCCCCGTCGCCACCGCCGAGGTCAGCGCGCTCGCCCAGGCGGCAAGCCGCCATCAGGTTCCCTTGATTCCCCGCGGCGGCGGCATGTCCTACACCCTGGGCTATGCCCCGGCGCGACCGGGCTCGGTGATGCTGGACATGCGGGGGATGAACAAAATCCTCTCCATCGACCTCGATAACCTGACCTTGACGGTGGAGCCCGGCGTCACCTGGGCGGAAATTCACGCCGCGCTTCTACCCACCGGCTACCGGGTGGGATTCATGGGCACCATGTCGGGCATCCAGGCCACGGTGGGGGGCGGGCTTGGCAACAACGCCACCGGCCACGGCCGCGGCGATATCGGCGATGATCTTTTAGGGCTAGAGGTGGTGCTGCCCGACGGCCGCATCCTCCAGACCGGCGGCCGGGCCACCAGCCCGGCGCTGCCCGTCAATCGCGGCTATGGCCCCGATTTCACCGGCGTCTTTATCCACGACGCCGGCGCCTTCGGCATCAAGACCAAAGCCACCTTCCGATTGCAGCGGCGGCCGCAAGGCACCGCCTTCGTGTGTTTCGGCTTTCGCGACCTGACGGCAATGGTGGATGCCCTGTGCGCCGCCGAACGGCTGGGCGTTGCCGCCACCAACATGGCTTTTTCCGACTATCATCACCGGGTGTTTTCGGAGCAGAAGCCGACGGCGGCGGAAAAGCAGGCCATGTTGCGCGCCATCGTCGCCAGCGCCCCCAACAAGCTGGCAGTGGTCCGGCAATTGGCGACCTTGGCGCTATCCCGCAACATGTCGTTTCTGAAAAAATGGCCCTATTCCACCTTCAGCATGGTGGATGCCTTCGATCAGGCGTCAGCCAACCGCGGGGCGCGGGCGCTGGCCGCAGAAATGCGCCGCTTCGGCGGCACGCCGCTCAATCGGTCGCTGGGCATCGTCATGCGGGCCGAGCCCTTTATGCCCATCGACAAACTGATTGTCGGGCGCGAGGGCGAATGCTCTTTCCCATCGAATTTCGTTGTGCCCCTGACCAAGGGGCAGGAACTGGTTGCGGCCTGCGATGATTTCTTCGCCCGCAATCAAAGCGCCATGGCCGCGCACGGCGTCACCTGGACCAAGATATTCCTGGTGGCCAAGGGCCAGTTCGGCCTGGAGCCCATCATCTATTGGCAGGATCGCATGAATCCGCTGCGCTATTCCGTGCTCTCAGACGGCAACCGGGACAAGTGGGGCAAACGACCCGACCGCGCCGAGGCGCGCGCCTTCGCCGTCGATCTGCGCCGCCGCTTGGCGGAAGCGTTGGAGCCCTTCCATCCCTTCCACTTCCAGACCGGCAAATATTACAGCTACCGCGACGCGCTGGCGTCCGCGGCGGAATGGGAACTAGTGGAAGGTTTTAAATCCCTGATCGACCCGCCGCGGCTCATCAACCCCGGCGCCTTGGGCCTGACGTGAGCGCGCTTTCCCGCTCGCGGAAGCGGCCGGGCGACGCGCCATAGCGCCGCTTGAAGGCCTTGATGAAGCTGGGCACCGAATCATAGCCGGTAAGATCGGCCACCGTCGCCAGATCATGCGGCGTCGCCTTGAGCAGCGCGGCGGCGCGGCACAGCTTCTGCTCGATCAAATAATGGCCGGGCGATATCCCCATCACCGCGGCGAATTCCAGGCTGAACGCCGAGCGGGACATGCCCAGCCGTTTCGCCAGCTCGGTCACCGTCCAATCGGTCGCCAGGGAGGAGTGAATCAGCATCAAGGCGCGGGCGATGGGCGGACGGGCGAAGCTTTTCACCAAATCCCGCCGCACGCCGGCATCGCCAAATTTGGCGAACAGGATTTCCGTCAGCAGCGCATTGAGCAAGTGATTGGCGACAAGGGGTGAGATTTCCCGCGCCTGGCGCGCTTCGCGCTCCAAAAGATCGACGATGGCTTCGGTTTGCGAGCGCGCGCCGAACTCCGCCCGGCGCACGACGATTAATTCCGGCAGAACGCGGGCCACCGTGGCCTGCCCGACATCATCCCAGCTCGATAGCGCGGCGCAGAAAACTGTCTGCGCCCCCTTGCCGCCATGACGCAGGATATAAGTCTGCACCGGCCGATGGCGCATGATCTCCATCACCGATTGCCCTTTGACGGTCGGCGACGAGCACAGCCGATGCGCCGCGCCGCGGGGAATGAGCGCCACATCGCCGGCGTCGAGCCACACCGGCACGTGGCCCTCTACCTCCAGGCACCCCCTGCCCTCCCGGATGGCGAACAGGACCGCCTGGTCCATGACGGGAATGACGCCGCTCCATGGCTCGCCGCAAATGACGACTCCGAAATTGGAGGTGCGCAAGCGCGCATGGGCGAGAAATTGCGTGATGTGCATGGGATTCCCTTCCGTTCGGGCAGATATATCAATGTCTTACCGCGAAAAAGAACACATGATTTCGTCGGATGATAAAGGGAAAAAATATTCCCCATGCCGCGATTTTATTGTATTTTCCACCTGTTGCAAGACAATTGGATAATTAGTATCACCACCAGGACATCACCAAGCCAGCGGTATTTTATAAAATGGTCCGGCACACGAGAAATTTAGAGAGGGAGCCTAATTCATGAACTCCATTTCACGTCCGATGAAGCCCGAGGTGATGCAGCGCGGCGAGCCCATCCTGCCGCAATCGCCGGAAAACGGCTATGACCAGAACTGGTATCCGATCTGCTCCTCGTCAGAAGTCGAGCCGGACAAAATCTACGGCACCGAGTTCATGAACGGCCGCGTCATCGCCATACGCGATGCCGACGGCAAGGCCCATGTCATGAGCGCTTACTGCCGCCATCTGGGCGCGGATTTAAGCGACGGCGAGATCATCGGCGGCACCGTGCGCTGCCCCTATCATCACTGGCGCTTTGATGCGCAAGGAACCTGCGTCGCCACGGCAGTGAATGACAAGCCGCCGGCGAACGCCAAGCTGTTCCATTTTCCCACGGCGGAAGCGTTCGGCTTCGTGTGGGCCTTCAATGGTGCGGAGCCGCTTTATGAAGTGCCGCATTTCCCGATCCCGGAGGAGGGCCTGGAGTACCGCACGGAATTCAACGTGCTGACGCATCAGGACCATTTCATCCCCTATTCCAATTCCTCCGATATTCAGCATCTGATGGCAGTGCACAAGATCAATCTGGAGGTCAACCCGGAAGACGTCGAAATATTTCCCCACCGCATGCACTATTTCCAGACCATGAACGTGCCCGGCATGGGCAAATTGCGCCAGGAAGTGTTCGTGTTCGGCACCAACTGCGTCATCTTCATGTCGCAGTTCTTAGGCCGGCCGGTCTTGAATATGTCCTCGGGCAAGGCGCTGCCCGGGCATCGGACGCTGCATACCATGATCACCGCGACGCCCAAAGGCACCGGCCAGCCTGGCGAGGCGGAGCAGATCGACCTTGCCTTGTCGGAAGGCATGCGGTTCGGCAATCAGCTCTTCAATGAAGACATGACCATCATGAAGCACCTGAAATTCCGCCGCGATCTCTTGACCCACTCCGACCGCATGCTGGCGCGTTATCTGGATTATGTGCGCGCCTACCCCCGCACCAGCATCGCCTGCGACATGATCGCATAAGGTTTTACAAGATCACAACGAAGAAGGGGCGGCCGCTGCGCCGCCCCTTCTCTTTTCGCCAGCCTTCGCTGTCAATTAGCGCCTTAAAACTTCTTCTTGACACTGGCGCCCCATTCCCGTGGCCGGCCATAGAAGGCTTCGGTGGTGCCAAAGCTGGTCAGCGCCTGCAAACCGTTGGCGATATATTTCTTGTCCGTCAGGTTGGTGCCGAACAACGACACCTCCCAACCGCCCTCCGTATGCTCGAAGGTGATGCGAGCATTGAACAGACTGTAGCCGGGTTGGGCGATGGATTCGGCGTTCGTCGGCTCCTGGTAGACCTTGCTGATGTAGGACCAGTCGCCGCGCAGGATGAGCGATCCCACATTACCCACCGGAGCTGCGTACTGAATGCTGGCGTTGGCCGTCCACTTGGGTGTTTTCGGCCACACCGTGTCGGCATTCACCTCGGTGACAAAAGGGTCAAGATTTTTCAGCTTAAAATCGATATAGCCAAAGCCGCCCGAGATATCGAGACCCTCCGCCGGTTTCGCCATGATTTCCGCTTCCACGCCCTTTACCTCGGCATCGCCGGCATTGGAGGCAATGAGTTGCAAGGCTCCCAGATCATCGACGCTCACCGCCGTCAGTTGAATATCGGTGTAATCGTTATAGAAGGCCGATATATTCACCCGCAGCCGGCGATTGAGCCAATCTGATTTTACGCCAACCTCAAACGCCGTCACGTATTCCGGATCATAGGCGCTTACCGAACCTTCATTGATGGGACGGCCATTAAAGCCGCCGCTTTTAAAGCCGCGGGATACCGACACATACGTCAGCAAATCTTCCGTCCATTTGTAATCGATGCTGCCCATGGGTGTGAAGGATTTCCAGGTATCGCCGACCGAGCCGATGAAAATCGGCACGCCGCTGTTTACCTTGACGTGGCTTAGCCGATAGTCCTTCTTTTCATAGCTGTAGCGCGCGCCCACCGTGAAGCTGAGCTGCGTCGTCAGGTCATAGGACGCCTGCCCGAACGCGGCATAGCTTTTGATGTCGATTTCATTGTTGATGGTAAAATCAAGATCAAGCGCGGGATTGATGGGATTGCCGGGACCGCCGGGGGCCGTGGGATTGGCGAGCGGCGAGCCATCCAGCGGCCCGGGCAGCGCCTCCAGCGCGTCAAACAGTCCGGACGCCAGCCTGACGTCGTTATGATCGCGGCCGAACTCGTCGAAATAAAACACCCCGACGACCCACTTCAGCCGATCATCCGCGCCAACGCCGTCCAGTTGGAATTCCTGGCTGATCTGCGTCTGGTCCTGCACCTGATCGGTATGAACATAGGCATTGGGCGAGCCGTCGCCGTCGCGCCCGAACTGCGCATCCATTTCGCGATAGGCGGTGATCGACTTGAAACCGATACTCTCGCTGATTTTCCAATCCACCGCCATGCTCACACCCCAGGCGTCAAGATCGCTGTGGTTGGGTCCGGTGCCATAGGTGACGAAGGGGTCATCGGTAATGAAATCCGTACTCATGGGATAAGGCGATCCCACCAACAGATTCCATAAGAACGGCACCGGGCTTTGCCCGCGGGCGGTGACATCGAATTCCATCAGCGCGGTGGGCACCGATTCCTCCCGCTCGCGGGTATAATCAGCGCTCAAATCGACGGTCACCGTCTCTGAAGCGATCCAGCGCAGCGCCAAACGGCCGGCCGCCTGATTTTCATTGCCGGCTCTGTCAATCAGCTCATCGGTGCCGTATTCCAACCGCTTGCCATAGCCGTCCCGGTCCTTGGACGAGACCGACGCCTTGGCGAACAATCTGTCATTGATCGGTACGTTGAAGCTGCCCCGCGCATCCAGGCGATTGTAGCTGCCGATGGTGGCTTCGGCATAGCCGCTGGTCTCCTGGCTCGGCTTTGTCGAGGTGACGTTGATGGCGCCGCCGATGGTATTCTTGCCAAACAGCGTCCCCTGCGGCCCGCGCAGCACTTCGATGCGCTCCAGGTCCAAGAGATCAAGCACGCCGCCAAGACTGCGCGGCAGATAGACGCCGTCAATGTAAATGCCGACGCCGGGATCGGTGGTGAACAGAAAGTCCTGCTGGCCGATGCCGCGAATATAGATCTGCAGATTGCTGCCGCCGCCGCTACCGCCCGGCGCGGTGCTCATCACCACGTTGGGAACAAAGGCGCCGACCTCCGCGAGGTTGGTCAAGCTGCGCCGATCCAGTTCATTGGCGGTAAAAGCGGTAATGGCGATGGGCGTTTCCTGCAACCGTTCCTCCCGCCGGCGGGCGGTGACGGTGATCTCCTCCAGCCCCATGCTCGATGCGCCGGCATCGGCCGCTTCCGCCGCCTGCCCCGGCGTCGATGAAGCCAGCACGAAAGCCCCGGCAAGAAGCAGATAGAGGGCCGTCGAGCGCCGCCCGGCGTTATCGTATAAACTCGTCATTTTCTCTTGGCGCATGCTTATTTCCTCCCATTTTTCACCATCAAGGGGCATCCAGACCCCTGCTAAATGCGGGCGGATAAACCCAGGAAAAAAATATCATCGCCATTCTGGGGGGAATAATAGCGAGTACTACTCAATATAAAGGCAGGCCTTAGGGGATTTTCGTCATCGCCAGCACGGCTCGGATTGTGCTATGGTGAAGCATTGAAGTTCCGGCAGTAAGCGGCCATCTCAATTAAATTCTTACCATATTTCAATGAGATGCGTTTTTGTTGCCGGGGCGGCGTAAAATTAGAAAAAACGTCAAGTATTGACCCCCTTGCCGATCGGTTGGGAAGGTGGGCGAGGGTCTAAGCCATCGCTTAAGGGAGGGTAGCCATGGCCATGGTCTATGGCAAGAGCACGGATAAGCTTCTCGAACTTTACGAGGGCATACTTTCCTGTCGCCGCTATCGGGAGCTTGATAAAAAAGTGCTGGCGCCCATGGCGCGGTACCTGGAAGCGGAAACCGGCTGTTTCATCCAGTTTCTGCATAACGGGGAGAACGGCATACGCATCGGGCACAGCGCGCATCATCACGTACACCCCGATCTGCATGCCCAATATACCACGCACTTTTTCCGCCTCGACCCCGGTGCTGACTCCGGCTTGTTGCCGTCTCACCAATTGACCAACGTTTATTTCACTTCAGATATTTGCGACTACAGCAAGCTGATGGTGGGCGAGTTTTATAATGATTTCCTGCGGCCAACCCGCATCCATCACATCATGATCATGGCGTTACGGTTTGATCCGATATCGGGGGAGAGATTGGTGGTGGGATTTCAACGGCCGCATTCGGGCTCGCCTTTTCGCGAGGAACACAAAGTCCGTCTGGCAAGCCTTTCCACTGTACTCAGCGCCGCTTTGCGCAGCCTGTCGATGCAAGAAGCGCTGACGGTTCGCAATGAAGCGCTGCATGAGCTGGAGGACGCCAATCCGCAAACCGGCGTCGCCTTCTTCGATGAACACTTATCTTTGTTATACAGCAATCCACGGGCGCTGACGGATTTGCAGATTTCCGAGAGCAGCGATGCGAGAGGCGCACATGGTAGCCGGCTGGAGGCCATCGGCAAAAGCTGCCGTGCGCTGGCGTCGAAGGGCAAAGGCGAGCGCACCTTGAATCTCAATTTCAGCACCCTGGATGATTTGCAGGCAGAAGTGAAGATGCGGACCTTACCTGATGGCCGGCCGTTTTTTTCCGTCCACACCAGCACAGCCGGCGAAGAGGCCAGCTTTCTGAAGCGGTGCGCGCACTACGACATCACCAGCCGGGAGATCGACATCATCCGACTGTTGCGCACTGGCATGTCCAATGCGGAAATCGCCGCCCGCCTGTTCCGCAGCGTCCGCACCATCGAAAATCATTTGCGCTCAATCTACAGCAAGACCGGCGTCAATCGCCGTACCCAGCTCCTCAGCCGCCTGCGCTGAATGATCTTCTGAGTATATCCCGTCATTGGCGAGCGTGCGCCGCCGTGCACCATAAGACCATTAGCGCCGATCGCGAGGGATGGTCATGACGGTAGGGATAGGAAACAACCCGACGATCTTGGATAGCCAGACAGCGGCGCTGTTGGCCAACGTGGCGGCCAGCGGCAAACCGCCGCTTTATGAGCAGGGCGTTGATCAGGCGCGCCAGGGGCTGACCGCCTTCTCCCTGGCCATGGCGCCGCCCAGCCGCCCTGTAGCAAGGGTTGAGGATGGCTCCATCCCCGGCGGCGGCGGCTCGCTGTCTGTTCGCATTTACTGGCCCATCGCCAAGGCCACCCGGGATAAGCCAGCCACCCTGCTTTATTTTCATGGCGGCGGCTTTGCACTGGGCGATCTCGATACCCATGACGCCATCTGTCGCCACTTATGCGATGACGGCCATGCCGTGGTCATCAGCGTCGATTATCGCCGGCCGCCGGAGCACAAGTTCCCCGCCGCCGCCGAGGACTGCTATACCGCGTTATGCTGGGCGGCGGAGGAGACGGATATCCTGGGCGGCGATCCCCATCGCCTGATCGTCGCCGGCGATAGCGCCGGCGGCAATCTGGCGGCGGTCATGGCCTTGATGGCCCGCGATCGGCATGGACCCAAGATTGCGCTGCAAATCCTGATCTACCCGGTAACCGACATGGATCCCGCCTATGACACCCCCTCACGGCGCGATTTTGGCGGCGGCGACTATTTTCTCTCGATTAACGACATGGCGTGGCTGGCCGAGCTTTATGCCGTAACCAAGGCTGACCTTGCCAACCCCTACATGTCGCCACGGCGGGCGGCGTCGCTGGCCGGCCTGCCGCCGGCGATCATCCTGACCGCCGGCTGCGACCCGTTATGCGATGAAGGCAAGGACTACGCCGACCGGCTGGCGGCCGCCGGCGTGCCGGTGACGTACAAATGCTACGAGCACACCATTCACGGCTTCATCTCCTTCGCCGGCGGCATCGACGCCGGCAAGGACGCCCTGGCCTTCTTGAGTAAGCGGGTGCGGTCAGACCGCGACAAGTCAAGGTAAGGTGGCGACCCCTACGGGACTCGAACCCGTGTTACCGCCGTGAGAGGGCGATGTCCTAGGCCACTAGACGAAGGGGTCGTCGTGGAAAGACCCCTGATGTGGCGGTTTTTTCAGCGATCGTCAAGTCCCTGCCATTAACCATGGCCAGACGATAATTTGTCGGATTTTCTTACAACTGCCCATAGGGGGGGGTGATTATCTTATTGATTTACAATACTAATTTATACGGCATTAATTTTGCATAAGTTATTCGTGAGTAAGTCTATTGAGGAGAGAGCAATGTCCTTACGTAAAATGATGGCGGCGGTGGTACTGGCGACGCTTGCCATGACCGGGGCGGCGAACGCCGCCTATATCTATGTCGGCTCTTGGCATGTGGGCGACGGCCCGTGGTGGGAAGCCAATCCTGCGGTTTATACCGGCCAGGAAGTGGCGGCCTTGCTGTTTGGCGGCAATCCCTCGGATTATGCGATTTCCACTGTCTCCAACGACCCGAACGATATCGACTTCCTGACCTTCCTCGACGGCTGGGGAGATAATCAGTATCTTTTTGATCCCCAGCCGCATGATTGGTCCTATGACGGGGGCAACCCCGGTTACAATGATCCGGGCGGCACGGGTTCGGCCTATTCAGCTTATGTGCTTGATCACAGCTGCAATAACCGCTACGCCGATATCGATAATCTTGTCTGTCCCTCTGACGACACCTTCATCAACTACGCCTTCCGGATCGAGAACGGCGTGGTGCCGGAACCCGCCACCCTTGGCGTTATCGGCATGGGGCTTGGCGCGCTTGGATTAGGCGCTCGCCGTCGCCGTAAGTAATTTTCGGTCAGAGATTGTAAAAAAACGGCGGCAATCAGCCGCCGTTTTTTATTCAACATGTTCGCTACTCTTTGCGTTTCGGAAATTGATATCCCTTGTAAATTTTTTCCGGCGGGTAGGGATAGGCGTTCTTGGCATGGCGCAAGCCGGCGCGCACCAAAGTCGCCGCCGTCAGCACGGTGAGCGGCAAGGCATCGATCACCGGCACGTCATGACCCTTCTCGCGCAATGCTGTTTCAAGCCGCCGGTCGAGGCCAGAAAAGCCGATGCAGCCCAGGATCAGTACATCGGCGTGATCCTGCTCCACCGCCGCGACGGCGCGCTCGAGCAAGATCTCGAACACCTTGGGATTTTTTTCGATCTCCAAAACCGGCACATCGGCCGGCCGCACCGAGGCCAAGCGGCCTTCCAGGCCATACTGGCGAGCGTGATGCTCGTAAGTCGGCCGACGGCGCGCCAGGGTCGGGATGACGCTGAACTTATGGCCGAGCATGGCGGCATGATGCATGGCCGTCTCGCCCGGACCAAGCACCGGGATTTTCACCGCTTCGCGCGCCTGAGCAACGCCGGGATCACCCATGCAGAGTACAATCACGGCCTCCGCACCGTTGGCTTCCGCTTCCATGGCGCGCAGCACCACGTCAGGCGCCGCCAGGAGTTCGTCAAACTCGCTTTCGATGGAGGCCGGACCATTGGTTATGAACGACTGCGTGAAGGTCAAGCCAAATTGAGTCAAGGACTCCACCAGCGGTAGGCAATTAAATTCCGTTACCGTGGGAACGATCAAATGAATATGAGCCATGAGCGTAGTCTTTTTTAATCACGTCGATAGGTGCTGGAGACTATAGAGACAAGCTGGCGGCTTGTGGACGCCCGCGATGGGTAGGTCGAAGGGTGGGAGATGGGTGAGCTTAAGATGCCGCCGCCGCATCCTCGATGATGAGATCGACGCTGGTGCGGCCATTCCACACATTGCGCTTCAACGTACCAGCAACATGGAAGCGCTGGCCGATGCCGCCAAGCAGCATCTGGCCGAGGCCATTGGCGGCGCTTTTAAAGGCGATGCCTTTGAGCCGCTTGCCGTCCGGCCCTTCAAAGGTGGCGCGCACGTGATCAGCGCCGACGATATCGGCAAAGCCCACCTTCAGGCCGGAAAACGCGAAGCGCGGCGTCGGATTGCCGGCGCCATATGGCCCCGCCCGCTCGAGAAGATCGAGAAGCTCCACCGTCGCCGCGCCGGCCGTCAGCACGCCATCGAGCATGAGCGCCGCATCGCGATGCGCCGCCGCGACCTGCGGCGTCAGCCGCTCGCGCAAGAAGTCCTCGAACGGCGATAGCTTATCGCGCGCGATGGTCAAGCCTGCCGCCATCTTATGGCCGCCGCCGTTGATCAGCAGCCCCGCCTGATGCGCCGCCGTCACCGCCGCGCCGATGTCGACGCCGCCGATGGAACGCGCCGAGCCCTTGCCAACGTCGCCGTCCATGCCGATGACCACGGCGGGCAGATCGAAGCGATCCTTCAAGCGGCCGGCGACGATGCCGATGACGCCGATATGCCAGCCGTCGGCAACAGCGAAGGCCAAGGGCGGCGGCACGTCCAGTCCATGACGCGCGGCAAGCTGCGACAAGGCCACCTCCTGCACCTGGGCTTCGATGGCTTGGCGTTCCTGATTGTAGCGGTCAAGCGCGGCGGCGATGCGTCCAGCTTCCTCGACGTCCTCGGTGATCAGCAGCCGCGCCCCCAGATCCGCCTCGCCCACTCGTCCGCCGGCATTGACCCGCGGGCCCAGCAAAAAACCGAGGTGATAGGCTGACGGCGTTTCATTCATGCGCGCCACGGCGGCAAGCGCCTTCAAGCCGATATTGCCGCCGCGCGCCAGAACTTTCAGCCCCTGCGCCACGAAGGCACGGTTCAATCCCGTCAACGGCACCACGTCGGCCACCGTGCCTAAGGCGACAAGATCAAGGAGGGCCATCAGATCAGGCTCGCGGCGACCGGCAACAAAGAAACCCTGCTCCCTGAGCGCGCGATTGACGGCGACGGTGAGCATGAACGCGACGCCCACCGCCGCCAATTGCCCCAGCCCGCTGTCGTCATCGAGCCGGTTGGGATTGACGACGGCGCACGCCTCCGGCAAAGCCGGCTCGGCCAAGTGATGATCGACGACAATGACATCAAGTCCCGCCGCGCGCGCTGCCGCCAACGGCGCAAACGCCAGCGTGCCGCAATCGACGGTGATGACCAGCGATACGCCATTATTTTTTAGGTTCAATAATGCCGGAGCATTGGGGCCGTAGCCTTCGCCCAGGCGGTCGGGAATATAAATAACGAGATCTCGGCCGAGCGCGCGGAAATATCGCGTCAACATCGCCGAGGATGTCGCGCCATCCACATCATAGTCGCCGAACACCGCCACCCGCTCGCCAGCAATAATAGCCTGAGCGACACGGCGCGCCGCTGTCGCCATGTCCTGCATTATATGAGGGTCTGGCATCAACTGGCGCAGGCTTGGATTGAGAAAATCCACCGCCTCCTCAATCCCGACGCCGCGACCCGCCAACAGGCGGGCGATGGCTTCCGGCAGCTCCAAGCGCTGGCTGAGCGCCGCCACCAGGCGTGGCTCGGCGGAACGCAGCCGCCAGGCGCGCCCGTTCGCCGATTGACGGACGCCGAAGACGGCATCCTGATCTTCCGTTATGGAAAGGTCGGCGCTCACGCCTTGCCGACGGCGTGCTCGCCCTTAACCCAGCGCACCGTTCGCGTCCGTGAGCGCATCACCACCGAGCTGGTGGTGTACTTCTTGCCGCCGGGCAGGTAATGCACGCCCTCCAGTAACGAACCGTTGGTGACGCCGGTGGCGGCGAAGATGACATCGCCCTTGGCCATTTCCTCGGTAGTGTACTTGCGGCTCAAGTCGGTAATGCCAAGACGGCGCGCGCGCCCCTTTTCATCATCGTTTCGAAACAGAAGCCGGCCTTGAATCTGGCCGCCGATGCACCTGAGCGCCGCTGCCGCCAGCACACCTTCCGGCGCGCCGCCCGAGCCCATGTACATGTCGACGCCGGTGCTGGGATCGGTGGTGGCGATGACGCCGGCGACATCGCCGTCGCCAATGAGCATGATGCGCGCGCCGACCTCGCGCACCGCCTTGATGAGATCGGCATGGCGCGGCCGGTCGAGGATGCACACCATGATATCGCCGGGGCTCACCCCCTTGGCGTTGGCCACCGCCGTGATGTTTTCAGCCGGCGTGCGATCAAGATCGACGATGCCCGGCGCATAACCGCCGCCCACCGCGATCTTGTCCATATAAACATCCGGTGCGTTCAACAGATTGCCTTTTTCCGCCAACGCGATGACCGCAAGGGCGTTGGGTCCGGCTTTGGCGGTAATGGTGGTGCCTTCCAGGGGGTCAAGCGCGATATCAAGGTCAGCGCCGTCGCCGGAGCCGACTTTCTCGCCGATATAGAGCATCGGCGCTTCGTCGCGCTCGCCCTCGCCGATCACCACCGCGCCGTTCATGTTAAGCTGGCCCAAGGCCTTGCGCATCGCCTCCACCGCCGCCGCGTCCGCCGCTTTTTCATCGCCGCGGCCAATCAGCGCCGCCGCGGCCACCGCCGCCGCTTCCGTCACGCGCACCAGTTCAAGGACGAAAATTCGATCCAGAGTGCTGCCTTTTGCCATCATACTTCCCCGTTGCTGTCAGGCTCTTATCATTCGCATCGCCACCGGCCGGTTCAAGACGGTGCGCAGTTTTGAGATTTTATCGACTGCCGTAATTAGCTTATCTTCGCGCGTTTCATGGGTCGTCAAAATGACGTCGATGCCGCCGCCTGACGCCTCGCCGCGCTGCACCAGATTCTCGATGGAGATTTCCTGATCTCTCAGCGATTCGGAAATGGCGGCGATCACGCCCGGTTCATCAAGCACCCGCAGATGCAGATAAAACGAGGCAACAAGCGCACCGCGCGCCACCGCCTGCAGCGCGGTCAGTTGCCGAACGGGTATGGAAAATACCGGCGTGCGATTGCCGCGCGCCACATCAACCAGATCGGCGACCACGGCGGAAGCGGTTGGTCCCTCGCCGGCGCCGCGCCCCTCGTAAACCGTGCGGCCAACGAAATCGCCCTCGACGACGACGGCGTTGAAGACATCGCCGACCGCCGCCAGCGGATTGGATTTGCGCACCAGGCACGGCTCCACCCGCTGCTCCAACCCCGCCGCGCTATGACGGGCGATGCCAAGAAGCTTGATGCGGTAGCCGAATTCGTCGGCGTATTTCATGTCCACCGGCGTCACATCGCGAATGCCGGTGATGGAAATGGCTGAAAACGATAACCGAGCGCCAAAAGCGACCGCGCTTAAAATCGCCAGCTTATGGGCGGCATCGATGCCGTCGACGTCAAAGCTCGGGTCGGCCTCGGCGTAGCCCAAGCGTTGTGCATCGGCAAGAATATCGGCAAAGCTGCGCCCCGTCTGTTCCATCTGGGTGAGGATATAGTTGCAGGTGCCGTTCAAAATGCCGAACACGGCGGTGCAGCGATTGGCCGCCAGGCCGTCGGAGATCGCCTTGATGATGGGAATGCCGCCGGCCACCGCGGCATCGAGCCGGATCGGTACTTTCTTCTCCTCGGCCAGGGCCGCCAGCGCCATGCCGTGATGGGCAATCAGCGCCTTGTTGGCGGTCACCAGCGCCTTGCCGTTCTGGAGCGCCGTCTCGGCGATGCGCCGCGCCGCCCCATCGGCGCCGCCGATCAGCTCCACCACGGCGTCAATGCCGGGATCGGCCGCCATCGCCGCCGCATCGTCATACCAGCGGTAAGAAGAAAGATCGACGCCACGGTCATTCGAGCGATGACGAGCGCTGACGGCGACGATCTCGATCCGCCGGCCGGCGCGCGCCGCGATGACGTCGCCGTTTTGTTGCAGAACCTTAACGACGCCGCGACCAACCGTACCAAGGCCAGCGACGCCAATGCGTAACGCTTTACTCAAGAGACCGCCCTCGCCTGCCCCAATATTTCATCCCGCGCCGCCAGGAAGCGCTTGATATTGCGCACCGCCTGACGGATGCGGTGTTCATTTTCCACCATGGCGATGCGGACATGATTGTCGCCGTATTCGCCAAAGCCCAGACCCGGCGCCACCGCCACCTTGGCATGGGCAAGGAGGAGCTTGGAGAACGCCAGCGAACCCAAATGATCCCAGCCCGGCGGCAATGGGGCCCAGGCGAACATGCTGGCCTTGGGGCTGGGGATCGGCCAGCCGGCGGCGTGCAAGCCCTGCACCAGCACGTCGCGCCGCGCCTTATAGATGCGCCGGGACTCCTCGATGCAGTCCTGCGGACCGTTCAGTGCCGCCGTCGCCGCCACCTGGATCGGCGTGAAGGCGCCGTAGTCGAGGTAGGACTTGACCCGGGTTAAGGCCGAGATCAGCCGCGGGTTGCCGGCGGCGAAGCCGATTCGCCAACCGGCCATGGAGTAGGTCTTGCTCATGGAGGTGAACTCGACGGCGATCTCCTTCGCCCCCGGCACCTGCAAAATCGACGGCGGCGGGTTGTCGTCGAAGTAAATCTCCGAGTAGGCGAGGTCGGAAAGCACGTAAATGCCCTGCTCGCGGCAGAAATTGACGACGCTTTCATAGAATTTAAGGTCCACCACCTCGGCCGTGGGGTTGGAGGGATAGCACAACACCAGCGCCAAGGGCTTGGGCACGCTGTGGCGCACCGCCCGCTCCAGGATGTCGAGGAAATTGCCCTCATGCACCGGCAGATGGCGGATGGTCGCCCCGGCGATGATGAAGCCATAATGGTGAATGGGATAGCTGGGGTTGGGCACCAGAATGACGTCGCCCGGGGCGCTGATGGCCTGGGCGAGGTTCGCGAGCCCCTCCTTGGAGCCCAGGGTCACGATGACCTCGGTCTCGGGGTTCAAATCGACGCCAAACCGCCGCTTATAGTAGGCGCATTGGGCGCGCCTTAAGCCCGGGATGCCCCGCGACTGGGAATAGCCGTGGGTGCGCGGGTCCTGCACCGTCTCCACCAGCTTGTCAACGATGTGCCGGGGGGTCGGCAGGTCGGGATTGCCCATGCCGAAGTCGATGATGTCATCGCCGGCGGCCCGGGCCCGCGCCTTCATCGCGTTGACTTCGGCGAAGACGTAAGGCGGCAAGCGCTTGATGCGATAAAACTCGGTGCTCATCGGCAACACCATCCACAAATTGTCATAATTCGGTTCTAAACAGCGGCCTGAACAGCCGTCCAGCCGCATGTCCGCCTTCTATAGCAGGGACGACGGGCTACGCAAACGGCAGAGATTAGGTTAGGATGCTTAAACAATAAGATAATGCAGGACCCGGCGGAAAAATAAGACCATGGACCTTAACATGTGAGACCCTATGAGCGACCATCAGGACAGCCCCGCCGCCGCCTTCCCCTACCCCAAGGACTTCACCGAAAACTGGCTTAAAATCGCCACCCGCAGCCAACAGCTGATCGGCGATTTTTTGCAGCACAATGAAAGCTTTATGAAGGAGGCCCACCTCGACCCTCTGAACCTGAGCCGGGCCTTTTTGGACATGACCAACCGGCTGATGGCCAACCCGCAGAAGTTCGTCGAAAGCCAGGTTTCCCTATGGCAGGACTATATGAAGCTGTGGCAAAGCGCCTCGCTGCGGGCGTTGGGGCACGAGACGGCGCCGGTAATCGAGCCTGACAAGGGTGACAAGCGCTTTCGCGACAAGGAATGGACGGAAAACCAGGTTTTCGACTTCATCAAGCAGTCCTACCTCCTGTCCTCGCGCTGGCTCAGGAACACCGTGGCGCAGACCGAGGGACTGGATGAGCATGAAGCCAAAAAGCTCGACTTCTATACCCGCCAGTTCATCGACGCCCTAAGCCCCACCAACTTCGCCCTGACCAATCCCGAGGTATTGAATAAAACCATCGAGACCGGCGGCGAAAATCTGGTCAAGGGCCTGGAAAACCTCTTGGCCGACCTGGAGCGCGGCAAGGGCCGGCTCGCCATCCGCCAGACTGACCTTGACGCCTTCAAGATCGGCGAGAACATCGCCACCACCCCGGGCAAGGTGGTGTTCCGCAATGAGCTCATTGAACTCATTCAGTACGCCCCCACCACCAAGACCGTCTATGAGACGCCGCTTCTGATCATCCCACCGTGGATCAACAAATATTACATCCTCGACTTGAAGCCGGAGAACTCCCTGATCAAATGGCTGGTGGATCAGGGCTATACCACGTTCGTCATCTCCTGGCGCAATGTCGACGAGACCATGGCCGAGACCACGCTCGACGACTACATGCTCAAGGGCGCCGTCGCCGCCATGGACGCGGTGAAAAAGGCCACCGGCGAAGAGCAAGTCTCGGTCATCGGCTACTGCATTGGCGGCACGCTCTTGGCGGCGACGCTGGCGTACCTTGCCGCCAAGGACAAAGCCGGGCGAATCGCCGCCGCGACCTTCCTGGTGGCGCAGGTGGATTTTTCCGAAGCCGGCGAATTGAAGCTTTTCATCGATGAGGAGCAGCTTGCGGCCATGGAAAAAATGATGGCCGAGAAGGGCTATCACGATGGCCACGCCATGGCCACCACCTTCAATATGCTGCGCTCCAACGACCTCATCTGGTCGTTCGTGGTCAATAACTATCTGATGGGCAAGGATCCCTTCCCATTCGATCTATTATACTGGAACAGCGATTCAACGCGGGTGCCGCGCGCCGCGCACGAATTTTATCTGCGCGAGATGTACCAGAAGAATAATCTCGTCAAACCGGGCGGCATTACGCTTGGCGGCGTCCCCATCGACCTCCATCAGGTAAGCGTGCCGACCTATATCCAGGCGGCGGAGACCGATCACATCTGTCCCTACCCGTCGGTCTACAAGGCGACGCAGCTCTATGGCGGCGAGAGGCGCTTCGTGCTGGCCGGTTCAGGCCATATCGCCGGCGTGGTCAACCCGCCGGCGGCCAAGAAGTATCACTATTATACCAACGACGCGCTGCCCGCCACCGCCGAGGAATGGCTGATCGAGGCCACTCAGCACAAAGGCTCCTGGTGGCCCGACTGGCATCACTGGAATGCGCCCCGATGCGGCCAGAAAGTACCGGCGCGCACGCCCGGCGACGGCAAATTAAAGCCGCTGGAAGACGCGCCGGGGTCTTACGTCAAGGTGCGGTATTCTTAGCAGCAATCGCTGCGGCAAGCTTCAAGGCGCGCTTTGTTGCGGCGACATCGTGCACGCGCAAGATCTGCGCGCCTTGGCGCTGGCCGGCGAGCGCCGCGCTGAGCGATCCCGGCAGGCGGTCGGCAATATCGTCCGCATCGGTCACCTTGGCGATGAAGCTTTTGCGCGACGCGCCAAGGAGCAGCGGCTGCCCAAGGCCATGAAACAGCGACAGCTCGCGCATTAATGTCAAGTTATGCGCCACCGTCTTGCCAAAGCCGATGCCAGGATCAATGATGAGTTGTGAGCGCGGCACGCCCGCCGCCACCGCCGCCGCGATCCGCGCGCTTAAATAATCATAGATGTCCAGCGTCACATCGTCATAGGTCGGGTTTTGCTGCATGGTCCGGGGATCGGCGAGCGCGTGCATCAAGATCACCGGCGCGCCCAGCTTTGCCGCCGTCGCCAGGCTTGCCGGATCGTAAGAGAGCGCCGAGACATCATTGATGATGTGCGCGCCCGCCGCCACCGCCGCCGCCATGGTGGCGGCGTTGCGGGTATCAATGGACAACGGCGTTCCCAACGCCGCCAAGGCCTTGATCACCGGCAGCACCCGGCTTTGTTCTTCCTCCACCGACACGATGGATGCGCCGGGCCGGGTGGATTCGCCGCCGATGTCGATGATGTCCGCGCCCTCGGCGATCAAGCGACAGCCATGGGCTATGGCGCGCTCGCTGTCGATGAACTGGCCGCCGTCGGAAAAGCTGTCCGGCGTGACGTTGACGATACCCATCAGGAGCGGACGGTCGAAGGTGAGGTCTTTCCCACCCGGCAGGCGCAGCGCGGCGCGCGCCGCGGTCAATGGCGCAAGATCGACATCAACGTTGCAAACCGACGCTACTTGCGTCCGCCGCCCACCGTCGCTGCGTTCGATAACCTCTACGGCGGTAAACGCCGCCGGGCCTCCGCAAAGGGGGAGCGCTGCGTTTGCCCGCACCAAGGCCGCCGCGGTTGGCGGCTCGTCAACAATGGCGATGGGTCTATGGTAGACGCGCCGTGACAAAGGCTAGACTCTTCTCCGATGATCCCCTTGATAAGCGGAGGTCCATTTTTATTGTCATTGCGAGGAGGTGTAAACCGACGAAGCAATCCACAAAACGGAGCGCGGCAAGATAATGGGTTGCTTCGCTGGCGCTCGCAATGACATCCTCCCGCGCCCTATATCAAGGGAATGACGATAAAAGTTGCGCTAACGATCAACTACCAGGCTGCGGTTCGGGATGGGCGCCGCCCGCCGTCGGCACCGTGGTCGCCTTGGGTCTGTCCTTGGGCGGCGCGGCTTCCATCGCCGGCTGCGGCCGCTCGATGACGCCGCCGTCGAGCACGGTTCTGACTTCATCGCCGGACAGCGTTTCATATTCCAGAAGCGCCTTGGCCAAGGCATGCAACTTGTCGATATTGTCCTGCAATACCTGCCGCGCCGTCGCTTCGGATTCCTCCACCAGACGGCGCACTTCCTCGTCGATGAGCCGCGCCGTTTCCTCGGAAATGTTATGGGTGCGCGCCACCGAATGGCCGAGGAACACTTCATCCTGGTTCTCGCGATAGCGGAGCCAGCCGAGCTTGCTGCTCATGCCGTATTCCATGACCATGGCGCGCGCCATCCGGGTCGCCTGCTGAATGTCGTTGGCGGCGCCGGTGTTCAATTCCTCGTCGCCGTAGACCAACTGTTCGGCAATGCGGCCGCCGAAGGCAAGCGCGAGGCGCGCCTTCATCTGTTTCATGTTCATGCTGTAGCGATCGCGCTCGGGCAGATTGAAGGTCACGCCCAACGCCCGGCCGCGCGGAATGATCGTCACTTTGTGCAAAGGATCATTGCCCGGCACGCGCAAGGAAACGATGGCGTGCCCCGCTTCATGATAGGCGGTGGAGCGCTTTTCCTCATCGGTCATCACCATGGAACGCCGCTCGGTGCCCATCATCACCTTGTCCTTGGCGTCCTCGAATTCGCGGTGGCCGACCAACTTCTTGCCGCGCCGCGCCGCCAAGAGCGCCGCCTCGTTGACGAGATTAGCCAGATCGGCGCCGGAAAAGCCCGGCGTGCCGCGGGCGATGGTGTGGGCATCCACATCCTGGGCCAGCGGCACTTTACGCATGTGCACTTTTAAAATCTTTTCGCGGCCGTTGATGTCGGGATTGGGCACCACGATCTGGCGGTCGAAGCGGCCGGGGCGCAGCAGCGCCGGATCGAGCACGTCGGGCCGGTTTGTGGCGGCGACGATGATGATGCCGTCGTTGGGGTCAAAGCCGTCCATCTCAACGAGGAGCTGGTTCAACGTCTGCTCGCGCTCGTCATTGCCGCCGCCGAGCCCGGCGCCGCGATGACGGCCCACGGCGTCAATCTCGTCGATGAAGATGATGCAGGGCGCGTTCTTTTTCGCCTGATCGAACATGTCGCGCACCCGGGACGCGCCGACGCCGACGAACATTTCCACAAAATCGGAGCCGGAGATGGTGAAGAACGGCACGTTGGCCTCGCCGGCGATGGCGCGAGCCAGGAGCGTCTTGCCGGTGCCGGGCGGGCCGACCAGGAGCGCGCCTTTCGGAATCTTGCCCCCTAAGCGCTGGAACTTGCCGGGGTCTTTGAGGAACTCAACGATTTCCTCAAGCTCTTCCTTGGCCTCTTCGATGCCGGCGACGTCGTTGAAGGTGACGCGGCCGTGCTTTTCATTCAAAAGCCGGGCGCGGGACTTGCCGAACCCCATGGCGCGGCCGTTGCCGGCCTGCATCTGGCGCATGAAAAACACCCAAACGCCGATCAAGAGAAGAAACGGCAGCAGCGACATGAAAATGCCGGCGAGCAAATTCTGCTCTTCGGGCTTGGCGCGAATGGTGACGCCGCGATCGCTCAACCGCGACACCAGATTGGGGTCGTTGGGCGCGTAGGTCTGGAACGTCGAGCCATCGACCCGGGTGCCGGAGATGTTGCTGCCTTCGATCACCACATCCCTGACCGCGCCCTGGTCGACTTCATCAAGAAAGGTCGAGAACGCGACATCGCTCCTGGCGTCTTGAGTCGAAGACCCCTGGAACAGGTTAAAGAGCGCCAAGAGCAGCAGAATGATGATCGCCCATAAGGCGAGATTTTTGCCAAAACTTCCCACGAGATCAGTGCCTTCCTTCACGGCATACAAAACTAGGTCGCGAACGGATCGTAACCCTTATCTATAAATAAGCCGTTCCTATCCCGACACAAGCGCATCCTGTCAGCTTTTTCGCCTCATGGGGCTAGAAAGCCAGGGCCGGCGCGGCCTGAGCCCGGCGTACCGCTTTTTCCCGCTGGACCAGGAAATGGTTGGGTTTTGCCGCCACCCGGCAGCCCGCCGCTGTCGCACCGCGAAAGCCGGGGTCGCGGACCGCCGCCGCCAGGCGGGCGATCTTTTCCCGCCGCGGCGGCAGAGGTTTACCGCCCACCGTCATCACAATGCGCCGCCAGAACGCTTCTCTAAGGTTGTCAGGGACTTGCACCGACGCATGACGATCAACTTCCGCCCTTCCGTCCCTATGCAGGTTGACCGCCTGGGCCAGCCAGCCCGCCAGCTCCAGGTCGGCCTGGGCGCGGGCGTCGGCGTGGGTTACCGCCATGGCGACCAAGCGCTCCACAGCCCCCGGTTCGGCAAAGAGCCGGCGGCGGATACGCACCCGTTCATACTTCAGGTCGAGGTTGGAAGGATCGTCGATCCACGGCTGACCCATGGCTCTCAACGTGGCTTCCAGGCGTTCCTTGCGCACCGGCAGCAGCGGCCGCACCAGGCGCGGCCAGCGCGGTCCCGGAACCGGCGGCGGGCTGATAAGCGCCATGGCGGCCAGGCCCTCCGGCCCGCTCTTTCGCGCCTGGCGCATGGCCACGGTCTCCGCCTGATCATCGGCATGGTGGGCCAGGAAAAGATGGATCACCCTGTGACGCCGGCACCAGTCCATGAGCAATTCATAGCGGGCGTGCCGCGCCGCCGCCTGGATGCCTGTTTGGGGCTTGTCACCCTGCCAGGAAAGGGTTTCATGGGCGATGCCGCGCGCCGTCAGCCACGCCTTGACCTGGGCCGCCTCGGCCGCCGCTTCCGGCCGCAAGCCATGGTCAACGGTGAGCGCCGTCACCCGCCCGCCTTGGCCGCGCGCCCAGGTATCAACGAGCACGGTCAGTGCCATCGAATCCACCCCGCCCGACACCGCCACCGCCACCTCGGGCGACGCCTCGAACGGGCCGCAGGCGGCGATCAGCCGGGCGGCTTCCTGGTCAGCAAGGGGCGTGGGCGTGGCGGCGGTCATGGGCAGGGGTTGGGGTGTTGCTGATGGATGGCCTCGATCTCCTTGATGACCACGGCATCCAGGATAACATCCTTGGCGGCGATATCGGCCTTCAGTTGCGTCATTGAGGTGGCGCCGATGATGGCCGAAGTGATGAACGGGCGCGAGAGCACATAGGCGAGCGCCATCTGCGCCGGATCGAGGCCGTGGCTGCGGGCCAGCGTCACATACTGCCCGGCCACCGATCGGCCAAGCTCGCCGGCATAGCGCGTCATTTCGGAAAAGATCGTCAGGCGGCCGTTTTCCGCTCCCGCGCCGCCGTGATACTTGCCGCTCAGGAGACCCATGGCCATGGGAGAATAGGCCAGCAGCGATACCTTATCGCGCAAGGCCATTTCGGCCAGGCCGATTTCGAAGGTGCGGTTGAGGAGATTATAGGGGTTCTGGATCGACTGGAGGCGCGGCCAACCTTTGTCCGCCGAGAGCTTCTGATATTGACTTAAGCCCCAGGGCGTTTCATTGGAAATACCGATGTGCCGCGCCTTGCCCGCCGTCACCAGGTCAGCCAGCACGCCCAAGGTTTCCTCAATCGGCACCGTGGCGGGATCATCGGCGATACGCTCAAACCCCAGGCGGCCGAAATAATTGGTTCGCCGGTCGGGCCAGTGCAGCTGATAGAGGTCGATGTAATCGGTGTTGAGACGCGCCAGGCTGGCGTCGATGGCGGCCATGATGTTGCGTCGATCCAAACGCACCGGATCAGGGCGGATCGGCCCCACGCCGGGGCCGGAAACCTTGGTGGCGAGGATGATCTGGTGGCGGTCCTTGCGGCCTTTCAACCAACTGCCGAGGAAGGCCTCGGTACGGCCGTAAGAGTCGGTGCGCCGCGGCACCGGGTACATCTCCGCCGTGTCGATGAAATTGACGCCTTGGGTGAGTGCATAATCCAACTGGGCGTGGGCGTCCGCCTCGCTGTTCTGGCGGCCGAAGGTCATGGTGCCTAGGCAAATGGCGCTGACCTTAAGGCTGGTGGTTCCGAGATCTCTGTACTCCATGGGTTACCTTTTTTCTGTTTTTTGACGCTGTAGTTCTTCCACATCCGGCATGGCCTTGCCAAGATCGCAGAAAGGGTTGCTAAGCAGTATCTCACTTTACCCGTTCGCCCTTCGACAAGCTCAGGGCTAACGGGAATTTAAGCCGTTCGTGGTGAGCCTGTCGAACCATGAACGGCTCAAATTGAGACACTATCGGCTATTGACAGTGGATAATAGTTTTATAATATTGGAAATATGGAACCAATAGTTGCCATCACCGCCCTTAGCGCCCTGGCCCAGGATACCCGCCTGGCCATCTTCCGCTACCTGGTCACTCAAGGTCGGCAAGGCGCGGCGGCCGGCGACATTGCCCAGCGTTTCCATCTGCCCAAGCCCACCTTGTCGTTCCATTTAAAAGAGCTGAAAAGCGCCGGCTTGGTGACTGCCGAGCGCCGCGGGCGCTCGCTGATTTACGCCGCCGATCTGGCCGCCATGACTGCGCTGGTGGGCTATCTGACTGAAAACTGCTGCGCCGCCGATAATGCTGCCTGCGGTCCCGCCCGTCCCCTTTGCGCCTGAAAGATCCTTTTATGAGCGAGCAAAAAATCTACAATGTGCTGTTCCTGTGCACCGGCAATTCGGCGCGCAGCGTGATCGCCGAAGCGATCTTGAACCGCGACGGCGCTGGCCATTTTCGCGCTTTCAGCGCCGGCAGTCAGCCCAAGGGCATGGTGCATCCCGTGACCATCGACACGTTGGCCCGCATGGGCCATGACGTTTCCGGCTTGCGCTCGAAAAGCTGGGACGAGTTCGCGGAAGCGGGCGCGCCACTCATGGATTTCATCTTCACCGTCTGCGACAACGCTGCCGGCGAGACCTGTCCCGTTTGGCCCGGCCAGCCGATCACCGCCCATTGGGGGTTTGAAGATCCAGCGGCGTTCCAGGGATCAGATGCCGAGGTGCGGCTGAAGTTTGCCGAAATCTACGGCCAGATCGAACGGCGCATCGGCATTTTCATCAACCTGCCCCTCGCCGCCCTGGACCGCTTGGCCCTTGAGCGTCGCCTGCGCGCCCTGGGACACGCCCCTGAACATGTCTAAAGCCATCACCGCTGCCCGCCCGTCCTTAGGCATTTTCGAGCGTGGCCTGACGCTGTGGGTGGCGCTGGCCATTCTTGGCGGCATCGCCCTGGGCAACCTTGTCCCCGGTCTAATGACGATGGTTTCCAGATTGGAAGTTGCTCACGTCAACCTGCCCGTCGCCATTCTGATCTGGGCGATGATTTTTCCGATGATGGTCAATGTCGATTTTTCCAGCCTGCGTCATGTCGGCGAGCGCCCCAGGGGATTGGTGGTGACGATCGTCGTCAACTGGCTGATCAAGCCGTTCACCATGGCGGCGCTGGGCGTGCTGTTCCTGGAAGATATTTTCGGCGGGCTCATTCCCCGCGCCGAGGCGCAATCCTATATCGCCGGCATGATTTTGCTCGGCGTCGCGCCGTGCACCGCCATGGTGTTCGTGTGGAGCGAGCTGACGCGGGGGGACGCCACCTATACCCTGGTGCAGGTAGCCTTAAATGATCTGATCATGATCTTCGCCTTCGCCCCCATCACTGCTTTTCTGTTGGGTGTCACCGATATTCATGTGCCGTGGGAGACGCTTCTGTTATCGGTCGTGCTTTATGTGGCAATTCCGCTGATCGCCGGCGCACAATACCGCCGTCGCCTGATGAGCCGTGGCGGCGCATCGGCGGTGACATCTTTCACGACGCGGGCCAAGCCTTATACCATGGCGGGATTGCTCCTGATGGTCATGCTGCTGTTCGCCTTCCAGGGCGAGCGGATCACCGCCGAGCCCTATCATATTTTGCTGATCGCCATCCCGCTCCTGGTGCAAAGCTACGGTATCTTCGCCATTGCCTATGTCTGGGCATGGGGCTGGCGTATCCCCTTCCCGGTGGCCGCGCCGTGCGCGCTCATCGGCACCTCGAACTTCTTCGAGCTGGCGGTGGCGGTGGCCATCAGCCTGTTTGGCCTGCACTCGGGCGCGGCGCTGGCGACCGTGGTCGGCGTGTTGGTGGAGGTGCCGGTAATGCTGTCCCTGGTGGCGCTGGCGAACCGCACGCGGCCCTTATTCGACCGCCGCGCCGGTTGAGTTATTTACACCCCAGAGCTTTTTCTTCCTGCACCCGGCGTTCTTTGGACTCCGGGGATTGCGGGAAGCGGCTTTTTAATTCCTTGAAGGCGTCGCAGGCGTCTTGCTTTTGGTCGATCTTGCCCAGGGTGATGCCGATCTTCAGTAAGTAAGCTGGGGCCTTGGGGCTTTTCGGGTAGGACTGATAGCCGGTCAAGAATTCCCGCGCCGCCTCCTTGTAAAGCCCGCGCACGAAAAGCGACTGGCCGAGCCAGTACTGGGCATTGCCCGCCAGTTCATCGCCGCCATGGGTGCCGAGGAAGGAACGGAAGGCGGCTTCCGCCGCTTCATACTTGCCTTGGGCCAAGAGGGCGTAGGCGTAGTTGTACTGATCCATGGCTGAGCCTTCCGGCAACGCCCCATCCGCTGTGGCGCTGGTATCGGCGGCCGGCGCTGCCGGCGGCAGCTCATTGGGTTCCGAAGCGGCGGAAGGGACGATGGCGCCACTTGCTGCGCCCGCGGCGGCGCCCGCCGGCGCGCCTTTTCCTTCCAATTGATTGAAGCGGAATTCGGCGTCGGCCATGAACGCCTCTAGCCGCTGGCGGCTGTCATCCGCTTGATGCTGCAGCTCCTCGAACTGGCCGTTGAGCTGGCGTAACTGCTCCTCCAGCGCGCTGATCCGCCGCTCCAGGTCGACGGCCTGCGGCGGGGGAACGGTGGGGGCAGCCGTTTCGTCCGCCGCCGGCACGCCATCCTTGAACACCTTGCGCTGAACGGCTCTGACTTCCTTTTCCAGGCGCTCGATACGCTTTTCGATGGCTTGCGCCAGCGCCGGCTCAGCCAGGGTCATGCCAGTCGTCATCGCCGCCGCAGCGGCCAGGATCAAGAACCGCGTTGTTTTTTTGTACATCACCATAGCCATCCCGTTACCGACGCCACATGTTAATGTCGTGCATTTAAATAGAATCATGAGCAAGCATACTGTGTTTCGTCATCCCCGCGAAAGCGGGGATCCAGTTCTTTGATTTTGCCATGGATTCCCGCTTACGCGGGAATGACGATGATGGGCCGGTTATGACCGTGCCTAACCGTATTTTGCTATAAGGTCGATCATAACGAAAACCCGCGCTTTTTTATAAAAAGCGCGGGTTCCCTAATCCTCGACGATAGGCGGTGGCGCGATTACTTTACCACCATGACGCCGCGGCGATTTTGCGCCCAGGCCTCTTCATTGCTGCCCAGCACCGCCGGCCGCTCCTTACCATAGCTGATGGTTTCGATGCGCGCAGCATCGACGCCCAGAGCGACCAGGAAGTTCTTGGTGGCATTGGCGCGGCGTTCGCCGAGCGCCAGGTTGTATTCCCGGGTGCCGCGTTCGTCGCAATGGCCTTCAACGGTGACATTGACCGAGGGGTAGCTTTGCAGCCACTGCGCTTGCGCGCGCAGGGTCGCTTCCTGGTCCGGCCGAATATCGTATTTGTCGAAGTCGAAGAACACCCGATCACCGGCCACCTTGTTGAGGTGTTCCTGGGTGCCGGGGGTCGGGCCGGTTTCAACCGGCGGCGCCGGCTGTTCTGGGGCAGGCGCTGCCTGCTGAACTTCCGGCTCCTTAGCCTTTTGCGTATTGGCGCAAGCGGCAATGAGCAGCGCGGCCGCTCCCATGACGATCATTTTTAGTGCTAGGCTTCTGTGAAGCATTTTTTGATTTCCTTCGTAAAGACGTTATGTTCGCGCTGAAACCGCGCCACTCGGCGAGGCATCGTGGTGACTAGTCGAGTTGCCCGTTAATTGGAAGCCCAAAAACGGTGTTTACCCTTTCGATATAGCTCCTGACCAAAAAACCTTATGTTAAATGCAATTATAAGCCCTTGTTCTTATTGGATCAAGGGCGACCATGCGGGATCGGATGCGTCGAGGGGGGTCACCACCCGGCGCAGATTATAGCCGGTCAGGTCCACCGACCACAGGCTGCTGCCGCCCCCCCGTCCGTAGCGGTCATAAGGGGCCTGGCGGAAGAAGATCAGCACCCGGCCGTTGGGCGACCAGGTCGGCCCCTCGTCGAGATAGCTCTCAGACAGCAGCCGCTCACCCTTGCCGTCGGGCTTCAGGACGCCGATGTAGAAGCGGCCGTTGGCCTGCTTGGTAAAGGCGATGAGGTCGCCGCGGGGCGACCAAACCGGGGTCGAATAGCGGCCCTGGCCGAAGCTGATGCGCTTCACGTTCTTGCCGTCGGCGTCCATGGTATAGAGCTGCCGGGTGCCGCCGCGGTCGGAATTAAACACAATCTGACGGCTGTCCGGAGAATAGCTGGGCGAGGTATCGATATTGGGGTCAAAGGTCAGCCGGGTCGAACGCCGGGTGCGCAAGTCCATCTCATAGATATCCGAGTTGCCGCGCTGCGCCAGGCTCATGATGACCTTGTTGCCGTCGGGGGAAAAGCGCGGCGCGAAGGTCATGCCGGGGAAATCGCCCAGCACCTCCTGCTTGCCGCTGTCGATATTATAAAGGTAGACCCGTGGCCGGTCGTTGTAATAGGCCAGATAGGTGATTTCCTGCATGTTCGGTGAGAAGCGAGGGGTCAGCACCAGATCCTTGCCGTCGGTCAGGAAGCGGTGGTTGTAGCCGTCCTGATCCATTAGCGCCAAGCGCTTGATCCGTTTCTGATTGGGCCCGCTTTCGGAAATATACACAATACGGGTGTTGAAATAGCCATCCTCTCCGGTCAGCCGCTTATAGATGGCGTCGGAGATCATGTGGGCGATCTGCCGCCAGGTGCGCGGCGCGGAATAGTATTGCAGCCCCGACATCTGGCTTTCGCCGAGCACGTCCCACAGCCGGTATTCGACGCGGATGCGGCCGTCGTTTTGTAGTTGCACCTGACCGGTGACCAGCGCCTGGGCGCCGATCGCCCGCCAATTGCCGAAGCCGGGACGGCCGCCCGGCACCTCCTTGATGCGGATAAACGCCTTGGGATCAACGGGGCGAAACAGGCCGGAGCGGGCCAGATTATTGGTGATGACGGCGGCGATGTTGCGGCCGATCTCCTCGGTGCTGCCGTCCTGGGTCAGCTCCGCCGCCTTGCCGGCAAAATCAGGAACGGCGATGGGCAGCGGATCGACGTTGCCGCGGGTGATATCGACCCGCAACACCGCCGATGCGGGCGTGGCCAGGGCAGCGAGCGTCAGGCCCACCAGCAAGGAAAATAGTTTTCTCACGGCAACACTCCTTAAGATGCAACTTCCCATCATCCGCCCAACATTTCCTTGGGATCGAAGATCAGCTCGGTTTCGCGCCAAATATCATACGTATCCGGCGGCAATTTCAAGGGCGCGCAGCGCTGAATGGCGCGCCGCGCGCTTTCCGCGGCGACGCGGAAGAATTCCTGGCCCGGCGCGTACATGCGGGCGCTGTCAACGATTTCCGGAGCGCGAGCCAGTGCGCCGTTGGGCAGCAGGTAAATACGGATTTTGACTTGCAGCTCCTCGGCTCCTCGCGCGCCGGCGGGCACGCTCCAACACGGCTCCACCTGGGACCGGATCAGGCTGCGCAGGCTGGCCGCCATCTGCGCGGTTTCGAGTGCTGAGCGCTGCGGACGCTCCAACAGCTTGGCGGCATCAAACGGTTTCTTTGGCGCTTCTGTCGCCGGCGCTTCCTGATCGACGCTTTTATCAAGCAGCGCGGCAATGCGGCTGGCGCTGAAGCGGCTGGGCGGCGTCGGCTTGCGCTTGGGCGAGGCGGCCGGCGTCTTCGGTTCAGGCTTTTGCGCCTCCTTAGGCTTTTTTTCCGGCTCGGGCAGCGGCACGGCGTCATCGGGCGGCGTCGGCTCGGGCTCGACGGCCGCCTGTTGCTGCTCTTCGACAGGCTTTTCTTCCGGCTGCGGCTCTTCCCTAGGCGGCGGCGGTGGCGCTTTCGCCACCTCTTCAAGGTGCTCCACCAGCTCCACCGGAACGAATTCCTCCTCGATCACCTCCGTCTCCCGGGTCAGAAACGGCAGCTTCATCGCCAGCAAGGCAATGAGGGCCGCGTGTCCCAGCGCCGATATGATGATCGCCTTTTTCACCCGCAACTTTTCCGAAAAGAGGTTGCCTTACTTTTTCTGCTTGTCTGGCCGCAGCGTCTCGGTGACCAGGGCGACCTTGGCGAAGCCGGCGTTGTTCAAGACCCCCATCACTTCGGCGATGCGGCCGTATTCGACCTTGGCGTCGCCGCGCACGTAAATCCGGTCATCGGGCCGGGTCGCGGCGATGGCCTGCAGGCGCGACGCCAACTCCTCGAAGGGAATTTCCTCGTCCATGAGAAAGATCGCGCCGTTTTCCTTGATGCTGACCGCCAGCGGCACGGCGTCCTGCGGCAGCGAGCGCGCCTTGGTGCGCGGCAGATCGACCTGGACGCCGACGGTCAAGAGCGGCGCGGTGACCATGAACACCACCAAGAGCACCAGCATGACATCGACCAGCGGCGTCACGTTGATATCGCTCACCGGCCGGTGACGGCGGCGGAAGCCGCCGCCATTGCGCGCGCCGGACGAGGATGACTGCATGGCCATCAGTGTTGTCCTTCTTCAAGCTGGCGCGACAGTATGGTGTTGAACTCGTCAGCGAAGCCTTCCAGCCGGTTGGCGTAACGGCCCATGTCGTTGGTGATCTTGTTATAGGCGACCACCGCCGGGATCGCCGCCACCAGCCCCATGGCGGTGGCGAACAAGGCTTCGGCAATGCCGGGAGCCACTACGGCGAGCGAGGTGTTGTGGCTTTGCGCAATGGAGGTAAAGCTGTTCATGATCCCCCACACCGTACCGAAAAGGCCGATGAACGGTGCGGTGGAGCCAACGGTGGCCAGAAAATTCAAGTAGCTTTCCAGCCGTTCCATTTCCCGCGTCACCGTCACCCGCATCACCTTGTAGATACGGTCTTGCAGCCCCACAGTCTTGGCCAGGCCGGTGGCCGGTCCTAAGGAGCGTTGCCACTCCCGCATGGCGGCGACGAACAGCATCGCCATCGGATGATCAGGGTGATTGCGGATACGGTCATACAGTCCTTCCAGCGACCGGCCGGACCAGAATTCATCCTCGAAAAGATCGGCCTTGCGCGTCACCTGGCGCATCAGCCGCACCTTGTCGATAATAATCGCCCAACAGCCGACAGAGGCAAACAGCAGCACCAGCATCACGATCTGGACCACGATGTCGGCTTGCAGGAAAAGTCCCCAGACGGAAAAATCGCCGGTGGCGGTGCCGCCGAGCGTTGTTGTTTCTATGGTTTCTGGCATGGAATGGACGTCCTTAAAGTTTAGCTAGCCCCGCGCCGGGGCATCTGAACAAACGAGCGTGTTAAAAATATGGCGGATAGGGCGCGGCAAGGGCCGCGGCCGGCCATCCTGGCCGATCACCGCCGCCTTGACCAGACCTTTCGCCAGCACCACTTCATCCCGCCGCACCACCTGCGCCATGGTGACTGTCGCGCCGGTGCAGGAGACGATGCCGGTCACTACCGCCAAGAAATCGCCCAGCCGGGCGGGGGCAAGATAATCAACCTCGGCGCGGCGCACAACAAAACCTATGGGCTCGCCATGGACGCCGGCGATCAGCCGGCCGTGTTCGACGTCGAGAAGGCGCAGGAAATCAGTGCGGCCGCGCTCCATGAATTTCAAATAGTTGGCGTAATAGACGATGCCGGCGGCATCGGTATCTTCGTAATAGACCCGCACCGGCAGATGGTGGCGTTTATCGACGATTGCGCCGCCGAACGGCAGCGGCTCAGTCATCGTCCTTCTCCGTCATGAGGTCAAGCTGAACCGGATGCGCGGCGGGCGCGGTCAAGCCGATATGGCTGAAGCCAAGCGCGCCCAACATCCGCCCGCGCGGCGTACGCTGCACGAAGCCTTGCTGAATAAGGTAGGGCTCGATGATCTCCTCGATGGCGTCGCGGGGTTCCGACAGCGCCGCCGACAGCGTTTCCACCCCCACCGGGCCGCCGGCGTAAGAAACGCCGATGCACCGCAGATAGCGATGATCCATGGCGTCCAGCCCGCGCTTGTCCACCTCCAGGCGCAAGAGCGCCTGATCGGCTACCTGGGCATCGATCCGCGCCGCGCCGGCCACCAATGCGAAATCACGCACCCGGCGCAACAGCCGGCCGGCAATGCGCGGCGTGCCGCGGGCACGGCTGGCGATTTCCCGCGCCCCCTCGTCGGTGATCGGCGCGCCCAGGATGCGCGCGCCGCGGCGCACGATCTCCTCCAGTTCCTCGACCTGGTAGAATTCCAGCCGTACCGGGATGCCGAAGCGGTCGCGCAACGGCGTGGTGATGAGGCCGGAGCGGGTGGTCGCCCCCACCAGGGTAAACTTCGGCAGGTCGATCCGCACCGAGCGCGCCGCCGGGCCTTCGCCGATTATGAGGTCGAGCTGAAAGTCCTCCATCGCCGGATAGAGGATTTCCTCCACCGCCGGATTGAGGCGATGGATTTCATCAATAAACAAAATATCGTTGGCTTCCAGATTGGTTAGCAGCGCCGCCAAGTCACCCGCCTTGGCGATCACCGGCCCGGAGGTGGCGCGAAAATTGACGCCGAGCTCGCGGGCCAAGATTTGCGCCAGCGTCGTCTTGCCGAGCCCCGGCGGACCATAAAACAAGGTATGGTCCAAAGCCTCGCCGCGTTGGCGCGCGGCGGTGATGAACACCTTCAAGTTTTCCCGCGCCTGGCGCTGGCCGATGAACTCTTCCAGCCGCGCCGGACGCAGGGATGAATCCTGGTCCTCCTCGCGCCGGCGGCCGGATATCAGCCGTTCCGCTTCGCTCATCGCGCCAACTCCTTCAGACCGGCGGTGATCAGCGATTTGACATCAGCCTGCGCGCCCAAAGAGCGGGCGGCGCGGCTGACCGCCGCCGAGGCTTCCGCCGGACGATAGCCGAGGTGAGTCAAGGCCGACACCGCATCCGTCATGTCGCTCGACGGCTGGGCGGCGGCGATGCCGACGGCGGCGGGCGCGGCGGCGAGCCCCCCCACTTTATCCTTCAACTCATGAACCACCCGCTCGGCAAGCTTCTTGCCGACGCCGCTGGCCCGGGTCAGCGCCGTCTTGTCTTGCACGGCGATCGCCTGCGAGAGATCGTCGGGCGTGAGCGCCGACAGGATGCCCAGCGCGACGCGCGCGCCGACCCCCTGCACGGTCTGCAGCAGCCGGAACCAGGCGCGCTCGCCTTCGTTTAAAAAACCATAAAGATGAATGTGATCCTCGCGCACATGGGTGTCGATGATGAGCGTGACCGCCTCGCCCCGCCGCGGCAGGCGGGCGAGCGTGCGCGCCGAGCAGAACACCAGATAGCCGACGCCGTTGACGTCGATCACCGCCCCGTCCTCGCCCGCCTCATCGACAATGCCTTTCAGCTTGGCGATCATCTTTGGCCTGCCCTCTGCAACAGCCGTCCCATGCCGCCGCCATGATGCGCGTCGCAGATGGCGACCGCAAGGGCGTCGGCGGCGTCGGCGTTGGCAATCTCCACTCCCGGCAACAGCAGGCGCACCATGGCGTGAATCTGCTCCTTGGCGGCGTGCCCCGTGCCGACCACCGATTTCTTGATGTGATTGGGGGCGTATTCGCGCACCGCCAGGCCATGGAGCGCCGGCACCAGGAGCGCGATGCCGCGCGCTTGGCCGAGCTTTAAGGTCGAAACCGGGTTCTTGTTGACGAAGGTCTCCTCCACCGCCGCCGAGGTGGGCGACCAGGCGGCGATCACCGCCGTGATGCCGTCATGCAGGTCGCGCAGCCGTTCGCTAAGGGAAGCTTCGGCGTCCGAGGTGACGACGCCGTTAGCGATATGAACCAGCCGCGATCCTTGGGCCTCGACGATGCCCCAACCGGTCCGCTGCAAGCCGGGGTCGAGGCCAAGGATGCGCCGGACGCCTGCCATAACGGTCAGACGCCGAGCTTGGCGGCGATGTCGTCCGGCACGTCGTAATTGCCGTAGACGTTCTGTACGTCGTCGTTGTCATCCAAGGCGTCGAGAAGCTTCATCAACTGTTTCGCCTCCTCGACATCGCCGATGGTGATCTTGGTCTGCGGTTTCCAGATCAGCTTGCCCGACTTGGGCGCGCCAAGCTTGGCGGCGAGCCCCTCGCGCACCGCATTCAAGGCATCGGCCTCGCAGTAGATGATATGCTCGTCATCGTCCGATTCCACGTCGCTGGCGCCAGCGTCGAGCGCCGCTTCGAACACTGCATCTGCGCCGGCGACGGTTGCCGGATAGATGATCTCCCCCACCCGGTCGAAGCCGTGGGAGACGCTGCCCGAGGCACCCAAATTGCCGCCGCATTTCTGAAAGATCGAGCGCACGTCGCCGGCGGTGCGGTTGCGGTTGTCGGTCAGGCTGTCGACGATCAGGGAGACGCCGCCCGGCCCGAAGCCTTCATAGCGCACCTCGTCATAATGTTCGGCGTCGCCGCCCAGGCTCTTCTTGATCGCCCGCTCGATGTTGTCCTTGGGCATGTTCTGGGCGCGGGCGTTGTCGACGGCGGCCTTCAATCGGGTATTGGCGTTCGGATCGGGCAGCCCCGTCTTGGCCGCCACGGTGATTTCCCGCGACAGCTTGGCGAACAGGGCCGAGCGCTTCTTATCCTGCGCCCCCTTGCGGTACATGATGTTTTTAAATTGAGAATGACCCGCCATGGCTCCCTTAAACCTCCGGCAAGACGAGAAGAACAAAACTGGCACGTATCTAGCTCATGTAGCCGCAAAACGCCAGAGGGCCTAGCGGCGAAATCAGGCATGACCCGGGGAATGGGCAGCGGCCGCACCAATCTGGAATAGCGTCGGGATTTTTTACACTTTAATACCTCAGGCTGCAAGGATGGTTAAGATAAGGCCCTGAAAAATAAGAACTTCCCTATAAAGGTATAAATCTTGCATTACGAACTTTTACATACCCACCGTCTGAACTGTCGTCGTATCCCGCGCACCTTTGTTCCTGCGTTCTTTTCCTGTTGTGATCTGCGTGCTTTTTCACAATTGATATGAGGAGGCTGCGATGCGTCCGCCGATACCCCAAAGCCGTCTTGTTTCATCTTACGCCGTTGCGCTGGCCGCTATTTTCCTGGCTGGCTGGTTGGCGACAACGACGGCAGAGGCCACCCCCTTCACGGAAGAAGTTTTTTGCGGCGATCAGCTATGCGGCGTGATGACCATTGATACCTATGATACATCGACCGGCAACCTGGATTCAGAATCCAAATACTGGCTCGGCGGCGCACACATCAATGGCGATTTTCAGGAAATCAAGCACGGCAAGTACCACTATATACAAAGCATCACCAGCAACACTGATAGTTTCCGCTGGATTAATGACACCGCCAACCCCTTGCCAAATCCGTGGCTTGATACGCCGCCGGGCGGCTATGCCGTTCGAGACGGTGCAGGCGACCCTAATTTCAACAATCAGGCCTTCGACTACAAGCCCTGGTATGATGAAGGAAATGAATTTCCCAACTTCTTCGATCGGCCGCGCGATTACATGCTGCAAGCCAAGACATTGCCGGGCAATAAGCTGGAATGGCTGTTTGAAACCTGGCTCGTGTGCACCATCTTCGAAGACAGCGACGGCGATAACGAAGCCAAGGATGACAGCTATATCGTCGCGCCGCTCCTCGGTTGGCAATGGGGCTATGAAATCAGCTATGAGGATGCACTGAATCTCGGCGTCGACGATATCGAGGATTTCACGCTCAGCCTGAAGGAGTTCAAGTTCATCGGCACGCCTTCGGACGATTGGTTGCTGGCGATCAGCTCGGCAACCAAATACGGCGCCGACCCGAACCAAGATTACTTCAGCGTGGAGCTCGATGACTGCGTAAAATGCATCTCAGAGCCGGCGGCCTTGGGCATTCTGGGGCTCGGTCTTTTCAGCATCGCCCTGGCAAATCGCCGAAGAACCCGCCTTGCCGTCTAAGACAATCAGGCGCTTTCTATCGTTTGCTTGCGGCGTGCTGGGCTGCGTCTCGGCCATGGCCGGCGGCACGGAAGATAACGTGACATCAAAAAAAGCGGATATCGCGGCCTTGGTGCAAGGCCGCGTCAGCGACGCCCGTGAGCCTGCGCTCCTGATCATCGATAATCCCCAAAGCTGGCGGCAAGCGCTGGCGCGGTATTTTACCGCGACCGATAGCTGGGTCAGCGTCACGCTGTTTGAACCAGGAACGGAACACCGTCAGGACAGTACCCTGTCTGCTGACAGCCCGCCGCCGCTGGACCTTGCCAGCCATGTGGCGCTCGGCGTTTTTGCTGGCCTTCTGGAGGACGGCGCGCCCTGGGTTAACATCGAGCGCGTCACCATCGACGGCGCGACGGCGAGCGTTTGTTTTACCGTAACGGAGAACTTGCCGACGGCGCGGGCGGTCAAAAATCCCAGCCCCTTCGCCTTTATTTTCATCAACCGGCCCGAGCGGACGATTGAAAATATCAGAAGAGCATGCCGGTGATGACTCTACAGGAGGCCTGAAGCGCTACTTGTGGACTTAATGCGAATCTAGGGTGATCGCTTTGGCCAGGGAATATTGACGTACCGGTGAGAATGAAACTGGGAACCGCTACGTCAGCGCGGCGCCGTTATGATGCGCAAACTGTCGTACACTTTGCGCAATAACAGACACTTTATTGACCGGAAGAACTACCCAGATCTAAACATGAGCCCTATAGGAAGGTGCGACAACCTTTTCAATAGCGAACGCTGGTTGTTAATGATTTGTCCGCCTTTGTCGTTTCGCGCTTCCTATTCTTCGCACCACCACGCTTCACGGCGACATTAAGGAGCCGCCGGAACTTGGGGCATTCCAGGTGTGATGGCGCTGGGCAATCGGCAACATGGCGCAAGGTATTGCTAAGTATCGCCAATTCGCGAATTTGGCGGTTAATTTCGTCGGCCTTCCGGTGCAACATCTTGCGGGGTAGATCTGGCCTACCGTTCTTGCCAAACATTCCTGAAATTTCCTCGAGCGAGAAGCCAGCCGTTTTTCCCATTGCGATCAGCTTGATCTGCATTAGCACCTCGGGCAGAAACTGTCGGCGTAGACCATGCCGCGAGATCGAGGAAATCAGGCCGATTTCCTCGTAATAGCGCAGCGTAGAGGGGCGGATTCCTGTCTTTGCGGCAACCTCGCCGATGTCGAGAAATTTCATGCTTGACCTCAAGTTGACTTGAAGTTGTAGCCTATTCTCAAACGACATAACAAGCAAGAGGACAAGGACATGGAACAGGAAGAATCGGCCACATCGAACACGTCAAATTGGGGGAGCACCATAGTGCTGGCGCTCTCAATATTGTTGGCCTCGGTCGGCACCAGCATCGCCAATATCGCGCTGCCAACACTAGCCGGAGCTTTTTCCGCGCCATTCCCTCTCGTTCAAGGGGTTATTGTCGCCTATCTCGGGACGCTGACGATTTCCACCGTTATCGTTGGGAGGCTCGGCGACATTTATGGGCTCAAGCGTATGTACCTTATGGGTCTCAGTACGTTTTTCGTGGCTTCCTTATTATGTGGTCTCGCGCCGAATTTGTGGTTTCTAATCGGTGCGAGAGCGCTTCACGGCATTGGGGCAGCCTTTTTGATAACATTGGCCATGGCGCTCATGCGTGAGACCGCGAGCAAGGAGCGTATGGGACGCGCCATGGGCCTACTTGGCACGATGTCGGCGCTCGGCACTGCTCTCGGTCCGACACTGGGAGGCGCGCTCATCCCGGCGACCGGATGGCGCGGCATTTTCCTGATTCTGGTTCCACTGACGGTGCTGGCACTGATACTTGCGGTCGCATCATTGCCTAACAGCGCGGGAAAGAGGAACGGGTCACAGGTGAACTTCCGGTCGATGCTGGACAGGAGCCTCCTGCCCAATCTCATTGTCAATCTTCTGGTCGCCTCTGTGATGATGACAACGCTGGTGGTCGGCCCATTCTATCTGGGCCTTGGTGTCGGTCTGAAGGAGGCGCTGGTCGGCTTTGTCATGTCCGTGGGGCCTGTCATCTCGATCTTCAGTGGACTGCCCGCCGGGCGAGCGGTCGATGCTTGGGGAGCACAGAGGATTCTAGGGATCGGACTGACCATGCTTGCCACCGGCGCCCTACTACTCTCGGTCCTTCCCAACATGATAGGTGTTGCCGGCTATGTGCTCGCCATTATCGTCTTGACGCCTGGCTACCAGCTCTTCCAGGCCGCCAACAATACGGTCGCTCTTGTAGATGTTCCCGATGACCGGCGCGGTTTAGCCTCTGGGCTCCTGAGCCTGTCGCGAAACATCGGGCTCATTATCGGCGCCTCCGCAATGGGTGCCGTCTTCGCCTTTGGTGTCGGCACCGACGATTTCACCCATGCATCGCCAGTGGCAATAGCAGGCGGGATGTGTCTGACATTTATGTTTGCTGCCGGTATGATGGGCTTCGCAATCATCGTCGCCTTCTGGGCATCTATCCGAAATGTCCTGCATCGAGCGGACTAGGATCAATCGTCGCGAAACCTCCACCTTTTGCGACGAGGGCCGCCACACTCAGAGCAGCGAAAAACTACTTGATAAATTTCGTCTGAGAAGGTGTAGGTTTCGCCAATTTCACGATCATTTCGGGCAGGAGCATAATCAAGCCAAGTTTTGTTCCGGCCATGTAAACATAATTATAAAATTTAATATGTAACGTATTGGCGCACCCGACACGACTCGAACGTGTGACCTCTGCCTTCGGAGGGCGATTTGGCAGGTACTCCGAGGCCTTCCCTTTTTCTAATAATTATGATATATCAAATACTTATAAACGATCAACTTCTCTCTGATTCGCGTCAATATCCCCTATTATTGTAGCCCGGCTGTAGCCCCGTTGTAGCCCGAGAAAGCAATAAAGCCACCATGAAGACCAAGCTGACCATCCAGGCGGTTAAGTCTCTCCAGCCCACCGGAGATCGCTTTACGTTATGGGATAGTGAGGTGAAAGGGTTTGGTATCAGGGTCAATAAGGACGGGACCAAGACTTATATTCTGAAGTACCTCTTCAACGGAAAGCAACGCTGGTTCACCATTGGTAAGCATGGCTCGCCTTACACGCCGGACGCCGCCCGCACCGAAGCCCTAAAGCTCATTGGGCAGGCAAAAAGTAAAATTGACCCTGGCGAACAGAAAAAGAAAGACCGTGCGGCGGGGATAACCGTTAGTGAGCTTTGTGATAAATATCTCATTGCCGCCGAAACCGGGCAGATTCTAAGCAAATTTGATATGCCGAAGAAGACTAGCACATTGGCGACAGACCGTGGCCGCATCGAAAGACATATCAAGCCTTTATTAGGCAAGAAAGTTGTTCAAGATATTACCCGGGAAACCATCGAGAAATTTTTACACGATGTGGCCCAGGGCAAAACCAAAGCCAATGTAAAAACAGTGAAACGTGGACGAGCTATTGTAAGAGGCGGCCGTGGTACAGCGACGCGCACAGTGGGCCTTTTGGGCGGCATCTTTACTTTTGCCGTCAAACAACGGATGCGTGCGGATAATCCCGTACATGGTGTCCAGCGTTACAAAGATGCTAAGAAAGAGCGCTTTCTCAGTGGCGTAGAACTCCAGCGTCTCGGGCAAGTGTTGTCCTGTGCTGAAACTGCATGGGCAGGATATCAAGCCGAGCTGGAAAAATGGCAGCTCAAGATCCGGAGGGGTCTCCGACCGAAAAAGCCAGCCGAAGCAGAAAATCCCATTGCTATCGCTGCAATTCGACTTCTCATCCTTACCGGATGCCGCAAATCCGAAATTCTGGGATTAAAATGGGAGTGGATAGACCTCCACCATGGCCATATTCGCTTTCCTGACAGCAAAACGGGTGCAAAAATACTACCCTTAAATAAAACTGCCATTGATGTGCTGACTTCATTACCGCGGCTTAATAGCAACCTATATGTTCTGCCAGGCGAGAAAACAGGTTCCCATCTGGTTGGTCTGCCTCGAATCTGGATACGCATCCGCAAACAAGCCCAACTGGAAGATGTACGGCTCCATGATCTCCGCCACAGCTTTGCTAGTATTGGCGCTTCATCTGGTGGCAGCTTGCTGGTGCTTGGCAAGTTACTTGGACATTGCGATCCACAAACCACGCAAAGATATGCACATCTGAGTAATGACCCCGTACGGGATACTACCAACCGGATTGGACAAATAATTTCTGATGCGTTTAACGGGACAGGTTTGGCGACTCAGAAAGAAATTGGCTCTTACTCAATGGGTTTAAGGTTCGAATCCTTGAACCCCCACCAACTTTCCAGAGATATTTCAATGCATTACATATATTCCCTCCCAATATCGACTGCCACCCAGAAACCCATAGGCACTACATAGGCACCAACGCAAAGCAAGCTGGGGCGTTCTCTGGCGCCTATAACGCATTTGTATCCTATAACTACTGTCTATAATTGGTCGGAGACTGATGAGGGTGAAGTACATTAACCAATCCAAAACAGGCTGCTATCATACGCCTATAACGCACTTGGGAAGTGTGGCTTACCAAGTGGTTTCAGGAAAACCTTTTGGCCATATGCAGACACCAGATTGGTTACTTGCCTGAGACTGGGTTGATGGCATTAAGAGTGGCCGATGACAGAGATTTTAATGGTAAGGCTAGACCCGGCATTTCCACTACGGGACGTAGAAGAGATCGGCCATGCCCTTACTATATCGCAGGCACTGATCCCCGGATACGTTCCACCTACGGTCGGCCTGCTCGACCTACGTGCATTATTTTACATGAGGAACATCGGAGGATTCCAGACCATAGTCCTACCGGATCGCAATATAGTCTCCCGAATTGCAAAGGTCGCCGAACAGGGCGTTAAACACCCCTTTGACAAGCCAACGAATATCGCCGTCCATCTTATGGCCTTCTGTCAATGCATGAACATCAATATCGAGCCCTCAATTGCTTTCCACGAGCTCGCACATTACAGCGGCAATGAGATTGCACATTATGAACTTTCATGGTTCCGTGCCGCCGACAAGGCGCAAGCTCAAGCCTGGGTTGATATTGCGCTCGGCAGGCGTGACCGTTTGGCCGCGACCGGTCCTGACCCTATATCTACTAAGGATTTGGCTTATCCACTTAAGCGCTGGACAAGGAACTATATCGCCGCACTCAAAGTAGCAGAACTGGAACTGTATCTAACGGAACCGCTCGAGCGTGCAATCGCCCTTCTTGACTGGATGTATGACGATTTCTTCCTCGCAGGACCGGCAGCTGCATTTGCGTCTATGTATTTTTCGCCACGCGCTGCTAAGAAACGGCTTATCAAGCATCTACGGTCACCAGACCGTGAGAAGGCGATTGCTGGCATCAAAAATGCAGCTTGGGACATGACTCACCTTAGCGAATTTGCACGTAGAGTCAGTTGTGGAGAGGCCGAAGGTAGACGTTATATTTTTGCGACAGCGGATCTAGGACTCGCATCAATTGCACCCCTGCTTATGCTTAACGCCGACGACAACAATCTCGCCTCCACAATAACACAGAAAGTGCGAAGTTGGTGGTCTTCCAAAGAGGCTGCCACCCTTGCCGACGACATTTCATTTCGAATTCGCAACACATCCAGTAGGCCACCTCCAAGTGCACCTGCAGGGATGAAAGATCCACTGACGACATGGATCAATACAGGCGAGAAAGTTATCCGCGGATGGAAATCTGGGTAGGGCTGATGCTATGTGCCCCCATTGTCATCGGACAAAGAGTGGCGTCTCATAAATCTTCTCTATGAAAGGCGGCGTCGTACCTCACGAATGGCTTGGAAGC
>JACFMS010000052.1 GCA_019455285.1 Sphingomonadales bacterium
AGCACGGCCTGTCAATGTCGGGACTGGTTGGCGACGAGATTCACGAGTGGAGCGACGGACGGCTTTACACGTTCGTCCATCAGTCCTCGGCGGCGCGGCGTCAGCCGTTGGAATTTCTGATTTCCACCGCCGGCGAGCGCGCCGGGTATGGCTGGGACGTTTGGGGCGATTGCCAAAAAATTCTGTCCGGTGATATCGACGATCCGGAAACCCTGGTGGTAATTTATGCCGCCGATCCGGATGACGATTGGACGCTGCCGGAAACGTGGGCCAAGGACAATCACAACCTGGGCGTATCAGTCAAGCTTGAATATCTGACGTCGGAATGCCAAAAGGCGCGCGAACTGCCGCGGCTGGAAAACGACTTCAAGCGCTATCACCTGAATATTTGGACCGAACAGGCGGTGCGCTGGCTGCCCATTGCCAAGTGGGACGCGTGTGAGGAGGCGAACAAGGACGTTTTTCCGGTTGGCGGCTGGCGCGAAATGGCGGCGCGGCTCCAGGGTCGCTTGTGTTTTGCCGGCATCGATTTGTCGTCGACTACGGACTTGACGGCTTACGTTCTGGTGTTTCCGCCGGAACAGGAAGGCGGCGCGTGGCATGTGTTGCCGCGTTTTTTTCTGCCAGCGGCGCGCATCGCGGAGCGGGTGCGGCGCGACCGGGTGCGCTATGACGAATGGGCGCGCGCAGGGGCTTTGATCGTAACGCCCGGCAACGTTGTCGATTACGGATACTTGAAGCACGAATTGTTCGCCGACGCCGAGCGGTACAGGTTGCGCAAGGTGGCGCTCGATCCCTGGAACGCCACGCAGTTGGCGGTGGAAATCAACGCCGAAGGATTGGAGGCGGTGCTGTTCAGGCAAGGCTATTTGTCGATGTCCGGCCCCTCCAAGGAGCTGGAGCGGTTGGTGTTATCGGGCAAGATTATTCATGGCGGCCATCCGGTGTTACGCTGGAACGTGGGCAATGTAGCGGTGGACAGCGATGCGGCCGGCAACATCAAGCCTGCCAAAGACAAATCGACGGAACGCATCGATGGCGTGGTGGGGTTGATCGAGGGGCTGGGCGTGGCGCTGGCGGAGCCGCCGGCACCACGCACGTATATTCAGGATAATGAAATGGTGGTGCTTTGATGTGGCTGCCCCGGATGTTGCGCCGCAAGGCGGCCGCGGTTACCGAGCGGCGGATCACGGTGCGCGAATTGGCCTCGGCGTTGGCGGGCAGCGAAACGAAGTCCGGCATCTTCATCACCAGCCAGGAGGCGCTGCGGGTGTCGGCGTTCTTTGCCTGCGCGCGCGTGCTGGCCAACGGCATCGCGACGCCGCGTATTCGCATCATGCGCGAGCGGGATGATGGGCGCGGCTTTGAGCCGGTGCATAATCATCCCATCGCGCGGCTGTTGAAGCGCCCCAATCCGTGGCAGACGTCGTTCGAGTTCCGACAGATGATGGAGGCGCATCTGGTCATTTACGGCAATGCCTACGCCTTCATCAATCGTGTTGATGGTGAAGCGGTGGAGTTGCTGCCGTTGCTGACGCCGCAGGTCAGCGTTGAACAGCGCAGTGATTACACGCTCGTTTATCGCGTAACCAATCTGGCGGGGAAAAATTTCGTTTTGCCGGCAGAGAACCTTTTGCATCTGCGGGATATGACACTGGATGGATTTCGCGGCTCGGATACAGTCAAACTGGCGCGGGAAGTGTTGGCGTTGAGTATCGGCTTGGAGGAAAGCCAAGCCACCCTGCATGCCAACGGCGGGCGCCCGGCGGGCATTCTATCATCGGAGCTGCCGGGGGTGACGGCGCAGACCATCGAGGCCGTGCGCCAGGCATGGCAGACGGCGTTCAGCGGCGCGCGCCGCAATGGCGTGGCGGTGATGGACGCCGGCTTTAAATTCACCGCGATGGCGATGACGGCGGTGGATGCGCAGCATTTGGAGACGCGGCGGTTTCAGATTGAGGAAGTGTGCCGGTACATGAACGTTTTTCCCCAAATGATCATGCACACGGTCAACACCACCACCTTCGCCAGCGCCGAAGCGTTTTTTGTGGCGCACGATCATCACACCATGGCGCCGCGCCGCCGGCTGTGGGAGGAAAAGATTGACGCCGCTTTGCTGGATGGGCCCGGTGGCGCGCTGGAAGCGCGGTTTGAGTGGCAACCCATGCTGTACATGAGCGCGCGGGATCGCGCCATGCTGGCGCGCACGGAGATTGAACTCGGCGCGATCACCCGCAACGAGTATCGAGAGGCCACCGGACGTCCGCCATTACCGGGGTTGGATGAACCGTTGACGCCGCTCAATATGGATCGAGGAAAGCGCAATGATGACGAAAAAAACGAAGACCAATTTGCATAATCTGGCTGCGTGCCTGGACATCAAATCGGTTGACGATTCCGGTCACATTGAGGGGTATGCCTCGGTTTTCGGCGTGAAGGATTCTTATGGCGATATTGTCGCCGCCGGCGCGTTCGCTGCCAGTCTGGCGGCGCACGCGAAAGCCGGCACACTGCCCGCGATGCTTTGGCAACACGATCCGGCCAATCCGGCTGGGGTGTGGGAGGAGATGTGCGAAGATGCGCGCGGCCTTCGCGTGAATGGGCGGCTGCTCATGGATATCGAGGTGGGGCGTCGGGCGCACGCCTTGATAAAGGCCCGCGCCATCAGGGGACTGTCAATCGGCTATATATCGAAGCGCTGGGAGTGGGACGAGGAGAACGACATCCGCACCTTGCTGGAGGTCGATTTGTGGGAGGTCAGCATTGTGACCTTTCCGGCCAATCGCGAGGCGGAAGTTGACAACGTCAAGAGCGCCATTGGCGACATTACATCTGAGCGGGACGCGGAAATAATCCTGCGCGAGGCAGGATTTTCCCGAACCGATGCGCGCGCCCTTGTGGCGCGGGTGAAGGCAGTGATGGCGCAGCGTGAGGCTGCGCGCGCCCTGGCCGACGTGAAACATGGCGCGGAGCGCCTATTGAAATTGTTGAAACATTAGGAGATTGATGATGATTAAAACTCAGATCAGCCGTGATCATGCCGCGCTGATGACGAAACGCGCCCTGTTTGGCGTGTATGAGCGGAAGGATGGCGAACCTTCCCTGGCTGCGGTCAAGGAGACGATCGACGCCACGGCGCGCGCGTTCGAGGAATTTAAAAAGAAAAACGATCAGGAATTGGAGGAGATCAAGAAAAAAGGCGCGGCCGATGTGGTGACGGTCGAAGAAGTAAAGCGGATCAATGCGCAGATCACCGAATTATCGCAAAAGTATCGCGACCTGCAAACCAAGATGCAACGCCCCGCGGCGGGCGGCGGCAATGGGGAGACAAATGAAACCAAGACCGCGCACCGCCAAGCGTTTGACACCTATTTCCGCAAAGGTCGCGGTGATGGCGAACTGCGGGAGCTGGAGGCAAAAGCATTCACAGGGCAGTCCAATCCCGACGGCGGTTTCCTGGTGCCAACGGAAATGAGCAGTGAAATAGATCGCGTCCTCGGGACGGTGAGCGTGATGCGCTCTTTGGCCACGGTGATCGCCATCGGCACTGGCGCTTACAAGAAGCTGGTGAACGTGGGCGGCGCCGCCAGCGGATGGGTTGGCGAAACGGAGGCGCGCCCGGCGACCGCCACGCCGACGCTGGAAGAGCTGGTGTTTAACACCATGGAGCTTTATGCCAATCCTGCGGCGACGCAAACGGTGCTCGATGACGCCACCCTTGATCTGGCGACGTGGCTCGCTAATGAGGTTAATGTTGAGTTTGCTGAACAGGAAGGGGCGGCGTTCATCACCGGCAGCGGGGTTAATCGCCCGCGCGGATTGTTGAGCTATACCAAGGTGGCGAACGCTTCCTACACTTGGGGTAAGGTCGGATATGTCGCCACCGGCGCGTCCGGCGCTTTTGTGGCGGCTGCCAATGGCCCCGGCGATTGTCTCATTGAGCTGATACACGCGCTGAAATCAGGATATCGCAACGGCGCCACTTTCTTAATGAGCGATCTGACGTGCGCCGCCGTGCGCAAGTTAAAGGATACGGAAGGCAATTATTTGTGGCGGCCAGGGTTGACAGAGGACAAGGTTGATACTCTCCTGGGCAAACCGGTGGCTTACGACGACAACATGCCGGCGATGGCGTCTGATAGTTTTTCCATCGCGTTTGGCAACTTCAAACGCGCCTATCTGATCATCGATCGCGCTGGTGTGCAGGTGCTGCGCGATCCTTATAGCAACAAGCCTTACGTTCACTTCTACACCACGAAGCGCGTGGGAGGCGGCATACAGAATTACGAAGCTATCAAGCTGCTGAAATTCGCCGCGTCGTAGGTGGCGAGATTTTAGTCATGGCGGCACCGCCGCCGTGGCTAAGGGATTTGAATGAATTCTGGCATTAGGAGATTTTTTCATGAAAGACCTGCATTCCACCCTCAAGCTGGTTAATACGTTATTGCCGATCGTCGGCAATAACGATACCGAAGGCACGCCTGCGGTGTCTGCGGATCGTCAGGGATTTAATAGCGTCGAGCACGTCGTCGTTCTTGGGACCAGCGGCGACACGCTGTCGGGGTCGCTTAAAATCGACCTGAAGCTGCAACATTCGGACGATGACAGCAATTGGTCGCCGGTGACCAGCGCCGATGACGTGTTGATCGGATCGGATTCTGGCGTTTCGGCGCCGGACGCCAACGGCATTTTTCGCACCGTCGATGCTGCCGGCGAGGACGCCAAATCCTACCGCATCGGCTATCGCGGACCAAAGCGGTATTCCCGCGTGCTGGCTGATTTCACCGGCACTCATACCAACGGCGTGCCGATCGTAATGTTGGCCTTGTT
>JACFMS010000025.1:0-39497 GCA_019455285.1 Sphingomonadales bacterium
CAGTCGATGCCGCCCACCTGCTGGAAGTAGGTGAACTGCGTCACCTCCATGCCGTCGCACCACACTTCCCACCCCAAACCCCAGGCGCCCAAGGTCGGGCTTTCCCAGTCATCCTCCACGAAGCGGATGTCGTGCTCCAGGGGGTCGATGCCGAGCGCGCGCAGGCTGTCGAGGTACATGTCCTGGATGTCGGCGGGCGACGGCTTTAAGATCACCTGAAACTGATAGTAGTGCTGCAAGCGGTTGGGATTTTCGCCATAGCGGCCGTCCTTGGGCCGGCGCGACGGCTGGACATAGGCCGCCTGCCACGGCTTCGGCCCTAAGGCGCGCAAGGTGGTCGCCGGGTGGAAGGTGCCGGCCCCCACCTCCATGTCGTAGGGCTGGAGGAGGACGCAGCCTCGCGCCGACCAGAACTGCTGCAAACGCAGGATCAGGTCTTGAAACGAAGGAGCCTTTGTCTTCGCCATGCCGCCCTGCCCGATCTTGCTTTAAAGGGTTGGAATTGGCCGCGAACCTACAGGCCGGACCCCCCAAAGGTCAAGCGCCGAACCGGCTCCATAAGGATCGAGTTTCCAGGCCGTCCAGAAGGTCGTCGGCGAGCGACGCGCGGGTCAGCCCCAGCCGGCCTTTCAGCCACCCCCGCTCGGGCCAGAACACCTTGAAGCGCGTCTTGTCGCCGAACTTCGCCTTGATCACGGTTTTCATGTCGCCAAGCCCGTCCACCAGGCCCAAATCCTTGGCCTCCTCGCCGATCCACATGTCGCCGGAAAACAGGCTCTCGTTCTCTGGGGCGATCTTGCCGGCGCGGCGGCTGACCACCAGGTCGCAAAAGATGCGGTGCATGCGGCGCAATACCTCATCCAATCGCGCCACGTCCTCCGGCTTTTCCGGCGAGAACGGATCGAGCATCCCTTTGCGCGCCCCGGCGGTATGGAGCCGCCGCTCCACCCCCAGCTTCTCGATGGCGCGGTTAAGGCCGAAGCCGGCGGAAATGACGCCAATGGAGCCGACGATGGAGGCCGGGTGGGCATAGACCTCATCGCCAGCCGCCAGGATCATGTAGCCGCCCGACGCCGCCACATCCTCGGCAAAGGTATAGACCGGCACCTTCTTTTCGGCGCTGAGCGAGCGGATGCGGTCATGGATCATCGCTGACTGCACCGGCGAGCCGCCGGGCGAGTTGATGGTCACCGCCACCGCCTTGACGCCATGGAGACCAAAGGCCGCCTCCAGGCATCCCTCGATACGGGCCAAATCCACCGCCTTGCCCATACGCCCGCGGGCCATGATGGCGCCGTGGATCGGCACCACGGCGACCACGGCCGGCGGGTTTTTGAAAAACTTGAAGGGCAGGAAGGACAGGCGGTTTCTGATCATGGGATTACCTTGGGGGCTACTTTATGGGGAAACGGCGAACCGTGACGCAGGATGGCTTCGGCGGCGGGGGTAAAGGCCCCACCCTCGCCATGGAGCACGAGGCCGGGGGTCAGGGCAAGCGGGCCTTTGCCGCCCTTTCTCGCCAGCACGATCACCCGATTGGCCACCGCGCCGGCCTTGGGCCACAGAGGCATGATTTCGATGTCGCCAGCCTTGCCTGAGAGCCCTGCCAGCACGTCGGCCAAGCGGTCGGCGCGCTGAATGACGGCAAGCCGGCCCTTAGGCTTGAGGAACTTCAGGCACTGCGCCACCCAAGCCCGGGTATCCAGCGTCGTTTCCATATGGGCCCGCGCCTTGGCCGTATCGGGCGGCGCCGTAGCGGCAGCGGGATCGTGATAGGGCGGGTTGCTCACCACCCAGTCAAAGGCGTTGTGCGGCAACTCGCGGGGAGCCTGGGCGAGATCGCCTTCCACCACCCGCACCCGATCGCCCAGGCCGTTCTTCTCGGCATTGGCGCTGGCCAGTTCCACCAGTGAAGGTTGCACCTCCAAGGCATCCACCATCACCCCTGGTAGCCGGTAAGCGACAAGGAGCGCCACCACGCCGCACCCGGTCCCCACATCCAGCACCCGTTCGCCGGGGCGGGCAGCCACGGCGGCGGCGAGAAACACGCTGTCGGAGCCGGCCCGCAAGCCCGCCTTGGGCTGGGCCAGCGTCAATCGGCCGCCCAGGAAATCATCCGCCGTCAGCGCCGTCATGCCCGCTCTTCCTTGGTCAACACATGGCCCAGTCCGATATCGCCAATGAGGCGGCGGGCGCGCTCGGCGTCGGCTTCCGCCACGCATAGCCGCTGCGGCAGGGCGCCGACGCTGCCCTCCAGCACGCTCATTTGACGATCAAGATGAAAGACCGCGATCCCTTCGCCCTCCAGGAGCGAGGTTAGGCGATGCAACAGGACCACATCGGTGCTTAAAACCAAAACTTCCACGTTCTCCTCGGCCAAAAAAACTAGAGCGGGCGCTGCCGGACCATGCTATGACCGGACTTCTATCCTGAAGGGGATAATGGAGAAATTCGGTCGTGGCCATCGTAGTACCGTTCGACGACGAGAAAAAGCGCGCCAGCGCCGACGCCTTCGCCATCCTGACCAAACTGGTCGAAACCGACTTGGCGCGGGTCAACGACTGCATCATTCACCGCATGGAAAGCCCGGTGGCGCTGATCCCGCAACTGGCCGGGCATCTCATCGCCTCGGGCGGCAAGCGGCTGCGGCCGATGCTGACCCTGGCCGCCGCCAGGCTCTGCCAGTACGACGGCGACCGCCAGGTGCAACTGGCCGCCTGCGTCGAGTTCATCCATACCGCCACCCTGCTGCATGATGACGTGGTGGACGATTCGGACCTCCGCCGGGGGGTGGAGACCGCCAACGTCATCTGGGGTAACAAGGCGAGCGTCCTGGTGGGCGACTTCCTGTTCAGCCGCGCCTTCGAGCTGATGGTGGAGGACGGCTCGCTGAAAGTACTGAAAATTCTCTCCCGCGCCTCGTCAGTGATCGCCGAGGGCGAGGTCTTGCAACTGACCACCGCCAACGACACCGAGACCACCGAGGACCAGTATCTGGAGGTCATCAGCGCCAAGACGGCGGCCCTGTTCGCCGCCGCCTGCCGCATCGGCGCGGTGGTGGCCGAGCGGCCGACGGCGGAAGAAAAGGCCTTGGACAGCTACGGCAAGAACCTCGGCATCGCCTTCCAGTTGGTGGACGACGTGCTCGACTATTCCGCCAAGCAGGCGACCTTGGGCAAATCGGTGGGCGACGATTTCCGCGACGGCAAGATCACGCTGCCCATCGTGTTGGCCTTCCGGCGCGGGACGGAGGACGAGCGCGCCTTCTGGCGGCGTACCCTGGAGGACATGACCCAGGATGACGGCGACTTGGAGCGCGCCATCGGCCTTCTCACCCGCCACCGGGCGCTGGATGACACCTTGGACCGCGCCCGCTATTACGGCGGCATGGCCCGCGACGCTCTGGCGCTGTTCCCCGACAGCCCGACCAAACGGGCGCTCATCGGCATCGTCGATTTCTGTATTGAACGGGCCTATTGATGGGTCTATAAGGGCGAACGTTTTTGGCGGGCCCCTCCCGGGGCTTGTAGGCTGTCGGGGAGTAGCGCAGCCTGGTAGCGCACCTCGTTCGGGACGAGGGGGTCGCTGGTTCGAATCCAGTCTCCCCGACCAACTATCAGGCGATGTCCTCGTGCATCACCCTAATCCTTCTCCGCCAGAAACGCCTCGATCAGCTTATTGACTTCGCCGGCTGCTTCCATGTGGGCCATGTGGCCTGCATCCGGCAGAATATGCGCGGTTAACGGCAGCCCTATAATCTCGGGCAGCAGAATGACCTCATCCTTCGCCCCCCAGAGACCCAGGATTGGCGCTTTGATGGTATCCAGACGGTCGCGCAAGGCAACAAGCGCAACGGGATCAAGGGCCGCCTTGGCGATGGCGTGCAAAGCCTCTTCCACGCCATCGAGCCGCTTCATCTTGATCATGTCATCGAGCATGTCGCGGGTGATGAGCGATTTATCGGTGAACAACAGCTCGGCCACCGGCTGCAAGTCCTTGCGCCGCGCGGCGGCGAGATAGCCGTTCACATAATCCCTATTGACCGCGCTGCCGTAGCCCGCGCCGCAGATGGTGGCGACGGCGTTCACCAGCTCGGGGTATTTAAGGGCAAGGTTAAGCGCAAGCGCGCCGCCTAAGGAATGGCCGGCGACATTGACCGGGCTGAGACCCAATGCGCGGATGGCAGCCGCCACCACCCCCGTCAAGCCGTCAAGGGAAGGATCGGCAACGGCCTTCGACGAGCCGCCATGACCGGGAAGATCAAACGCATAGACCGCCCGCTCCTTCGCCAGTTCCGCCTGATTAAAGAGCCAGTTGTTCAAATCGCCGCCAAAGCCATGGATCAGCACCAGCGGCACGCCGCCTTCGAAATCAGCGGGCGCGAGTTTCAAGTACTGGATGGTCTGGCCATGAACATTGATCTTGTCCGGCAAGGGCGCTTCCGCTTCGGCCGCCTCGGCCGCGAACTTGTCCTTCATTTCCGCCACATAGGCGTCGAGATCGGAATCCGATGCGCTCATATCGGCGATGACGCCGAGGAGCGCGCCCACTGGCAGCGTTTCATCAACATGCGCCACGATCCGCCGCAGCACGCCGCTTTCCGGCGCTTCCAGCACGTTGGCGATCTTACTGGATTCAATATCCGCCAAGTCTTCGCCCTTCGCCACCTTATCGCCCACAGTTTTATGCCAGGCGGTAAGCTTGCCTTCAGTCATGGCCAAGCCCCACTTAGGCACCCGCACAGGTACGATTGCAGACATCGAACTTAACCTTTATAAGCCATGACCTTGCGCACCGCCGCTTCGATCTTCGCCGGCGAGGGGATATATAAATCCTCCAGCGGCGGCGCGAACGGCACCGGCGTATGCGGGCAGGTGACCTGGGCAATCGGCGCCTTGAGCGCGCCGAAGGCATGCTCCACTACCAAGCCGGCGATATCCCGGGCGATGGAGCAGCGCGGCGGGCTTTCATCCACAATGACCAGACGGCCCGTATCTTCCACCGCTTCGATGATGGTGTCTTCATCGAGGGGCGAGGTGGTGCGCGGATCGATCACCCGCACGCTAATTTTTTCCTTGGTCAGCTTATCGGCAACCTCATTGGCGAAATGCGCCATGCGGCCGAAGGCGACGATAGCCACGTCATCGCCGTCGCGGGTGATCTCCGCCTCGCCGAAGGGAATGGTGTAAGCATCGTCCGGCACGTCCGCCGTGGTGTCGTAGAGAAGCTTGTGCTCGCAAAAGATCACCGGGTCATCGTCGCGGATGGCCTGCGTCAGCAATCCCTTGGCGTCGTACGCATTGGACGGGATCACCACTTTGAGCCCCGGCACATGGGTAAAGATCGGATAGAGCGTTTGCGAATGCTGGGCGGCGGCGCGAAAGCCCGCGCCGATGGTGGTGCGGATGACCAGCGGCGTCTTGGCCTTGCCGCCGAACATATAGCGAAACTTGGCCGCCTGGTTATATATCTGATCGAAACACACGCCAAAGAAATCGACGAACATCAATTCCGCCACCGGCCGCAAGCCATTGACCGCGGCCCCCGCCGCCGCGCCCATGATGGCGGATTCGGTGATCGGCGTGTCGATGACGCGACTTGCGCCGAATTCGCCGATCAATCCCTTGGTAACGCCCAAGGGTCCGCCGTAAGCATCGATCTGGCCGCTGCCGCCTTGGCCGCCGGCCACGTCCTCGCCCATGACGATGACGCGCGGATCGCGGCGCATTTCTTGAAACAAGGTTTCATTGATCGCTTGTCGGAAGGTTTTTTTGGCCATGGTTGTTGCTCCGTCAGGCGTACTTCACATAAACGTCGGTTGTAAGGTCAGCCGCGCCGGGAAATTCTGCTGCTTTCGCTTTCGCCACCGCGCGATCGATGAGGGTGGCGACGTCCCGATCGATGGCGTCGAGCTGCGCCGCTTCAAGGAGTTTCGTCTCGGTCACCCGCTGGCGGAATTTTTTCAGGCAGTCCAGGTTCTCGCGCAACCCAGGCACCTCATCCGCCGCGCGATAGAGCTGCGGGTCGCCCTCGAAGTGACCATAATAGCGAGTGATGCGCATTTCGATGGCGCTGGGGCCGCCGCCGGCGCGCGCCCGCTCCACCGCCTCGCGGGATGCCTCATGGACGGCGAAAAAATCCGAGCCGTCCACCGTCACCCCCGGCATGCCGAAGGCGGCGGCGCGCTGGGCGATATCTTTCGCGCCCACGGCGTAGGACACTCCGGTGCCCTCGCCGTAGCCGTTGTTCTCGATGACGAAAATCACCGGCAGTTGCAGCACCACCGCCATGTTCATGGCCTCGAACGTGGTGCCCTGATTGGACGCGCCGTCGCCGGCAAACGACACCGCCACCTTCCCCGTCTTCAAGGTCTTGGCCGCCAGCGCCGCGCCCACCGCCAACGGCGGGTTGCCGCCGACGATGCCATTGGCGCCCAGCATGCCCTTGGCGAGATCGGCGATATGCATGGAACCGCCCTTGCCGCCGCACAAGCCGCCCTTCTTGCCGTAAATCTCCAGCATCATGGCTTCCACGTCGCAGCCCTTGGCGATGCAATGGCCATGGCCGCGGTGGGTCGAGCCGATCATGTCCTCGTCGGTTAAATTCATGCACATGCCCACCGCGCACGCCTCCTGCCCGGCGTAGAGGTGCACGAAGCCGGGGATGCCGCCCAACGCAAATTCGTCGTGGAGGCGGTCCTCGAAGGCGCGGATGGTGCGCATCCGGCGGTAGGAGTCTAATAAATCTTCGCGGCTTAATTGCACGGAAACGCCTCCCTTAAGCAATGAATAGTTCAGGGCAAAAAAACTCATACCACCGCCATCACCTTAGCAGCGGCACACGCCCTGGAATATAGCGCAAAACGATAGGTCGTCGGCGGAGAGCTGTAACCGACGGAATCTACTCAAAAAGGGCTTGCGCCGCGGCCAGGAGGTCGCGGCGATTCGCCTCAGATTCTGGTGCGGCCCTATTCGAGGAACAGGCGGATTTCGAGCTTGCCGAACATCACGCCATCGACCGTAAAGCCGGTCAGGCGGTCAATTTCGACAAAGCTGCCCTTGATATTGGCGAATTCGCCGCTGCCGCCGACGATCCGGCCGCGGCCGCTGGGCAGCGGCCCCACGGTGGTGGTTACTGTCCAGTCGCCCACCCAGTCCTTGCCCGATTTCATGGTGGGCTCGACGATATTGGGCCCCAGCCCGCCGGAGTGTTCGATTTGGTGCAGGAAGATCATGCCCCGACCCGGAATGGATAGCGTCCACGCCGTATCCCAGGAAATTTCCGCCGCTGCCGGATCGCCGGGGAAAATTTCCAGCTCTGAGGCGAAGCCGACGACATTGCCGTTCTCGTCCGCCAGTTTCATGATCAGCGCCAGGGTGTTGTTGAGCGCCGGTTCGGTAAAAAGGGCAATGCCCTCCGGCCCGGTGCGCAGCGGCATTTTGCCGCCGGTGGTCAACGCCACGCCATGATCGGGCAGAATGCCGAAGAACGACAGCACCTTCTCGCCCGGCGCAGGCTGGCTGTAGGCCGGTATATTATTAGCCTGGGCCATTGCGCTGATCGGCATGGCAAGCGCCATCAGCCCCACGGCGATAGTCCAAGATTTCGCTGTCTTCATCTCGCTCTCCTTGCAGTTATTCGTCAAAAACAACGCGCAATTCCATGGTGCCGGCAAGCTGTTTGCCGGGCGAGAAATCCCGTAATTCGGCAAATTCGATGAAATGGCCGCGCTTACCGGCAAACTCGCCCGTGCCGCCGATGACTTGTCCGTAGCCATCCGGGCGCGGTCCCAGGGTATTGAGGTTTTTCCAGCTTCCCTGCCACGACTTGTTGAATAGTAAGCCAGGCAACACAAATCTTTTGAACAGGGTCCAGTTATCTTCCACCTGATAGAGAAACAGCACGCCGCGTCCCGGCGCGATCACGGTCCAGGTGGTGTGGGTCATGACCTTGCCCTTGATCAGGCGGCTCCCCTCATGACCGGATTCCAATTCGGTGGCGATGGCGACGATGTTGCCGTCGTCGTCCCGCATCTTGTTGATGAGCGCCAGGCCATCCTTGACGTTGGGTTCGCTGAGCACGCGGTCGGTTGCCGGCATCATGGGAAAGATCGCCGGCGAGCCGGAGGTGACGAGCGATATCACGTCGCCGTCCCTTTGGTCGGAGAGCGTATAGCGGAAAATCTCCGGCGCTTTGGCGCTGGCTTCAAAGGCCGGCAATATCCGCTCCGTTCTGGCGGCATGGGGAAACGGGAAGTAGTAGAGCCCCGTCGCCAGCAAGGCCGCGCCCAGAATGCCCCCGCCCAGAAACAGGAGCGTGTTCTTCAGGAAGGTCATTCCATTCTCCCTTCACTGGTCAGGACAAGCCTATACCCGCCATTTTCCGAGGTCTCCGTCATCCGGCCTCGGAAAGCGGCGAATTCATCGGTGCCGCCGACGACTTCGCTGCATTGATCCGGGGCGCTTGGCGCGCAATGAGCGGCCAATGTGCCGCGCAGGGTCAAGACCAACGTCCAGGAGATGTCTCGGGCGGCGGGATCATCGCCAATGGCGACATATCTGGCGCCAACGCCGATGACAGTGCCTTGCGCATTCCGCACTTTCATCGTCACCACTTCGCTGCCGCTCAAGGCGGGCTCTTTTATTTGCTGGATGGCCTGTGGAAAGAGCCGCATTGCGCCGCTTCCGTCATGGGTAACCGCCAGAATATCCTCAGCGCCAACATGGAATGTCTCGACGCTGCGGCCGCTGTCATCGACCTGCACCAGGGGAGCGGCCCCAGGCGGATCCACCATCGGCATGGAGAGCATTGCCGCCATGGCCGCTGCTCCCACTACACCGCCCAGCAAGACATACCCGCTCCGGGGACAACTCTTCGCCATTTGATCAGTCCTGATTTGAGCGTTAGAAATTGACCTTGCCCGACAGCGACCACTCCCGCGGCCGGCCATACTGCGCGGATGCAAAGCCCAAGCTATCCAGCACGCTGACGGCCGAAGATTTATAACGCTTGTTGGTGACGTTATTGACCGCCAGGGTCAGGCTGTAGCGGCTGTCCGCCGGCTCCAACGAAGCTTGCAAGTTCAACAGGCCATATCTTTTCTGGGTGACCGATGGCAGATTGTTGACCTCGTAATAAATCTTGCTGCGGTAACTGAAGTCGCCGCGCACCGTAAGGTGACCCCAGTCGTTGAGCGGCACGGCATATTGCGCCGATACTGATGAGGAGAATTTCGGCGTCGAGGCAAAATGCGAGTCCTCGGTGATCGGGGCGCCGGCTTCGACCGAGGTAAACTCCGCGTCGATGATGCCAACCGACGCCGCCAACAACATGCCCTCCATAGGCGCGGCGAGCAATTCAAACTCTGCGCCCATGACCCGAGCTTTTGCGGCGTTATCAACAATGATCACCTGCACCCCTTCCGAATCGGCGGTGCTTAAGGTGAATTGAATATCCTTGTAATCGTTGTAGAAGACAGTGCCGTTAAAGCGGACGCGGTTATCCAGCCACTCGGATTTGAATCCGGCTTCGTAACTCCACATCTTTTCCGGGTCGTAGGGCAGGATTTCGTTGGCGACCGTCGAGCGGCCATTAAAGCCGCCGCTTTTGAAGCCGCTGGCGGCGGAGATATAGGTCATGAAATGTTCGGTCCAGCGATAATCAAGACCAACCTTCGGCGAGAAGGAGTTCCATGAATCATCACGGCTCATCGGCTCAATCAGATAGACGTCGCTCAAGAAAAGATAGAGCGACGTGCTGTAGTCCTTTTTCTCATGCGTGTATCGAACGCCCAGAGTGGCGTTCAGCTGATCGGTCAAGGCATAACTGCCCTGGCCATAGAGCGAGGCGCTCTTGGTAATCTGCGTCGAGTCAATAATTCGCGACAGATCCAGGCCAATGATCGGCAAAAGATCCGGATAGAGGAAAACCTCGATATCGGTATGGGCGTTTTCATGGAGATAATAGCCGCCAATCACCCAATTCAGATGGTCATTGAAGGACAGGCCGGAAAGCTGCAGTTCCTGTGTGAACTGGCGCTGACGATTGAAATCGTCTTCATTGACGATGGTCTGCGGCGAGCCATCCGGATCGGTGCCGAACCGCGATTTCAAGTGACGATAGGCGGTGATGGATTTCAAGGTCACGCCATCAAGGTTCCACTCCAGCGTGCCGTTGACTCCCCAAATATCCTGATTGTTGAAATTATTTCCCGTGGCGTTGCTTTCGTAGGGATCATCGGTGATGTAGCGGTCATCATAGGGAGCTACGAACAGGTTGTAGAGCATCACCAGCGGCACGGCGGAAATTTCTTCCAAGTGCGTCTGGGAGAATTTTTCGCGCACCCGGGTCTTATCGAAGGATAGCGTAACCTCCAGGTCATCGGACGCCATCCAGCGCAGCACCCCTTGGATGGCCGCGCTGTCTTCATCCCCTTGCTCTTCTCCGGTCAAGAGCCGGGTGCCGAAGCCATCGGCGCTGCGGGCGCTGACGGCAACCTTGGCCGCCAGCTTGTCGGCGATCAGCGGCGCTTCCCCGCGGGCGCGCATGTCGATGCGATCGAAGCGGCCGATCTTGCCTTCGATGCTGCCGCCAAACTCAGTCAGGCTGGGCCTGGCCGAAACAATGTTGATGGCGCCGCCGATGGTGTTCTTGCCATAAAGGGTGCCTTGCGGGCCGCGCAGGATTTCGATCCGCTCGATGTCAACAAGATCGAAAATGCTGCCCAGACTGCGGGCGAGATAGACGCCGTCGACATAGACGCCGACGCCGGGGTCGGTGGTCATCAGGTAGTCGACCTGGCCGACGCCGCGGATGAAGCCCTGGCCGGAATTCCTGCCGCCCACGCCGCTGGGATTAAACTGCACATTGGGCGCGTGCTGGGTGATATCGGATAGGGTGACGATTTGGCGCTGGGCGATCTCATCCTTGGAAAAAGCGACGATGGAAACCGGCGTATCCTGCAGCCGCTCCTCCCTTTTGCGGGCGGTAACGGTGATCTCATCCAGCGCCGCCATCTCCGCCTGCTGACTGAGCGCTTGGCTGGGCGCCGCCAGAAACGGCATTGCTGCGGCGCACAATAAGGCGGCCGTCGACGTCGTACCCCGACTGAATAATAATCCTGATGTCCGCATGGTCTTTCCTCTCACTTTTAAGAATTCTTCTGCTTATCAGCCCCCTAAGGTAATTTATTAGACCATGGGCCAAGGCCGCCTCAAATAGGCGGGTATGATCATTTTTCCGGGAAGTTTTGATCAGATTGAGGACGGGCTGAGCATCTGATATGGTTGAGGCAGGATAGCAGGCTGGCAATAAGGTATATGCGGGGGGAACGCCATGAGCTTAGCGCTGCATGACAGGGACTACCAGCATATCGTTTCCATCGGCTCCGAGATCCTTGAATACCGCTCCATGCCCGAGCTGATGGATGCCTCCATGCAGCGGATCAAAGGCGTCATTCCCGCAAAATGCATGATGTTCCTGCTGGCCAGCTCACCAAGTTGGCGGCTGGAGGAGACACGCACCATCGGCATTGACGATGACTACCCCACCCTCCACCACAGTCATTTTCATGAGGATCCGGGCAGACCCTATTTGATTGAAAATTGGCGGCTTGGTCGGCCGAAAGTGATGAATTCATCGCTCATCTGGCCGGTCGGCTTTGAGCCCCGCGATCGATTTTACCGCACCCTGTTGAAGCCGCGCGATCTTCGTCACTCGATGGTGATCTCCATCCCCATCGACAGCCATTTGTTCGGCAGTCTGGTGATGCTGCGCTCCAGCGGCGCGGGACCCTTCACACACCGGGACGAGACCTTTGCAGAAACCATAACGCCTTTCCTGAAAGGCGCAGTGGATCGCGCTTACGCCCATGAGAAAAACCGTCGGCTTGACTGGCTGTTATCAGAAATCGGTCAGGACTTGCCCTATCAGGATTTCATCATGGTCGATCGGCAATTGGCCTTGATCTGCGGCTTACCGTCATCATCGACATTTCTACAGGATATCATCCGCGACATTCAAAGACCTTCGGGCCAAAAGCCGACGATCGCCCCCGATCTGCGTCCCATTTGCCTCAAGCTTCTGGAAGCGGAAAACAAGCGTCACGTTAAAGTGACAATCTCGTTCAGCGACGCCAAGCGGTGGGGATTGCAACTGTCCCTGGAGATTAGAAAACTTACCTATGGCCAGGATAGCGCCCTTTCCCTGCACATTTGCCGGGCAAACGATGCCATCGATGCAGCGGCGACTTTTGATCATTACAATCTGACGCGGCAGGAAAGCCTCATTGCCAGAGAGGCATCCTTAGGTCTGACAAACGCCGAGATCGCCAAGCGGCTGGCGATCTCGCCATCCACGGTCGCCAATCACCTGTCGTCGGCATTAGCAAAAACCGGCCTTAAAGCCCGCTGGCAGATGATGCGCAAATCAAATCTGGCGCAGAAAATTGCGGCATTGCCGTTGACCAAGCGCGAACGTCAGATCTTGCAGGCGCGAGCCTCGGGCTTACCGACGCCGGCGTTGGCCGCCAAATTCAATATCGGAGAAGTTACGGTCCGCAACCATTTGCGGTCGATCTACCGGAAGCTTGGGGTGTCGGGATTTCGCGGCGTGATGGCATATCTGGAGGCCATGGATACTGGCCCGAACTGATGGACCTTAGGCCTTTTCGGTTTCCTTGTTTTGCGCCGCCGTCTTGGATTTGCCGCGACGCTCTTTTGCCACATCCACCTTGCGCCGGCGGCGGTCTGGACCGATATAAGCCGGATCGACAATAAAATCTCTGGGACGCAATTTCAACGAAGTCAGCACTCTTTCCATCGCTTTCAAAGAAAGCGGCATGGCAAGAAACTCCGTGGCGCCAAGATCGCGCGCCGTGGTGATCTGCTCGATGCTCGGTTGCGAGACGATCATGATGACCGGTATGCGATAATTGTGCGACGCCTTGGGGTTGCGCACGCACTTTAAGAGATCAAGCGCGGGCAGATTGTTGGAAACCCAGTTGCAGAAGATAATATCCACCCGCTGGGCCGCCAGGTGCTGCAGCATGTCCGGTATGGTTTGCGAAACGTTTATCTCCTTCACGCCGCAGTCGCGCAGCAACGCCAGCACTGACTTTGCGTTGCTAGCGTCGGGGTCAACAATCAGCATTCGAATAGCGGCGAATGACGGCATGCTCATTTTTCGGCGCGTTTATATATGCCTATTCTTACGGCTTTATGGTCAGCCGCTACGCTTAAAATATCGTTAAATTTTTTCCCATTTCTTAACCTGGTGGGCAGGAGCGGCGGCCGCTAGGTCGCCAGATCTCCTTTCTGCCGCTCCCGGCGCTCCTGGGGGGTGGGCTGCTTTTTTCGCCGTCGGTCGGGACCGAAGAACGATTTTTCATCGATGAACGGCCGCGGCCGCTCCAACGCCGACTTCAAGGCCCGATGCATGGCCTGCTGCGAGACCGGCTTGGCGACGAATTCGGTGGCGCCAAGGTCGCGGGCGCGCAGCACGTGGCGCAACTCCGGCTCGCTTGACATGATGACCACCGGCACGCGGGGGTTGTGAGGCGCATTGCGGTCGCGAATGCAGCATAAAATATCCTGATGGGAGCTGGCGTCGCTGCGCCAGTCGCACACCACCACATCCGGCGAGCCTAAGCGCAAAAGCTGCAGACCATCCTGCGCGTTGGCGGCGACCATAACCGAGCCGATGCCCGACTGGCGAATCAGCGCCGTGATCAGCTTGGCCGAATGGGCATTGCCATCGATCAGAAGGGCGGTCAAGCTGCTTTGCAGAAGGGTAAGCGACATGGGGAAACGCCAAGTTTCTAAAAGGACCGGCGGCTACCTTCTCAACTATCGGTTTATACACGGTAAATGCCGACCGCCCTTATTCAGCAATCGTACATATTCGGCAAGGCAGGTTTATGATAGCTTCTGTCCAGGAAGCCAACGAGGAGTAACCCCCATGTCCATTCGCCTTACCTTGGCGGCGTTCGCCGCCGTGGCGGTCGGGGCAGCGACGGCGGCCTTGGCCGATGAAAAAGCCGCCCCGGCCAACAACCCGGATGAGACGGCCCCAGCCTGTCTCCAGCTCTATCAGATCGACCGCACCGAGGTGGTCGATGATTACACCCTGCTCTTTCACATGAAGGGGGGGAAGACCTATGTCAGCAAGTTCCCCTACCGCTGCCATGGCCTGAAGTTCGAACGCGGCTTTGCCTATTCGACCAGCATTCCGCAGATCTGCGGCAATGTCGACTTCATCACCGTCATCCGGCGCGGCAATGCCTGCCCCTTGGGCCCGTTCCAGCTCTATACGCCAGAGCCCAAGAAGGACGACAAGGTTAAAGACTGAACGAACAGAAGAGCCTGACCTTCGAGTTAAGGTTAATTCGCCGTCGCGCCGGGTTTGCATTGATCCCGGCGCGATTTTTTTTCGTAAAATGTGATCTAGATCACAACATCTTGTGGTAAACGTCCTTAAAATTGCCAAAGTTTAATGAAATGGTAATAAAATGTCGCGAAAGTTAAGCGGCAAAAAAAAGTTTGAGGAAACGTCGTCCATGTTTACTTGGCTCAAAAGAAAGCCCGCAGCCGCTGAAGCGACGGAGATCGATATCTTCGACGCGCCGCCGGTGGTGCTCGGCCGCCCCATCGGCCGGTCGACGCCGAAAGCCAGCGCGGCTGGAGACCAGAAAGTCTGCCTTAACCGGGCGGAAGAGCTGATCCGCGCCGCCCGCTCCGTGGCGTAAGGGGTTAGGGCCTATTTACCTAGTCGAAGCGGTTGCTGCGCGGGAAACCGGCTGGCGGCAGCCGCCCGGCATTACCGCGCGAGCCAATCCAATCCGCCAGATCCGTCTCCGTGCGCTGCCGATCCCCGATCTTCCATGTCAACCCTTCGTTCTTGCGGAACACCTTGGCGTCGCTGACGCCGCCGTCGCGGTAGCGCTGCAAGAGCACGCCCCGCCCACGGGTCATCTCCGGCAACTCGGCCAAGGGAAAGACCAGGAGCTTGCGATTCTGGCCAACACTGGCCACATGGTCGCCGTCCGCCGGCACGCAAAGCTTGGCCCGCGCCTTGGGTTCGGTATTCATCACCTGCTTGCCGGCCCGGGTCTGCGCCACCGCCTTGTCGGCCTCGACCACAAACCCTTTGCCGTCCTCCGAGACGACCAGCAGCCGGCTGCCCGGCCGGTAGAGAAAGAGGGCGACGATCTCCTCGTCATTGCCAAGATCGATCATGAGGCGCACCGGCTCGCCATGGCCGCGCCCGCCCGGCAGCTTGTCGCCGCTTAAGGTATAAAAGCGGCCGTTGGAGGCAAAGAGCAGGATTTTGTCGGTGGTCTGGGCATGGAGCCAGAACTTGGCCTGGTCACCTTCCTTGTACTTGATCTCCTCGCTTTGCGCCTGATGGCCCTTCATGGCGCGAATCCAGCCTTTTTCCGAACAGATGACGGTAATGGGTTCGCGTTCGATCATCGCCTCTAAAGGCACCACATCGACCATCGGCGCCTCGGCAAAATCGCTGCGCCGCCGGCCAAGCGCGGTCTTGGCGCCGAATTTTTCCTTGATCGCCGCGATCTCCTCGGCAATGCGCTTCCATTGCAAGGTTTCATCGGCAAGCAGCGCCTTCAGTTCCTTCTTTTCCGCCGACAGCGTCTTGTGCTCGCCCTTGATCTCCATCTCCTCCAACCGGCGCAACGAGCGCAATCGCATGTTGAGGATCGCCTCGGCCTGCACGTCGGAGAGCTTGAAGCGCTTCATCAGGGCGGGCTTCGGCTCATCCTCCTCGCGGATGATGCGGATCACCTCGTCAAGATTGAGATAGGCGATGAGATAACCCTCGAGCACCTCCAGCCGATGCTCGATCTTGCCCAGGCGATGGCGAGAGCGGCGCAGCAGCACTTCCAGCCGGTGATCAAGAAAGGCCTGCAAGGCTTCCTTCAAGGACATCACCCGGGGCGTACGGTTCTTGTCGAGCACATTGAGGTTCAAGGGCACGCGCACCTCAAGCTCGGTGAGCTTGAACAAGCTTTCCATCAGCACGTTGGCTTCCACCGTGCGGGCGCGGGGCTCCAGCACCAGGCGCACTTCATCCGTCGACTCGTCGCGCACGTCCTGAAGGATCGGCAGCTTCTTATCGGAAATCAGGTCGGCGATCTTCTCAATCAGCTTCGACTTTTGCACCTGGTAGGGAATTTCCGTGACCACGATCTGATACTGGCCGCGGCCGGTGTCCTCCACCTGCCAACGCGCCCGCAGCCGAAACGATCCGCGACCGGTTTCATAGGCCTGCTCAATGGACTCTTTGGCCTCGACGATGGTGCCGCCGGTGGGAAAGTCGGGGCCCGGAATGCGGTTGAGGAGCTGCGCCGTGGTGGCGTTGGGGTGACGGATAAGATATTGGAGTCCGTCGCACAGCTCGGAGACATTGTGCGGCGGCACGCTGGTGGCCATGCCAACGGCGATGCCGGCAGCGCCATTGGCCAGCAAGTTCGGGAAGGCGGCGGGCAGCACGTCGGGTTCGCTGTCCTCGCCGTCGTAGGTGGGGTGGAAATCCACCGCGTCCTCGTCGATGCCATCAAGAAGCGCCATGGCGACCTCGGTCAGCCGCGCCTCGGTATAGCGCATGGCCGCCGCGTTATCGCCGTCGATGTTGCCGAAGTTGCCCTGACCGTCCACCAGGGGATAGCGAACGGCAAAATCCTGCGCCAGACGCACCAGCGCGTCATAGACCGACTGATCGCCGTGGGGATGGTATTTGCCGATGACGTCGCCCACCACCCGGGCGCACTTCTTAAAGCCGGTGGCCGGGTCAAGCTTCAACTGCCGCATGGCGAAAAGCAGCCGGCGATGCACCGGCTTTAAGCCATCCCGCACGTCGGGCAGCGAGCGCGACATGATGGTGGACAGGGCATAGGACAGGTAACGCTCGCTCAACGCCTCGGATAGTTCGGCGTCGCGGATCTGTTCGGCGGCTTTGATCATGGGCAAAAATCTGGAGAGTTGAGGTTAAAGGAAATGGTAGAGAATACCCCCTCACCCAGCTCCGACTAAGCTCGGTCCACGACCTCGCTAAGTCTTCGCATCCCTCTCCCCCTCCTAGGGGGAGAGGGGTAGGGTGAGGGGGTCGATTTCCTACCCTCTTAAAACGCGGGCGTCACTCTACCCCCGGCCGGGCGGCGGACGCAACCCGCTCGGCAAAACGCAGGCGGGCAGGCGGGAGCGTCGCGCCATGGGGGCCAAGAACGTGGCGTTCAAGAAAAAAGCTGGTGAGCGTCAGCCCCGCCGCCGCCTCTCCCATCGAGACGGCGGAACCGCCTTCCCGCAAAAACGCCGGCAATGGCAATAACTTATCGTGATAGGCCCGGCCGGCGGCGGCGCTCACCGCCCGGCCCGATTTCGGCGACACATAGATAAGATCATCAACCCCGCCGGTCGCCGCGCAGGCGGTCAAATCAAGGCCATAGCCGAGATCGGCGAGCAGCGCCGCCTCCCACTGCGCCACCGCCCCCGCCCACCGCGGCCAGGCCGCCGGCTCATCGCCAGAGGCGTCCAAGAGGTCGATCACCGCCAGGAGACCGCTAAATGCCGCCGGATGCGGCTCGCGCTCCGGCAGCGTGGCGCTGGCCATGGCAATGAGCGCGGTGAGCGCTTCCAGCCTTAAGACATCATGGCAGAGCGCCAACCCGTGGACGCGGGCAATCTCGGTGGTCAACACTCCCATCTGGGTTTCCAGCCGCGCCCGCCACGTCACGGACAGCAGATTACCTGGCTGCAGGTTGCCGCGCTGACGGCGGGAGTAACCGCCCTTGACGATACCCAGGACGCGGCCGCGTCCTTCGCACAAAATCTCCAAGAGCGCGTCATGCTCGCCATGCCGCCGCAGCCCCAAGACGATCCCGGTGTCTCGCCATTCCATGGTGTGATTGTGGGGCCTGCCGCTCCGTCAGTCCACATAGTCGAGACCGAGGGCGCGGTAGCGCTCGCGATCCTCGCCCCAGCCCTCGCGCACCTTGACGAACAGAAAGAGGTGCACGCGGCGGCCGAGCATCGTTTCCAGCTCCTCACGCGCCGCCTGGCCGATGGCCTTCAGGCGCTGGCCCTTCTTGCCGATGACAATGGCCTTCTGGCCGTCGCGCTCCACAAAAATCACCTGCGAAATGCGCACGCTGCCGTCTTTCTGCTCTTCCCACCCCTCGGTTTCGACGGTGGAGGCGTAGGGCAGTTCCTCGTGCAATTGGTCGTACATTTTCTCCCGCGTCACTTCCGCCGCCAGGAGACGCTCGGAAATATCCGCCAGTTGGTCCGGCGGATAAAGCCAGGGGCCTTCCGGCACCGCTACGGACAGATGCGCCTTCAAGTCGGCCACCCCGTCGCCGGTCAAGGCCGAGATCATGAAGATATCGGTAAAAATGCCCGCGGCATTAAGATCAGCCGCGAGCTTGAGAAGAGATTCCCGCTTCACCGCGTCGATCTTGTTGAGGGCCAAGATCGCCTGTCGTCCGGCGCTCTTGAGACGGGCGATGATGTCCTGGGTCTCATCCGCGCCCTTGCGCTCGGCATCGACCACCAGGACGATGAGGTCAGCTTCTTCCGCCCCGGCCCAGGCGGCCGCCACCATGGCGCGGTCGAGCCGCCGGCGCGGCCGGAAGATGCCCGGCGTATCGACGAACACCAATTGCGACTGCCCGGCCATGACGATGCCCAGCGTGCGGGTGCGGGTGGTCTGCACCTTGCGGCTGACGATGGCGATCTTGGCCCCCACCAACTGATTGATCAGCGTCGATTTGCCGGCATTGGGCGCGCCGACGATGGCGATGAAGCCGCAGCGTGTCTTATCGTCAGCGGCCATCGCCGGTCACCTTTTTATACATCGCCTCGGCAGCGGCAACCTCCGCCGTCCGCTTGGAGCTGCCTTCGCCGGTCACCGGCTCAAATCCTTCCACATCAACGGCGACGACGAATTGCGGCGCATGATCGGGACCGCTGCGCTCGACCTCGCGATAGGTGGGCGCCGGCAGCCCCCGCCCCTGCGCCCATTCCTGCAGGTCGGTCTTGGCGTGCCGCGCCGCCTCGCCCAACCCATCAAAAAAACGCGCCCAGGCGCGGCGAATAAGGCCCCGCGCCGCCTCCAGGCCGCCATCCAGGTAGATCGCCCCGATCACCGCCTCGCAACAGTCGGCGAGAATGGCCGGCTTTGTCCGCCCACCCTCGTCCTCGGCGCCCCGCGACATCAGGACATAGCGAGCGAGGTCCAAGTCCTTGGCCGCCTCGGCCAGGGTTTCGCGCTTGACCAGGGCGGCCAGACGCTGGGCAAGCGGTCCTTCCTTCAGTTTCGGGTAGCGCTCCAGGAGCCATTCCGCCACCACCAGACCCAGCACCCGATCGCCAAGAAATTCCAGCCGTTCGTAGTTAACGTCGCCAGCCAGGCTGGCGTGGCTGAGCGCTTGGCGCAGCAGGGCGGATGATTGGAAGCGATAGCCGAGGCTGTCGTAAAGCGGGGAAAGGTCGCCGTCCGTCATGGGTTTAAGAAATCGATGTGAAGAAGCGGCTGAAGCGCATGGCGCCAAACCACTTCCATATCTCCCACAGACGGGCGTTGCCGTCGGTGGAGAAGGTGATGATCTCAGCCCGGCCGACGAGGTTTTCCGCCGGCACCAGGCCGACGCCGCGCGACATCGGCAGGCGGCTGTCGGCGGAATTGTCGCGATTGTCGCCCATGGCGAAATAATAACCCGCGGGCACCTCGAACACCGGCGTATTGTCGGCGTCAGTGGCGCCGTAGAGATCAAGGGTCATATAGGATATGCCGTTGGGTAGCGTTTCCTTGTATTGCGCGGCGCGGCGCACCGAGACATTGGGATCGCCGTTTTCATAGTCGTCCACGTGCTCGCGCTTTACTGCCTCACCATTGATGTAGAGGACGCTATCGATCATTTGAATCTTGTCACCCGGCAGGCCGATGATGCGCTTGATGTAATCGGTGCGGCCGTCACGCGGCAGCTTGAAGACTGCCACGTCGCCGCGCTCGACCGGTTTTTCAAGCAAACGGCCATGAAACAGCGGCGGGCTGAACGGCAACGAATGCCGGCTGTAGCCATAAGCATATTTTGAAACAAAGAGATAATCGCCCACCAGGAGCGTCGGCACCATGGATTCGGAGGGAATATTGAACGGCTGGAAGGCGAAACTCCGAAACACAACGGCGATCAGCACCGCCACGGCAATGGTGCGGATGGTCTCCCCAAGAGAACCGTTTTTCTGGTCATCCATGATGTCTTCCATGTCAATCCTTGCTTTGCGGCCGCCATCAAGCCGGGTTGCCGGCGCGGTGTCAAGCCTGTAACGCCGCGTGTTCGGGCGGAACAGCGGTAATCAACACGATGGCCTGCGCCCAGGGGTAATCATCGGTGATGGTCAGATCGATGCGCGGCGCGAAGCTCGGCGGGGTGATTTCCCGCAAGCGGAGGAGCGCGCCGCCGGTCAGCGCCAGGGTCGGCCGGCCGGTGGGCAGATTGATCACCCCCATGTCGCGCCAGAACACGCCGCGGCGAAAGCCGGTGCCCAAAGCCTTGGCGCAGGCTTCCTTGGCGGCAAAGCGCTTGGCGTAGGAAGCGGCGCGGCCGGCCCGCCGCTCCGAGCGCTCGATCTCGATCTCGGTGAACACCCGGTCGATGAAGCGCTGGCCGTAGCGCGCCAGCGACTGCTCGATACGGCGGATGTCGATGATGTCGTTACCGAGCCCGATGACCAGCATCGCTCAGCCCAGGTGGGCGCGGGTAGCAAGGCCCCGCCCCTCATCCATCAGCGCCCGCATCCGGGCAATGGCCGCCTCCAGGCCGCAAAAAATCGCCTCGCCCACCAGGAAATGGCCGATATTCAATTCGACGATTTCGGGGATACGGGCGATATCGACCACGGTGTCGTAGGCCAAACCATGGCCGGCGTGGACTTCCAGCCCCAGGGCATGGGCCTGCGCCGCCCCGGCCACCAGGCGGCCAAGCTCCCGGGCGCGGGCTTCGCCCTGCGCCTCGCAGTAAGCGCCGGTGTGCAGCTCCACCTGATCGGCTCCTAAGGCATGGGAGGCGCGGATTTGACCCTCGTCGGGATCGATGAACAGGGTGACCAGGATGCCGGCCTGTTTCAGGGCGGCCACATAGCGCGCCAAATGATCGCGCCCGCCCACCACATCAAGCCCCCCTTCGGTGGTCAGCTCCTCGCGCTTTTCCGGCACGATGCAGGCGGCGTGCGGCTGATGGCGCAGGGCCACGGCCAGCATCTCCTCGGTGGCCGCCATCTCCAGGTTCAAGGGCAGGTCGATCTCCCGGCTCAGCCGCGCAATATCATGGTCGGAGATATGCCGGCGATCCTCCCGCAGATGGGCAGTGATGCCGTCGGCCCCGGCGCGCGCCGCCAGGTGCGCCGCCCGCACCGGGTCGGGGTGATGGCCGCCGCGGGCGTTGCGGATGGTCGCCACATGGTCGATGTTGACGCCCAGGCGCAAGGGACGCCGATCAGGTTTACCCGGCATTCTAACGCTCCTCCGTTCCGCCGCTGTTAGCGGCTGTCATCCGCTCCATCATCGCCAGCGCCCGGCGATGCCGACGTTCCATACGCTGGCGCCTGTAGCGATCGATGATCCTGGCTGCTGGCCAATAGGTGGCAAAGAATACCACAACCCCGGCCGGCACGCTGCCCAGCACCATGGGGAGCAGCACCGGCGACAGAACGCCCCACGGATCATGCATCACCTCGGCCACGGTATGCCCCCGGATCGAGACGGCATGGGCGTCGATACCGAGAAGCCAGCAGCCGATCTCGTAGGTGACGACCCAGATCACGGGAAAGGTCCACGGATTGCCGATGATGGTGCCGACGGCGGAGGCCAGGATATTGCCGCGCAGGAACCAGGCAAAGGCTGCCGATAGGATAAAATGAAAGCCCATGAACGGAGTCATGGACATCGCCGCGCCGGCGGCAAAACCAACCGCCACGGTATGGGAAGTTCCCGGCATGCGCACAAGGCGGTGGCGCAGGTAGGTCGCATAGCGACGCCACCCCATGCGCGGCCATAAAAACTGCCAAAAGCGCGTCCACATGATGGCTCAAATACTCGCCTCTTGTTGCTTTAGCAATGATGAACACGAGGCAATTTTTCCGCCCAGGAATGTTCCCTGCCATCACTGGGCGTCAAAAGCGATTTCAAAGCGGAATGGACCATCGCCCAGAACGGGCGGCACTTTGGGATAGGGGCGCGCCTTTCGTATGGCGGCGATGGCCATCCGACGGAGGGCATCATTGCCGTTATCGGACTGAAGTTCCACCGACAACAGATCCCCTTCGGGTGACAGCATAAAGGCGACGACCACCGTCCCTTTGCCTCGTATTAGTCGCGGCTTGTAGTGGGCAAGATGGGTCCATAGTTTTTTTGCGTATTCATTCCTTGCGGCTGCAAGGGCAGCCGCATGGGCCTCAGACCCGGTCAGGGCGGGCATGGCTGGACTAACTTCAGCGGGAGCGCTGGATTCAGGCGCCGTGGCCGATATTTCCGCAATCGCCGCTTCCGAGGCCATGACCGGGGAGGGATATTCCGGTGGTTTTTTCTTTTCAGGAGGGATTGTCAGAAGTTCCTGTTCTGCCGCCTTTTTCATAAGAGGTGGTAGTGACACCGGCCTGAGTTCGGGCTCCTTGTCAGGCTCCGGCATTAGCGTCACCATTATGAAGGGCATGTCGGCGGCCGATGACGCACTATGGGACGCCGGCCAAGTCAGGATACCGGCGATAATGGCGGCGTGTATTGCCAGGGACAGGGAAACGGCCAGCAGACGCCTGGGGACACATTTCGGTGTCCGCCTCAGCTTTTCGCTCCTTGTGACGCCGCCGTTCATGCCGTATCAGCACCGGCGCGAATAGCATCAGATTTATACATAACCATATCCTTGAGATGATGCGGCAGACCCATGTTCATGAGATCGCCGGAACAAGCAGGACCCGTCTACGCTGAAGCGAGCCGGTATCCTAAAATGTTAACAATCACGCAAGGTTGGACGGTGGCGCACGGGGGGTGGCGGCAAGATATAAATCAAGGGATAATGGCGCTGCCGACGGGCGCCACAATTGCACGGGAACGGCAGCGGGCATGAAGCCGGCTGTCATAACCGCCTTTCCTACGGCCATTTGGCCGGCAAAGGCAAAGGAACAGGGAGAATCTTTATGCGGGGCGGAAGGCGCCTTCGCCGGCTGCCCATCCGGCCCCACGACCAGCAGCATGGGCCCGTTACCCGAACAAAGGACAATACCCTGGCTGCCTGCGGGCATGAACCCGGCGGGGGCCATCACTTGAACGACAAGAGCGAGCACGGCGAGGTGGACGCTGAAAAAGCGCCAGACCGCCGATCCCATTGTTCGTAATTGCCCCATATCGTTCACTATCTCACCCACCCGCTCGGAGCAAGCACAGCACATAATCATAATTGCTATCTTTGGACAACCCCCGGATTCGAATTGCTAGCAACGGGTGAATTATTCTCGAAGCGTACCTGATTTGGAGTTTTGTACCCAAGGCATTTTCGGGGGCGAGGCTCTTTAATGCGAGGTCCCGGCGGAAGGAACACGCACTTTATCCCGAAAAGGCCGGCGCCGGGCAACAAGCGGTGCAAATAAAACGAAAGGGCGCGAAGGAGATAGGTTCCCTCTTCGCGCCCTTCTCTTTTCGGCGAGCGAGACTGAGTCGCTAGGCGTCCATCCCTGGCGCCTATCGACGGCGGTGACTAGAACTTGATGTTTACCCCGGCATAGATCGAACGGCCCATGCCGGGAACAGTAACACCCCAAGGAACTAGGCCGGGTTTTGGCGGCATAGTCGCACCCTGGCCGGTGTAGGCGCCACTTAGCGGGTGGCTGTAGAACTCATCGAAAACGTTTTCGACCCCGATGTCGAAGCGTACTCGCTTCCATTCGTAGCTGCTGCGTAAGTGGACGAGGCTGTAGCTGTCGGTCGGAATCTCGTTCCTCACCTGCGATACCCTATCCTTGTCATCGACCCATTCGAGTTCAATCGTATTAGTCCAACTGTTCAGGCGATGGCTCACCGCCAGTTTTACGTTCAACGGCATGATGTTGTAGAGATTGTCTCCGGTCGTCCGGTTTTTGCCCCTGACATAGTTCAGGACGCCGCTGGCGGTGAAGTTGCCGTAGCGCTCGGTCTTCGCCAGGAGCACATGGCCGGATACATCCAGACCATACAATCTAGCCGATTGATTGACGAAGGTAAGGAAGACGAAATCGTCCGTTACGCCCACGCTTTTAGCGAGCCGTTCGGCATCGATGTAGTCCTTGACGTGGGTGTAGTACGGGCTCACCTTCAGCCCCCACTTCTCCTGGGCGGCATCGTGCAAGTCGAAGGTGACGCTGACGGTGTGGGCAACCTCCTGATCCAGATCGAGATTGCCGACATAACCATTGCCGTCACCGGCCATGTTGACCATGAGCATCGCCATGCCGCCGGTTGACCAGGTGTAGCGCTCGTAGAGGTTGGGTGAGCGAGTCTTGCGGGCCAATCCGAACTCGATGGTGCGCGTGGCGTCCAGGGTAAAGCGCGCCAGGGCGGTCAGATCGAAGTTGTTGTCGGTCCGCTTGCGGTCGGCGGCATTGAAGTCATTCGCATCTGCCGAGTAACCGGCGTTATACCCCTGCACTTTGCCCGCATCCATCTCCACCCGCTCAGCGCGGATCCCGAACTGAGTGAGCCACTGTGGGCTCCACCTCGCCTCCCATTCGGTGAACAGGGCCAGTCGGTCCCGCTTGCCGTCGTTGATGTTCCAGAAGGTGTCCGGCCACATCCCCTTGCCGGCCGGATCCCACCAGTCGTCCAGGCGGTAGCGCTGGGCCTCGGTGCCCACGCGGAGCAGATCGCGTGCCGTGAGTTTAATATCCGCCTTTACCGCCACACCGGTGTTTTTGCCCTCGGTGTCCATGGGCATGCCGGCTGCGCATCCCCCAGGATTGCCTTTGGGAGTGCAGGGAATGCCGCTGTCGGAGAAGTTGTTGGGTGAGCTAGGGCCGTACCAGAAGAGCTTGTCATCGCCGAACTGCATCTTGTGGCGCGTCTTTTCATGATAGACGCGGCCCTCCAGCGAGCCCCAGTCGAGTTCGGCGGTATGGCGCAGGTTGACCTGTATGCTGTCGTTACCGGTCATGTCCATGCGCTGGTTGGGCCAGTTCTGAAATGGGATGTCCTGCACGCCGAGCTTCAGCTCGGTTAGGTGGTTCTCGTTACGCATGGCGAGGCTAAGCGAGTGGTTGCGTGATCTGTAAGCCGTTGATCCCACCTCGTCCCCCTCCAGCCACCCTCTACCTGGTGCTGCCAAGCCGGCATCCTTGAATGCCTTGGCTGATTTGTAGTTGTCGGCTTCCGCTGTGGAGCCGCTATAGGTCATGCTGAGGGTCTCGTTGGCGATGGTCGCTTTGACGTTGGCGCCTCTGGCGTTGCCGTTGCTGCGATAGTAGAAACCAGTCTCCCCCTTCAGCAGGGTACCCTCACCGGTAGCGGCGAACTCGGGCGCGGACGACTCCGCCAAAATCGTACCGCCAATGCTGTCACCCCCGAGGCTGACTGGCGTAATGCCGGCAAACACCTTGATGCTCTCCACGTTGGTCGGATCCATGTAGGAGAGAGGTGGATTCATGTGGTTGCCGCAGGCCGAAATCAGGTCCATGCCATCGACCTTAATGCGCAAGCGGTCATCGGCCAGACCGTGAATTGCCGGCAGACTGGAACCCCCCCCGGCACCGTACAGGCTCACGCCAGGCATGTTTTTCAGAAGACTTGCCGTGTCACTGGTGGCGGGCCGCAAAGACTGCAATGCCGCATCGTCGAGTTCTGATGCGTTAAATAGCTGCGCATCGGCCGCTGGCACCTGTTGATCATCCACAGCCGTAACCGGCATATCGGGCAGCTTCACCGCCTCCTGCGCGGCGGCCGGCAGGACAAGCGCCACCACGGCGCAGGAAACGGTTAAAGAAGCATGGGCTCGGCCATGGCCGAGCTTTAAAGACTTTGTTACAGACATTATTCATTCCTCGTAGCGCCAAAGCAGCCCCCCTTCGCGTTGAAAAACGTGAGGAGGCCATGTGCAGGCAATGCCCGCTGCCTTAAGACGGCAACCGGCAAAACTGCTGTTTTCTAAAGATTAGAGGAGGCGCGAGGGTGGTGCCCGGGGGCCGATGGCGGGAACGAATCGAGCGGCAAGGAGGGTGGTGTGCAGAAACGGCAGCACCGCCGCCGCCAGCATGACAAAAAGTACCGGCTCGTACCCTACCGCCGAGGGCGTCGCCGGGCTGGCAAAGGCGAAGGCGCAAGGGGATGCTTTACCAGATTTGGCCGGCGTCTGGACGGGATTTCCCGAACCGTCCACCGCCACGACATGGGGGCCATAGCCGGTGCATACCACGAAGCCCTGGCCGCCGTCGGCCAACAGGCCCGGCATGAACCCAGGCGGGATGAGGGTATATGACAGCAGCGCCAAGAGCGCCAAACCTGCGCCTATGGCGCGGGCACCCCGCAACGCTGATATCCAAAACAACCGCACTGGCAACTGTCTAACTTGTCGTAAAACTCAGGCTGGGGCGTGGGCATATAACCACAGCCGGAGAAATTGGACAAGCGTCAAGATTGGCAAAAAGGCGGTCTATCCCTTAAGCCTTCAACCCGCGGCTGCCGGGCTTGGTGGCGGGGATTTTCGCCAACTCGGGCGGCACCGCCGTCGGCTCGTAGGTCGGGATATCGAGTCGGGTCAGGGAAAACAAGGGTACGCCGAGATCGGCCCGGCCGCCGGAGCGGTCAATGAGGCAGGCCACCCCCACCACCTTGCCGCCATTGGCTTCGACGCAATTGATGCATTCCCGCGACGACAGGCCGGTGGTGATGATGTCCTCACAGATGATCACCCGCGCCCCCTGGGGGACTTCAAAGCCGCGGCGCAGGGCAAACGCCCCCTCTACCCGCTCGGCGAAAATTGACGGCAGTCCCAACTGTCGGCCAAGCTCGTAACCGACGATGACGCCGCCCATGGCTGGCGCTACCACCATGTCGATTTTATCACCCAGGCCGTCGCGAATATTGGCCGCCAGCGCCCGGCATAGGGTTTCCGCCCGCCGGGCATTCATCAGCACCCGGGCGCATTGCAGGTAGATCGGGCTATGCAGCCCCGAGGATAAAATAAAGTGCCCTTCCAGCAGCGCGCCTGCCTCGCGGAAATGGCGCAGCACCTCGTCGTGTTTCATATCGTTTCTCGCTTTACCCTTTTCATTCTTACCCGCGCGTGCGCTCCACCGAGGTAATAACCGGGGAGGCGCGCAGCGCGGCGACAATACCTGTCAGGTGCTTGACGTCGCGGACCTCGATATCGACGATCAGCCGGAAAAAGTCGGGATCGCGGTCCGTGATCTTAAGATTATTAATGTTCCCGCCGTCGCGGGCAACCAATTCCGCAAGTTTGGCCAGCGCGCCCACCTCATTGTGAATGACGAGATCGACGCGGCCGACAAACACATCGGCCTTTTCCCCTTCCCGCTGCCAGGACAGGTCGAGCCAGCGTTCCGGCATGTCCATGAAGGCTTCCAGGGCCTCGCAATCTATGGTGTGCACCAGCACCCCGCGGCCAGGCAGCATGACGCCGACGATGCGGTCGCCGGGCAGCGGATGGCAGCATTCGCTCAAATGCACCGCGACGCCGGGGGTCAAGCCCTTGATCGGCACCGCCAGATCGCCGGCCTTGCGCTCCTTGACCTTGCCCTTGTCCCGCGCCAGCGGCAGCGCCCGGGCCAAGGCGGCCTTGAGCTTTAAGCCGGGGAAGATGGCTTCCAGCACCTGATTGTCGGGTAAGGTGCCGGCGCCGACCTGGGTATAAAGCTCGGCCGTATCCTGAAGCTTCAATTTGCCGACGGCGTTGGCCAGCGCCTTATCGGTAAATTCCCGCTCCTCGCGCTCGAAGGCGCGGCGCAGGATTTCACGGCCAAGTTCCTCGTATTCCTTGCGCTGCTGCTGCCGGACATGGCGGCGGATGGCGGAACGCGCCTTGGCGGTGACCACAAAACTTTCCCAGCGCGGACTGGGCGTCTGGGCCTTGGAGCGCAAAATTTCCACTTGGTCGCCGTTCTTCAGCTCCGCCCGCAGCGGCACTGGCTTGCCGTTGACCTTGGCGCCGACGCAGGTATCGCCGATCTGTGAGTGCACGGCATAAGCGAAATCCACCGGTGTCGCGCCCTTGGGCAGGGCGATCAGCTCGCCCTTGGGCGTGAAGCAGAATACCTGATCCTGGAACATGGCAAGCTTGGTGTGTTCCAGGAACTCCTCGGGCGAGGAGGCATGCTCTAATATCTCCAGCAATTCGCGCAGCCACTTGTATTGCGTGCCGTCGACCTTGCCGGCTTTCTGCTTGTAGCGCCAGTGAGCGGCCACGCCCAACTCGGCGATCTGGTGCATGCGTTCGGTGCGGATCTGGATTTCAATGCGCTGGCGTTCCGGCCCGATCACCGCCGTGTGCAGCGACTGATAGCCATTCTGCTTCGGTGTTGAAATGTAGTCGTCAAACTGGCCCGGCACCGCCTGCCATTTGCCGTGAATGACGCCAAGCACGTCATAGCAGGTTTCCACCTTATCGACGATGACGCGAAAGGCCATGATATCGGAAAGCTGCTCGAAGGTGATGCTGTGCCGCTCCATCTTGCGCCAGATGGAGTATGGGGTTTTCTCGCGCCCGGTGATCTTGGCCTTGATGCCATGCTTATCGAGGAGGGACTTTAGCTGCTCGATGATGCGCTGGCGCAAATCCTCGCCGCCCTGGGAATGAAGAAAATTTAGCCGCGCGACAATAGATTCGCGAGCTTCCGGGAACAGCTGCTCGAACGCCAGCTCTTCGAGCTCCTCCTTGATCTCGTGCATGCCGATGCGGGCCGCCAGCGGCGCATAGATATCCATGGTCTCCATGGCGATGCGACGGCGCTTTTCCGCGTCCCTGATGTAATGCAGTGTGCGCATGTTATGGAGACGATCCGCCAGCTTCACCAACAGCACGCGGATGTCGTTGGACATGGCCAGCAGGAATTTACGGAAGTTCTCAGCCTGGTGCACCGCCTCCGATTTCATCTCGATGCGCGACAGCTTGGTCACCCCATCGACCAGCTTGACCACTTCCTCGCCGAACAGCTCCTCGATCTCCGCGTAGGTGGCGAGGGTATCTTCAATGGTATCGTGCAACAGCGCCGTGACGATGGTGGCGCCGTCGAGCTGCATATCGGTGAGAATGCCGGCGACCTCCAGGGGGTGGGAGAAATAAGGGTCGCCGGAGGCGCGCTGCTGCGAGCCGTGGGCCTTCATGGAAAACACATAGGCGCGATTGAGCAATTGTTCATCGGCTTGCGGGTCGTAGGCGCGAACCCGCTCGACAAGCTCGTATTGCCGGATCACCTCCGCCTCTCCTGCCGATGATCAATAAAAGAACCGCTTGAGCGCGGCACGCCAAGCACCGTTCCCATCATACGCTGATTATGGCCGCAAGGGGAGCCGGCGAGGAAACGCCGGCTGAATGAATCACTCTTCGTCGACGTCGCCTTCCTCGCCGCCAGCGTCATCGTCCTCGTCGTATTGAGCGCGCATCTGCGCCGCAGCATCCGCCATGGCGTTGCCGGCGAAACCTTCGCCCTCGCCCGCCTTGCGGCCGGCCAGCAGCAGCGACATATCGGGCTCTTCTTCCGGCTCATCAACCTCGACATGCTTTTGCATGCTACCGATGATGGTTTCGCGCATGGCATCGGGCATGACCTTGTCTTCGGCGATCTCACGCAGGGCGACCACGGGGTTTTTGTCGTTGTCGCGGTCGAGATGAAGCGGCGAGCCGGAGGAGATCTGCCGCGCCCGCTGCGCGGCCATCAGCACCAGTTCAAACCGGTTCGGGACTTTTTCTACGCAATCTTCGACAGTTACACGCGCCATGGCGTTCAATCCTTCAGGCCAAAAAGTCGCTTAGGAAACCCAGGCTTATACAGGCTTGAGTTACCCCTGTAAAGGGCGCACCACGTCGCTTTCCGGCAGCTTGGCCAGCATCTCGCCAACCCCCTCGCCGGTCACCGGATGCTGCCAATCGGGGGCCACGTCGAGGAGAGGCAGGAGGACGAAACGGCGCTCATGCAGCCGGGGGTGCGGCAGGCGGAAGGCATTGGGGGGGGGCGAAGCCCAGCTATCCCGGCCCGGTAAGACTAGATCATTCACTGCCAGCAGGTCCAAGTCCAGGAGCCGCGCCTCCCAGCGGGCCTTACGCACGCGCCCGAATTCGCGCTCAATATCGTGTAAAATTTTAAGGATATTCAAAGGCTTGAGCGAGGTTTCCAGGGCTGCAACGCCATTGATGAACCAGGGTTGATCGGATTTCGGCACCGGCTCGCTTTCAAACCAGCGCGAGCGTGCGACCAGCGGACCGATGCGATCCGCCAGGGCCGCCAACGCCGCCTCCAGGGTCGCCCGGGGTGGGCCGAATCGGGGCGACGGCAGGTTGGCTCCTAAAGCAACAAACGCGAGCGCCATCAATTTCCTCATTCGCCGGATATCAGCCTGGACAGGCCGCCCTGTGGTCGGCTAAGCCTATACCTTATCCGGGGTGCAGGCTCAAAGACTCCGGGCGACTATTTTTGATGACAATATTTTTAAAGGAATTAACCCCATGCCCCAGCAAACCGACGAATTCGGGTTCCATCCTTCTGACCGCATCGCCCTCTTCATCGACGGCGCCAACCTTCATGCCGCCGCCCGGGTGTTGAAGATCGATGTGGACTTCCGCCGTCTGCGCAGCTTCTTTGTGACGCGCGGCAGGTTCATCCGCGCCTTCTATTACACCGCGCTCCTGGAGGAAGGCGATTACTCACCCCTGCGGCCGCTGGTCGACTGGCTCGACTACAACGGCTATCAAGTGGTGACCAAACCCGCCAAGACATTCACCGACAGCGAAGGTCAGCGGCGCATCAAAGGCAACATGGATGTGGAGATGGCCGTCGATATCATGGATTTCGTCACCCACGCCGACCACATCGTGCTGTTTTCCGGCGACGGCGATTTCCGCCGCTTGGTGGAAGCGGTGCAGTGGAAGGGGGCTCGCGTCACGGTGGCGAGCACCACCCGCGGCGCGCCTTCGCTGGTGTCCGATGAGTTGCGCCGGCAGGCTGATGGCTTCATCGAACTCGATGATATCCGCGATGAGATATCGCGCGAAATCGATGGCGAGGCCGAGGACGCGTGACGTCACGTTTCACGCCGCGCCGCGCCGATCGCGATCCGCCCAAGGATTGCGGTTTATGTCCCCGCCTGGCAGCATTTCGCGAGGGTAATCGCGCGACCTTTCCCGACTGGTACAATGGCGCGGTGCCGGCATTCGGCGTCGCTGATCCTCGGCTTCTGGTGGTCGGCCTCGCCCCGGGTTTGAAAGGCGCCAACCGCACCGGGCGGCCGTTCACCGGCGACTATGCCGGTGATCTTCTCTATCCCACCTTATTGAAATTCGACTTTGCCCACGGGCGCTATGGCGCCGATCCCGGCGATGGCCTGGCGCTCATCGATACCGTGATCACCAACGCGGTGCGCTGCGTGCCGCCGGAAAACAAACCGACGCCCGCAGAAGCGCGCACCTGCGGCCGCTTCCTGAAGGCCGAAATCGCTGGCTATGGACATCTTAAAGCGATCCTGGCGCTGGGCCGCGTGGCCCATGAGGCGACGCTGCGCGCCCTTGACCTTAAACTCTCAGCTTACGGCTTCGCGCACGGCGCGGTTCATGACCTGCCCGGTGGCCAGCGGCTTTATGACAGCTTCCATTGCTCGCGCTACAACACCAATACCGGCCGGCTGACCACGGAAATGTTCGAGGCGGTGGTAGCTGACATCCGCCGCTATTTACCTTAGCCGTAGTCCTTCACCAGCCGCGCCTTCTGGCGCTCCCAGTCGCGCTTGGCGATGGTCTCGCGCTTATCGTGCGCCGCCTTGCCGCGGGCCAAGCCTAACTCCACCTTGGCCCGACCACGGTCATTGAAATAGATCGACAGCGGCACCAGGGTATAGCCCTTGCGGTCGGACGCCGCGCCCAGCTTGTTGATCTCCCGGCGATGCAAGAGGAGCTTGCGCGGCCGCCTGGAATCGTGATTGAACCGATTGCCGTGGGTATATTCCGGAATGTGCGCGTTGACGAGGTAAATGTCGCCATCACGCATGTCGGCATAGGCTTCGTTGATGTTGGCCTGGCCGGCGCGCAGCGATTTGACTTCGGTGCCGACCAGCATGATGCCCGCCTCCACCGTATCATCGATAAAGTAGTTGTGGCGCGCCTTGCGGTTTTCCGCGACCTTGCGGCGCGCGCGCTCGGGAGCGGCCATGGCTAACCTCGCGTGCAGTCCGTTCAGCCGAGAAGGCCGACGGCATGTAAGGTGGATTTTACCACTTCCCTGGTGCGCTCGGAAACCGGCGCCATGGGCAGCCGCATATCGGGCGCGCATAATCCGAGGAGGCTGGCCGCGTATTTCACCGGCCCCGGACTGGTTTCGACGAACATGGCGTCATGCAGCACCGCCAGCTTGTCTTGCAGTTGGAGAGCCTTTGCAAAATCGCCCTTCAACGTCGCCGCCTGGAATTCGGCGCACAGTTTCGGCGCGACGTTGGAGGTCACCGAAATGCAGCCCCGTCCGCCATGGGCGTTGAATCCCAGCGCGGTAATATCCTCGCCCGACAGCATGAGAAAATCAGGACCGCAGGCGCGGCGCTGCCGGGTCGCCCGCGCCACGTCGCCGGTGGCGTCCTTGACGCCGATGATGCGCGGCAAATCGTTGTTCAGGCGGGCCATGGTGTCCACCGTCATGTCGACCACCGAGCGTCCGGGAATATTATAGATGATGATCGGCAGCGGAACGGCGTCATGGAGCGCCTTGAAGTGCTGATAAAGCCCCTCCTGGGTCGGCTTGTTGTAGTAGGGCGTGACGATCAGGGCGGCGTCCGCCCCGGCCTTTTGGGCATGCTCCATCAGCCCAATGGCTTCATCGGTCGAATTGGAGCCGCAGCCGGCGATCACCGGCACGCGCTTCTTGGCCACCTCGATACAAATCTCGGTCACCCGGCGATGTTCATCGTGGCTCAAGGTCGGCGACTCGCCGGTGGTGCCGCAAGGCACCAGCCCGTTGGTGCCTTCCGCAATTTGCCGCTCGATCAGCTTGGCAAAGGCATCCTCATCCACTTTGCCGTTGCGAAAGGGGGTAATGAGGGCGGTGATCGAGCCCGTGAACATCCATTGCTCCTAAAATTGCCTTAAACACCACGGCGAACATACGGTTTCAAGGCCGCTCGGGCAAGCCATTGACCATCAATAAAAAGGCGGCCGGTGGGACCGGCCGCCTTTTGTCCTGACGAGGAGGGGGTTATTCGTCGTCAGGCATGTCGGGGGGAGGCATCATGCCGGAGCCGGGGCCATAGCCGCTCTTCATCCGACGGTCGTCGGACGACAGCTTGCCGTCCTTGTTACGGTCCATCATCATGAACGCCTTATCGCCGGCGGCGGAAAATTCCTCCTTGGAAATCTTGCCGTCGCCGTTGCTATCAAAGCGCGAAAAGGCCTGATCCTGCATCATTCTGCGGTGGCGTTCCCGTTCGCTGTCCCAATGCTTGATCATCTCCTCCTTGCTGACGACGCCATCCTTGTTGGCGTCGGCATCGGAAAATTTTGAGCCGTGATGGGTGGTAAACTCGCTTTTGTCGATCACGCCGTCCTTGTTGGCGTCGACCTCCTGCATCATCATCGCACCCATGCCGGGCTTGCCGGACATTTTGCCGCCCTCCATATGAGCCGCCGCCGGCAAGGCAAGAAGGCTGACGGCCGAGGCCAGAAGTACGTATCGAAAGGTCATAGCTACCTCCTTAAGGTTTAAAGCCCTCTCCCGATAGCGGCAACGCTTGCCGCCCCGTCCTGGCAAGTATACGCGCCCAGCCCAGGATTCCCTGCGTCGGCGCGATAAAGTTGCAAAGAATTGCCCCGCAGTCGCTAATGCGTCATCAGCACCGGCATATTGGCCGCCTCGACCACGTCCTGGGTGACGCCGCCGAGAATGAGCTCGCGCAGGCGGCTGTGGGAATAGGCGCCCATGACCAGAAGATCGGCGCTTAAGCTTCCCGCCGCCTTCAGAATGGTTTTGCCGTCCGACAGCCCCTCCTCGCGGGTCTGCACCGTATCGGCGCTGACGCCATGCCATGCCAGGCTATCCACCAGATCCTTGGCCGACGGCCCATCCAGCTCCTCGCCATCGACGGTCAGCACCATCACCCGTTTGGCCTGCTCCAGGAACGGCAGGGCGGCGGCCACCGCCCGGGTCGCCTCGACGCCGCCGTTCCAGGCGATCGCCACTGTGCTGCCGATGGCCTTGGGCAGACTGGGCGGCAGCATCAGCACCGGCCGGCCGGAGTTGAACAACAGGCCTTCCAGCACGTCGATGCGGTTTTCCAGGTCGTTGGCCTCGGGCCGCGGCGCCACCGCCAGGTCATGCACCCGCCCTTCGACGCCATAGCGATAGTCAAAGCTGCCTAAAGATTCGCGCCACGCCGCCGAGGGCGTCGCCCCCCGCGCCGCATGATCCACCACCTTGATCCCCGCGTCCTTGACCACGGCATCGAACACGGCGCGCACCGCCAGCGCCCGCTCCTTGGCAACTTTCTCAGCATTTTCAGATATTTGCACCAAGAGCTCCGCCGGCGTCGGACCGATCACATAAGGCATGATGCCGGTGGTGTCGAAACGCACATGAACCGCGTTGATGTGGGCATTAAACATCCGGGCTAGGATCACCGCCCCCTCCAGGGCGATCTTGGCCGACCGCTCATAGGCCATCGGCGCGAGGATTGTACGAAATGACATAGGCGCTCCTTCCTCGTTGGTGCTGCCCAGCTATTCTAGTCGGTTGCGGCGCGCTCGTCATGATCGAAATCAAGCCCTTACGCCAGGCAATGGCGGCCATATGAGGCGAACTTCGGATTCAGGACGCTAGCGGCTCGGTAACGGCGCAGGCGATGGCGTGGGCGAGAAGTGCGGCGGCGATGACGTCGCTCCAATGGTGCTTATCCGCATCGACCCGGCTGGCGGCCACGGCGACAGCGGCGATATAGGCCGGGATGGCGCGGGTAAAGCCATAACGACAGTGGAGATAGGACGCCCCGGCAAAGGCTCGGGTGGCGTGACCGGACGGAAAGGACAGATCATTGCTGCCATCCGGCCGCAGCCGGCGCACGACCCGCTTCAAGCCATCGGTCACTGCGACGGAGACAGTATAAGCGGTCGTCAGCCGCGCCAGGCCCTCGCCATCGTTGTGAGAGATGGCCACCGCGCCGGCGATGGCGGGAATCGCCACCGCCGCGACATCGCCATAGGTTTCAAATGCCCCGCGGGCGTTCGCCTTGGCGCTGAACAACACCAACGCCAGAATCAGGAATCCCCGCCGCCACCACATACACCGTTCCCTTACCGCATCCACTCACGGTAGGGGAACGATTCACTTCTGCCAAGTCTTAGCATAATAAAGCATATTTAAAGTATAGTCAGAATGGACCACTGCAGCGGGAATATGCGCTAAATATGTATGGCCCGACCGAAGGCGGCAAGCGACGCTTCCGCAAAGGCTTCGGTCAGCGTCGGATGCACATGGATCGTGCCGGCAATGTCAGCGAGCCGCGCCCCCATTTCCAAGGCCAGCGCGAATTCGCCAGAGAGCTCCGCCACATGGGCACCCACCGCATGAATGCCGAGGATGACCTGGCTTTCCTTGTCGGCGGTGACGCGGACAAAGCCGCCGTCCGCGCCGGCTTCCATGGAAAGCGTACGGCCGCTGGCGGCAAAGGGAAACTTGCCCACCACCACCTCGACGCCTTTTTTCTTCGCCTCGTCGGGTGTCAAACCGACGCCCACCACCTCGGGCTCGGTGAAACAGACGGCGGCGATCGCCACCGGATCAAAGGCGCGGCGATGACCGGCGATGATCTCGGCCACCATTTCGCCCTGGGCGGACGCCTTGTGCGCCAACATCGGCTCGCCGACGAGATCGCCGATCGCCCACACGTTTTTCATCGAGGTGCGGCACATCTTGTCCACCTTGACAAAGGGGCCGTTCATATCCACCGCCATGTTTTCCAAGCCCCAGCCTTCGGTATTGGGACGGCGGCCGACGGTGACCAGCACTTTATCTACGATCAGACGATGCTCCGCGCCGTTTTTGTCGGCAAAAACAAGATTGGTTTTGCCCTTCTTTTCTTCCAGCCCGCGCGCCTTGGCTTCTAGATGCACCTCAACGCCGTGCTTCTTCAACCATTGTTCAATGGGCCGGGTGATCTCTTTGTCATAAAGCGGCAGGATGCGATCCTGCGCCTCCACGAACGTCACCTTGGCCCCCAGCTTGCGGTAGGCAATGCCAAGCTCCAGCCCGATGTAACCCGCGCCGATGACGGCAAGATGAGCGGGCGTCTCGGCCAAATCCAGCGCTTCGGTTGAGGAAATGACATTGCCGCCGAACGGCAGGAACGGCAACTCCACCGCCCGCGATCCGGTGGCCAAAATGACGTGCTCCGCCGTGATGGTCAGCATACCATCCGCCGTTCTGACATCGCAGGTCTTGCCGTCGCGAAACGTCGCCCAGCCGGTGACGCGCTCCACCTTGGCTTTCTTCAGCAACGCCTCGACGCCGGCGTTCAGGCGCGCCACCACCTCATTCTTCCACGCCACCAATTTCTTCATCTCGAGGATAGGCGGCTTATCCAAGCGAATACCCAGATGGCCTGCGCCGACGTGGGCCTGCATGGCTTCATACTTACCGGCGGCGTGGATTATTGCTTTTGACGGAATGCAGCCGCGAATGAGACAGGTGCCGCCGACCCGATCGGCCTCGACGATCACCGTATCAAGCCCTAACTGACCGGCGCGGATGGCCGCCACGTAGCCGCCGGGACCGCCCCCGACGACGAGGACCTTGCATGTTCTGATATTGGTCATGATTTCACTCGATGAAAATGGCGGCGGGTTGTTCGAGTAGTCCCTTGATCTCCTGCACCAGATTGGCGGCGTCGGCGCCGTCAATGATGCGGTGATCGAAGGAAGAGGATAGATTCATCATCCGGCGGATGACGATCTGGCCGTTTCTCACCACCGGGCGATCCACCGCGTTGTTGACGCCGATAATGGCCACTTCCGGCAGGTTGACGATGGGCGTCGAGACGATGCCGCCCAATTTGCCCAAGCTGGAAATGGTGATGGTGGAGCCGCTGAGATCCTCGGCTTTCGCCCTGTTGTCCCGCGCCGCGTCGGCGAGGCGCGCCAATTCCGCCGCCGCCTGCCAGATATCAAGCGCTTCGACATGCTTGACCACCGGCACTTTTAGCCCGGCGTCGGTTTGCGTCGCGATGCCGATATGCACGGCGTCATATTGCAACAGCTTGCCGCCGGCTTCATCATAATGGGCGTTGGCTTGCGGTACACGGCGAAGCGCCTTGACTAGCGCCAGCATAAGAAAGGGCAGCAATGTCAGCTTCGGCCGATCGGCGTACTGCGCATTCAGATGCTGCCGTAATTCTTCCAGCGCGGTGATGTCCACCTCTTCCACATAGGTAATATGCGGGATGTTGCGTTTGGCAAGCTGCATGCGTTCGGCGATCTTGCGACGCAGGCCGATGATCGGCACTTCCGTAACCGTCGTGCGCTTCCGCCGACCGCCGCTGACCGCCAACCGTCCGCCGCCGGCGATGAAGGCATCAAGATCGGCATGGGTAATGCGTCCCGCCGGGCCGCTGCCGGGCACGTTGCTAAGATCAATATCCTTCTCCAAGGCGCGCAGCCGCACCGCCGGCGAAGCCAGCGGCTGGCCGCGATGGGTCGCAACTGGTTTCGCATTTGGCGCTGGTCTTGCTGCAAGCGCGGGCGCGGGCGCAGGCGCAGGCTCAACGAGCGTCGGCGCGGGCTTGGCCTCCGCCATCGCCGGCTTTTTCTCGACCGCCGCCGCCACATCCGTTTCGAATACGATAAAGTCGGAACCGACGGGAATGCGATCCCCCGCCTTGCCGGTGATGGATTGCACCACACCCGCCACCGGTGAGGTGATTTCCACCGTGGCTTTTTCCGTCATCACGTCAACCAGGTGCTGGTCTTCCGCCACCGTGTCGCCGGGTGCCACATGCCAGGCGGCGATTTCCGCTTCCACCACCCCTTCACCGATATCCGGCAGCTTGAAGACGTATGTTGCCATGTCAGTTTCCCAAAACGCGGTTGATGGCCTCGATGATGCGGCCCTGCCCCGGAAAATATTCCCACTCGTGGGCGTGCGGATAAGGCGTGTCGTAACCCGTCACCCGGACGATGGGCGCTTCCAAGGACCAGAAGCATTCTTCCTGAATTTCAGCGATCAGCTCCGCGCCGAAGCCGCCGGTGCGCGGCGCTTCGTGCACCACCACGCAGCGCCCGGTGCGCGTCACCGACTGGGCGATAGTGTCCATGTCATAGGGCAGCAATGTTTTAAGGTCGATGACTTCGGCATCCACGCCTAGCCGCTCCACGGCGGCGAGCGAAACATGCACCATGGTGCCGTAGGCGAGAATGGTCAGGGCATTGCCGGGACGCACGATCTCCGCTTTGCCGATGGGCACAGTATAACGTCCTTCCGGCACCTCACCCTTGGGATGCCCGCGCCAGCTTTGCGAGGTCGCCTGATGGTCGCCGTAAAATGGCCCGCCATAGAGCCGTTTGGGCTCGAAAAAGATCACCGGATCGTTGTCCTCGATGGCGGAAATCAACAGCCCCTTGGCGTCATATGGATTGGATGGCATCACCACTTTCAAGCCGGGTACGTGGACGAAAATCGCCTCCGGGCTTTGGCTGTGGGTCTGGCCGCCGCGAATGCCGCCGCCGCACGGCGTGCGGATGGTCACCGGCGCGGTAAACTCCCCGGCCGAGCGATAGCGTAGCCGCGACAGCTCACTGACGATCTGATCGTAGGCTGGATAAATATAATCGGCGAATTGAATTTCCGCCACCGGACGCAGGCCGTTAACGCCCATGCCGATGGCGGCGGCGATGATGCCGCCTTCGGCGATGGGCGTATCGAACACCCGCGCCGAGCCATATTTTTTCTGCAAGCCATCGGTGGCGCGAAAGACGCCGCCGAAATAGCCCACGTCCTCGCCGAACACCAACACATTAGGATCGTGGTCAAGTTCGGTATCGAGGGCGGAATTGATCGCCTGCACCAGGCTCATCTGCGCCATGTCTTACACTCCATGGGCTTGGCGCTGGCGGCGCAAATGACGCGGCATTTCTTCGTAGACATCCTCGAACATGGTCTTGACCGGCGACCAGGGGCCTTCGTGCAGCGTGCCGTAGGAAATCGCTTCCTTATAAGCCTTGGCGACGCTCTCCTTCAGCTCGCTTTCCAGCCGCAGATGATCCTCCTCCG
>JACFMS010000025.1:39507-41315 GCA_019455285.1 Sphingomonadales bacterium
CCTCCGACCACGCGCCGCGACCAATCAGATGATCCTTCAGGCGCTTTATGGGATCGCCCAGCGGCCAGGCGGCGGCTTCGTCCTTGGGGCGATAGCGACTGGCGTCGTCGCTGGTGGAATGATCGCCGGCGCGGTAGGTGAAAGCTTCAATCAGCGTCGGGCCATGGCCGGCGCGAGCGCGCGCCGCCGCCCACTCGGTCGCCGCATACATCGCCAGAAAATCGTTGCCGTCGACGCGCAGGCCGGGAATGCCGTAGCCGATGGCGCGGGCGGCAAAGGTGGTGCGCCCGCCGCCGGCGATGTTCTGATGGCTGGAGATCGCCCACTGGTTATTGACCACGTTCAAGATCACCGGCGCGTTATAGGTGGCGGCGAACGTCATGGCGTGATGAAAATCGAGCGTCGCCGAGCTGCCCTCGCCCAGCCAGGAGATCGCCACATCGTTGGTGTCCTTATAGGCCGCCGCCATGGCCCAGCCGACGGCCTGACAAAACTGCGTCGCCACATTGCCGGAGACGCCGAAGAAATTGCCTTCTTTCCACGAATAATGAATGGGCAACTGCCGCCCCTTCAGATTGTCACGGGCATTGGACAAACAGTGACACATCATGTCGACAAGATCGCGGCCGCGGGCGATCAGCGCGCCCTGCTGGCGATAGGACGGGAAGATCATGTCGCTGGTGCGCAGCGCCATAGTTTGCGCCACGGCAACCGCCTCCTCCCCCGTCGCCTTCATGTAGAAAGAGAGCTTGCCTTGCCGTTGCAGCGCGTTCATGCGCTCATCGTAGATACGTAACAAGGTCATCAAGCGCAGGCCTTGGCGCAAGATATCGACCGAAAGTTTCGGCACCCATGGACCAACCGCTTGGCCCTTATCGTCAAGCACGCGGATGAGGCCAAAGGCGAGATCGTGAATATCCATCGGATCAACATCGATGGCGGGCTTTTTCACCGCCCCCGCAGGCTGAAGCTTCAGCGTGCTGAAATTCGGCCGCTCACCGGGGCGGCGGGGCGCGTCCGGCACGTGAAATCTGCCGTGGGGCGGGGTGGGAGGTACAAACCGACGTGCCGTTTTCATGGAGGTGCCGCTTCCCTTTCCAATGGGGTGGAACCGATAGACCCCTTGATTATACGGCGAATCATGAAAAATGGGATTGCGATCAATAGTATCAATCTGGTACATTTTAGAAAATTATCCTAATAGATGTTATAATTATAGGATGGATATTTATGGATGAGTTGGACTGGAAAATCATACGAGCCCTGCAAGCTGAGCCCGACATCAAGGTCAAGGAGCTTGGCGAGCGCATCGGCTTGAGCCATACCCCGACCTGGCGACGCATCAAGCAATTGGAGGATGACGGCGTCATCCTCGGCCGCCAGATGGTATTGAACGCCGCCGCCTTGGGTCTCGACATTCACGTCTTCGCCCGGGTGCAATTGAAGCAGCATGACGAAGAGACGTTGACCACCTTCGAGAACGCAGTGCGCGGCCGGCCGGAGGTCATTACCTGTTATTCCATGAGCGGCGAATTCGACTATCTCCTCCATGTCATCGCCCGCAGCGTGCGCGACTACGAAGCGTTGTTGAAGCAGGTGCTTCTCCATCTGCCCGGCGTCTCTCATGTCAATTCCAGCTTCGCCTTGAAGGAAGTCAAAAACGTCACCACGCTGCCGATTTGATAGGGTGATATTTTCTCCAACCTTACCTTGTCATTCCCGCGTAAGCAGGAATCCAGATTCTTATTTAGTGACTGGATCCGCTGAGTTCACGGCACAAGTGCAACACTGATAAAGTGTTGCTGCGA
>JACFMS010000053.1 GCA_019455285.1 Sphingomonadales bacterium
GGATCGGGCTCGATGGTCAGAATGTTGGTCAGCCCCAAACGCTTTTGCAGGTCATCCCGGTAGCGCAAGGTTTCGCCAAACAGCTTATGGGTATCAAGGAAGATGATGGGCAGGCCAGGATCGACCTTGGCCACCAGATGGAGGAGCACCGCCGATTCCGCGCCGAAGGAGGAAACAAGGGCGATCTTGCCGGGAAATTCGCGGCGGATCATGGCTTCGAGCAGCGTTTCGGCCTCGGCCCCGGCATAAAGGGCGCGCAGGTGCGCCAGACGCGCCTCACCGCTGACCCGCTCGGCTTCCGTTTCGGCCAGGGGGGCCGCCTCTCGCTGTACTGCCGCCATGGTGTTCATAACCAGCCTTCGTTTCTCATCAACTCATCGGAGCGGCGCGCCACCTCGGCCGCGCCGACGCCGTCCCGCCGCCAATCATTCCGCGCCGCCGCCAGCTGCGCCACCCGCCCGGCCCATTCGGGGCCGAACAGGGTCTCGATCTTCTCGCGGATGCGCCGCGCCAACCCGGGGCTTTTGCCGGTGGTGGAGATGGCGATCACCAGATCGCCGCGCCGCACCACCGACGGGGTGTAGAAGTCGCACAATGCCGCTTGGTCCTCGACGTTGACCAGCACCCCCGCCGCACGCGCCGCGGCGGCCATCTCCGCCGCCTCCGGCACGTCGACCAGAAATACCGCCCGCGCCGCCGCAAGCTCCTTACCGCTCGGCCGCTCGCCGCGCCAGCAGGCTCCCGCCGCCGCCTGCACCGCCGCATCGCCATAGACCCTAAGGTCGGCGGCGCCAGCCTCGCGCAGCAACGCCAGGCGACGCACCGCGCCGCCCCCCCGGCCATAAAGCACTGCCGGCGCTTGCGATAGATCCAGCATGATCGGCAGCATGGGATACCTTTGCCCGCTCGTGCCAATAAACACATTATTAGGTAGGCAAATACCAGGAAAAAATCAACTGAATATGTAAAACAATATTATTCACATTAATTATATGTTATATTTGAGCGTAAAAAAATAACAGGCTGTACGGCAACCCGCTCAGTGCTGATAGTCGCGCATGCTCTCAGTGATATTGACGGCGACCTTACTGCCCGACACCACCACCTCGCCTTTGGCGATCAGGGTATTGTTGGCATAAATCATCACGGGCGACTCGTGATTGGCATCGAGGTCGATAACCGCGCCACGGCCCATTTTCAGGAGATGGCGAATGGGCATTATTGAGCGGCCGAGCACCACCGAAATTTCAATTTTGACGTCATTTACTGCGGTCACGCTATTACCTCCATTCGCTGCCCCTCAGACTGGCATGGCCATGGTTAGCGTTTTCTTAAAATCGCCGGTGTGGTAAGGAGGCGCTATGAACGACATCGAATGGCGGATCAGCGACACGCCGGTAGCCTATGAAGCGGCGGTGGCGGAAATGGAAGCGCGAGCGGCGGCGATCCGCGCCGGCACGGCGCGCGAGCTGATTTGGCTATTGGAGCATCCACCGCTTTATACCGCCGGCGCCAGCGCCAAACCGCAAGACCTGATCGCCCCTGACAGCTTGCCGGTTTATAAAACCGGCCGCGGCGGGCAATACACCTACCACGGCCCCGGCCAGCGGGTGGTCTATGTGCTCCTCGACCTGAAAAAACACAGCAACGATGTCCGCTGCTTCGTACATAACCTGGAAGAATGGATCATCCGCACCTTGGCCCGTTTCAGTGTGAAGGGCGAGCGCCGCACGGGCCGCGTCGGCGTGTGGGTGGCGCGCGGCGCGGGGCGCGAGGACAAGATCGCCGCCATCGGCGTGCGGGTCAGGAAATGGGTATCGTTTCACGGCCTGGCGATCAACGTTGAGCCCAACCTGGAGCATTACGCCGGCATCGTCCCTTGCGGCATCGCCGAGCACGGCGTGACCTCGCTGGTGGACCTCGGGCTACCGGTGACCATGGCCGATGTGGACGCCGCGCTGCGCGAGACGTTTGAAGACGTCTTCATCAAACCGTCGGCCTGTGCATAGAGCAGCTTGCGTTACACCGTCGGCTTTTGGATAAAGCCCTTGGGCGTAATGCCTTGCGCCGGCGTTACCTCGACGTCCTCAACCCGGGCGGCGGGCGGACCACGGCGGCAGGCGCGAATGAGACTTTCCACCGCCGCATCGTTGCCCACCGCCAAGACTTCCACCGTGCCATCGAGCCGGTTCCTCACCCAGCCGTCGATGCCGAGGGTTAGCGCCTGATCCACCGTCCAGCCGCGAAACCACACCCCCTGCACCCGGCCAGAGATGCGTAAGCGTACGGCGCGGCGCGACGGTTCTGTCACTGTCTGCTCACTGGTCATCACAACCACCCTCGCTCATTCGTCTGTCTTGCGACAATAGCGCCATTTTCGAGCTCATCATGACAATGATCATCATCCGCAATTATATGACAGTCATCGTTATCAGTCTGTGGGCCATGCTGGGCGCTGCTGGCGCCGGTAACGCACCCCTCGCTAATACAAAGTTGAAGTTCATCCATGTTGTTCATGACGCCAATGCCGCTCATTTTTCGGAAGCGGTTTATGTGGAAGTTCGGCCAGATACGGACGTCACCATAAATACCGGACGGGGATATGTCATCAACGTCACGTCCCAGCACCTCACCATACGATTTATCCGTAATATTGTCTGGGACAGCGAGGCCCTGTTTACCGGCGTCGTAATCGCCAACATCGCTTGGTCCAATGCGGCGGAGCGAACGGTAAAAGCGATCAAGCTGCGCTCCAACATTCCTGGCGTCAGCGATGAGCGGAGCGAAGTCTTTGGCCATACCGCGCTGATAAACCTGCGCGATCTATCGACCAAAGTCGGCGATAAGATAACCATCGAGGTAGAAACCAAGAACGACTCTCCCGCCCCCTCCTCACAGCTGCCACCGCTTGTACGTCTTATCCCCACCAGCAACAATTTACTTTGAGGGTCATCATGACGGTAAGAAAGATACTGACTGGAATCGCCTTTACTCTGTGCGCGTTTTTAAGCACCGCCGCCGCTGCCGGACCGTCCTTAGCCGGCGCCACTCTTAAATTGATGCACGTAGTCAATGACAGCGACGGCGGGCAGGCATCAAGCGCCGTTTTTGTCGAAGTCCTGCCCGAGACTAGCGTTACGGTGAATCTCGGACGCGGCTACGTGGTGAACGTGACTGCCGATCGCCTGATGATCAAATTCACCCGCGCCGAAGCGTGGCGAGAACAGGGGCTTTTTACTGGCTTGGTGATCGACAATATTGCCTGGTCAGACGCCCCCAGCCGCCGGGTAAGCGCCGTTACCTTGAACACTAAAATGCCTGGGGTGGGACAGGAACGGGCTGATATTTCCAGTCACAGCGCTCAGATCGATTTTAGAGGTCTCTCGCCCAAGGTCGGCAGCATCATTACCGTCAATGTCGAAACATCCGGCGACTGACGTTCGCTCTTTAGGCAAACTCCATAATCACCGCATCGACGGCGAGGCTGTCGCCCTTCTTGGCGACAATCTTGCCGACGGTGGCGTCACGCTCGGCGCGCAAGATGTTTTCCATCTTCATCGCCTCCACCACCGCCAACGCCTGACCGGCCTTGACTTCCTCGCCTTCCTTGACCTCGATGTTGACCACCAAGCCCGGCATTGGGCAGAGCAGATACTTCGAGGTATCCGGCGGCAACTTTTCTGGCATCAGGCGCGCCAATTCAGCCGTACGCGGCGAACGCACCAGCGCGCGCATGCTGACGCCATCAAACGTCAAGCGATAGCCTTCGGCGAGCTTATCCACCTGAATGCTCATCGGTCGGCCGCCGACATGCCCTTGCAGCAAGGGCTTGCCCGGCGTCCAATCGGTGTCCATCGGCACCAGGACATCGCCGACCAGGATGGCGCAGCCGGTCTTAGTAAGACTGAAGGAGGTGGTCAACTCCTGCTTATCGAGCGTTACCACCCATTCATTACCATAGCGCGGCGCATGCTCATCAATGCGGCTGGAAATTTGCGACTGGCGGCCCACCTCCGTGACATGCATCATGGTGGCGGCGGCGGCCAGCGCCCGGCGCGCCTCGTCCGATAAATGGCCGCCAGCGAAGCCGTCGGGATATTCCTCGGCGATAAAGCCGGTGGACAGGCGCCCTTCTTGAAAGCGCGGGTGATTCATGATCGCGGTCAGGAAACTGATGTTGTGGTTGATGCCGCGAATGTAGTAGGCGTCCAAGGCTTCGCGCATGCTCTCGATGGCCTCCGCGCGGGTCGGCCCGTAAGTGACCAGCTTGGCGATCATGGGGTCGTAATACATGCTGATCTCCGCGCCCTCATAAATGCCGGTGTCGACGCGCACGCGATCATTCTCCTGCGGCGGCAAGTAGCGCGTCAGGCGGCCGATGGAGGGCATGAAATTACGCAAGGGATCCTCGGCGTAGACGCGGGATTCCACCGCCCAGCCGTTCAGCTTCACATCCTTCTGGGCAATCTTCAGCTTCTCGCCGGCGGCAACGCGGATCATCTGCTCCACCAGATCGATGCCGGTGATCATCTCGGTCACCGGATGCTCCACCTGAAGCCGGGTGTTCATTTCCAGAAAGTAGAAGTTCTG
>JACFMS010000054.1 GCA_019455285.1 Sphingomonadales bacterium
GTTGCATCATGCCGCCATCGCCTATCTCTATATTCTGCCGGCACTGGGGCTGGTGATGTCCGACGCATTCGATGCCGCGCTGCTGATTTTGCTGCGCCGTCCGCCGGAAGACGGCGTCGGCCTCGCCACGGCGCTATACGGCTTGGCGGTGCTCTTCTGGGGCGCGTTCATCATGACCTCGTGGTACCGCTTGTCGCTGTTGGGCCCGGCGGAATATTTGAAGATTGATTTTGCCACCCTGATCAAACGCACCGGCAGGTTTCTCCTTTACGGCATCGGCATCGCCCTCATGGCGGTGGCGGTTTTCTATACCGTGATCGCCGTCTTTGGCCTTATCGCCACGGCCACCGGCAGCGCCGGACAGGGTCTGGCCGCCACCATCGGCACCCCCATTGCCGTCGCCTCGAGTCTCGCCATCGCGCTGCGCTTCCTGCCTGCCTTGGCCGGCGCGGCGCTCGGCCGCGCGGTGGGTATGGGCGACGCCTGGCGGCTGACCACGGGCCATAGCAGTCGCATCATCGCCGCGGCGTTGATGCTCCTGATCCCGGTGCTCCTCCTTAGCGGCTTGGTGGAAGGCGGCTTAACGCAGATGATTTTTGGCCCATTGGACAAGGACGCGGATAACGCCACAGCGCTGGCGTGGATCAAAGGATCGATGCTGATCACCATCGCGCTGGCGCCGCTGAGCGGGGCGGCCAACGCGCTCCTGACCGCCATCGCCGCGGAACTCTACGCCCGCCTCGTCGGCCCGCCGTTGGACGCGCGAGGGATGACGGTTTAGGGGAAATCTGCCTCCCAATATTCTAAATAAATCCCCCTTGACTATATGCATAGGTTCTTAGCAATACTTGCTATTGCAACCTAGGGGGGATCATGGCGAGGACGGCTCAAGGAAGGACTGATGTTCGGCAGACCAGGAAAGATGCTTGGAAGCGTACGCTTGAATTGTGGAAGCCGGGGATTGTCCTTTTTTTACTTACACAATTACCATTGGTGCTGATAACGCTGTTGGCATCCAAAGAAATGTTAGATGCTATTAATGCACCCGACCAAAATACATCCCGAATGCTTGCCGGTGTCAGCTATCTATTTTTCATAATATTCAATACTGTGTTGTACGTTCTCATCATCCGCTTATTCTTAGTTGGCCGTAATGATTTCCTTAAGTTGCCATTTGCACGTCTAGCTGGAAATTCCGGTTTGTTAATTTTGAAATCCTTTCAGATTTTGTTCGTTTATTTACTGGCACTTCTACCAGCGGCAATAATTGGTCTAGCCCTTGCAATAATTCCCTGGCTTCGTTTAATTGGCGCTGTTTTGATATTCATTTACATGCTGTTTCTTATGGGATTTATGATGACGTTAGTGGTTAGGTTTATGCCCGCCTTAATGGGAACAACAGTCAATCATAGCGTTGGCATACGCGATGCTTGGAGACGCATGAAAGGGCATACGCGATCGATTATTGCAACATTAATACCAGCTATTCTATTTTCCATCGTACTCGTAATGGTGCTAGGATTCTTCTTTTCTCCAGATCAGATAAGCACGGTGGAAGAATATTTTGTTCTTCTGCGCAAAGAATTGATCGCTCTACTTTTACTTACCCCCCTCATGTACTTGTATGTTGGCTATGTAGTTGCTGTTTTCTGTGAAATTTATAAGGACGAGTGGAGCGTGCCTTTGAAGGTTTGAATTTAGAGCTTAAGCTTTTCCTGGTTAGCCATGAAGAACATTTTCTTTTTATGTACGCGAAAGATGTTTAAGGCTGAACATTTCGCCTTAATTGACAATCAATTTTACTTTTTCCCTATGTCACCAGAAGGGTACATTGGTTACACGGATTATACCAGCATGCAGTGTCAATTAAACGACAGTCTGATGGATATAGAATCTCAAGATCAATTCTGGTTTGCTGGTTTCGGCGAGGGGTTTACCCGTGCACTTATTGAGAGAAACGAACAACTGGGAACAGATCAAAAAAATCTCCACAGGGTGCTCCAAATTACTCTATCTCACACATCGGAAAATAGAAAGTCATGGAAAGTTATCCAGTGGCTAAAAGATATGCAAAAACTAGGAACGGATAACTTCGGACAATCAACATCTAACCTTGCAAGATGCATTTCGTCTATATGTACCTTTATGTCGCAGTCTGGCCCTATTAGAGAAAAATACTGGTCTCGATATCATCGAAAGAAGGCGGGTGCGCCAGATCCAGAAAAACCTGATGAGAACACGTTAAAGTTTCTTAGTCATATTATGAATGAGGCCCAAGACCTTGGCTATAAGATTGGCTTGGAAAATGTTGAATTTAAAGTTGAAGCGCCTACAAAATAAGATGTCCAACTTATCTCTGTCGAAATTTTTCTTTCACATTCAGAAAATTGTAGCCCGGTTTAAATGCAATCGAACCCGAGAGCATTGTGGCGGAAACAGGATGGGCTCGTTGATGCATGGCCCCATCCAATTATAGTCTCTCCGATAGCCACCTCACCCCGACCCTCTCCTCGAAGGAGAGGGGGAAAGTTTTTCACGCCGCTCTGCTTAAGCGATTTTGCCGGCGCTGCAATAACGTCCAACTTACTTTTGACGCCACGGCGGCGAGCCAGCCGTCGGCGTTGAGCGAGGCGGCGCGCAGGATCATGCGGGTGGCGTTCTGCAGATGCTTCTCGCGATAAAGCCCCATGGCCTGACGCCAGTAGGTGGCGGCGCAGCGGCCGCGATCATACTTCTCCGGCGTTTTGGCGAAAGCGACGTTGGCGCTGTAGTAGGCGTAGGCAAGCTCGTCATCTTCCGCTTCCCTAACCCGGCCAAGGGCAATTTTCAGCCGCGATAATCGTGACAACTTGTCTTTCGTTTCGTAGCGCTTGGCGTGCTTTTCAAACAGCTGATAGTGAAAGAATTCGTCGGTGGCGATATGCTTGGCGATCATTTTCAACACCGGCTCGTCGCAGGCGTCATGAATGGCGGAATAAAACGACGAGGTGCCGGTTTCCACCACGCAGCGGGCGATGAGTTCGCCGAGCCGCGAACCGCGCACCGATTGGTTGGCGTCCAGCGGCAAGCGATAGCCGCGGCGAAATTCCGCTAAACTTTTGTGAAAGGAAAAATCAGGGTCGGCAAGCTCCGCCCAACGGCCCAGCGCCCTGCCGTGCTGTTCCTCTTCCACGCCCCATTGGCAGGCGACCGCCTTGAAGTCGTCGTCATCGTGAAAGATGTTGTTGAGATAGGCAACGTAATCGGCGCTGTTGGCCTCCACCAGGGCGGCGGTCTTGGCCACGGCCAGGAGGTCGGGTGTCACCTTGGCGGGATCGAAGCGGTCCCAGGGGATGTCATCCAATGTCCAGCGCATAAGCTTCACCCTAACACATGACAAGGGTAGGAATGCGTGACGAAAATGTCAATTTAGGGGCGGCGCTGCGCCCGATCAAGCGGCGAGCGCGTCGCGGATCAGCTTCCAGCGCTCGTGCTCGGCTTGCGCCTTGGCCTTGGCCTCGGGATCCTTGGCGTCGGCGATGTCCTCGGCAAGATTACGCAGGGTCTGCTCGACCTCGGCCGCCGTCAGCTCGGAGAGCGCCACCGCCTCCTCGGCCAGCACGGTCAAGACATCGGCGGCCACCTCGGCGAAACCGCCACGCACGTAAAGTTTGGCCACCGACCCGCCGTCATGCACCTCGACGATGCCCGGCCGGATGGTGGAGACCAGCGGCACATGGCCGGCCATGACGCCAAACTCCCCCGCCGATCCGGGCACCACCACCATGTCGGCCTGGGTCGACATCAGGAGGCGCTCGGGCGAGACCAGTTCAAAGCGGATTTTATCGGCCATGGCCACTCTCTATTAACGACGTTGCGGCGTTACGCGGCCTCGGCGGCCATGCGTTCGGCCTTTTGCACCGCTTCCTCGATGGTGCCGACCATGTAGAACGAGGCTTCCGGCAGGTGATCGTACTCACCGGCGGCGATCGCCTTGAAGCCCTTGATGGTGTCTTCCAGCGACACGAACTTGCCGGGGAAGCCGGTGAACACCTCGGCGACATGGAACGGCTGGCTCAAGAAACGCTGGATCTTGCGGGCGCGGGCCACCACCAGCTTGTCGTCTTCGCTGAGTTCATCCATGCCCAGAATGGCGATGATGTCCTGCAAGGACTTGTACTTTTGCAGGATTTCCTGCACCGAGCGGGCGACCTGATAATGCTCCTCGCCAACCACCCGGGGATCCAGGATGCGCGAGGTCGAATCCAGGGGGTCCACCGCCGGATAGATGCCCAGTTCGGCGATCTGGCGCGACAGCACCGTGGTGGCGTCCAAGTGCGAGAACGAGGTCGCCGGCGCCGGGTCGGTCAAGTCGTCGGCGGGCACATAAATCGCCTGCACCGAGGTGATCGAGCCCTTGTTGGTGGTGGTGATGCGTTCCTGCAACGCGCCCATGTCGGTGGCGAGCGTCGGCTGATAGCCCACCGCCGAAGGAATACGGCCCAAGAGCGCCGACACTTCCGAACCGGCCTGGGTGAAGCGGAAGATGTTGTCGACGAAGAACAGCACGTCCTGGC
>JACFMS010000026.1 GCA_019455285.1 Sphingomonadales bacterium
CCGCCGAAATAGCGCCGATTCTAAGCCAATCTATTTGATCTTGGCTTCCTTGAACTCGACGTGCTTGCGGGCGACCGGGTCGTATTTTTTCATCGTCAGCTTTTCGGTCTGCGTCCGCGGGTTCTTTTTGGTAACGTAGAAGTAGCCCGTGTCGGCAGTGCTGACGAGCTTGATTTTAAGGCTGGTCGGCTTGGCCATGTGTTGTCATCCCTGGAACGCTAAACTCGGAGCGGCACCATAACGGCGGCCACGGGGAAGTCAAGAAATTCCTAACCGATAGGGCCGAAGATAGCGTTGAACAAGGGTGGAGGAGCATGTCTGCGGAGGAATTTGAGCGGCTGCGCGCCGAGATGCGCCTGGAGGCAAGGGATGCCATCGCCGACAAGCTGGCGGCCTTGAATCGGCTGGCGACTGCCGCCGATCCCACTGCGGATGGCGAGTTTCGCCGCGAGGTCCATTCCTTGAAAGGCTTGGCCGCCACCTTCGGCTTTCCTGGCATCGCCATCATTGCCCATCGCCTGGAGGACTTTCTGGCGACGGCGCGCTCGCCTGGCGATGATATCCTGGTTTTTCTGGATCGCGCTCAGGACGCCCTCGACGGCGATGATGCCGCCCCGGATGTCGCCGAGGTGGTGCGTCAGCTGCCGGTAACTCGGGATGCGGCCTTTGATCCGACTGACCTTGAAGTGCGGCAAATCGAGATCATGCTGGTCGCTCCGGCCGTGGTTGCTACCCGCTATGTAGCTGATGAGCTGCGGGCTTGCGGCTATCGCTTAGTGCCGGTGCCTAAGGCCATGGAGGCCATTGATTTTGCCGTTCATTCCCAGCCTGATCTGATCATCGTCAGCGCCGTACTCGACCGCTTCGACGGTATTGATCTTATATGCGCGCTTAAAGCCATGCCGAGCACGCGCCACATCCCGGTAGCCCTGCTGACGAGCTTTGAGGATGGCAGCCTGCCCTTAATAGACCTGCCGCCGGACGTACCCATTCTCCATAAATCCCCGACCTTTGCCGATGATGTCGCCGCGGCACTCAGCAAGGTTGGGATTTTGTAGGGGGCTTATTTTGAACGTGGTACAGTACGAAGCTTTTTAGCGCGGGCGCGACTCAAAATAGATGCCTTGATGCGCTGAAATAGGGAAGCAGGTGATAAACCATAGCTATAAAAAGGGCTGTTGGGGTGCCCGACGGGTCGCAGGTCAGGACCAGGCCAGACAAAGCGGTTTAATTCGCTAACTAATATCCAGCAGCGACCTTTTTGCAAGCCGAGCCGCCGTCTTGTGGTTTCAGGCAGCTCGATGCCGTCATGAAGAGTACCTGGCTCTCGGGAGGTTATTGGTACTACTAGTACCTCATCGTCGCCTTCTTCGTGGCGCACGGTCACCACTACGGCGCAAGGGCGATCTTTGATGCCTTCTTCCTGGCCGTCATCAGCTTCAGTTGCCCACAAATAGGCGTAACGAATTACTTCGCCCGGCAGGGGTGGGGGCAGTTTGCCGGGGTTCATACTTCGCCGTCAAATTGGGCGGCATCGATAGGTGGTTCTGCTTTTTCAATGGCTTTCAGCCACTCATCAGGCAAATCTTCAACTTTCATCGCTAGGCGATCGCGACGCTTCAAGCGTTGATATTCTTCAACTGAAATCATTACTACCCGTGCCCGGCCATTACGGGTCACGCTAATAGGTTGTCGTAGCGCTTTGTCTTGATAAAGCCCAAAGTTGCGCTGCACCTCAGCCGCTGGAACGGTCAATATCGGTTCGCTCATGGGCCTATCTCCATTTCATGTATTTTATATAATATACATGAAATACGGATTTTTCGCAATACACTCTACCGCCGACGTTTAGCGCGGGGATGGCGTTGCGTCTTGATCTTGGCGCGGCGGGATACTTTGAACTTTTTATCGGACAGCGGGTCTTCCAGAAGCTCGAGGAGGAGGCCGCCGGAGACCGGATTCGCCTCCCGCACCCGCACGCTGACTGGATCGCCGATGCGGTAGATGCGGCCGCTGGCTTCCCCTTGCAGGCGATGACGCGCCTCGTCCAGGTGATAATAGTCGCCCCTGAGCGAGGAGAGGGGGACCAAGCCATCGGCGCCGCTTTCCTCCAGCTTGATGAAGAGTCCGAAGCGGGCGACGCCGGAAATGCGGCCGGCGAATTCCGCCCCCACCTTGTCGGCGAGAAAGGCGGCCAGATAGCGGTCGGTGGACTCGCGTTCGGCCAGCATGGCGCGGCGCTCGGTGGCCGAAATGTGCTCGCCGGTCTCGGCAAAACGCTCGCGATCCTCAGGCCCCAGGCCACCCTCGCCCAGGCGCAGGGCGGAGATCAGCGCCCGGTGCACCAGCACGTCGGCATAGCGCCGGAGCGCCAGCCCGAAATGTCCAAGATTTTCATGGGAATAGACGGCTTGGCTCTGGGTGCGCAAGACCACTTCGTTGACCACGTGCTCATGGGGACCGCCGCGCACCCGCTCTAGGACGCGGTTGAACACCTGGGGCTTTAGGACTTGGCCGCGCGCCAGGTGGACATCGAGGCTGGACAGGAAGTCACGCAACGCCTCCACTTTGTCGCCCGCCGGCTCGTCATGCACCCGGTACATGCAAAGCTCCCGGCACTCCTCCAAGGTTTCGGCGGCGGCGACGTTGGCGGCGATCATGAAGTTCTCGATCAGGCGATGGGCCTCCAGCCGCTCCCGCTCGCGAATGTCAAGGACGCGGCCATCCTCGGCCAGCCGGATCTTGCGCTCGGGCATGTCGAGGTCGAGAGGGCCGCGCTCGGCCCGCGCCTTGTCGATGGCGGCGAAAGCAGCGTAAAGCGGCCGCAGCACCGGGTCGAGGAGGGCGGTTGCCTCGTCTGATCCTCGTCCATCGACGGCCGCCTGGACCGCCTCGTAGGTGAGGTTGGCGGCCGAGCGCATCATGGCGCGGCTGAAATGGTGGCGGATTTTGCGGCCGTCGGCGGCAAACCATAGGTGCGCGGCCAGCACCGCGCGGTCCTCGCCGGGCAGCAGGGAACACAGGTCCGCTGACAGCGCCTCGGGCAGCATGGGCACCACGCGGTCGGGAAAGTAGGCGGAGTTGCCGCGCCGCCATGCCTCGCGGTCAAGGGCGGAGCCAGGGCGTACGTAATGGGCGACGTCGGCGATAGCGATGATGGCATGCCAGCCGCCGGGGTTTTTGGGATCATCGTCGGGCGCGGCCCACACCGCGTCGTCATGGTCGCGGGCATCCTCGGGGTCGATGGTAATGAGCGGGATCGCCCGCAAATCCTCGCGGCCCTCCAAGGGCGCTGGCTTGGCGCGTTTCGCCTCCTGTAGCGCCTCGGGATAGAACTCGGTGGGGATGCCGTGGGCGTGAATGGCGATCAGGCTGATGGCCTTGGGCGCGTTCAAGCTGCCCAACACTTCTTTCACCCGCGCCGGCCGCGCCCCCAGCCGGCCACGGCCGCGGATTTCCTCAGCTACCACCAGGTCGCCCGGCTTGGCACCCCCCACATGCTCCTCGCTCACCCGGTAGACGATGCGAAGCTTCTTATCCACCGGAAGAATACGTCCTTCGCCCTCGGCCAGGGTGAATTGGCCAAGGAACACCGGCGCGGCAGTTTCCAGGCGGCGCAGGATGGTGGCGTCGTAAAGGCCGTGGGAGAGTTTTTCGGTGCGCACCAGCGCCCGGTCGCCGATGCCCAACGCCGCCGTCTTTGCCGTCTCTTTCAAGAGAATGACCGGCGGCTTTTCCTTAAGGGGCCATTTGTCGGGCCGCACGATGGCGTGGCCGTCATGATCGCGACCCACCATCTCGGCCACCATGACCCGGGGCAGGTCTTCCGCCTGATGCACAGAACGCTTAAAGCCTTTGTTGAGAAGACCCTCATTAGTCATTTCCCGCAAAAGCTTTTTTAGTTCCAGCCGACGGTCGCCATGGACATGAAAAGCGCGCGCGATTTCGCGCTTGCCGACCAGACCCGGGGTCTCGGCGATGAAGCGCAAAATTTCATCCTTGCTGGGGAAGGGAGCGTCTTTGGGCGTATGGGGGCGTTTCGCCAAACCTATTTGGCCTTTCCGGCGCTCTTCTTTCGCGGAACCGATTTCTTGGTTGGCTTCTTGGCTGGTTTCTTGGCCGGCCCCTTGGCCGCCCGCGCCGCCAACAGGGCGACCGCTTCGTCAAGGGTCACCGCCTCCGGTTGCAGGTTCTTGGGCAGCGTGGCGTTGACCTTGCCGTCGGTGACATAGGGGCCGAAGCGCCCCGCCATGACCTTGACCGCAGCGCCGCTTTCCGGGTGAGCGCCCAACTCCTTTATAGCCTCGCTTTTGCGGGTCCGGCCCTTTTTATTTTCGGCGAGCACGGTGACGGCGCGGTTGATACCGATGGTGAACACCTCGTCGCTGGACGGCAGGCTGGCGAAGGCGCCGTCATGGGCGACGTAGGGACCATAGCGGCCGATGGCAGCAGTGATCGGCTTGCCGGTCTCCGGATGCGCGCCCACGGTGCGGGGCAGGGATAACAGCTTCAGCGCCCGCTCCAGGTCCACCGTCTCGACCGGTATGTCCTTGGGCAGACCAGCGCGCTTGGGCTTCTTGTCCTCGCCCAACTGCACATAGGGGCCGAAGCGGCCACTGCGCAGCGTCACCGCCAACCCGCTTTCGGGGTCGTTGCCCAAGACTTTGGGCGCGTCGTTGGCCGGTTCTTCGCCGTTGCCGCCAGCGTCCTTGATTTGCCGGGTATAGCGGCAGGTGGGATAGTTGGAGCAGCCGATGAAAGCGCCAAACTTGCCGAGCTTCAGGCTCAAGCGCCCGTCGGCGCAGGTCGGACAGGCGCGGGGGTCGCGGCCATCGCCCAGATCGGGAAAAATATGCGGCCCCAGAAGCTCATTCAGTTTATCGAGAATGTCGGTGACGCGCAGTTCCTTGGTGGCGTCCACGGCGCCGATGAAATCCTTCCAGAATGCCCTCAAAACCTCTTTCCAACCCACCTTGCCGGCGGAAATATCGTCGAGCCTTTCTTCCAGATCGGCGGTAAAATCGTATTCCACATAGCGGCTAAAAAAGCTTTCCAAAAAAGCGGTTACCAGCCGACCTTTATCTTCCGGAATAAATCGGCCGCGCTCCATATGGACGTAATTGCGGTCGCGGAGCACGCCCAAGACCGAGGCGTAGGTCGAGGGCCGGCCGATGCCCAGCTCTTCCATCTTCTTGACCAGCGACGCTTCGGAGTAGCGCGGCAGCGGTTCGGTGAAGTGCTGCTCAGGCTTGACGTCGACCAAGGTAAGCTGATCGCCCTTGGCCAAGGGCGGCAGCAGATTGGCGTCCTCGTCCTCGCCGGCGTCGTCGCGGCCTTCCTGATAGAGCTTCAGAAACCCATCGAAGATTTGCACCGAACCCGTTGCCCGCAAACCAATTTTTTTGTCAGTTGAGGAAATATCAGCGGTCGTGCGCTCGAACACCGCGGCTTCCATTTGGCTGGCGACCGTGCGCTTCCAAATCAGCTCGTAAAGCGCGCGCTGGTCGGCATCGAGAGACTTCGCCACCTTGGCTGGCCGCCGGGCGAGGTCGGTGGGACGCACCGCCTCGTGCGCTTCCTGGGCGTTCTTGGCCTTGGTTTTGTAGATGCGCGGCGCGTTCGGCACATAGCGATCGCCGAAATCCTCGCCGATCACCGCGCGGCAGCCCTGAATCGCCTCGTTGGCGATCTGCACGCCATCGGTCCGCATGTAGGTGATCAGACCCACCGTTTCGCCGCCGACGTCAATGCCCTCATAAAGCTTTTGCGCCACCTGCATGGTGCGGGTGGCGCTAAAGCCCAACTTGCGCGCCGCCTCCTGCTGCAAGGTCGAGGTGGTGAACGGCGGCGGCGGGAAGCGCCGGGCCGGCTTGCTTTCCACCGCGCCCACCGCAAAGGCGGCGGCGGCGATGCGCTGGCGTGCCGTCTCGGCGGCTCCGGCGTTGCCGAGGCTGAACTTATCCAGCTTGTCGCCATCCAACTCCACCAGCCGGGCGGCAAAAGGGGCCTTGGCCGGATTGAGGAGATCGACCAGGATGGTCCAGTATTCCTGGCTCTTGAAGGTTTCGATCTCCAGCTCGCGGTCGCAGATGAGGCGCAGCGCCACCGACTGCACCCGCCCCGCCGAGCGTGCGCCCGGCAATTTCCGCCATAGCACCGGCGACAAGGTAAAGCCCACCAGATAATCCAGGGCGCGGCGGGCAAGATAGGCTTCCACCAGCTCGCGATCGATCTGGCGCGGCTGCGTCATCGCCTTGAGGATGGCGGCCTTGGTGATTTCGTTGAAGGTGACGCGCTCCACCGCCACGTCCTTGAGCGCTTTTTTCTGTTGCAGGACTTCCAGTACGTGCCAGGAAATCGCCTCGCCCTCGCGGTCGGGGTCGGTGGCGAGAATGAGCTTGTCGGCGTCCTTGACCGCCTTGGCGATGTCGGAAAGCCGTTTGGCGCTGTCGCGATCGACCTCCCAATCCATGGCGAAATCATCGTCGGGCCTGACCGAGCCGTCCTTGGCCGGCAGGTCGCGGATATGGCCGAAGCTCGCCAGCACCTGATAGGCGTTGCCCAGGTACTTGTTGATGGTCTTCGCTTTGGCGGGCGATTCAACGATGACGACGTTTTGCATGGGGTGCTGTTACATCCTTAGACCGGCGCGTGTAGCACAGAAGCGCGCGCCGTGTCACCGGGGTATGGCGAAATTCAAGGGAGGAGGGCGACCCGGTTGCCGGGCTGGCGTTCGATGTGGCCGGCCAATTCCAGTTCCAGAAGCACGGTCAGGACCGCGCCGGGAGAAAGACCGGCGGCGCGGATCAGCTCGTCGATCTGGGTCGGCGTCGGGCTTAACAGATCCTGCAGCGCGGCGCGGGCCAGGGCGATCTCGTCCTCGGCGGCGGCGAGCGCCGGCGGCGGCAGCCAGGATGGCCCCGGCTCCTTGATCTGGCGTTCTTCCAGGGCCTTCAGGACGTGAAGCACATCCTCGGCGCTCTCAATCAGCGCCGCGCCGTCCTTGATTAAGCGGTTGGCGCCCTGCGCCCGGGGATCGAGGGGCGAGCCCGGCACCGCCAACACCTCGCGGCCCTGATCGGCGGCGAGCCGGGCGGTGATCAGCGAGCCCGAGCGCAAGGAAGCCTCCACCACCACCACGCCCAAAGACAGCCCCGAGATGATACGGTTGCGGCGCGGGAAGTGTCGGGCCTGGGGCTCGGTGCCGATGGCGGCCTCGGCGACGATCAGGCCGGCTGCCGTCAGCTCGTCATAAAGCGCCTGATGCTCCTTGGGGTAGACCACGTCGATACCGCCGGCGACCACCGCCACCGTGCCGGTTTTCATCGCCGCCGCATGAGCAACCCCGTCGATGCCCCGCGCCAGACCGGAAACGATGACATAGCCGGCGGCGCCCAAGTCGGCGGCCAAGGTCGCCGCCATGCGCCGCCCGGCGGCCGACGCATTGCGCGCGCCCACCACGGCGACCAGGGGTTTTGCCAAAAGATGGGTATGACCCTTGGCGAACAGCACCGGCGGCGGGTCTTCGATGGCCGACAAGAGGGCCGGGTACTCAGCGTCGCCCCAATATAGCGGGATGGCGCCGGTGCGCTTGGCGGCGGCAAGTTCCTTCTCGGCGGCCGCTTTGGGACAGATGGCGATGGGCCGTTTCGAACCGCCGGCTCGCGCCAGATCGGGCAGCGCCGCGATGGCGCGGCCGGCGCTGCCGAAGCGGGCCAGCAAATGGCGGAAGGTAACCGGGGCGACGTTCTCGCTGCGAATGAGGCGCAAGCGAGCCAGGCGTTCATCATCGGTCGTGGTGGGCGGCGGTGCGTCGGCCATGATCCAGCATCATGCCGATCTTGCGATAATCGTCAACTAGGAGTTGCCTTTACCGATTTTTGGTTCCTCGCCTTTGACGAGCCGGCGGATGTTGTCGCCATGGCGCAGAAAGATCAGCACCGCCATGAAGCCGGCGGTGACCATCAGGGCCTTATTGCCCACCGCCTGGGCGTAGAGCGGCGTGATGGCCGCCGCCACCAAGGCGGCAAGCGACGAGTAGCGAAAGAAATAAGCGGTGGCGAGCCAGGTCAACATGGCGCCGATGCCTACCGGCCAGGCGAGCGCCAATAGCGCGCCGAAGAAGGTGGCGACGCCCTTGCCGCCCTTGAACTTCAGCCAAACCGGATAAAGATGGCCGAGAAAGGCGCAGGCGGCGGCCAGGAACCCCAACGACGGAGCCACTGCCCCGGCAATGAGGGCGGCCGCGGCACCCTTGCCACCGTCCATAATTAATGTCAATAATGCCAATGGCTTATTACCAGTTCTTAAGACATTGGTTGCGCCAATGTTGCCGGAGCCGATGGAGCGGATGTCGCCCAATCCCGCCAACTTGGTGAGGATAAGACCGAAGGGAATGGAGCCCAGCAAATAGCCGCCAACGATGGCAAGATAGGTGGGCAGGATATCGGCCAAGGGACCGACGAAGGGCGGCCAGGTAATATCCATTGTCACCTCACCCTAAACTCTTCGCCGTCATCGCGAGGCCATGAAATGGCCGTGGCGATCCACAATGGGCAGGATGGATTGCTTCGCCCCAATGGGGCTCGCAATGATGATACTTAATGTATCGCAAGAACATCCCTCACCCCTCATGAACCACGCGGCCGGCGACCACGGTCATCATCACCCGGCCTTGGGTGGGGTGGCCATCAAAGGGCGTGTTCTTGGATTTGCTTTTCAGCTTATCGGCATCAATCCGCACCGCCACGTCCGCGTCGAACACCACAAGGTCCGCCGGCGCGTCCACCGCCAGCCGGCCGCCGGGCAGGCGAAACAGATTGGCCGGACGCCGGGTCAACAGGTCGATCACCTGAAGGAGCGACAAGTGGCCATTGTGGTAAAGCTCCAAGGATACCGGCAGCAAGGTTTCCAGGCCCACCGCGCCGAACTCGGCCTGGGCGAAGGGCAGGCGCTTGCTTTCCGGGTCTTGCGGGTCGTGGCCGCTGGCGATGACGTCAATCAGGCCTTCCTGCAAGGCGGCGACCACGGCCAACCTATCCTGTTCCGCGCGCAACGGCGGCGACAGCTTGGCGAAGGTGCGATAGTCGCTCACCGCCAGCTCGTTGAGGGCAAAATAGGGCGGGGTGACGCCGCAGGTGATGGGCAGCCCCGCCGCCTTGGCGGCGCGAATGACATCGAGCGATTTTGCGGTGGTGACTTGCGCGAAGTGCAGCCGGCCGCCGGTAGCCTCGACGATGCGGATGTCGCGCTCGATTTGAATGAGTTCGGCGTAGGGCGAATTGGAGGAGAGCCCGAGCCGGGTAGCCAGCTCGCCGGCGTTCATGACGCCCTTGGACAGCGATGGTTCTTCCGCATGCTGCACCACCAGGGCGTCGAACATGCGGCCATAGCGCAGGATTTTCCATAGCACGTTGGCATCCGAGATGGCGCTGCGGCCATCGCTGAACGCCACCGCGCCGGCGGCGGATAAAAGACCTACTTCGGTCATTTCCTGACCATCAAGGCCCTTGGTGGCCGCCGCCATGGGCACGACGTTGACCAGGATGTCATCGCCACGCCGGCGGGCGATGTATTCCACCAGCGACACGCTGTCGACAACCGGCTTGGTATTGGGCATGGCGACGATGGTGGTGACGCCGCCGGCGGCCGCCGCCTGGGATGCCGAGGCGAGGGTTTCCTTATGCTCAAAGCCGGGCTCACCAATGAACACCCGGCTGTCGATGAGGCCGGGGGCGACCACCTTGCCGGCGCAATCGACGATGCGGGCGGTGGCGGGGAGCGATGCCGCCGTCACCTGCGGCCCGACGGCGACCATGCGGCCATCGGCGATGAGCACGCCGCCGGGGCCGTCATAGCCCAAGGTCGGGTCGATGAGCCGGGCATTAATCAAGGCAAGAGGGCGGGCGGGTGCGCTGCTCATGAGGCGCCCCCGTTTTTCAGCTCGGTTTCACGCACCTTCCTGGTCAGCACGTCGAGGCAGGCCATGCGCACCGCGACGCCCATTTCCACCTGCTCCTGGATGGCGCTTCTGTGGATGTCGTCGGCGACCACGGTATCGATCTCGACGCCGCGGTTCATCGGTCCCGGGTGCATGATCAGGGCATCGGGCTTGGCCGCCGACAGCTTGGCGTGATCGAGGCCGTAGAAGTGGAAAAACTCCCGCACCGAAGGCAGGTAGCTGCCGCGCATGCGCTCTTGCTGGAGACGCAGCATCATCACGATGTCGCAGTTCTCCAGCCCCCGCCGCATGTCATGGAAGACCTCGACCCCTAGGCGCTCCACAGCGGCCGGCAATAGGGTCGGCGGCGCCACCACCCGCACCCGCGCCCCCATGGTGGTCAGGAGGTGGATGTTGGAGCGCGCCACCCGGCTGTGCAGGATGTCGCCGCAGATGGCGACCGTCAGCCCCTCAATCCGGCCCTTGCGGCGGCGGATGGTAAGCGCATCCAATAAGGCCTGGGTCGGGTGCTCGTGCCGGCCGTCGCCGGCATTGATGACGCAGCCATCGACCTTTTCCGACAACAGCTTGACCGCCCCCGATTCTGAATGCCGCACCACCAGGATGTCGGGGTGCATGGCGTTCAAGGTGATGGCGGTGTCAAGGAGCGTCTCGCCCTTCTTGATCGACGAGGCGTCGGTCTGCATGTTGATGACGTCGCACCCCAGCCGTTTGCCGGCCAGCTCGAACGAGGTGCGGGTGCGGGTCGAGGTCTCGAAGAAGAGGTTGATGAGGGTCATGCCCTTCAAGAGCGACTTCTTCTTATTGGCGCGGCGGTTCTGCTCGACGTAAGTATCGGCGATTTCCAAAAGATAGCCGATTTCCAAGGGGTTGAGCCCTTCGATGCCGAGAAGATGCTTGTGGAAAAATCCGCGCCCGTCGCCGCCGGGCGGCGATGTCGGGGCCGGGGTGGATGAGCCGTGGGTGGGTGTCATTAAAGGCATAGTCTATAGACCCCGGCGGCGCGTGCGGCAACCGGGAAATTCAGCAATGTGATCCCTTTTCCCGTCATCCCAGTCATGAGAGTAGGATGATTTTAGATTGAGACAACATCACCTCCCCCTTGATGGGGGAGGTCGTCCGCCGAGGCTTTATGCGAAGGCGGACGGGTGGGGGTGTGAAATGCTTGCGGCATCGGCTTTGCTCGTGATGACCATCACCCCCATCCAAACCTTCCCCCATCGACGGGGGAAGGCTTTGTGGTCAAGCGCTATCGATTCAATGTAAAATCATCTTGCTCTAGGCGAACCCGAAAGCCATAGAGGCTTCCGGGATGACAAGAAGTATTTCTAAGGCGTTGGTTTCACCGCCCGCCGGCTTGTCCCCGCAAATAATCCAACGCCCCTTGCAGGATGTAGGCGGCGGCCATGCGGTCCACCACCTCGGCGCGTTTCTTGCGGCTGGCGTCCTCCGCGATGAGCTGACGGGTCACCGCCGCCGTCGACCAGCGCTCGTCCCAAAAAGCGATGGGAAGCTGAAGCCGTGCCGCGCAATCCTTGGCAAACTGCCGCACTGATTGCACCCGCGGACCCATGGTGCCGTCCATGTTGACCGGCAGGCCGATGACGATGCCCGCTACCTGACGCTCGGCGGCCAGGGCCGCCAGACGGTCAAGGTCAAGGGCGAGCTTTTTGCGCTGCACGGTTTCCAACGGCGTGGCGATGAAGCGGGTGGCGTCGGATACGGCGACACCGATAGTCTTGGTCCCCACATCGAGCCCCATGAGCCGCCTGGCGGGCGGCAGCATGGTGGCAAAGTCCTGTAATTCCATGATCATAGCCCTGGGCATAGCCGAAGTGGGGGCGATTTGCAGCAAGGGAATAAACATGGACCAAGAATAAACATGCAGGATGCGGCCAGCAGGAAGTGTCGGAAACTTTTACAATTCATACCGCCGAGTTTCTGGGGCCATTGGTGAACCATATGGATAAAAAGGATATTTTTTGAATTTATTTCATGGCATGGCTTTTGCTTTATCAACCCTGAAATGTATCTTATTGTCAGACCGGGCTAGAAGTTCGGTGTTTGTTCCGGTCGACGGAGAGTAAAAAGAGATGGATCTGAAAACGACCATTAAATCGAGTTTAGCTGCCCTGGGATTTGTCGCGGGGCTTGGGTTCAGCAGCGCCTCGGCGGCGACGGTGAATTATTCCCCTTGTCTTGATGTTCCTGGCCAGGGCTGGGGCGGCCTGACCTGCACCGTGGCGCCGGGCGATTTCGCGTTGCCGCCGCCGCCCACCAACGACAGCGAGACCAACGTCGAAATTGTATTGAATTATATCTTTGGCGTTCCCGTCGACATCACGTCGGTTGCCTACGGCGTTGAGGGTGATGAGCCTGGATTTGATTTTACGCCCGATAGCTTTGGCGGCACCGCAACTACTATCAATGTGGCGCTCACCCAATCCTATGACCTGATGACCTTCAAGGCCGGCGATGTGTGGGGCATCGCTGATATCCGCGGCCTGACCAACTTCTCGTTCACCACGGATGACCTCATCGAAAACCAGAATGGGCAGCCGCAGGCCTTCTCCCATGTCAGCTTCTGGGTCGTCGAAGAGATTCCGGAGCCGGTGAGCCTTGGGCTTCTGGGCGCGGGACTGGTGGGCCTTGGCCTCCTGCGCCGGCGCAAGCCTTAACCCCTGAAATTTCCATAACTCGCAAGTCTTGGGCGGCCCCGGGCGGGGCCGCTTTTTTTAGCCCTCTTGCTTGCATGGCCGGGCGGGGGGTGATACCTTCCCGCGCGCCAAAATTGACCATTCAACATAAAGTCGACCTCCCGCATGTCCATCGACCTTGCGACCGTCCGCCGCATTGCCCATCTCGCCCGCATCGACATCGATGACGCGGCGCTTGCCCCCATGGCCGGCGAGCTCAATCAGATTCTATCCTGGGTCGAGCAACTGGCGCAGGTGAACACCGACGGCGTGCCGCCCTTGACCAGCGTGGTTGACGCCGAACTGCCGCGCCGCGCCGATGTGGTCACCGACGGCGGCTATCCACAGGACGTGCTGGCCAACGCCCCCCGGGCCGAGCACGGCTTTTTCGCCGTGCCTAAGGTGATTGAATAGTCATGAGCGATTTTCTGGCCCTCACTCTGGCGGAGGCGCGGGACGGCCTCTACCGTCGCGATTTCACCGCTCGCGAACTGGCGGACGCCTATATCGAAGCCATGGCGGCGGCGCGCGCGCTCAACGCCTATTGCGCCGAAACCCCGGAACGGGCGCTGGCGATGGCAGCCGCCGCCGATCAGGCGCTGGCGGCGGGCAACGCTGGGCCACTCGCCGGCATCCCGTTGGGGATCAAGGATCTGTTTTGCACCAAGGATGTGCTGTCTCAAGCCTCCAGCCGCATTCTGGAGGGCTTTAAACCCCGCTATGAATCCACCGTCACCGCCAACTTGTGGCGCGACGGCGCAGTGATGCTGGGCAAGACCGCCATGGATGAGTTCGCCATGGGCTCGTCCACCGAAACCGCGGTGACGGGGCCGGTCACCAATCCTTGGCGGGGCGAAGGCTCCAACAAGAACCTGGTGCCCGGCGGCTCGTCGGGCGGCTCCTCGGCGGCGGTGGCGGCGAAGATCGCGCTCGGCGCCACCGGCACCGATACCGGCGGCTCGATCCGCCAGCCGGCGGCGTTTACCGGCACCGTCGGCATCAAGCCGACCTATGGCCGCTGCTCGCGTTGGGGCATCATCGCCTTCGCCTCGTCCCTCGATCAGGCGGGGCCCATTGCCCGCACCGTGCGCGATGCGGCGATCCTCCTTAAATCCATGGCTGGCCACGACCCCAAGGATTCCACCTCCATCAACGCGCCCGTGCCGGATTTCGAGGCGGCGCTGAGCGGCGACATTCGCGGCCTAAAAGTGGGCATCCCCAAGGAATACCATACCACCCAGATGCCGGCGGAGATCGAGGCGTTGTGGCAGCAGGGCATCGCCTGGCTGAAAGACGCCGGGGCGAAGATCGTCGACGTCAGCCTGCCCCATACCCAGTATGCGCTGGCCACCTATTATATCGTCGCGCCGGCGGAAGCCTCCTCCAACCTCGCCCGTTATGACGGCGTGCGCTATGGCCTGCGGGTCAACAACGGCGGCGGACTGCATGATATGTACGCCAAGACCCGCGCCGCCGGCTTTGGCAAGGAGGTCAAGCGCCGGATTCTGATCGGCACCTACGTGCTGTCGGCCGGCTACTACGACGCCTATTACCTGAAGGCGCAGCAGGTGCGGACCCTGATCGCTCGCGACTTTGCCGAGGCGTTCAAAAAGGTCGACGTGCTTCTCACCCCCACCGCGCCGTCGTCGGCCTTCGGCATCGGCGAGACCACCGATCCCATCGCCATGTATTTAAACGACGTCTTTACCGTGCCGGCGAGCCTGGCCGGGCTGCCGGCGATGTCCTTACCGGCGGGGCTTGATAAGGCCGGGCTGCCGCTGGGCTTGCAGCTTATCGGCAAGGTGCTGGATGAGGAGACGGTGATCAAGGTCGGCGGCGTCATCGAACGGGCGGCGGGCTTTGCTGCACAGCCTAAGCCCTGGTGGAGGAGCTAGCATCATGGCCAAGCTCATCGAAGGGGCAACCGGCAGGTGGGAAGTGGTGATCGGCATGGAGGTCCATGCCCAGGTTTCCTCCAACGCCAAGCTGTTTTCCGGCGCCTCCGCCACCTATGGCGCTGAGCCCAATTCCCAGGTCAGCTTTGTTGATGCCGCCATGCCCGGCATGCTGCCGGTGATCAATGAGGAGTGCATCCGTCAGGCGGTGCGTACCGGCTTGGCCTTGGGCGCCGAGATCAATCTTTATTCGGTGTTCGATCGCAAGAACTACTTTTATGCCGACCTGCCCCAGGGCTACCAGATCTCCCAGTTCAAGCACCCCATCGTCGGCCATGGCCGGGTCACCATCGAGGTCGAGGGCGAGAGCCGGGAGGTGGGCATCACCCGCCTCCATCTCGAGCAGGATGCCGGCAAAAGCCTGCACGACCAGCACCCGAGCCTGACCTATGTGGACTTGAACCGCTCCGGCGTGGCGCTGATGGAGATCGTCTCCGAGCCTGATATGCGCTCCTCCGAGGAGGCCGGGGCCTACTTGAAGAAGCTTCGCACCATTCTGCGCTACATCGGTTCCTGCGACGGCAACATGGAGGAAGGCTCCATGCGCGCCGACGTCAACGTCTCGGTGCGCCGGCCGGGCGAGCCGTTGGGCACCCGCTGCGAGATCAAGAACGTCAATTCGGTGCGCTTCCTGCAACAGGCCATCGAGTACGAGGCGCGCCGCCAGATCGACATCATCGAGGACGGCGGCAAGATCGACCAGGAAACCCGGCTGTTTGACGCCGCCAAGGGCGAAACCCGGTCCATGCGCTCCAAGGAGGAGGCGCACGACTACCGCTATTTCCCCGATCCCGACCTGTTGCCGCTCAAACTTGCCCAAGCGTGGGTGGACGAGGTGGCCAAAACGCTGCCCGAACTGCCCGACGCCAAGCGCGACCGCTTCGTCGCCGATCTGGGCCTTACCCCCTATAACGCCTCGGTGCTGGTGGCGGAGAAGGAAAGCGCCGCCTATTTCGAGGCGGTGCTGGCGGAGTTGACCGCCGTTTCGGGCAAACCGGCGCGCGAGGTGGCGACCCAGGTGGCCAACTGGGTGGCGGGCGACCTGTTCGGGGCCTTGAACAAGGCTGGCAAGAGCATCGAAAACTCCCCCGTTAGCGCCCATAATTTCGCGCAATTACAAAAGCTTATGGTGGATGGCCAGATATCGGGTCGGATCGCCAAGGAAGTCTTTGAACATATGCTGGCCACCGGCGACGAGCCGGCCAAGATCGTCGCCGAGAAGGGCTTGGTCCAGGTTTCCGACAGCGCCGCCATCGCCGCCATCATCGACGAGGTGTTGGCCGAGAACGCCGACAAGGTGGCCGAATACCGCTCGGGCAAGGACAAGCTCTTTGGCTTCTTCGTCGGCCAAGTGATGAAAAAGACCCAGGGCAAGGCCAATCCGCAACTGGTCAACGAGGCGCTGAAGGCGAAGCTTGCCGGGTGACGGCGCCAATCAAGCTTTTGGGTTAACCACACAAAAGAAATGTTGAAGCAAGAAATCATCAATATTTCTAGCCAGTTCCCGACGTCCGCTTGATCCGGCCGGATTATTTCTTAAGCCTGATTTTAGAGAATGTTAACGGCCGGACGGGTACACCTGTACTGTCAAGCGGCGGGCGATTGTCACAAAACCATCTCCTCGTTCGTTGAAGGTGAGGACGAAGATCAAGGTCTGATAACACGTGAAATGACCTCCATCGGTCGAGAACAGATTGCGAGATTGTACGATCTGGCGCGGCAGCGTTCGGACGAAAGCCGGCGCGTGCTGGTGGAGAACATCGCTGATCTGTTCCTGACGCCGCAGGGACGCTTGAATGAGCATCAGCGGGTGCTGATGACCGACATCCTGCACAAGCTCATTTCCGACCTGGAGGCCGTCATTCGCAAGGAGCTCGCCGAGCGGCTGGTGCAGTTCGATAATGTGCCGCCGGAGCTGATGCGTCTTCTCGCCAACGATCAGATCGAGATCGCCCGACCGATCCTGGAGCAATGCGATCTGCTGCGTGACGAAGATTTGATCGAAATCGTGCGCAGCCGCAGCGATGAGCATCGGCTGGTGATCGCCATGCGCGCCAAGTTGAGCGAAGCCGTCAGCGACGCCGTGGTCGACGAAGGCAGCCCGAACGTCATTGAAGTTCTGTTGAAAAACCAGAACGCCGAGATTTCTGAACGGGCCATGGCCTATCTGGTGGCGGAATCGCGGCGCGTCGATCGTTTTCAGGAGCCGTTGCTGTCGCGTCATGATCTGCCGCCGAAATTGGCACACCAGATGTTCTGGTGGGTATCAGCGGCGCTGCGGCGCAAGATTCTCGCCGACTTCAGCGAGCTCAATCTGGCCGACGTCGATACCGCTTTGCAGGAGGCGACGAAAAGCGCGATTGAAGCGCACGACCCGACCACCAATTCGGAAACGGCGGCGTTGGCGCTGGTGGAGCGCCTGTCGGCGGCGGGCAAGCTCAACGTCGAATTTTTGCTGCAAGCGTTGCGGCAGCAGAAAATTCCGGTGTTCGTCGCAGGACTGGCGCACCTGGCCGACATCAGCGTCAAGGTGGCGTGGCGGATTTTTCATGACGAGGCGGGCGAGAGCTTTGCCGTGCTTTGTCGCGCCATCGATTTGAATCGTCAGGACTTCACGTCGCTTTATTTGTACTTAAGCGATGTCCGGGCCGGACGCCGGGTGCGGCCGACCAGTGTGGTCAAGAAAATCCTTGATCTTTATGATGCGATCTCGGTGGCGAACGCCAAGGCGGCGCTCGTCTACTGGCAGCGCGACGCGGCCTACCAGGAAGCGCTCGATGACGTCGAACATGGTCGGTAAGCCGCTCAGCGGCGGCCTTGGCGGACGGCGCGGCAATCCGCCGCTTGAGCCGGTGCGCCGGATCGACTGGGATCATTGCACCATCCTGCCGAGCGACGCGTTTCCCTCGCAGCCGCCCAAGCCGTCCAACGACGCCAAGGGGATGGCCGTCGAGAATTTCCTCAACTCCATCACCATTGATGATGCGCTGCCCATATATGTCGCCGCGCCCGATGGCCGGGTGCTGTTCGTCAATGCCGCTTATCGCGAGTTGGCGCAGACGTGCGAAACGCCGGTGGCCAGCGTGCAGGCTACTGCGCCCGGTCATGCGCCCGAAGCGTTGATGTCGGTGCTCAAGGATGTGGCGGCGCTCTGCGAAGGCTTGACCTTGCAGGAGAAGGTGCGGATCGGCGGGCGGGTGCGCCATTACCGCTCGCGCCATTTTCCCATTCTCGATCGCGCGGGTCGCATGGCGGCGATCGCCGGTACGTATATGGATTGCACCAAGGAAGTGGAGGGGCTGGAGCTCGCCCGCGCCGCGCAGCAGCGCTTCCAGGATTTCGCCCGCGCCAGTTCCGATTGGTATTGGGAGACCGACCGCGATGGCCGTCTGACGCTGCTCTCCGACCGCTTGACGGCGATCATCGGCATTCCGGCGGCGCGTTTCATCGGCCATCGCTTCGACGAGATCGGCGCCTTGGCGGCCGATGCGCAGGGACGATTCCCAGCCCGAGACGGCATGATCACCAGCCGCGCGTTCCGCGATCAGCTCTATGCCATGAAATCGGCTGATGGCGAGGACATGCTGTTTCATTTAAGCGGCGTGCCGATCTTCGATCAGGCGAGCGGCGAGTTCATGGGGTTTCGCGGCGCCGGCATGGACGTCACCGCGCGCATGCAGGCGGAGCAGCAGACTTTGGAGATCCGCCGCAATCTGGAGAACACGCTGGAGGAATTGACCAACAAGAACATTCAGCTCGACCTTGCCTCGGGCGAGGCGGAACGAGCCTTGAAGATCAAAAGCGACTTTCTCGCCGCCATGAGCCATGAATTACGCACACCCTTGAACGCCATCATCGGCTTTGCCGAAGCGATGAAGCTTGAGGTGTTCGGCAAAATCGGCGACCAGTACAAAGGCTATAGCGACGACATCATGAATGCCGGCCGCCATCTTCTCGGCCTGATCAATGATATTTTGGATGTGGCGGTGATCGAGAGCGATAAAATCAAGCTTGATATCGAAGCGGCGCCGCTGCGCGATATCATTGATGCGGCGCTCAACCTCGTCATCATCCGTGCCAACAAGAAGGCGCTTGATACCTCTGCCGTTCGCGTTTCCGGAAAATGGCTGCTGGACGTGGATGTGCGCCGCGCCACCCAGGTGTTCGTCAATCTGTTCAGCAACGCCGTGAAATTTACGCCGGACAAGGGCAGGATCGGCGTTGAGGTCAAAGAAGTCGGCGATGGTTTTCTGGCGATCACAGTGTGGGATAGCGGCATCGGCATCCCTCCCAGCAAGCATGAGCTGGTGTTTGATAAATTCCAGCAATGCGCCGACAGCATCTATGCCCGGCGCGAGGAAGGAACCGGGCTCGGCCTGCATATCTCCCGCCATTTGGCCCGCTTGATGGGCGGCGACATTTCGTTGCAAAGCGAAGTCGGCGAGGGCAGCCGCTTTACCGTGACGCTGCCGCTGCATAAAGAGTGATGATGGATTGGCACAAACTGCGTTAGGCAGAACCATTAGCACTAAGATGTCATCCCCGCGAAAGCGGGGATCCAGCCTATTTTCGATAAGATACTGGATGCCCGCCTGCGCGGGCATGACGGCTTATGACTTATTGTGCTCACGGCGCATCTCACTCCACGCTGAACTGCTCAGCAAGGATGCGTTCGCTTAGCGAATGGTCGGTGTCGAACATCAGCATCAGTTTGACGGTGCGGTCTTCCTTGATCAGCACCTCGCGCACGTCGCGTACTTCCACCATGTCGGCGACGGCGCTGACCGGCCGGCGGTCGCTTTGCAGGATCTCCAGCTTGACCGTCGACTTGTGCGGCAAGAGCGCGCCGCGCCAGCGCCGCGGCCGGAAGGCGCTGATGGGAGTGAGCGCCAACACGTCGGCGCCCAGAGGAATGATCGGACCATGCGCCGATAAGTTATAGGCGGTGCTGCCGGCGGGCGTGGCGACGATGACGCCATCGCAAATAAGTTCGTCCAGCCGCACCCGGCCATCGACTTGAATGCGAATGTGCGCGGTCAATCTGGTCTCGCGCAGGACATAAACATCATTGACGGCGAGAGCCTCCACAATCTCGCCATTGGTGCGCGTCGCGGTCATGCGCAGGGGATGCAGCGTCAAGGTCTCGGCGCGGGCGATGCGCTCCAACAATCCTTGCTCGTCATAACGGTTCAAGAGAAACCCGATGGTGCCGCGGTTCATGCCGTAAATGGGAATTTCCCGGCGCATGAACTGATGCAAGGATTGCAGAACGAAGCCGTCGCCGCCCAGCGCGACGATAACATCGGCCTCCTCCGGCGATACGGTTTCATAGCGCTCGCAAAGCCGCTCGCGGGCGGCCGCCGCTTCCGGCGCATCGCTGGCGATGATGGCGATTTTGGTCTGGCTCATGAACGTCTAACCGCCGGTCACGCTCATGTGGCGCGCGACCGCCGGCTTGGCGCCTTGGCGATCGATGACGAAGTCGTGGCCCTTGGGCTTCAGCCACATGGCGCGGTCGATGGCTTGATGCAGCTCCGCATCGGTAGAGCTTGCCCGTAATGGCGCGCGCAGGTCGACGGCGTCTTCCTGGCCAAGGCACATATAAAGGGTGCCGGTGCAGGTCAGCCGCACCCGATTGCAGGATTCGCAAAAATTGTGGCTCAAGGGCGTGATGAAGCCCAGCCGCCGGCCGGTTTCTTTCACCGTCACATAACGCGCCGGTCCGCCGGTGCGGTAATCGGTGGGAGTCAAGGTCCACCGTTCGGCCAGGCGTTGACGCACCTCGCTTAAGGGCAGGTAGTGATCGGTGCGATCCTCGTCCACCTCGCCGAGGGGCATGGTTTCGATCAGGGTGAGGTCGAAGCCTTCCTCGCCGCACCAGGCGACCAAGCGGTCAAGTTCGTCGTCATTGACGTCCTTGAGCGCCACGGTGTTGATCTTGACGGCGAGCCCGGCGCGCTGCGCCGCCTTCAGCCCGGCCATCACTTGGCCCAAGTCGCCGCGCCGGGTAATGACACGGAATTTGGCCGGGTCCAGACTGTCGATGGAGACATTGATCCGACGCACGCCCAAGGCCGCCAGGTCGGCGGCGTAGCGCTCCAACTGGCTGCCGTTGGTGGTCAGAGTCAGTTCATCGAGACGGCTGCTGTCCAGATGCCGGGACAGGCGGCGAAACAGGGTCATGATGTCGCGCCGGACCAAAGGTTCGCCGCCGGTGATGCGCAGCTTGCGCACGCCGCGGGTGATGAAGGCGGAGGACAGGCGGTCCAGCTCTTCCAGGGTCAGGATGTCCGCCTTGGGCAGGAAATGCATTTCCTCCGCCATGCAATAGACGCAGCGGAAATCGCAGCGGTCGGTCACCGATACCCGCAAGTAGGTGATGCGCCGGGAATAGCGGTCGATCAGCGGCGATGCGTCTGGGCGGATGTCCATGCCTTACCTATAGCACGAACTGCCGTCAGGGGATCAAGCGGGGCTCGTAAAGAGGCTAGAAAATTGGCGCCTTGCTTTCGTCGGCGGCCCAGCGGTGGAGAGTGATTTCCGCTTGCCGCTGGTCCATTTTGCGAAAGATTTCAAAGGCGTGAGCGGTTTCAGCATCAGTCAGACTTGGCGCCTGGCGGCGGGCGATGCGGGTCAAGCGGTAGATGGTCAGGAACATGCTGCGGTCGATGCCGATGACCCGGCAAGCGACGGCGAGGCCGTCGGCGCCGCGGTTATAAAGGATCTTGCGGAAGACCTCGATATTGACCTTGGCCAGCTTGGCGAAGGACTCCTCGAAAAGCTCGGCTTGGCCCTGATTAAGGCTTTTGATCACATAGGCCGGGGTGAGTTGTCCGGCCTCGTAGAGCTTGTCCACCAGCCGCCGGACGGCCGGGCCGCTGATCTCTTCCCGCCGATCCTCGCTCGCCAGACCGTCGACGGCGGCGTTGAGGGCCTCGTCGATCTTGTCCGGCGAGATCATGTAGGTTTTCAGTATGATGTCCTTGAGCGCCGCCGATACCCAGCGATACATGCGCTTGGCCAACTCTGGCGGCAGATCGCGGCGGTTGACGAGAGGCTCGCGCAGCGCCGCCTCCTGTTCCGAGCGGCTGACCAGTTGAGCGTAGGAATCATGGGGGATGTTGGCGCTGGGGTTGGCGAGGAGCACGGTCAAGACCGGCATGGTGCCGGTTTGCACCAGGGCGGCGGATACCTTGGACGACAGATTCTGTCGTGCGGCGATGCTTAGCTGGTGCTGGATCGTCTTATGGCGGACGATATTGATCAGGTCGGAGTCGCGCAGCAGCTTGCTGTAGAGGAGGACCGAACGGGCAACCTCGATCTGGTCGTTGGCCAGGAGCACGATAAGGTCCGCCGGGGCTTCGTCATCATAGGCGAGCCGTTCCGCCAGCTGGGTGCGGATCGACATTTCGACGCTCTTGGTCAGGCGGCGCAGGATGTCGCACATCAGCGTCCGCTCGACATCGGCGAAGTCCCGATGGTCGTTGATTAAGAGGTCGACGATGCTGGAAAAAAGCTCATTGCGCCCCGCCGCGTCCCGCCGCTGCGCGAGGGCCACCAAATCCTGTACGTCCGGGCGGATTTCAGCGGTCTGCATCTACTCTCCCAGTGCCATGAAACCCCAGCGCGCCGCTTTGTTTTGCCAAAACCTTAACGGTTCATTCGTAAAGATTTTCTTAAATTCCACCGGACCGCAGGTAACTTGACAGAAAATATAAGTAAGCTTATATTATCTATGCCTAGAATAAGTATTCTTAGGACTTCTTTACGCTAAGCAGGCCAGGATGGCGGAAGACTTTGCAACCAATGTCGGCTTTTTGTTGACCGATTCGGCGCGCCTTCTGCGCAAACGTTTCGATCAGCGGGCGCGGGGCATCGGCGTCACCCGGCCGCAGTGGCGCGTGCTGTTCTCGGTGGCCCGCTTTCCGGGCATCAACCAGGCCCGTCTGGCCGAGATGCTGGAAGTTGAGCCGATCACCTTATGCCGGCTCATTGACCGCATGGAGCAGGCGGGTATGGTGCGGCGCGACGCCGATCCGGCGGACCGCCGGGCGCGGCAGTTATTCATCACCGAGGCGGGCAAGCCGTTATTGGACAAACTGAAGAACACGGCATGCAATCTTCACACCGAGATCATGGGTGATTTCAGCCGGGAGGAGCTGCAGTCACTGACCGGAATGTTGACGCGCATCAGAGATAAGCTGAGCGAGCAGGGGGGCGACATTGACGAGAGGCGGGTCAACGGCTGACGCCGAATGAAAGTTACGAACGATGAATATGCACCAACCCGCGCTCTTTAGACGGTTGCTGTGGTTGCGCCACTCACGGCGCATGAAGCATTTGATCCTGTTGTTTTTCGTGCCGGCGCTGATGCTGGGCGCGGGGATTTATTATTGGATCGAGGGCACGCGCTATGTCTCCACCGACAACGCCTATGTCAAACGCGACAAGGTATCGGTCAGCGCCGATATCGCCGGCCGCATCATTGAAGTGGCGGTGGATGAGAACCAAGTGGTGCGCCCGGGAGACTTGCTGTTTCGCCTCGATGATGCGCCGTTCCGGCTGGAACTGGAGAAGGCCGAGGCGGAATTGGCGAACGCCCGGCTGACGGTGGAGCAGATGCGGGCGACCTACCGCGAACGCCTTGCCGATCTGGCCGCCGCAGAGCAGGAGGTCGACTATCAGCAGCGCGAATTCGTCCGCCAGGAAAAGCTGCGCGCCAGCGGCTTTGCCGCCCAGGCGGCCTATGACAAGGCGCGCTATGCCTTGACCGCTGCCGAGCAACGCCGCGCCACCGAGCGCCAGGCGGTGCAGAGTGCGCTTGCCGCGCTGGGCCATGATCCCGCAATTGAAACCGACCGCCATCCCCTGGTGATGGAAGCCATCGCCAAGCGCGATCGGGCGCGGCTCAATCTTGGCTACACGGAAGTACGCGCGCCGGTCGGCGGCATCGTCAGCCGCTCGGAGCGGCTGCAGCCCGGCCAATACGCCATCATCGGCGCGCCGATGGTCAGCATCGTGCATAACCAGAGCGTGTGGGTCGAGGCGAACTTCAAGGAGACCGACATTACCAACATGGTGCCCGGCCAGATCGCCGACGTCACCTTCGACGCCTTCCCGGGACAATCCTATAAGGCGCGCATCGATGGCATCGGTGCGGCCACCGGCGCGGAATTTTCACTGCTGCCGCCGCAGAACGCCACCGGCAACTGGGTCAAGATCGTGCAGCGCGTGCCGGTGCGCCTGAAGTTGGTGGACCCAACCCTTGCCGCGCATCTACAAGCCGGCTTGAGCGCCGACGTGACTGTCGATACCGGGCGGTCATGGCCGTTCGGCGCGTCGGGTGAGGCGCTGGCATGGCGCACGCAACAACCATAACTTCATCGGAACCGTCCGCGGAACCGAACCGGGCCATGATCGTGGCCTCGGTGATGCTGGCTGCGTTCATGCCGCTTCTTGACACCACCGTCGCCAACGTGGTGCTGCCGCAGATGCAGGGCTCCCTAAGCGCCACGCGGGAGACCATCAGTTGGGTGTTGACGTCCTACATCGTCGCTTCCGCCGTCATGATGCCAATGGTGGCCTGGGCAGCCGCCCGCGTTGGCCGCCGTCGGCTGTTTCTTGGCGCCATCGTCATCTTTACCATTGCCTCCATGCTATGCGGCCTTGCGGCGAACCTGGGGCAAATGATCGTGTTTCGCCTGCTGCAGGGCGCCAGCGGCGCTATTCTGGTGCCGCTGTCGCAGGCGATCATACTTGACGCCTATCCTAGAGAGCGCCATGGCCAGATGATGGCGATCTGGGGCGCCGGCATTATGATCGGCCCGATCCTGGGACCGACCTTGGGCGGCTGGCTTGCCGACGCCGCCGACTGGCGGTGGGTGTTCTACATCAATCTGCCGGTGGGCATTCTGGCGTTTCTGAGCACCTCCACTTTTCTGGAAAAGGACAAGCCCAACCCGCGCCGTTTCGATCTGGCGGGCTTCATCTATCTCGTTATCGGCATTGGCTCCTTGCAGTTGATGCTGGACCGCGGCGAATTGAAGGACTGGTTCCACTCTTATGAAATCCTGATCGAGGCGGCGGTCGCCGCCTCGGGCCTGTGGATGTTTGCCGTGCATGCCATGACGATGCGCACCTCGCTCATTGATTTGCGCATCTTTCTTGACCGCAATTACGCCATCGGTTCGGTGATGGCGTTGGTGCTCGGCCTCGTTCTGGTGGCGGTGGCGGCGCTGTTGCCGACCATGATGCAAACGTTGCTGAATTATCCAACGTTGACATCGGGCATTTTGATCGCGCCGCGCGGCGTCGGCACCATGCTGGCCATGATCATCGCCGGCCGCACGCTCCACCTCGTCGATGCCCGCTCATACGCTACCTTTGGCTTGCTGCTGATCAGTCTGTCGCTCTATCAGATGACCAAGTTTGATCTATACATGGATACTTGGCCGCTGATTTATTCCGGGTTTATTCAAGGTATCGGCATGGGTCTTAGCTATGCCGCGCTGACCACCATCAGCTTCTCAACCCTGGCGCCTGAAATGCGCGCCGACGGCGCCGCAATTTCCAGCCTGATGAGAAATCTGGGCTCCAGCATCGGCGTTTCATTGCTGATCGCGCTTCTGTCGCGCAATACCCAGATCAATCACGCGGAAATCGCCGAGAGCATCAGCGCCGGCGTGTTGCAGAGCGATGCCGGGATGATTGAAAGAAATCTTGCCTTGGGCTTCAGCAGCGCGGCGGAACTTTTGAATGCGGAACTGACGCGCCAAGCGCTGATGATTTCTTATCTTAATAATTTCAAGCTGATGATGTTCATCACCCTGGCCGCCGCGCCATTGGCTTATTTGATGGACCGGCCGGCGATAGCCAAAGCGGAATTTGCTGCGGAATAACCCTCAGTGATCGGCGTCCACCAGCCGGCCGAGCATGTCGTCGGCGGTTTTAAGGACAGCGATATTGGCCTTATAGGCGTGTTCGGCGAGCATCAGATCAGCCAAGCCGTAGATCATCTGCGCATCGGGCGAGGGAGCGGCGTAGGCCGACAGCGATGGGGGAGGCGGCATGCCGCCGCTGTTTGTCAGGGAGTTGGCGTTGCCATAGGAGCGATTGCCGGCGGCCAGCGTCGCCGCCTCCAGTTCCTCGCCGGCCCGGACGCCGGCATTGGCGATCCGCTCGGCGGCGCGGGAGGCGCGGTCGGTGGCGGCATATAGCCCGGCCAGCGAACTGCTGATGATCGACAGCATCGATAGCGATACCTTTCCAATCGTTAATATTGGCCCCCAAAGCTTATCAATTCGTTAACGGTTCGAGGCGATGGACAGGAAGCGAAATCAGGCGCAAACTGTCTCCTTGAACTGGGGGTTAGAAGTTGAGAAGTAAGGATAAATTGCCAAAGTCGCCGCCAGCGGGCGCCGCCATCGTGATTACCGGCGGCGAGACGGACGACCGCCGCAAGGCGGCGGCGGCCCTGCGTCAGGCGGGGTTTGCCCCGGTCGAAGGCGCGGCCGGCGGGCCGCTGGCCGCGACACTGAGCGGCGACGACCAGTTTCGCGAGGAGGCGCCGGTTTGGCGCGATGACGCCGCCGCGGAGGTGGCCGCGGCGACGCTGGAGCAGCCGGCGGCGCTGATCCTCTTTAACCTCGATCATTTCAAGCGGGTGCGCGCGGTGGTGGGCAGCGAGATCGCCCGCCGCCTGCTGAAGGAGGCATTCGCCCGGGTCGAGGATTGTCTTAAAGCCCATGACGCCTCACGCGGCCGGCGCGGCAAACGCCGCGGCCAGGTGCGGCACGTGGATGGTGATGAGTTCTGCGTGCTCATGCCGCGGCTCGACCACAGCGAGGAAGCGGCGGAATTCGCCCATGCCGCCCTGGTGGCCATCGGCCGGCCTTACGAAAAGATCGCGCCGCAGGTGTTCCTCACCGGCCGCGCCGGCATCACCTTAGCGCCTCATCACAGCCGCGATGTGGATACGCTGTTTCGCATGGTTGCCTCTATCGTGCATCACGAATCCCGGCAAGGCCGCAATACGGTGCGGGTCTACGCCCCGGGCGCGGTGGCGATCGCCGCCGAGCGTTTCGAGCTGGAGGCGGAATTATCGCGTGCGGTGCGCGCCGGCGAACTGGAAGTTCATTATCAACCCCAGCTCTGCATCGCCACCAACCGGTTGGTGGGCGCCGAGGCGTTGGTGCGCTGGCGGCGCGCCGGCATCGGCTCGGTGCCGGCCGAAGTATTTATCGCCGTTGCCGAGGATTTGGGGCTGATCGCCGAATTGGGCTCCTGGGTGCTGGGCACCGCTGCCCGGCAGATCGAGAGCTGGCGCAAGGCCGGCCTGCCGTCGGTGCGCATCGCCATCAATACCTCCGCCTATCAATTCCGCCGTCTCGATATGGTTGATGTGGTGGTTGACGCCTTGAAAAAAACTGATGTCGCGGCCGAATTTCTGATGCTCGAAGTCACCGAAAGTCTGGTGCTGTCGGAAGTGGAGCGTACGCTTGACGCTTTGCGCCGCTTGCAGGAGATGGGGATTAAGATCGCGCTGGATGACTTCGGCACCGGATATTCGTCGCTCAGTTATTTAAAAAGCTTCGCGCTGGATTGTCTGAAGATCGACCTTTCCTTCGTGCGCGGCCTGCCCCAGGATGCCGGTGATGTGGCGGTCACCGAGGCGATCATCCGTATGGCCAAGGCGCTCAATCTGGAGGTCATCGCCGAGGGTGTGGAGCGGGAAGAGCAGCGCGCCTGTCTTGCCGCGCTCGGCTGTGACTATTATCAAGGGTTTCTGATCGCCCGGCCGATGCCGGCGGATGCCTTCGGCCAACTGCTCGGCCGCGGCTTAATGGTGGAGTAGCCCGATGCGGATCGATATCATTTCCGATACCGTTTGTCCCTGGTGTTATATCGGCAAGCGGCGCTTGGAGCTGGCGCTCGCCGCCCGCCCCGATATGGTGGCGGAAATCTTCTGGCATCCTTTCGAGCTGCATCCCGACATGCCCGATGACGGCGTGCCGCGCGATGATTTCTGGTTGGAGAAATTCGGCGACGAGGAACGTTCGGCGAAGGTTGTCGAAAATATTTGCACCGCCGGCGCCGAAATCGGCATTCATTTTGCTTTTGATCGCATGGCGACCATCCCCAATACCGCACGCTCCCATGCGCTGATGCGCTGGGCGGGAGAAATCGGCGAACAGACAGCGGCGGCGGAAGCGCTGTTTCGCGCCTATTTTGAGGAAGGACGCGACATCGGCGATCTTGACGTTTTGACCGACATCGCGGAAGGGTTGGGATTGCCGGCGGAAGACGCCGAAGAGATGATTGCCAGCAATACGACGCTTTCTTCGGTGCGGCATGCCGCCGCTCAGGCCAGCGCTTTGGGCATCGAAGGCGTGCCGTGTTATATCATCGGTCAGAAATACGCACTCGTCGGCGCGCAGGATCCCGAAAAGTTTCTGGCGGCCTTCGATCGCATCGCCGCGGAAGAGGGCGAGTGACGGGCGGTATTCTTCCTTCTCCTTGAGGAGAAGGTGCGCGAGCGGTAAGCGAAGCGCGGATGAGGTGATTTATTATATTCACCTCACCCGGCCGCTGAAGCGGCCACCCTCTCCTCAAAGGAGAGGGTGATGATTTAATTTGCCGCGGCGATTTTGCTTAAACTTTGGGCGAGCGCGAGAACGCCTTTTAGCCGTTCAGCCGGCGTCGGCCAGTGGCGCATCAGCACCAATTTGTGATCAGGCCGAAGCTTGGCCGTGCCGCGCTCGCGGCTGAGCATCTCCACCAAGCCTTGCGGATTGGCGAATTGATCCTTGCGGAAGCTGATCGTCACGCCCTTTGGTCCCGCTTCCACTTTTTCGATGCCCGCCTTGCGACACCACGCCTTGATCTCGATCACCGATAAAAGCTGCTCCACGTCCGCCGGCAACGGACCGAAGCGATCGATGAGTTCGGCGGCGAAGGCATCGATTTCCTCGCGCGTCGTCAACTCGGCAAGCCGGCGATAAAGCGCCATGCGAACCGAAAGATCACCGACATATCCTTCCGGAATGAGCACGCTGGCGCCGATGTTGATTTGCGGCGACCAGTGGCCGTCCGCCTCGGCCATGCCGCCGGATTTCGCCTCCGCCACCGCTTCTTCCAGCATCTGCTGGTAAAGCTCCAGGCCCACTTCGTGGATGTGGCCAGATTGTTCATCGCCCAAAAGATTGCCGGCGCCGCGAATGTCGAGATCGTGGCTCGCCAACGTGAAGCCCGCGCCCAGGGTATCTAACGTCTGCAACACCTCCAGCCGTTTTTCGGCGTTGACGGTGAGCGTGCGGTTGGGCGGCAAGGTCAGATAGGCGTAGGCGCGCAGCTTGGAGCGGCCGACGCGGCCGCGCAACTGATAAAGCTGCGCCAGGCCGAACATATCGGCGCGATGGACGATGAGCGTGTTGGCGGTGGGAATGTCGAGCCCTGATTCGACGATGGAGGTCGACAGCAGCACATCGTATTGACCGTCGTAGAAGGCGTTCATCACCCGATCGATCTCGCCGGCGGCCATCTGGCCGTGGGCCATGGTGACCTTCACCTCGGGCACGGTGTCGCGAATGAAGGCGGCCACGTCGGAAAGATCGGCGATGCGCGGGCAGACATAAAAGCTCTGGCCGCCGCGATAGTGTTCGCGCAACAGCGCCTCGCGCACGATCAGGCTATCCATGGGCAGCACGAAGGTGCGTACCGCCAGGCGGTCCACCGGCGGCGTGGCGATGATGCTCATGCCCTTCAAGCCGGAGAGCGCCATCTGCAACGTGCGCGGAATGGGGGTCGCGGTCAGCGTCAGCACATGCACGTTGGCTTTCAGTTGCTTCAAACGCTCCTTATGGGCGACGCCGAAATGCTGTTCCTCGTCGATGATGAGGAGCCCCAATGTTCTAAAGGTGATGTTCTTGCCGAGAAGCGCGTGGGTGCCGATGACGATATCGATCTTGCCGGTGGCCAGTTCGTCCCGCGTCTGTTTCATCTCCTTGTCGGCCACCAGCCGCGATAACTGACCGATGCGCACCGGCAAGCCGCGAAAGCGCTCACAGAAGGTTTTATAATGCTGACGAGCCAGCAGCGTCGTCGGCGCCACCACCGCCACCTGATGGCCGGACATGGCGGCGATGAAGGCGGCGCGCAACGCCACCTCGGTCTTGCCGAAGCCGACATCGCCGCAAATCAGCCGATCCATGGGCCGGCCGCTCGATAGATCGTCAAGCACGTCGGCGATGGCGCGCAACTGATCCTCGGTTTCGGCATAAGGGAAGCGGGCGCAGAACTCGTCATAAAGACCGTGCGGCGGCTCCACCACGTCGGCCTGTTTCAACTCGCGCTCGGCGGCCAGGCGAATGAGCTCGTCGGCCATTTCGCGGATGCGCTTCTTCAGCCGCGCCTTGCGGTTCTGCCAGGCGACGCCGCCGAGCTTGTCGAGCGTCACTTCCGCTTCATCGGAAGCGTAGCGGCTCAAGACCTCGATGTTTTCCACCGGCACGTAAAGCTTGTCGCCGCCATCGTAAGTGAGCCTGACGCAATCATGGGGCGCGCCCATGACTTCAATCGCCTGCAAGCCCTCGAAGCGGCCGATGCCGTGATCCACATGCACCACAAAGTCGCCGACCCCCAATGCCGACGCCTCGGTCAGGTATTGCTCGGCCCGACGCTGGCGGCGCGCTTTGCGGACCAGCCGATCGCCCAATAAATCCTGTTCGGTGATGACGGCGTGATCGGCGGCTTCAAAGCCGTGCTCCAACGCCAACACCACCAGGCCAAGCGTGTGCGGCGGCAACGCGCCAACCTCGCTCCAACGCTCAACGGCGCGGACCTCGGTCATGCCATGGTCGGCAAGCACGGCGCTCAAGCGGTCGCGCGCGCCCTCGCTGTAGGCGGCGACGATCACGCGCTTGCCGCCCTGGCGCAGCGTTTTGACGTGGGCGCGCAAAGCGTCATATACGTTGGCGGCTGGATCGTTGCGCTCGGGGGCGAAATCGTGACCCGGACGCGCCGCCAGATCCACCGCTCGCGCTTCTTCCGGTCCGTGAAAGACGGCAAACTGGCGGACGTCGCGGCAGGCGATCACCGATCGCCACTCCTCGGCGGTCAGATAGAGCGCCTCGGGCGGCAACGGCTTATAGGGCGTAACGCCAGCCTTGGCATCGATGCCAGCCTGCTCCAGGCGGGCGCGGTAATGGTCGGCGATGGTGGCAAGCCGCTCCGCCAGCGCGTCCTCAGCCAGCGGATCAAGGGAGATAAGCGCCTGCGGGACATAGTCGAAGACGCTGGCCAGCCGTTCATGAAACAACGGCAGCCAATGCTCCATGCCGGCGTGCTTGCGGCCTTGGCTGACCGCCTCATAGAGGGGATCGGCGGTGGTGACGGGGCCGAAGGTGGCCACATAGCCGCTGCGGAAGCGACGAATCGCCTCCGCGGTCATCGGCGCTTCGCCCGCCGGCACCAGCACGATCTCGCGCAGGTGATCGCCGCTCCGCTGGCTTAACGGATCGAAGCGGCGGATGGCGTCGATCTCGTCGCCGAACAGGTCAAGCCGCACCGGTTCGCGGCTGCCGGCGGGAAAGATATCGATGATGCCGCCACGAACCGCGAACTCGCCGGGCTCCATCACCGTGCCGGCGCGGCTGTAGCCATTGTCCACCAGGAAGCGCTGCAACGCTTCGGCGTCCAGGCTCGCCCGCTTCTTCAAGGTCATGGCGGTGGCGGCCATGACGCCGGGCAGCGGCACTCGCTGCGCCACGGCGTTGACGGTGGTCAGCACGATGCGCGGCCGGGCCGATGTCGGCTCGGCGGCGAGGCGCGACAACGTGCGGGCGCGCAAAGCGGCGATGTCAGCATGCGGCGATACCCGGTCATAGGGTAGGCAGTCCCATGCCGGCAGCCGCAACAGCTCGATATCGGGCGCAAAAAAGCGCACCAGCGCGGCAAGCGCCGCCAGCCGGCCGTCGTCGCGGGCGACGTGCAGCACCGGCGCTTGCGGCCGAGAGCGGGCAAGATCAGCCAAGACCTCGGCATCGAAGCCTTCAGGCACGCCGCCGAGCGTCAGCCGCCCCGCCGCGGCGGCGATGTCGACGGTTTGCGTCACGTGGTGACGTCCACGTAATCCAGGCGTTGCAGCATCGCCATCACGTCGTGATCGAAGGCGGCTGGCACGGCACGGTTGCCAGTGATCCAGCTTACCAAATCGATATCCTGTTCGGCGATCAGGGCTTCATAGCGGTCGATCTGCTCCGCCGTCAGGGCATCAAGGTACTTATCGGCGAAGTTGCCTAAAAGGATATCTGCTTCCTTGCTGCCGCGGTGCCAGCTGCGGAAGCGCAGACGCTTGCGGCGAATGTCTAGAGGTTCAGTCATCCCGGCTTGGTTCGCGCTAAGGGTTGGGCTAACGTGCCGTGCATGGTTCGACAAGCTTCCCATGAACGGCCTATTCCCAACCGTTCACCCTGAGCTGTCGAAGGCCGAACGATTGAGACGATAGCGTTTTTTACGGGTGGGGTGGCGGTGCGTCCAGAGATTTTATACCCGCTGTTCGGCTCGCTGACCGCTTTGAAGGGCATCGGCGGGCGCACCGCGGCGCACCTGGCGCGGCTGGGGCTTAGCCGGGTGGTCGATCTCCTCTGGCATCTGCCCACGGGGGTGATTGATCGCAGCTACCGGCCAAACGTGGCGGTGGCGGCGGACGGCGCCATCGCCACCCTGACCGTGCGCATCCTGGAACACCTCCCCGCGCCGCCCGGCGGGCGACGGCCCTATCGGGTGCGCGCCAGCGATGACAGCGGCGAAATCGATCTGGTGTTCTTCTCCACCCACCGCGGCTATATCGCGGAAATGCTGCCGGTGGGCGCGACCCGGATCATCAGCGGCAAAGTGGAATACTTCCAGGGCCGGCCGCAGATGAGCCATCCCGACTACATCCTGTCGCCGGAGGCCGCCGCCAGCCTGCCGACGGTGGAGCCGGTCTACGGCCTGACCGCGGGGTTGAGCGGGCGCGTCATGCGCCGCGCCGTGGAGGGTGCGTTGCACCACCTGCCGGCGCTGCCGGAATGGCTCGATCCGGCGCTGCTGCAGCGTCAGGGCTGGCCCGGCTGGCAGACGGCGGTCAAGGCCGCCCATGCGCCGATAAGCGAGGCCGATACCGAGCCGCTGGGCCCGGCCCGGGCGCGGCTGGCCTATGACGAGCTATTGGCCAACCAACTGGCGCTGGCGCTGGTGCGCGAGCGCATGAAGCGGCGCAAAGGCCGGGCCATCGTCGGCGCCGGCGCGCTTCGTGCCAAAGTGATGGCCGCGCTGCCCTTCGCCTTGACCGGGGCGCAAGTTCGCGCCTTGGCCGAGATCGACGCCGATATGAAGAGTGATGACGCCATGCTGCGTCTCTTGCAGGGAGATGTTGGCAGCGGCAAGACGGTGGTGGCGCTCCTCGCCATGCTCAGCGCGGTGGAGGCGGGAGGGCAGGCGGCGATGCTGGCGCCTACCGAAATCCTCGCCCGGCAGCATTACGACACGCTCAAGCCGTTGGCGGAAGCAGCCGGGGTGCGTCTCGCGCTACTCACCGGGCGCAGCAAGGGCAAGGCGCGGGAGCTGGCGCTCGCCGCCCTGGCGGCGGGCGAGATCGACCTTCTGGTGGGCACCCATGCCCTGTTTGAGGCCGATGTGGCGTTCGCCGATCTGGTGCTGGCGGTGATCGACGAGCAGCACCGGTTCGGCGTTCATCAGCGCTTACGCCTGGCTGGCAAGGGACAGGGTCCGGTGGACATGCTGGTGATGACGGCTACCCCCATCCCGCGCACCCTGGCCTTGACCGCCTATGGCGACATGGACGTCTCGCGGCTTGACGAAAAGCCGTCGGGACGCGCCCCCATCGACACCCGCGCCGTGCCCCAGGCGCGACTCGAGGAGGTGGTGGCGGGGGTCGGGCGGGCGCTTGCAAGCGGCGCGCGGGTCTATTGGGTCTGTCCCTTGATTGAGGATTCGGCGGCCGTCGATCTGGCGGCGGCGGAGGCGCGCGCGGCGGCGCTGCGCGACGTGTTCGGCGCGGCCGTGGGGCTCATCCATGGCCGCCTGAAGGGAGCGGAAAAAGAGGCAGTGATGGCGGACTTCGTTGCCGGCAGGATCAGCATCCTGGTCGCCACCACGGTGATCGAGGTCGGCGTGGATGTGCCGCAGGCCACCGTCATGGTGATCGAGCACGCCGAGCGCTTCGGCCTGGCGCAGCTCCATCAGTTGCGGGGCCGGGTCGGGCGCGGCGTGGATAAATCCACCTGCATTCTGCTTTATGGCTCGCCCTTGGGCGAGACGGCGCGGGCTCGGCTGAAAGTAATCCGCGAAACCGAGGACGGCTTTCGCATCGCCGAGGAGGATTTAAAGCTCAGAGGCGCGGGCGAGGTGCTCGGCACCCGGCAATCGGGGCTGCCGGAATTTCGCTTGGCCGATATCGCCGTCCACGGCGATCTTCTCGCCATGGCGCGGGATGACGCCCGGCTCATTATCGCCAAAGATCCCGAGCTGGCACAGGCGCGCGGCCAAGCCTTGCGTGTCTTGCTTTATCTGTTCGAGCGGGACGCGGCAGTCAAGACGCTGCGCTCGGGGTGACCGGCGGCGGGATCGGCACACCCTTCGGCGGCCGGCGCGGCGGCACGACGAGGCCGGCGGAGATGATGTATTTCATGCCGTCATCCACCGTCATATTGAGATAGATGAGGTCTTTTTTCGGCACAAACAGCAGAAAGCCCGAGGTGGGATTGGGCGTTGTCGGCAGGAACACGTTGACCACATCCTCTATGGTGCGATCTTGAATTTCCCCCTTGGTTTCACTGGTGACGAAGGCGATGGCCCAGATGTCTTTGCGTGGGTATTCCACCAGCACCACATCCTTGAAGGAGCCGGAGTTGGTTGACACCACCGTCTCGAAGATTTGCTTTAAGGTGCTGTAAATGGAGCGGATGATCGGCATGCGATCGAGGAGGGATTCGCCAAAGGACAGCAGCGCGCGGCCGAAGAAGTTGGCAGTCAGCGCGCCCAAGAGCATCAAAAACACGACGACGATAACGACGCCTAATCCCGGTAAGCCAAAGGGCAGGTAGGATTCCGGATTATAGCGTTCGGGAATGAGTGGCGTTACCATGCCGTCGATGGAATTAATGAACGCCACCGCAAGATAAATGGTAATGCCGATGGGAGCGGCCACCACCAGGCCGGTGAGGAAATAATTTCTCAGGCGATGCAGCAGGCTTTTATGTTTATGAGCGTTCTTAGAAGTAGGCATGACTCAGATTCCTTTGCGGCGCGCCAGAATGTCTTCAACGATGACCACATCGCTGACTTTATCAACGTCAATGGACGCTTCGGCCCACGGCATTTTGATCACCACGGGGCGGGCGCCGACGATGCGGCCGGCGCGCGCCAGCATGTCGTCGATGGTGTGAAGGCGGAGCACGTAGCGGATGAGATTGCCGAACCCAAAAGCGCGCACCAAGTCCAAGGGCTTCTTGCGCTTGCTTTCAACCTCGCGCCAGAAATGAAGGATTTTCAGCGATTTGGCGGTCAGGAAGCCGTACATATTGCAGCCGGAATAGCCGTCGTCGCGAAATTCAAGATAAGTTCGTTTGGTATCCGGGTAGGCGGCCCTGATGATGTGGCGCGGCACGAACGCCAGGGCGAAATCGGCGCCTTGCTTGGTCATTGCCTGCTGCGCCACGCGCCAGAAATGTTCGATCATGTCGGCGGTCAGCAAGGCATGATCAGCGGTGACGACAAAGAATGGCGGCTTGACATCGCCGCGCGCCACGGCGCGTTGCACGCTTTCGCAGATCGAGCCGGCCGCCTCGGTGATGTGGGTGGCGGGCGCATAGGCGACGATATCGGATCGGGCGCGGAACGCCTCGACATCCTCCGTCGAGATGAAGATATCGCCGATCCAAGCACTTTCCGCCAAGGCTTCCAGCACGTGCGCGATCATCGGCCGGCCGCCAATGATGGCGATGGCTTTATGCGAGACGCCCTTGTACTTGGCGACAGGATCATCTTCGCGCCGTTTGCCGGCGAGCACCAGGGCGGGAAATCGGACTGGAGCATCCATCAGCCAAGAGCCTTGCCGTAAACGCGATAGGTTTTATAGCGCCTCGAGCCAATCTTATCGAGAATGCCGATCATGCGCGGGTTGTCCTCAAGGATCCACGACAATTCCGCATATGCCGCGCCGCCCGCCACGCCGTTCTGCCGGATCTGTTCAATGAGCGCGAAAGCTGCGGCGCCGCCGAGCGGGCTGTTCTGGAACTCCTTCAGCACGCCCATCAGCGGCACGCGGGTGGTTTTCGCTTTTTTGGCCTTGAGCCACCATAGCAGCTTGAAAATGCCGAACGGCAGCAATTTGCCGTCGATGGCTTTGACGATTTCATTGAGGTTGGGCAGCGTCACCATCATGCCGATAGGGCGGCCTTCCGCCTCGGCGATATAGGCCAAATCCTCGCGGATGAGCATCTTCAGGCCGTCCGCGGTGTGTTTTAGTTCGGCGTCGGTCATCGGCAGATAGCCCCAATTTTCCGACCAGGCGTCGTTGAAGATATCGAGCACGATTTTCAAGTCCGCGGCATAATTCTTCATCCGCACTTGGCGGAGCTTCAGCTTGCCGTCGCGCATAAAACGATCGCACAGCTTCTTGATCGTCGGCGGCAGGATTTCATTACGGATGTCGAGATAATAGGCGTACAGATCCTTCGCCTTTTCATAGCCGGAGGTTTCGATCAGGTTGGCGTAATAGGGCCGGCCATGCGCCATCAGCATCATCGGCGGCATATCAAAGCCATCGATCAGAATGCCTGGTTCCTCGTTGATGGTGGGCGAGAAGGGACCAAGAATGCGAGTTATCTCGTGGCGTTTCAGCCACGTCTCAGCGGTTTCCAGGAGCGCGTGGGAAGCGCCGATATCATTCTCGCATTCAAAAAAACCGAAATGGCCGATGGCTTCGCCGTGATACTGCGGCACCAGGCGGTCGATTTGGGCGCTGATGCGCCCCACCGCCTCGGAACCGCGATAGACGAGCCACATCCGCATCCGCGCATGCTGGAAATAAGGGTTTTTGGTGTGGCTCAGACGGTCGTTGAGTTCCAACAAAAATGGCGGCACCCAGTTGGGATCATCGCCATATATGCGGCGCGGCAATGCATGAAAAGTCGCCATGCGCTTTTTGTCGTCGACCGGAACGACCCGGATTTCCCCCGCCATATGGATATTCGCTTTCTGTTGTCAGTCGCTTATGCGCCGCTCGCGCGGCGTTGCCGGGCCTAAACCTCCCGAGACGCGGGCAACCCAGGGATATTTCACCGCCTCTTCCTCGGTATAGCCGAGGTTGAACACAGTGGGACTTTTCGCCAGCACCGTATTCTCCGGATCGAAGGTGCCGAACGCGCGGTCCCAGACGTAGTTGGTGATGCCGAAGTTGCCGTTCTCGTTATGGAAGTGATGCGACATGTGCCACTTCTTGATGCGCTTCAAAAACTCGCTTTTCGGCTTATAGGCGAGGTGCTGGATACAGTGGCAGAATTCATAAAAGCAGGTGACGAATACGCCGGTGGCGAGCCCGGCGAATGCGCCGCCGATGCCGCCAATGAGCCAGCCCATGGGCATGGTGACGATGGCGACGGTGGGCAGCGTGGTGTAAAGCGCGCCGAACAGCACTTCCAGATCATAGGGATCCTGGTGATGATCATAGTGAATGCGCTTCCACACGGGCGCGGTCAGCGGCATGCGGTAAAGAAACTGCCCGTGCAGGATATAACGGTGCAGCAGATACCAGGCCAAGGGATAGGCCAGGCTCGACAGGCCGACCACGATCAGTGTCGGCACGACGCCCGGGAAGTTCATGGCCAATACGACAAGACTGACCGTACCGATGGCGAGGTAGGCCTGGATCGCATAGTACTGGAAGTAGGCAACGATGAGCTCACGCAGCGTCATCTTGTTTAAGTAGTGCTTGCGGCTCTTCCAGAAGCCGAAGCGGGCAAAAAGCGAATCTTTCTCCGCCATGCGCCGTCTCCATTCATTCTTGTTCCGCACCATACAGGGGCAGGTCGCCAAAACCAAGGCCGATCCACGGGATGGATCGAGCGTGGCAGGATATTTGGGCAATTTTACGACCCAATGCCCTGCGTTCAATCAGTTTCTCAGCCAGCGGGCGAACTTGCCGAAGGCGGCGGCGTCCCGGTTGCTGTAGCCGAAGCGCAGCAGGAAATAAAAGGCAATGAGAAGCCCGATGGCGGCGGCGGCGATGCGCGGGGCCATGCCGTAGGGTTCAGCGATCTTGACCAAGGCGATGATCACCCCGCCGCCCAAAAGGGCCGTGCCTAAGGGGCGGAAAATGCGGCGGTCATAAGGCTTTAGACCATAAAGCATCCAGGCCTCGCCAAGCGCCATCAACGCCGTCACCGAGAGGCCTATGGCGCTGGATATGGCAGCCCCCATGGCGCCCAAGCCGGGCACCAGGAGGAGCATTAAGAGCGCGGTTACGGCAAACCCGGTGGCGTTATTGATCAGCGGCAGGCGATAGCGGGCGAGCATTTCCACCAGCGAGGCGGAAGGGCCGACCGCCGCTTCCACGGCGCGGCCCAGGGCCAGGGCGACGAGAAGGCCGCTCGCCGCCGCAAACTCCGAGCCGACGACCATCAGGATATCGCGGCTCAAGATCAGCATCACCGCGGTGGCGGGGATGAAAATCGACACCATCAGCCGGGTGGTGAAGGTGAACATGTCCTGCAGGGCGTCGCGCTCGCTTAAAGGGTTTTTCGAG
>JACFMS010000004.1:0-19726 GCA_019455285.1 Sphingomonadales bacterium
CCGCCAGCGGCGCGATCACATAATCAAAGCTCATGCGGATGCCCTGTAGCGCGCTTGATACCTTGCGCGCCACCGAGTAGACCGCCACCGCGGTGGCCCCTTGTGCGCCGGGAATGATGAAATTCAACAAAAAGATTGGGAAATTGGACTGGAATTTTTTCAGGCTGGCGGTGCCCACCATGGGCAGCCCGAAGCGCACCAGCTCGCGCAAGCCCGCCGCCTTCAAGGGCGCGGCCCAGGCGCGGCGCAGATCGTAATAGCGGCGCAGGTTATAAAAACTGGCGACCAAGGTCACGGTGATGGCCAACAGGTGCGACAGAAATAGGCCGTAGATGGGCATGCCCATCAGAAAAAATGTGACGCCGGAGATCAGCCTGAGCCCCTGTTCGTAAAGCACGCGGATGCGCACCTCCGGCCCGAAGGCGCGGCGCGCCCGCATGGCGGCGGTGGTGACCTCCACCAGACACCAGACAGGGATTGCCCAGGCATAGGTGGCGATGATCAACGAAAGATCGCCGCTCACTCCTTCTTCGGCGTTGATATGGGTCGCCAGCCAGGGCGCGGCGAGGGTGAGCGCCAGCGAGGCGATGACGCTTAAGACGATGGAAACCAGGATCGACGCCTTCAAAATGGCGTGCACCTTGTCTTCATCCTTGGTCGAGGGAATGAACCGCTGCAACGCCACCGAGGTCGCCAGATCCGTGGCGGCGACGACAAGCTGCACATAGCCCCACAGCAGCAGGAACAGGCCGAGGTTGGGCGCGCCGTAAAGCTGTGCGAACACGACCACGCTGACCGGCTCGAAGAGCGCGCCCATGCGGCCCAGGAACGCCAGGCCGGCACCGCGCGTGACAATGTGCGAGTCGGCTGATGGTTGCTTATCGGTCATGGCGAACGGCAACACCCGCCTGGCGCGCGGCGATGGTCATGAATCATTATTCCTCGGTGTACACCAGCACCAGCATGCCGGCGGTCAGAAACAACAGAAACGGCGACCAGGCCGCCATCGCCGGCGGCATGCGGCCAAACTGACCCATGGCCAACAGGAGATTATCGACGACGAAGAAGGCAAATCCGAACGCCAGCGCGCCGGCGGCGCGAAATAAAAGCTGACCGCTGCGCACCACGCCGAAGGCGGCCAAGGCGGCGAGGAGCGGCATTAACAGCGTAGCCAGCGGTGCCGCGACCTTATGATGGAGGGAAGCGGCCAGGAAGCGCACGGGATAGCCTTCCTCTTCCAGGCGGACGATGGCCGAGAACAGTTCTCCGAACGAGACGCCTTCCGGCGACACCGCCAGGGCGAGGAAACGTTCCGGCGGGATCGAGGTGGTCCAGCCCATGCGTTCTTCCGCCGTCACTTCATGGGATGGAATATCGAAGTGCCGGGCGTCGAACAAGGTCCAGGCGCCGTCGCGAAATACGGCGAAATCGGCTCGCAGGAGGCCGGTCAGCCGCGCCTCGCGATCACGTTCATATACAGACAGCTCGTCGATCACCAGCAGCGTGCCGTTGCGGCTGACGGTTTTGACTTCGATGAGATTCCGGCCGTCGACGACCCAGGTGCGAGCGCTGCCCTTGGGCGCCGGCGGCAGGTCGACCGCGTAGTTATGATCTTGCCAGTGCTTCAACTCGGCCGCCGTGCGGACCACCACCGACTCGTTAAAAATAAAATGTACGATGGCGATGAATAACGAAGCCATGACCAACGGCGCCACGATGCGTAGCGGCGATACGCCCGACGCCTTCATGACTACGATCTCGCTGTGCTGGTTGAGCGTCGTATAGGTCAAAAGAGCGGCAAGCAGCGCCGAGAACGGCGCAAATTCGGAAATGAGCTGCGGCAGGCGTAGCTGGATATAGCGCACGATCGAGGCATAAGTTGCCCCTTCCGCCGCCATGATGTCGCCGGAGTTCGACAACAGATCAAGCACCTGCAAGACCAGCGCCACGCCAAACAGCAGCACCAGAAAGCGCATCAGATAGGCGCGCGCCAGGTAGTGGTTGAGCGTGCGCGAAGCCGGGTTGGCGAAGGAGCGCAGCATCAACCATGCCTCCGCCGGCGGAACAAGCTGCCGAAGAAGGCGGCGCTCGCCGACCATGCCCGGTCAAGATTTTGCAGCGGTACGCCGCCGACTTTATGGGTGCCGATGTAATAAAGCCGCAAGCTAAGGAGGAAGAACAGGCCGACCGGCAGCCAGATCGCCAGCCAGACCGATGAGCCGCTATGACCGGCGGACACTTCGCCGAATTCCACCGTCTTGTGCAGCAGCAGCATAACAAGAATACCGAAGGTGATGCCGATGGAACTGGTCGAGCGCTTGGCGACGAGGCCAAGCGGCATGGCGAAGAACGGGATGGCCAGCAGCGACAGCGCTCGCGCTAGCCGGGCATGAAAGGTTGCCGCGTAAAGCGCCGCATCCTGCCGTGGTTGGTGCATCTTCTGCCACAGCTCGCCCAGGGTGTCCTCGTCGGTGGTGTCACCGCGTTCACGGAACGAGGCGGCGGTGGGCAGATCGACGATCAGATCGTGCGCCTTGAAGGTCAACACGCGGGGTTTGGGCTGCGTGGCGTCGAGATCGAGTAGGGTGCCATCCTCCAGGCGCAACACCAGGCTTAACAGATCCTCGGTGGTAAAGAACGTGCCTGAGGCGGCCGAGATCGCCGTCACCCGGCCATCGGCGCCGCGCTTTTCCACAAAAATATTGTCCAACCGGTGGCCGCCCTCGCTGGCTTTTTCGATCCAGACGGTAATGCCCCTGCCGATGTTAGTAAACTCCCCGGCCTTGATGCTAGCGCCCAGGGTACCGCTTCTGACCTCGAAGGCGAGGGTGGCGTAGGCATAGCGGCTATAGGGCTGGATATAGCCGGTCAGGGCCACGCTGAAGGCGGTCAGCAGAAAGGCGAGGGCGATGAGCGGCGGCATCAGGCGATTGAGGCCGACGCCGCTCGATTGCAGGGCGTCGATTTCGCTGTTTAAGGACAGTTTGCGAAAGCCCAGCTGGATGCCCAGAAACAGCCCGATGGGCAGGGCAAGGCCCAGGTAATGGGGGATCAGGTTGCCCAGCATCCGCCACACCACGGACAAAGGTCCGCCCTGGTTGATGACAAAGTCAAAGATCCGCAGCATGCGCTCCAATAGGAGGAGAAGCGCCGCGATCCCTAGGGTCGAGAGCAGCGGAAACATCACTTGGCGGAGGATATAGCGGTGAACCTTGAGCACCGAACCAACCTAAATTGTATGTCTCGCTTGAGCCGTTCATGGATCGACTAAGCTCACCACGAACGGTCCACCTCATCCCGTTCGCCCTGAGCTTGTCGAAGGGCGGAGGGGTAAGGTTTAAGACATGACCTAAATCTCATCCCTGCCGTCATAGCCGCCCCCGGCGGCCGCCGCAAGCGCCGCCGCCGGGTAGAAGCGATCGAGAGAAACATATTATTGCCAAACTTATCTATAAGCTATGATTGGGGGCCAGGATATAACGGGGTCAGGCGGCGGTGACGCAAATAGTGGGTAAGTGCTTAAGATCGGCGATCATTCTTGCCGTGGCCAGCTTGGGCGGCGGCGGCAGCTTGGCGGCCGCCGAGCCGGCCTTGAACCCGGCGACCCCGATGGCCCCCGGCAAGGGGGTGGTTGGCGTCGACCCCTCGCACTGCCTCAATCTGCAAGGGCGTCCCGACATCCGCGTCAAAACCGGGGAACTGCGGTCGGGCAAAGGCAACGTCCGGTTTGTGCTCTATGGCGATGATCCGGAGGAATTTCTCGAAAAAGGCAAGAAACTGGTGCGATTCGAGGTGCCGGCGGCAGAAAACGGCGTCGAGGTCTGTATTTCCGCCCCCCACGCCGGCCGCTACGCCCTGGCGGTGCTTCATGATGAAAACGGCAACCATAAATTCAATATCACCAGCGACGGCGGCGGCTTTTCCAATAACCCGAGCTTTCTGTTCGCCGCCCCCTCCTATAAGGATGCCGCCTTCGAACTCGGCCCCGAGGGAGCGGCGCTCGATATCGAGCTGCGCTACCTGGTGTCAAAAAAAAAGCCGGGGCGTCAGTTCCAGCGCCGCTGACGGTGCCCTCACGTCGACCTTGAATGTCGGCTAGCGCCACGCTAGGTTGGCGCCGCTTTCGCACAACCAAAAAGGGATCGGCGGCTGATGAGCCTGGTGGGCGTCCTATCCAATCCGATGAGCACCCGCAATACAACCGGTCTTGGCCTGGTGCGCGATGTGGTGGAAGATTTCAACGGCGTTTTCCACTTCGAGATCGGCGACATCCGCGACGTCTCCCTGGCGTTGCAGCGATTTGCTGAGTATGGCACGGAGGTGATCGCCATCAATGGCGGCGACGGCACCATCCACGCGGTGTTTTCCATCCTCATCAATGAGAAGCCGTTTAAGAAAATGCCGCTGATTGCCATTCTGCCCGCCGGCAAGACCAATATGATCAGCGAGGATCTGGGGGCCAAGCAGCCTCGGCCGCACCACTATCTGCGGCGACTTTTGGAATGGGCCAAGGACGGCAGCCTCAACCGCCATGTGGTCAAGCGGCATGTCCTCAAGGTTGAAGGCATCGACCGCCAGCAACCGATCTATGGCATGTTCCTGGGCACCGCCGGCATCATCGAAGGGATCGCCTACACCCGCCGCCGCATCCATCCTTTAGGCTTGCCCAACGCGCTCTCCCATGCGCTGTCCATGGCGGTGCTGTTCTGCCGGGCGATCGTCGGCGGCTTTTTCAGGAAGGGCCAGGACGAACGGAGCCTGGTTCAGGTCACGATCGACCGCAAGGGAACCGTCATGGGCCGTTACCTGGTGGTCATCGCCACCACCCTTAATCGCCTGCTCTTAGGCTTTCGGGCGGGCGGCGGCGAAGGCGCCGGCGCGGTCCGTTATTTCAGCGTCGAGGACACCCCCGGCATCATCATGCGCGCCATCTGGCTGGCGCTGACCGGCAAGCTTGGCAAGCGGGCGGTGGCCGGCGTGACCAATCGCGACGCCTCGCTCGTCCGGTTGCGTCTGACCACGCCGATCACGGTCGATGGCGAGTTTTATACCCCTCTGCCAGGCCGAGAAGTGATCATCAGCGCCGAAGACAACTTCACCTTCGTCAACTTCGGCAACCCCGAGGGCGCGTCGTGACCGCCGCCGCCGGCGATGCCCTTGGCGCGTTCCTTGACGCCGAGATCAAGGGATCGGTGGCGGCGAGCGTTCAGGGGGCGGTCGACGACATCCGCCGCCGGCTGGGCTCCTCGGTGGCGGCGGTATTGTTTTACGGCTCCTGCCTGCGCACCGGCGATCTGACGGAGAAGGTGCTGGATTTTTACGTCCTCATTGACGGCTATCGGGCGCTGTGGGGCCGGCGGCCGCTGGCGCTGGCCAACCGGCTGATCCCGCCCAATGTGTTTTATGCCGAAACCCGGCTTGATGACGGCCTGGTCATGCGCAGCAAGTACGCGGTGCTGTCGCTGCCGCATTTTGAACGCTTGGCCAGCGCGCGCGCGTTCAACGCCTCGGTGTGGGCGCGCTTTGCCCAGCCTTGCCGGCTGGTCTACGCGCGCGATCAAGCGGTCGAGCGGCGGGTAGCGGCGGCGCTTGCCGAAGCGGTGCGGACGATGGCGTCGTCGGTGCGGCCTCTGGTGGGCGCAAACTTTTCCGCCGCCGAGCTGTGGTCGTGCGCTTTTCGTCAAACTTACCGTGCGGAATTGCGCGCCGAAGCTGCGGACAAGGGCCGTGAGCTTTATGAGCTTGACCGTAATCGCTATGATGCGCTGACCGATATATTGCGCGGCGAGTGGCAAGCAACGATGCCCGGCAATCGGGCATGGTGTCGATTGTCCTGGGCGTTGCGCCGCATCCAGGGCAAGACCTTGAACATCCTACGGCTGGTGAAGGGAACCTTCACCTTCGATGGTGGTATTGATTATCTGGCGTGGAAAATCAGCCGTCATTCAGGGGTAAAAATCGAGATTACCCCGTGGCAGCGGCGGCACCCGCTGCTAGCGGGCTTGCAATTGTTCTGGCGTCTGCGCCGGCGGGGCGCGTTTCGCTGACGCGGTTGGGGCCGATCTCACCCAACGCCAAGCCCACTTCCTTGAATTTATCCAGCATGAAGTCGATTTGCTCCGGCGTGTGCGCCGCCGACAGGCTGCACCGTAGTAGGTAAATGCCTTGCGGCGTTGCCGGCGGGAAGGCGAGGTTGACGTAAACGCCGGCCTGCAACAGTCCCGCCCAGAAGCGCATGGCGGTCGCCTGATCGGAAATCTTGACCGCGCTGATCGGGCTGACTGGCGCGCCCAAGGAAAAGCCAAGTTTTTCCAGCCCGTCATGCAGTTGGCGGGCGTTGCGCCATAATTGCTCGCGCAGTTTCGGCGAGCGCCCCATGATCTTGACTGCCGCGGTGGCGGACGCCACCACCGAGGGCGGCAGCGAGGCGGTGAACAGATAGGGCCGGCAGACCAAGCGCATGACTTCAAACTTCGGGTGATTGGAGACGCAAAAGCCGCCGATGGTGCCGACGCTTTTGGAAAACGTGCCGACGATGAAGTCGACCTGATCCTCTACCCCGTCCTCCTGCGAGACGCCGCGGCCGGTAGCGCCGTAGACGCCCAGGGAGTGAGCTTCGTCCACCAGCACGCTGGCGCCGTGGGCCTTGGCCACCGCCACCAGCTCTTTCAAGGGCGCGCGGTCGCCGAGCATGCTGTAGAGTCCTTCCAGCACCACCAAGCGGCCGGCCGAAGAGTCGATCCGCCGCAGCCGCTTGTCGAGATCGTTGGCGTCGTTATGCCGAAAGCGCACCACGGTGGCGTCGCCCATCTTGCAGCCATCGTAGATCGAGGCATGGCTGTCGGCATCGATGAGGAGGAAGTCCTTGGGTCCGCACAGGGTCGAAATCATGCCCAGGTTGGCCTGGTAGCCGGTGGAGAACACCATGGCGTGGGCGGTGCCGTAAAATTCGGCAAGCGCCTCCTCCAGTCCGCGATGGCCTGCGTAGGTGCCGTTCAGGACGCGGGAGCCGGTGGTTCCGGTGCCTTGTTCATCAAGCGCCTTGTGCGCAGCCTCGATGCAGGTTCTATCGAAGGTCAGGCCGAGATAATTGTTGGTGCCGGCCAGTATGGTATGGCGGCCGTTGATGATCGCCTCGGTCTGCGAGATGACCTTTTCCATGCAAACCGTAAAGGGATCGCCATCCTCGAATGGCAGCTTCGCCTTGGCTTGCAACAAAGGCTCGAACTTGTCGAAAAGATCCACGCTTCTACCCCTTTATGATCTTGAGCACCGCGGCGGACACATCACCGACCTTTTCCAGGTCGGGCAAAACGTTAAGCGGCACTGTTATATCGAAATGATCCTCGATTTCAGCCAGCAAGTCCATGACCGCCAGCGAGTCAAGCTCCAGATCGGACGAGAAATTGGTGGCTCGCGTCACGGTCACCCCGCGTTTGTTGAACGGCCCCAAAAGACGGCACACCTCGGCGAATATCGTCTCTTCCGTCAGCGAGTCCTTGTTGATCGTCATCGGTTCCGCCTTTCCACTTCAGCCCCTTAAAGGCGGCCTCGCTGCCGCCCCTTATACCACACCAGCTCTCCAGCTCTATAGATGTCCCTCGGCCCGGTACCAGGCCAGGGTTTCGCGCAAACCCTCTTCTAGGCCGATCTGCGGCGACCAGGGGATGCGTTCGCCAAGCTTAGGGCCACGCGCCACCCAATCCGGGTGCAGAAGCTCCGCCACCTTCTCCGGCGTCAGCATGGGCGTGCTCCCGGTCAGGCGCGCCATAGCTCTATTGATTTGCGCCGTCGTGGTCAATAGCCGGCGCGGCACGCCGATCAGCCGCGCCCGGCGGCCGAGAACGCGGCCGGCGATGTCATAGATTTCGCTGAAGGTGTAACCGTCCTCGCGAGGGTCGCCCAGCTCGAAGATGGCGCCGGCCACCGCTGTCCTGTCAGCCGCTGTCAGCGCCAGGATGGCGGCCACCAAATCACGCACATGGAGGATTGACAGCCGGCCTTCCCCCGATCCGGGCACGAGGCCGAGGCCGTATTTCAGGCTCTTGAAAATCTTCAGTATTTCCTGGTCGCCCGGACCGTAGACCGCAGGCGGCCGCAGCGCCACCCAAGGCATGTCCCGCAGCCGCGCCAGCGCCCCTTCGCCGGCCGCCTTGGAGGCGGCGTAGGGCGACAATTCCGGCTGGCGCGCCGCCAGGGACGAGAGATGGATCAACAGCGGCGGTGCGCTTTGCAGGGCGGCGATGCCGGCAATGCGGGATACCGCCTGGGCGTTGGCGGTGTCGAAGGCTTGGGCGCTACGCGCCTTGACCGCGCCGGCGCAGTGCACCACCACCTCGGCGCCGTTGATCAAGCGGCGTAGGCTGGCGCTGTCGTGCAGACTGCCGGATAGCCATTTGACTCCCGGTCGCGGCGGCGCCTCTCGTCGGGTCAGGGCGACCACGTCATGACCGGCTGCCGTCAGCCCTTCGATAAGGTGCCGGCCGATAAAGCCGGTGCCGCCGGTGACCGCGATGATCGTCATGGCCTCATGCTCATTTCATCATCATTAAGCTCGGCGCAGCGTATCCTGCGCCGTCCCCCCGACCCTCTCTTTAGTGATGCGATTTGTTTATTGCGCGGCAAAAGTGCCCGACAGGTAATGGATGCGCGCTTTGGTGCGGCTCAATTTACCGGAGGAGGTCTTCGGCAGCGACCGCGGGCTGACCAGAATGACCTCGCAGGAAACGCCGAAGAACTGCTGTACGGTTTCCTTGATCTGCCGTTGCAGATTGCGCCGCTCATCTTCGTCGCGCAGGCGGCACTGCACCAGCACCATCGGCACCTCTTCGGCATTGTGGCCGGGCACCGAGATCGCCGCGCTGTCGCCGGTGCGAATGCCGGGGATCTGCTCCACCGCCCACTCGATATCCTGCGGCCAATGGTTGCGGCCGTTGATGATCATCATATCCTTGAAGCGGCCGACGATGAACAGCGATTGGCCAATACGGTATCCCATGTCGCCGGTATCAAGCCAGCCGTCCTCGTTCAAGGCGGCGGCGGTGGCTTTCGGATCGCGGTAATATTCCCGCATGACGCTGGCGCCGCGCACCATGACGCGCCCGATCTGACGATCGTCCAGCGGCGCGCCATCCTCGTCGCGGATTTCCACTTCGTATTCGGGAAGCGGGACGCCGCAATTGACCACCGCGCGATAGGCGACATTGTCGTTGCTGGTGATGACGGAGAAGAAGCCGCCGTTGCCGTTCAGGCCGTGCGGTTTGCCATTGGCGCCGGGTTTCATGTCGCCCGACAGCACGCGCTCATCCACCATGTCGACTTCAAGGCCGCGGTTTAAAGGCGCAAAGCTTACCGCCAGCGTGCACTCGGCAAGACCATAGCTCGCCACGAAGGCTTTTTCGCTAAAGCCGGTGGGGGCGAAGGTCTTGGCGAAACGGTCGATGACATCGGGGCGGATCATGTCGCCGCCGATGCCGGCCACCCGCCAGCTCGACAGATCGAGGTTGGCGAGCGCTTCCTTGCCGATGCGGCGCGAGCAGATGTCGTAGCCGAAGGTCGGGCTATAGGAAATGGTGCACTTGTTGCGGCTCATCAGGTTGAGCCATTGCAGCGGCCGGCGGGCGAAATCCTCGGTGGCCATGAAATCGCTGGAGACCTGGCAGGTCAGCGCCGCCAACAGGCAACCCACCAAGCCCATGTCGTGATAGAACGGCAGCCAGGAGGCGCAACGATCATCCTCGCCGGCCTTAACGCCGTGGTAGCCGATGCCATAGGTATTGGCCATCAGCGAGCGGTGGGTGACCGCCACGCCGTGGGGAAAGCGGGTGCTGCCCGAGGAATATTGCAGGTAGGCCAGATCGTCGGCTTCCGGCAACCGCAGCGCGGCGGGCGCACCGTTCTTGCTGTCGGGAAGCGACCAGAATTCGCTATGGGAGCCGGTAAAAGCCAACCGCAGCCCAGCGGTCGCCTCTTTGAGGAGGTCCAGCATGTTTTCCGGCGCGATGGCGATATTGGCGGCGCAGCTCTTCATTTGCAGATTGAGCTGCTGGCAATAGCCCTCCCGGCCGCCGAACGAAGTCGGCAACGGCAGCGGTACCGGCAGCACCGAGGCGAACTGGCAGCCGACGAAGGCAATCACGAAATCGGCGCTGTTGTCGGCCACCAGCGCCACCCGAGATTCCCGGCGTTGGCCCAGGGTGATCAGGCGGCGGGCGAAATCCTGCGCCCGCTCATAGAGCTCGCGATAGGTCAGGACGCGTTCCAGCTGGCCGCGAGCGGAATAGAAATTAAACCCGCGAATTCCCCTGGCCGCGTATTCGACGGCCTCAGGCAGGGTTGCAAAATCGGCAAACCGGCGAGGTAGCGCGTCACGCGTCGGCGTTGGTTGGAGCATATTGTCTGATCCAAAGACGATTAGGCGTTTCTTCCCGATGTCCCACGCGGCGATTCCCCCTCGAGCGTCACCGTCACGTGTTCACATACCTTATAGAGCCGTCGTTTCGCAACTTTTTTGCGCTGCGGCATAATTTTATAAACAGTTGCACTGCCGCTGGCGTGATTAAGGGAGGATTTTGGCAAGATTAAGGACGTCCTCAAAATATTGCTGTTATTTCCGCGCCTTAGTACGGGACAAGTATATCCCGATGGCGATCAAAGAGGTACCGAAAATTGCCGTTGCGGGCAATTTTTCATCAAGGAATACAATGCCCAAGGTCACCCCGACCACGGGAATCAGGTAATTGGTCAAGGAGGCGAAGGTGGCGCCCGCTCGGCGGATCAGGCGCACCAGGAGGAGGGTGGCGATACCGGTGGGAAAGACGCCCAGGGCTATCGTCGCCAGGATAGTCGGCAGGTTGGGGGTCAAGGTCCAGGGGCGATCGGACAGCAGGGCGAATGGAGCGATGAGGGCGGCGGCGCACAGCACCATGGCCGTCGAGAAGCCGTCGGGATTGCCCGTATTGCCGCGCTTGATCACCAGCGCGGAGATGGCGTAGCTCAGGGAAGCGGCAAGGACGAGCGTAATGCCGCCGGCGGTATTGCCGCCGCCGGTTTCCCGGATGAACAGCATGACAACGCCAAGAAAGCCCACCACCACGCCGACGCCGGCGCGGGCGGTCGCCCGCTCGTCATGGGTGAGCATGTGGGCCAAGGGCAGGGTAAACAGCGGCACGGTGGCGATCAGGATGGCAGCCAGGGCGCTGTCGACCGTTTGCAGGCCAAGGGCGATCATGGTGAAGGGCAGGGTCATGCCGGTGGCTGCCGCCGCCATGGCGTTGCCCCAGAACCGCCAATCGCCTTTGACGGCCGCTCCGCGCGCCACCGCGACCGTTACCAGCACCACGGCGGCGACGGCGATCCGCCCGAAGGTCAAGGTCAGGGGCGGCAGTGTGACCAACGCCACTTTGACCAGGTAATAGGCGGAGCCCCACAGCACCGACAAGGTAAGCAGCATGGCAACGCTTACCGCCAAGCCGCCGGTCATTACATCGCCGGTCTTGCGCGGCAAGCTCGGCTCAGGCACTTTTTCTCCCATGACCCCTCAACGTCGTCCGTTCAAAAAACCACCGCCCTTGAGCGAAGAGCGCCTGCGCGCCGCGGCGGTTCGGTATCTGGCTCGCTTTTCCGCCGGCGAGACCCAAGTACTGCGGGTGTTGGCGCGTAAAATCAAGCGCGACATCGCCCGGCGCGGCGGCGAGGAGGATATATCTGCCTGGACGGCGGTCGCCAAACGCATCGTTAAGGAGCTGGTCGCCAAGGGCTATGTAAACGATCGTGCCTTTGCCGAAGGCCGAGCACGGAGCCTCCTTGCCGCCGGCCGGCCGCTGGCGCGGATACGCGCCGATCTTGCCGCCAAGGGGGTGGCGGCCGAGATCATAGAGGAGGTGTTGTCGACCGTGTGTGAGGACACCTCGGATGATGTTGACCTTAAGGCGGCAGAGGCGTTCGCCCGACGGCGGCGGCTGGGGCCATACGCGCCGTCGCAGCCGCCATCAACAGACGACCACCGCCGCACCCTGGGGGCGTTCGCCCGCGCCGGCTTTTCCTACGACATCGCGCGGCGCATTTTGGCGAAAGATTTTAGCGAGACGGAATAGGGCCGATCATTCTTTTAGCGCGCGCTCCACGGCGTCGGGGGCGCGTTCAATGACCGTCAGATAGGCAAGGGCGGTGGCATCGGGCTTGTGTCGGCCTTGCTCCCAATCACGCAATGTCGCCACCGGAATACGAAACCGTTCGGCAAAACGGGATTGACTGAGCCCAAGCCGTTTTCGGGCCAGGCGAACCCGCCGCCCCAGAACGGCGGCAGCCAGGATATCATCGCCCAAGGCAGGATTATCCAGGTCGCTTGCCGCCGCCTGCTCGATTTCAGCGTCGGACAATGCTGCCAACCGCGCCTTGGCTTTGGTCGAAAAAGCAAACGGTTTAGCTTTCGCCTCGGCTAAGGTTTTACGCGTGGTCGTCATAGCACTGCCGCTCCTTTCGGCTGGCGCGGCGCGCGGAAATGATCCGACAAATATGCCCGCGCATGGTGTAGGTGACCGTCAAACAAATTCCATCCACCGTTCCGATGGCATTGCGGCGTTGTTCACCGTATGCTTGCCGCGAATCGATAACATCAAGGCGGTTGTCATCGAGAAATACGTAAATCGCCGCTTCAAATGAGACGCCGTGCTTTGCTTCGTTCGCCAGCGCCTTCGCATCATCCCATTCGAAGCTTGTCGGCGTATCCATAAAAATTAAGTATACTGATTTCCCGTATATTAGTCAATAAAATATACGGGTTTCCCGTAGAGATCAAGCCGGGGAGCTGGCGGCGGCGAATGCCTTCTCCGCCGCCTCAAAAGGCAACAGGACGCAGGTATGGCGGTGGGGGTGGGGAGCGACGGCGGCAAAGACCTGAAAGTCGGCAAAGTCGCCTGGCCAAGCGGCTTCGGCCGTCCCTTCAAGGAGCGCGCGTAGTCGCGCGCCGGCGGCAGCCAAGTCCGAACGGTCACGGCCGACGGCGTGCCGGGCCAGAAGCGCAGCGCTTGCCTGGCACAACACGCAGGCGCGGGTGGTGTGCGCCATCGCCTTGATCCGTCCTTGCTCCAGCGCCAGATCGACGGTGACCATATCGCCGCACAAGGGGTTCTTGACGGTGGCGGTGACGGTGGGGGCAGCCAGTCGCCCGGCGCCGTCGGCGGCGGCGGCAAGGCGCAGGATTTCCTTCTGATAGAGGGGATCGACCATCGGGCAAGGCTGTCTGTATTTACGGCATTATCACTAGGGCGGCGAGCACCGCGCCCTCGAAAACCGTCAGGGCGGCGAACCAGACAAATGGGGGCAGACCGCGCGAGCGCATCTTCATCAGGGTATGGTCCTTCTCGACGTCGCCGAGAATACCCATATGTCCGCTTGCCGCAAGCATTTTGCGAAACCCTTGTGCCGCGCCTTTGGCCGCGATAGAACACCTTGCGGTTGAAAGCCGCAATAAAGCAGGGAGGCAAAAGGTTTTAACATGGAACGGTCAATAACCGCCGGCGTGGTCAGCAATTTCATGGGCCAGGCGCCGGACTGGTACAAGCTGACGATCATCCTGTTTTTGATCTTCAACCCGATGCTGCTTTACGTGCAGGGGCCGGTGGTCGCCGGCTGGGTGCTGGTATTTGAATTCATCTTCACCCTGGCCATGGCCTTGAAATGCTATCCCTTGCTGCCGGGCGGCCTCCTCGCCTTGGAGGCGGTATTCATCGGCTTGACCAACAGCCATTCAATCTACCACGAAGTTGAACTCGGCATGGAGGTCATTCTGCTGTTGATCTTCATGGTGGCCGGCATTTTCTTCGTCAAAGACCTCCTGCTTTTCATCTTCACCAAAATCCTGCTGCGGGTGCGCAACAAGATTTCCCTTGCCTTGATGTTCTCGCTTCTAGGAGCAGTTTTATCGGCCTTTCTCGATGCTCTGACTGTGACTGCGGTGGTGATCACCGTCAGCGTCGGCTTCTATAACGTCTACCATAAGGTGGCGTCAGGCAAGCATTTCGATCATGTCCACGACCTTGCCAATGACGGCGAGGTGCAGGAGCTCCATCGTTCCGATCTGGAAAATTTTCGCGCCTTTTTGCGCTCGCTGGTAATGCATGCGGCGGTGGGCACCGCGCTCGGCGGCGTCACCACGCTGGTCGGCGAGCCGCAGAATTTGTTGATCGGCAGCGTCGCCCATTGGGGCTTTGCCGAGTTCTTTTTGCGGATGGCGCCGGTCACCATGCCGGTGTTGCTGGTCGGCTTTCTGACCTGCATTGTGTTGGAAAAAACCCGCACCTTCGGGTATGGCGGGCGCTTGCCGCAGGCGGTGCGCGAGATCTTGGTGGAATTTGATCGCACAGAAAGCGCTAAACGCACCAAGCGCGACCACGCCTCGCTCATCATGCAAGCGGCGGTGGTGGCTTGGCTGATGGTGGGCTTGCTGTTTCACTTGGCGGCGGTGGGCCTCATCGGTCTTTCCGTGATCGTCCTGGCGACCGTATCAACCGGCGTAATCGAGGAGCATCGCATCGGCAAAGCGTTCAGCGAAGCGCTGCCGTTCACCGCGCTCCTGGTGGTCTTTTTCAGCATCGTCGCGGTGATCAACGACCAGAAGCTGTTCACGCCGGTCATTGAGTGGGTGCTGACCCTGGACGGTCTGTCGCAAATCACCGCGTTTTATATCGCCAATGGCCTCTTGTCCTCGATCAGCGATAACGTCTTTGTCGCCTCCGTTTACATCGGCGAGGCTAAAGCGGCGCTGGCCCAAGGCTTGATCAGCCGCGATACCTTCGATCTGCTGGCGGTGGCCATCAACACCGGCACCAACATCCCAAGCGTGGCCACCCCCAACGGCCAGGCGGCCTTTCTGTTTCTGCTGACCTCAGCGCTGGCGCCGCTGATCCGGCTGTCTTACCTGCGCATGGTGGTCATGGCGCTTCCCTATACCTTGACCATGACCTTAACAGGGCTGCTGGCGGTCTATTTCCTGCTGGCCCCGATTACCGCCGACCTCTACCAGGCGCGGCTGATCGGCCATCATCGGGTGTCCGAGATTGCGCCAAACTAGCCCCTACCTGCTAACCAACGGGCGTACTTGGTGATCTCTTGCAACCGTGGTATGGTTACCGTTACGGAAGTGGGAGGGGTATAGTGGCAACGCGTGGTGCTGAGGGGGCCCCCGATACGATGGCGCCCCCTCCTGATGCGGCCGATGCTGCGTCGGTACGCGGGATCGTAAAGTGGTTTGATGCCGTTAAAGGCTATGGGTTCGTCGTTCCCGACGACGGGGACGGCGATGTTTTGCTGCACTTTTCCGCGCTCAAAGATGTGGGCCGCCGGGCGGTGCCGGAAGGCGCCACCCTGGATTGTCTTGTGGTGCGCCGGCCTAAGGGCCGCCAAGTCTTGAAGGTGCTGGAGGTGGATATCAGCACCGCCGTTCTCCAGGCCCGCGACAAGGGGAATCATCGTCACTGCCCCCCGCCGCCGGTGGATGGCGGCGAGCAGCTGGAGGCCACGGTCAAATGGTTCAATCGCCTGAAAGGCTATGGCTTCGTCTCGGCCGGTCAGGGCGAGCAGGACGTGTTCGTCCATATGGAGGTTTTGCGCCAAGCCGGTCTTAATGATCTGGAGCCCGGCGCCCGGGTCATGGTATCCGTCGGCCGCGGCGAGCGCGGGCTGCTGGCGACCGCCATTCATCTTTTGGCGGCAGGTCGCGAGTAGGTGGCGACGCCGCCTGCCGCCCGCCTGATCGATAAATCCATCCGCTGCATCTTTGCCCTGCTGGTAACAGCCATTATTTTAGGCTGGCAGCCGGGTGCCGCAGCCATGGGCGAGCGTCCCGCCGCAGAAGCGCCGTCGCCTCAGGAGGAGTTGGTGATCGAAAGCAGCGGCCGACGGCACCTGTTTTCGGTTGAGGTGGCGCGGGACGAGGCGGCCCATGAGCGGGGCCTGATGTACCGTCGTCACCTTGCCCCCGACCACGGCATGCTGTTTGATTTCGGCCGCCCCCGGCCGGCCGCCATGTGGATGCGAAACACCTACATACCCCTTGATATTCTGTTCATCGACGGCGCTGGGCGGATTACTAAGATTCACCCTCAGGCCCAGCCCCATGACGAAACGCCGATCGAATCCAATGGCCGCGTCCGGGCGGTCCTGGAGCTGCCGGGCGGCACGTCGGAGCGGCTTGGCCTTAAAGTCGGCGACCGCATCCGCCATCCCTTGTTTCGCGTGCGCTAGGGTGGGCCGATCTAGTGGATTTTCTTGACTTGGGGCAAGGATTGCGCTTGTCCCATGGGGTATTCCTAAAAAACGATGAAGTTTGTTTAGCCGGCACGGCGCTGATCCCACCGCTGCGCATAGCCGGGGCGAAAGGCTGTTGAAAACCCGCTACCGTTATTGCGAGCCCTGCCAAGGGCGAAGCAATCCACAATACGGCGTACGTAATAGAAAAACGGATTGCTTCGTTACTTTGTTCCTCGCAATGACCGACCGAGCATTTTTCAACAGCCTACTCAAGGCTTGTGCTTTTAAAGGGTGGAATTCAAAAAATGACAAAACTAAAATTAGCTCACGGACTGGCGTTCGAGGATCTCTACAGCGACGCCGGATTGGCCCGTATCGATCGGTTGTTTCTTGATCAGTTGACTACGGCGAGCGCATCAGTGGCCGAGGCGTTGACGTCGGCGCGCCATGCGCCCGATGCGCTGTCGGCGAAAGATGAAGCCAATCTGCTGTTGGAAGTCGCGCCGCAGTTGGAATCTTTTCTCGCGCATCTCTTTGGCATCGAGCGCGAGGTTAAACTGCAATCCGCCGCGCATGATCGCCTATCACCGCTTTATGCGGTCAAGCGGCTGTTCGTGCAGCGCCGGGCGCTGAAGGGCGTGTCGGCGCAGGATGTGGCGCGGATCAACGGCGAGGAGCTGGCGGCGGAATTATCGCGCCGCTTCGGCGCATCGTTTCACTCCGCGGCGGACGAGCTCGTATATGCCGAACACGTGCAACAATGGATGAACGACGCCGATAATCATGTCGACGATCTCAATCTTGCCGCCCGCTACGCCGCCTGGGCGATGCGTACCCCGGACGGCATTCGTCGCCACGGCAAGGCGGCCGGCGGCGTTCTCTTCCAGTCGCCGTCGCAACTTGATTTTGAGCATCTGGTGCATGGCGAGATCGACCATTCCAAGGAATACGCCGTGCATCGTCTGCCGGCCGAGCGGGTGCATCAACGCGAAGGCTTCAAGCTGACCGACTCTGGCGCGCCCTTAAAAAGCGTTCTCGATCAGGCCAGCTATTGCATTTATTGCCATAATCAGGGCAAGGACTCTTGCTCCAAGGGACTGCGTGAGAAGGTCAAGGGCGAGGAGGGCGCGCCATTTCGCGACAATCCTTTGGGCGTCAAACTCGCCGGCTGTCCGCTGGAAGTCAAAATCTCGGAAATGAATTTTCTAAAGGGCGAGGGGCGGACGATCGCGGCGCTGGCCATGATCATCGTCACTAACCCGATGCTGGCGGGCACTGGACATCGCATTTGCAACGACTGCATGAAGGCCTGCGTCTATCAAAAGCAGGACCCGGTGGACATTCCGCAGATCGAAAACCGCATCCTGAAGGATACCCTGGCGCTGCCTTGGGGTTTTGAAATCTACAGTCTGTTGAGCCGGTGGAATCCGCTAAATCTGCGCCGGCCGCTGCCGCGCCCGCGCACCGGCAAGCGGGTGCTGGTGGCGGGCATGGGACCCGCCGGCTATACGTTGGCGCACCATCTGTTGAACGAGGGCCATACCGTGGTCGGCGTCGACGGCCTGAAAATCGAGCCGCTGCCGCCGGAACTGTGCGGCGTTCAGGTTGATGGCGCGCGCACGGCCTTCCGGCCCATCAGAAGCATCAGCGAGCTGCAAGAAGCGCTCGATGATCGCATCATGTGGGGCTTCGGCGGCGTCGCCGAATACGGCATCACCGTGCGCTGGGATAAGAATTTTCTGAAAATGGTGCGGCTTCTGTTGCAGCGGCGCGAGCGTTTCGCACTGATCGGCGGCGTGCGCTTTGGCGGCACGCTGACGGTGGAGGATGCTTTTGCCCGCGGCTTCGATCACATTGCCTTGGCGGTGGGCGCCGGCCGTCCGACGCTGATACCGGTGCCGCGCGGCCTGGTGCGCGGCGTGCGCGCGGCGTCCGATTTCCTGATGGCGTTGCAACTCACCGGCGCGGCCAAGACCGACTCCATCGCCAACATGCAGCTACGCATGCCGGTGGTGGTGATCGGCGGCGGCTTGACCGCCATCGATACCGCCACTGAGGCGCTGGCTTATTATCCGGTTCAGGTGGAGAAGTTTCTTGCCCGTTATGAAACCTTGGTCGCCGAGCGCGGCGAAGCCACGGTGCGCGCCAAGTGGTCGCCCGAGGAACAGTCTATCGCCGACGAGTTCTTAGGCCATGCCCGCGCCATCCGCTTGGAGCGCGCCACCGCCGCCCATGAGAAGCGCGCGCCGCGCATCCTCGATCTCATGAAAAGCTGGGGCGGCGTCACGCTCGCTTATCGCAAGCGGCTGATCGACAGCCCGAGCTATACCTTGAATCACGAGGAGATCGAGAAAGCGCTGGGCGAAGGCATTCAGTTCGCCGAGTGCCTGTCGCCGATCTCGGTGGAGATCGACCAATATGGGCATGCCAGCCACATCATGATGAACAAGCAGCGGCTGACCCGCGAGGGCAAGTGGCTGACCTTGGATGCCTTGGAGCGGTTGCCCGCCAAATCCATCCTGATCGCCGCCGGCACCCAGCCCAACACGGTATTGGCGCGGGAGGACAATGTTCATTTCAAGCTCGATGACCGCTACTTCCAGGCCTATGACGAAAACGGCAATCCGGTGGACCCGGAACGCTCCAAGAAGCCCAAGGATGTACGGGTGCTGACGAGCTTCATCGACGATGGCCGGGCGGTCAGCTTCTTTGGCGATCTGCATCCCTCGTTCGCCGGCAACGTGGTCAGCGCCATGGCCAGCGCCTTGCAGGGCTATCCCACGGTAAGCCGCATATTGGAGCGCGTGCTCCCGGCCAATGGGGAGAGTGATGAGGCCTTCATCGCCGCGCTCAATCATGATCTTCGCGCGGTGGTGCACAAGGTGGAGCGGCTGGCCCATAACATCGTCGAGGTGACGATCCAGGCGCCGCAGGCGGCGCGAAAATTCGAGCCGGGGCAGTTCTACCGCCTGCAAAACTTTGAAACGCTGTCGCCCAAGGTCGGCAACACCCGGCTGGCGATGGAGGGTCTGGCGCTCACCGGTGCCTGGGTCGACCGCAAGGCGGGCCTGGTTTCGGTGATCGTGCTGGAAATGGGCGGCTCGTCTGACCTATGCGCTTATCTGAAGCCCGGTCAGCCGGTGGTGCTGATGGGCCCCACCGGCTCGCCCACCGAAATCGTTGGCGGCGAAACCGTGCTCCTGGTCGGCGGCGGGCTTGGCAACGCGGTGTTGTTCTCCATCGGCCAGGCGCTGCGGCGGGCCGGTTCGCGGGTGCTTTATTTTGCCGGCTATAAGACTATCGGCGACCGTTACAAGATCGAGGAGATCGAAGCGGCGGCGGACGCCATCGTCTGGTGCTGTGATCAGGCCCCCGGATTCCAGCCGAGTCGCAAGCAGGATAAAACCTTCGTCGGCAACATCGTCCAGGCGCTGGTCAATTATGGCGAAGGGACGCTGGGCGAGTCAGAGATTCC
>JACFMS010000004.1:19748-131144 GCA_019455285.1 Sphingomonadales bacterium
TGCGCGAGGTGGATCGCGTGGTGGTGATCGGCTCCGACATGATGATGGCGGCGGTGGCGCGCGCGCGGAGCACCTCGCTGGCGCCGCATTTAAAGCCCGGCGTCAAGATGTTCGCCAGCATCAACTCGCCGATGCAATGCATGATGAAGGAAATTTGCGCCCAATGCGTGCAGACTCATGTCAACCCCGAAACCGGCGAGCAGACCCTGGTGTTCTCCTGTTTTAATCAGGATCAGCCGTTGGAGCAGGTCAACTTCAACCTATTGAATTCGCGGCTGCGGCAGAATTCAACGGTGGAGAAGCTGACCTCACAATGGATCGACCGTTGCCTGGTGCAAATGGGAGCGCGGGCCAAATCCGTCACGGTACCCAGCGAGGAGAGCGAGAGCGACTACCTGGCGTGGGGGTGATTTGACCTGTCATTGTGAGCCCCGATAGCGACGAAGCAATCCATAGCGATTTTTGGATTGCTTCGCTCCGTCGTCGCTCGCAATGACGATGTCGTTTACTACCCGACCTGCAAAATGCGGGTCAGCGGGCGCGGGTGCTCCACCAGATCGGCCAGCGTGTATTGGTCGAGTGAATCGTAAAGGGCGTCGAATGCCTCTTCCAGAATGCTCGGCAGTTTGCAGCAGCGGGTGATGCAGCAGCGATTGCTGTCGCTGAAGCATTCGACGATGGCGGCATCGTTTTCCGCCGCGCGGACGATGCGGCCGATGCGGATCTCCGCGGGCGGCAGCGCCAAGCGGATGCCGCCGCCCTTGCCGCGGATGGACTCCACAACCCCGCTTTTGGCCAGGTGATGCACCACCTTCATCAGGTGACTTTCGGAGATATTATAGGCGTCAGCGATGCCCTTGATGGTGGCCAGCCCCTTGGTTTGAAGGGCCAGGTACATCAACACGCGCAAGGTGTAATCGGTAAATCCGGTAAGCTGCATAAGGTATATTCCCTATGCCATTTTAGGCGAACCGGGAGAGCGTAGTAAAGCTATATTCAGAATATAGCTTATAAGAATTGGCCCGCGCCCAGGGGCGCGGGCCAATCTCCCTCAGCATTACTCACTTAACACCGGCTGCGCCTTGCCGGGGAGAGACAAGGCCCGACGCTTACGCAACAACAGCCGTAGAGCAAACACGCCGAGGAACGCTACACCTACCGAGAACACGATATCGCCCGGCACCCGCAGCCACACCAGGGTGGTCATCACCTCGGAGTGGATGATTTCCGGGGAGCGCGCGTACCACAACCCTTCGCTGACGCTGGCCCAGGCCTGATAGATGCCGGCCGGAACCAGCGACATAAAGACCATCATGGCAAGCCCGATGTTGAGCGTCCAGAAGGCCGGACGCAGCAAGCTGTCCTGCCAGGCAAGGCGCGAGGTCAGACCGCGCAGGCAGAACAGCATCAGGCCGATGCCGAGCATGCCGTAGACGCCGAACAGCGCCGCATGGCCATGGGCCGCAGTCATGTTGAGGCCTTGCACGTAGTAGAGCGAGATCGGTGGGTTGATGGAGAAGCCCAAGAGCCCGGCGCCAACGATGTTCCAAAAGCCGACAGCGACAAAGCACATGATGACCCAGCGGTAGTTGGCGATCCAGGGCGCAGAGTTCAAACGCCTGTAGGTGCGCAAAGCTTCAAAGCCCACCAGCGCCAGTGGCACTACCTCAAGCGCGGAGAAAATTGCGCCGATGGCGATCACCGATGTCGGCGTGCCGGTAAAGTAGAGGTGATGCAGCGTGCCAAGGATGCCGCCGAACAGGAAGACGATGGTTTCCATAACGATGGCGGTATTGGCGGTAACGCTGCGGATGAGGCCCAAGCGGGAGAAGATGAGCGCGATCACCGCCGTGGCGAACACTTCAAAGAAGCCTTCGACCCACAGGTGCACCAGCCACCAGCGCCAGTACTCGATCATCGAATAATGGCTGTCCTGGCCCCACATCAAGGAGCTGGCGTAAAAGCCGCCGATGCAGGTGGCGGATAGAAACACCATGGCGATGAGGCCACGGCTTTCCGTGGGCTTCTTGAGCGCCGGCCACAACGCGCGGGCCATTAGGCTGAGCCATATCATGAGGCCGATAAACAGCCCGATCTGCCAGAGGCGGCCCATGCTGGTGTACTCCAGCCCCTGATTGCCGAGCCAGAAGGCAAAGGTCGTGCCCAGGCGCTGTTGGGTGCCGATCCAGCCGAAGGCCAGCGAGCCGACGACGATAAAGAGCAGCGCATAGAACAGCACGTTGACGCCGAGCTTCTGGAATTTCGGCTCATGACCGGAGAGCGCCGGCGAGATGTATAAGCCGGTGGCCAGCCAGGAGGTGGCGATCCACAGCACGCCAAGCTGGGTGTGCATGGTGCGGCTCACCGTAAAGGGCAGGATCTCGGCTAAGGGGATGCCGAAAAAGCTCTGTCCCTCGACGGCGTAGTGAGCTGACACCACACCCAAGACGACCTGCAGCAACAACAGGCCGATCACCACGTAGAAATATTTCGTCGTCGCCCGCATCGACGGCGTGGGCGACAGGTCAAAAAGCGGATCGCTTTTTAAGGGTTCGGGATCTTTTTCATGCTTTTGCGCCGCATGATAGGCGACCATGATCGCCACGCCGGCGATCAGCAGAATGACGCTGACGATGGACCAGATGCCGTTGCCGGTGGTCGGCTCGTTGTCGATCAAAGGCTCGTGCGGCCAGTTGCTGGTATAGGAGAGATTTTTCTCACCTGGGCGATCGGTGGCCGAGGCCCAGGACGACCAGAAGAAAAAGGCCGGCAGCGCTTGCAGATCCTGCGGATTTTTCAAGGTAGCGTTGACCATCGCATATTGCTCACGCAAGGTTGCGAGCGATGGGTCGTTGCCAAACAGGCCCTCATAGTGCCGTGCCAGTTCCTTGACCACGGCGGCGCGTTCGGCGCTGAGCGTGATGACGCCCGTTTCAGGATCATAGGTATTACGGCGAAGTTCGTCCTTGACGTAAGCGCCGACGGTGGCCTGTTCAAGCCGGCCAAGGGCCGCGAACGGGCGCTGATAGCGCTGCTCTGCAATCATCTCGCGCAGGGCGATAGCCTCGCGGTGCAGCCAGTCGGCGGACCAGTCCGGCGCCACGTAACTGCCATGGCCCCATACCGAACCGAGCTGTTGGCCGCCGGCGGAAAGCCAAGCCTGCTGACCGCGCATCACTTGCCCTTCGCCAAAGACGGGCGCGCCGTTGCTGTCCACCACTTGCGCCGGGATCGGCGGCGCGGCGAGGTAGATTTCCCGGCCGGTCCAGCCCAGAACCGCGAACGAGGCGAGGAAGATGATGGCCAGCCACTGCCACAACTTACGTGACGTATTCATGGTCGTTGTCTCCGTTTTTTTGTCGTTAACGGCATTTGCTTTCGTAAGTACCGTCGTACATTAAGATGCATACAGAATGAATCTTTATAAAGATGCCCTATAAATATATCTTTAAAAAGAAGCAAGGGGCTTTCCCGTCATTTTGCGGACATGGTGGGAAAAATTCTTTTACGGACTGTCAGATTTAACCGTATCGGCCGGGTATCGGCTGGCTTTTGATCCTGATTCGTTCCCAAAAAGCCCCTTGCCATGCCAGGCAAGAGCGCTTAGAGCATAGGGCCACAGGGCGGGGAGTAGCGCAGCCTGGTAGCGCATCTGCTTTGGGAGCAGAGGGTCGCTGGTTCGAATCCAGTCTCCCCGACCAATATTTCCAAGGGGGGTAGCGGCTAATTTTCTGCGGGGAGGGCAAACCTTTTCGTTGCCTCCGACGCCGCCAGATATAGCGCGGTCAGCGCCAGAAGCGTGGCCATCAGCGCTGGGCTTAGAGGAACAAAGCCGAAATAGCCGGCATACGGCAGATAGGGCAGCGCCACGGTGAGCGCCATCACCATAAGCGTTGAGACCAGGAGCAAACGTCCCGGCGCGCTCTGATAAAACGGGCGATGGGTTCGGATGACCATCACGATGGCCAGTTCCGTCATCAAGGATTCGATGAACCAGCCGGTGCGAAAAACCTCGGGACTGGCGTTGAAAAGCCACAAGAGCGTGCCGAAGGTTAGAAAATCGAAGGCGGAGCTGACTAAGCCGAAGACGATCATGAAACGGCGGATTGTGCGGATTTCCCAACGCCTAGGCTTGGCGACCATTTCCGGGTCGACAGAATCGCCGGCAATGCACATGGCCGGCAAATCAGACAGGAAATTATTGAGCAATATTTGCTTGGCGAGTAGTGGCAGGAAAGGCATGAAAAAGGATGCCGCCGCCATGCTTACCATGTTGCCGAAATTGGCGCTGGTGGTGATAGAAATATATTTCATCGTGTTCGCGAAAATTCGCCGCCCCTGCGCGATGCCTTGCAATAGTACTTTCAGGTCATGTTCCAGCAGGATGAAATCCGCCGACTCCTTTGCGACATCCACCGCCTGATCCACTGAAATGCCGACATCAGCAGCGCGCAGCGCCGAAGCGTCATTGATGCCATCGCCCAGATAGCCGACAACATGGCCAGTTTTCCGCAACGCCCGGATAATCCGCTCCTTCTGGGTGGGATCGACCTCGACAAAAAGATCGGTTTGCTCCGCTATCCGCCAAAGAGCTTCATCCCGCAAATCATTCAATTCGCTCCCAGTCAATGTCCGCGCCGAGCGCAATCCGATGGACTTGGCAAGATGCGCCGCGACAAGACGGTTGTCGCCGGTAATTACCTTCAAGGATACGCCGCGTTGCGCCAAAGCACTCAGGGTCTCCTTGATGCCTTCCTTGGGGGGATCGAAAAATAGGAGGAAGCCGGTAAAAATGAGGGCCTCTTCCTCCTCGCGGCCGTAGTGGTCTTTGAGCGGCAGTCGCTTGGTCGCTAGCCCCAGGGTCCGATAGCCTTGAGCGCTCCATTCAGCAAAGAGCTTTTCCAACTTGGCTCGACGCGCCTCGCCGAGCGCCACGATCTCGCCGCCATCCTGCACGCGATCGCAGATTTCCAGGACATTGGCAAATGCCCCTTTGGTAATTATGGCGGCGACGTTGGCGCTTGGCTCCTTGACGACGACGCTGAGGCGTTTGCGGACGAAATCATATGGCGCTTCATCAAGCTTGTTGCAGCCGTGAATATCGACCGTCTCCAGCTCCGCTTTCGCGACGATGGCATCGTCCATAGGATTGGCAAGCCCGGTCTGAAAGTGGGCATTCAGATACGCCCAGCGCAGTATGTCGCGTGATGGAGTTCCCTGCACATCTCTGGCTGCGTCAAGGGCCATGACGCCAAGCGTGAGCGTGCCCGTCTTGTCGGAACAAAGAACGTCCATGCTGCCGAAATTCTCGATGGCATTGAGTCTGCGCACGATAACGCCGTGTCTAGCCATGTCCCGCGCGCCCTTCGATAAGGTTACGCTAATGATGGCCGGCAGCAGTTCAGGCGATAGGCCGACAGCCAAGGCGATGGCGAAGAGTAGAGAATCGATGGGAGGCCGTTCCAGAAAGACGTTGGCGGCAAAAACCGCAAGCACCAGAAGCAGCATGATCTGGGTCAAGAGATAACCATAGTGACGAATGCCGCGCTCAAATTCTGTTTCCGGCGGGCTCAAGCGCAAGCGATCCGCAATACCGCCAAACATCGTGTTAGCGCCGGTGGTGACGATCACCACCCGCGCCGTGCCGCTGCGAACGGATGTGCCCATGTATACGCAGTTGGTGCGTTCGATCAAGCTGGCGTTGACGGCGCTCAAACCTGGGCGTTTTTCGATAGGTAGCGATTCTCCCGTCAACACCGACTGACTGACGAAAAAGTCCTTGGCCTCAAGGATGACCCCATCGGCAGGAATTAGACTACCGGCCGACAATATGACGATATCGCCCGGGACGACTTCCTGACTGGGAATGTCGCACGCCGTGCCTTCGCGCATGATAGAGGTTCTAATGCGGACGCGCGACTTGAGCTTTTCAAGATCAAGTGAGGCGCTGTGCTCCTGAACAAAGCCCAATAGCGCGCTGCCCAGTACGATCGCCAAAACAATCGTAGCGTCAGCCCAACTCTCGACAACCGCAGAGACGATAGCGGCAAAAATCAGAATAAGAATGACTGGGCTTTCAAACTGTCGAAGGAGCAGCCTTGCCGCCGTGGCGCGCTGACTTTCGCGCAGCACATTTCGGCCATAGACGCGCAGTCGCTGTTTTGCAGTACGGGCGCTTATGCCATTTCGGCCGCTATGCAGCCGCGTCAGCAAATCATCGACGGGGTAGGCCCAATAGGCCATCGATGCCGCGCTCTGATCGAATCCGCCACGTTGCGTAGATCGCCGTCTGCGTTTGGTCTGGGCAATCAGCCAATCCATGCGGGGTTCCTCAGCATTGGTCGGCATTGGTACATCCAATATACTGCTTGGCTGGCCGTTCTGGTAGAGTAGGGAACCATGGTGATGATCCCCCCAACCAAACGCCGCACCCATGATTAATCGCGATAAGCCTCCACCCAACCCACCGCCAACGGCTGGACAGTCGACCGCCTCATCTCGGCCGAATGACCAGAATCTGTCGGTAGAGACCGTCCTTTGGGACATGGCGGCCGCGGCGGAAGGCAAGCCATCCGCCTGGCGGCGTTACGGGCCATGGGTTAGCGGCGCCCTGTCTTTGTTGGCGTTGATCGTGGCTATCTTCCATCTGAGCGAAATCGAGCAATTTCTAGTCCTGCTCGGCAATTCGCGGCCGGAATGGTTACTATGGTTGTTACTCGCTCAGACGGCTACCTATATCTGCGCCGCTGGGGTATGGCAGCGCACCCTGCGCCATGTCGGGTATGCTCGTTCGCTCCTTTCCCTGGTTCCTCTTGGTCTGGCTAAGTTGTTTACGGATCAGGTAGTGCCCAGCGGCGGCATCAGCGGCTCTATGTTGGTCATGAGGGGATTGGTTCGACGACATATTCCGACGGAAAAGGTGGCTTCAGTATTTCTGGTGGGCTTCTTTAGTTTCTATATTGCCTACCTTCTGGTCGACTTAAGCGACGTGGCGCTATTGTGGCTACATCACCACCTTAGTTCTGTGGTACTGGCCGTGGCGGGAAGTTTCACGGTATTTATCGTAATCATCGTATGGACGGTATTTTGGCTTAAACGCCGCGGCATAAAGCGTCTGCCGGATTGGTTGAAGCGCTTTTCCGGGGTCACGGCCTTTTTGCGCATCTTTACCGACGCGCCCGCCAAGCTTCTCTATGATGTCTGGTTGATGGTCCAGACGGTGGGCTTGCAGATCGGTGTTTTTCTGCTCGATGCGATCACCCTGTGGATGTCATTTTATGTGTTGGGCCACCCCGTACCGTTCTGGATTGTATATGTCAGTTTCATCATGGCGTCCGTGGTGGCTACCCTGGGGCCGATCCCGCTGGGGCTTGGAACCTTCGAGGCAGGGTCAGTGGGCATGTTGAGTCTGCTGGGCGTGCCGGTGGAGGCGGCGCTAGCCGCCACTCTACTGTTGCGTGGCTTCACTTTTTGGTTACCCATGGCGCCGGGCTTATGGCTGGCGCGACGTGAACTGCGCCGCACTTTGTAGCCTTCTATAATGGCTTGTCGGCCTGAGATATGAGGTCTAGAGGCAAAATCACTCCATCCGACAAATCTTTTCAAAGACTTAGGAGCATTCTCCGCGATCGCCAAGCCATCTTTTCCATTGTCGCTAATACCGCTATGGTGGGCTCTTTGAAGGGCGGGGGCGAAGGTGAGTAAGCTGATCGAAACGTATCGCGGGGCAGTCTATCCTTGGCATTGCGATCACATGGGCCACATGAACGTCATGTGGTACGTCGGCAAGTTCGACGAGGCGACCTGGCATCTGTTTTCGCATGTCGGCTTGACGCCCAAGTGGCTGCGCGACAACAACCGCGGCATGGTGGCCGTGGATCAGCGCATCTCCTATCAGCGCGAGCTCCTCGCCGGCGATGTGCTTGTGATACGTTCCGGCGTGCTGGAGGTCAGCGCCAAGAAAATCCGCTTCTTCCACGAGATGCGCAACGCCGTCAGCGAGGAGATAGCGGCCATTACCCTCTTCGTTGGGCTGCACCTCGATACCATATCGCGCAAATCCACGGCGATGCCGGAGGAGGTCGCATTGCGCGCGCGCGAACGCATCGTCGCCTATGATCTGCCCTGGTAATGTTCGCGGGTGATTGCTTGGAAATTATGCCATGAAAGCGCTTACCATCGGATCAGCGATGATCGACATCATCGCCATTATCCGCAACGAAGATATCGAGCGGGTGGCGATGAGCAATGCCTCGGCCTCGTTTCTGCTCTTGGAGCAAGGCCGCAAGATCGACGCCGAATCCATCACCATCCATGTCGGCGGCGGCGGCATCAATACGGCGGTCGCTTTGCGTCGCCTCGGCCATGAGGCGGCGTCACTGGTCAAAGTCGGCCGCGATCTGAATGCCGAGAAGGTGCGGGAGTGTTTGACCCTGGAAGGGGTAGCCTGCGACCTGATCATCCCTACCGATAAAGCCGCCACGGGCACCGCCGTCATGGTCTCCTCCCATGACCGCAATGCCTCGATTTTCACCTCCCGCGGCGCCAACACCCTGCTCAAGCCGGAGGAGGTGGCGGCGGTGGATTTTTCGCCCTATGACCTGGTTTATGTGTCGAGCCTGTCGGGCAACTCGGCGGATTGCTTCCCGCTCATTCTCGATCGCGCCAAGGCGGCCGGCGCCTTCGTCGCCGCCAATCCCGGCATTCGGCAATTGACCTCGCGCGGCGGCGCGCTGTTGTCCTCGCTGGCCAAACTCGATCTCCTGACCGTCAATCGGACAGAAGCCGCCGGTCTTACCCCCTCCCTGGCGGCGCGCTTTAACCTGGAAGCCCAGCCAACGGTGGAGATGCCGGCTGAGAACTGTCCGCCGCTCTTGCGTCTTGGCTTGAGCTTCGGCGGCTTCGATGTCTCGCTGCCGGCGTTCATTGCCGCCTTGCGGGCGTTGGGGTTGCCGCAGGTTCTGGTCACCGATGGCGGCGATGGGGCCTATCTGGGAGACGGAGAAGGGATACACTATTGCCCATCCCTGAGGGTCAAGGTGGCCGGCACCGCCGGGGCGGGCGATGCCTTCTCGTCAACCTTCGCCGCCTTTCTGGCCAGCGGCGCGCCGCCGCAAAAGGCGCTCAGGGCGGCATCGGTCAACGCCGCCTCGGTGGTCAGCTACGTCGATACCCAGAGCGGCCTGATGACCTGCGCCGACTTGGAGGCGCAACTGCGGGAGATCGCCGATATCCTGCCCACCGCGCTTTTCCCGTGGCGCAAGGCGGTTTAGTTTTTACCTCGAGATAAACGGCGAGGGCATGGATAGCGGGCTGCCCCGGAACTCCACCGGCGCCTTGCTCAAGCGGGTATAAAGCCGCCGCCGCCGCCAGATCGGCCACCAATCATAAAGAAGCAGCTCGATCGGCCGCCACATGGCGACCCAGCCGGAAATCAACAGGCCCTCCTTGAGGACCGCGGCGGCCGTATCCTCGGCCACGATCAGGAACTGCCGCACCGCCAGGCAGCCGATCAGGAACGCCAAGCCGATGGCGAGCGAAACCCAGGCGGTGCGCAGCATGGCTCGCAGCGACTCGCCCTCGCCCCAGGCCCGATAGGAAAAGTAATTTTTCAGGGATTCGCGCACCCCAGCCACATCGAGGCCGTCCAGTTGCGCGGCGGGGACATGGAACACCAGCTTGATGGGCTGGCCGGTTCCCACTTCCCGCAGGGCGCCGACGATATAGTCCTCGGTGGTGTCGTCGAGGTCTTTTTCCCGGATCGGCGAGGGATCAAGCTCGCTGAACAACAGCCGCGGATCGGACAACGCCACGTCGATCACGGTGACGCCGTCTTCCTTGCGGTAGGGGGGATGCCTAGTCATGGGCCTTTCCTTCGATGATCTTGTTGTAGCAGGCGGATTGGGCTAATAACAGGCCCTGGAAAACAGGACTCTTTTAGGAGAATCTTCCATGGGGGCGCGTATTTACCAGCCGGCCAAGACCGCCATGCAATCGGGCAAGGCCAACAGCCGCCACTGGCTTTTGGAGTTCGAGCCCGGCGCGGCCAAGGCTCCCGATCCGTTGATGGGGTGGAGCGGCTCGGCCGATACTCTATCCCAGGTGCGGCTGAAATTTTCCAGCGCCGATGCCGCCATCGCCTACGCCAAACGCCATGGCCTGGCCTTTGAGGTCATCAGTCCCCACCTGCCGGCGCGAAAGTTGCGCGCCTATGCCGACAATTTCCGCTAAACTTGGCGTGTCAGGCCCCGTAGCTCAGCTGGATAGAGCACCTGCCTTCTAAGCAGGTTGTCGCAGGTTCGAATCCTGCCGGGGTCGCCATCTCTGCATGGTCCATTCTGGGTATCCAGCCCGGAGACATGGGTAGCGGAATGCGCCAATGATCGGCAATAAGGCGAAAATCAAAGCGGAAAGCAATGCACCGCCCTTGCCAAGAGCGCTTGCGCAGGTTCCCGCGCTGATCGTGCGCCTCGATCGTCATCTGCGGGTGGTGTTTTCCTCGCTTGACGGCCATACCGGCGGCAACATCAGGGTGAGCGACCTTGGCATCGATATCGATCGCCGGCTGCTTGAACAGGCGATGGCTGGCCAGGAGGTGGCGTTTTCCACCAGCTATGTTGATGCTGGCGGTAAAATCCAGTTTTTCGAGAACACCTACCGGCCCTCGGCTGAGGCCGGCGTGGCGATCTATATCGTCAACGTGACGGGACGCGAGAGCGCGCTGAGGGAGTTGCGGGAAAGCGATGAGCGCTTCCGCCGCCTGATGCGGGTCATTCCCTATGGTATATCGCGCACCGATCTGACCGGCCGTCTTCGCATGTCCAATCCGGCGCACGATAAGATGCTTGGTTATGAACCGGGGGAGCTGGAGGGGCGCAGCGTTTGGGAAATGTTCGAGCCGTCGCAGCAGGATAGTCAGCGCGAGTTCTTTTTCCAGGCAATCAAGCAACGGCCGGAGCCGGCGCCAAATTTGGGCAAATGTCTGCGCAAGGATGGCAGCCTTGTAGATGTCAAGTTTCACTGGGCCTATGAAATCGATGACGATGGCGAACTGATGGGCTTCATCTCCATTCTCACCGATGTGACCCAGGAACTCATGGTGCAGCGTGAACTGGAGGCTGCGAAGCTCGATGCTGAACGGGCGAGCGAAGAAAAATCACGCTTTCTTGCCGCGGCAAGCCATGATTTGCAGCAGCCGCTGCACTCATTGTCCTTGATGGTCGGCGTACTGCGCGAAACCCATGATGAGAAGCGACGGGAAGAAATTCTCAATCAGATGGTGCTTGCCGTCGATGGCGCGCAGGCGCTGTTGCGCGCCGTTCTCGACCTGTCGAAGTTGGAGGCCGGCGTCATCAAACCGCGACGGGTGCCGGTGTCGGTGGCTGATCTCTTGGCCCAGATCGAAGCGGAGTTTGCGCCGCTGGCGGCGGAGTCCAAGGTGGCGTTGCGGGTCGTGCCGACAACGGCGGTGATCTTGAGCGATCCCATCCTGATCAAGAGCATCATGCACAATCTGGTATCCAATGCGCTGCGCTATACCAAGCGCGGCAAGGTGCTGATCGGCGCGCGGCGCCATCAGGGGCAACTTTCCCTGCAAGTTTGGGATACCGGCATCGGCATCCCGAAAGACAAGCAACGGGAAATTTTCAAGGAGTTCACCCGCCTGCAGACCGAACAGCATGGCATCGACAAGGTGCATGCCCTGGGCCTCGGCCTGTCCATCGTCGAACGCGCCTGCTTACTGCTTGGCCATCAGCTGACATTACATTCGGAAGTCGGAAAGGGGTCCGTATTTTGCATCCTGGCCCCACAGCTGTCGGCAACGGTGCGACGCCAAAAACCAAGACCGTTGCCGGCCGCGACGCCGCATTCCGCCGATGGCGACGTCGTTCTAGTGCTGGAAGACGATGCCGTCACCGCCCGGCAGACCGTCGATCTGTTGAAAGCCTGGGGGTTTGTCGGCGTCATCGCCACGTCGTCAACGGAGGCCGAAGCCATGGCGCGGCAAAAAAGCCAGCGCCTCGACCTCATTCTTGCCGATTACAATCTCGGCGCGGGACACAACGGCATCGAAGCGTTGACGCGCATTCAAAAGCTGCGGCGGCGGCGCATACCGGCTATTTTGATCACCTCGGAAGATAGCGCCGAATTTCACCAGGAGATGACCCGGAAGGGCATCGAAATGCTGCCCAAACCCGTCAGCCCGGCGCGGCTGCGGGCGCTGATGGATTACCTATTGGGGGCCAAGCCTAGGGTCCAGACCTATAAATAATGAGTTTCGCGGTGACCATGGGCGGGATGAGATGGCAGGAGAAAGGCCGAAAGCGGGGTTTGCCCCCCGGCGAGGGCTTTCGACGCCCCAGATTGCCCGCCCATGGCCATCCGCGCCGCGAGGCCCATTATATTTATGGGTCTGGACCCTAGTTAACGGCGTCCACCATGCCGGAGGCGATCAGTACCGCCTGGGTGCGGTTGGTCGCCTTGAGCGCCTTCAGGATTGCCGCCACGTGCACCTTGACCGTGCCTTCCGACAACCCCAGGGCTTCGGCGATGCCCTTGTTGGACTCGCCGCGGGCCAACAGGCGCATGACGTCCATTTGACGGGGGGTCAGCTTCTTGGCGGCGTCGGCGTAGGCTGCCTCCAGTTCGCTCTTGCTGCGCTCGGCGCGCGGCGCGGCGACCGGCTTATTGAGCAGGGTCGGCGGCACATAATGCCCACCCGCCAGAATGAGCTTCAAGGCGCTGGAAATCAGCGAGTGGCTCGACGACTTCGGGATATAGCCCGCGGCGCCGTAATCCATGGCCTTTTGCGCATAGTAGGGGTCATCCATCGCCGACACCACCACCAGCGGCGTCGAGGGCGCCAGATGACGGACCTTTTTCAAGCCCTCAACTTCACCAAGCTTCGGCATGCGCAGATCAAGAAGAATAAGGTCATAGGCGTTTTTCTTGTCGAGCGCCTTCAAGGTCTCGTCAAAATCAGCCGCTTCGGTAATTTCCACCTTGGGGTCGATGGATTTCAGGAGGAGCTTGCAGCCATCGCGAAACAGGCTGTGGTCGTCTGCTATCAAGGCGCGCATTATTTCTGTCCGGGCTATAACTCAAGAGCGGGTTGTACAACCCAACTAATATACCATCTATTTCTTCGGCAAAGATAGTCCCCTCCTCCCGCGGGGAGGAGTGGCGCTCTTTTCAAGTATTGTTCTTATTTGCATACAACATTTTGGGGTTAACAACAACCTCTTGGTTTATAACCATTCCATCCCCCGACAGCTCCCGAAAGAAGCAGTTCCGTCGGCCGGTATGGCAGGCAACGCCCTCCTGATGCACCCGGAGGAGCAAGGTATCGCCGTCACAGTCGATCAAAAACCCTTTCAGGTGTTGGATTTGGTTCGAGGTTTCTCCCTTGCGCCACAGCGCGCGGCGGGAGCGCGACCAGTAGCACACCCGACCGCTGGCGAGCGTTTCGCGCACCGCCTCGGCGTTCATCCAGGCGAGCATCAAGACCTCGCCGGTGGCCGCCTCCTGGGCGATGGCGGGCACCAGTCCGTCGGCGTTCCAGGCGATGGCCGCCAGGGCGTCGGCGATAGCTTGTTCGGGATAGGTCATGGGCATGGCGTCTGCTTTCAGTTCTCTTTCGCTCCCTCGTTTACTTTATGCTACGGTTCTCGTCCATAACGGAGGGAGCCTGTAGGTGGATATGGCCATCCATGATCACCAAGCTTGCGTCGCCCACGCCGTGGCGGCGGCGGAGCGCGTCTGCGAGCGCCATGGCGCCCGGCTGACCGAGCTGCGCCGCCGCGTCCTGGAGCTGGTGTGGACCCGCCATCAGCCGATTACGGCCTATGAATTGCTGGACCTGCTGAAGGCCGATCACCGCTCGGCCGCACCGCCCACCGTGTACCGCGCCTTGGAGTTCCTGCTGGAGCAGGGGCTTATCCATCGCATCGAAGCCTTGAACGCTTTCATCGGCTGTCCCGACCCCGAGCGGCTGCATCGCGGCGGCTACTTTTTGATTTGCAACCGCTGCCGCTCGGTGGAGGAGATCAGGGACAATGCCCCACTGCGAGAGGCGATACGGACGGCGGCCGCCAGCCGTGGCTTTGCGGCCAGCAGCAGCATGATCGAAATGCAGGGTTTATGCCGCGAGTGCAGCGGCGGCGGGTCTGCTTGAGCCATGGCGGCGTCCCTCGCGCTACGCCAGGTGACGAAACGCCTGGGTGATCGGCTCATTCTTGCCCAAGTGGACGTCGAAGTGGCGGCCGGTGAGATCGTTACCGTGATCGGCCCCAACGGCTCGGGCAAGAGCACGCTGGCGCGCATCGCCCTGGGGCTTATGGCGCCGGATGGCGGCGCAGTGGAACGGCAGCCGGGCTTGCGCGTCGGCTATGTGCCGCAACGCGTCGCCTTAAGTCCGCTGATGCCGATGACGGCGCGCCGCTTTCTGGCGTTGCGTCCTGGCGTGACGGCGGCGGCCATGGATCGCGCCTTCGCCTTGGTGGGGCTGGATCCGGGGCTGGCGCAGACCTCGGTGCACCACCTGTCGGGCGGCGAATTTCAGCGTTTGTTGCTGGCGCGCTCACTCCTGGCCGAGCCCAGCCTTTTAGTGCTGGATGAGCCGACTCAAGGGGTGGACCTGACTGGCCAGGCGGCGTTCTACCGTCTGATCGACCGGGTGCGGCGAGAGCTTCAATGCGCCGTGCTGCTGATATCTCATGACCTTCACTTGGTGATGGCGGCCACCGACCGGGTGGTGTGCCTCAATCATCATGTTTGCTGTTCGGGCGTGCCGGACAAAGTTCGGCGCGATCCCGCCTTCCGCGCCCTGTTCGGCGAGGAGGCGGACGTCCTGGCGCTTTACGCCCACGATCACGCCCATGCCCACGACCATGAACACCATAGCCGGGAGGAGGGGCAGGGGCATGGCGGATGATTTCATTTGGCGGGCGCTGGTTTGCGGCGCGGCCATTGCCCTGGTGGCCGGACCCTTGGGCTCCTTTCTGGTGTGGCGGCGGATGGCCTATTTCGGTGATGCGCTGTCGCATACCGCGCTTCTTGGCATCGCCCTGGGTTTGGCGGTCGGGGTAGCGCCGTCGGCGCTGGTCATTGCCGTTTGCGCCGCGGCAGCGATCGCGCTGTCGCTCCTGGAGCGCCGGCGCTGGCTGGCGCCGGACACCCTTCTTGGCATTGTCGCCCACGGCGCGCTGTCCTTCGGCATGATCGCCATGAGCCTGCTGCCCGCCGGCAGCCTCGACCTTTACGCCTATCTGTTCGGCGACATTCTGTCGGTGGGCGGTGATCGGCTGGCGCTGATTGTGGCTGGCGCCGTCGGCGCGCTGGTGCTTCTGGCGCTGATCTGGCGACCGCTGCTGGCGGTCACGGTGCATGAGGAGTTGGCCGCCGTGGAAGGTGTGCGCGTGGCCTGGGTGCGTACCGCCTACCTGTTGCTGATCGCGCTATCCATCGCGCTGGCCATGCAGGTGGTGGGCGTGCTCCTGGTCACCTCGCTGATGATCGTGCCGGCCGCCGCCGCCCGCGCCTGGGCGCGCTCACCGGAAGCTATGGCGGCGGGCGCCGCCGGCCTCGGCGTTGCATCGGTGGCGCTGGGGCTGACGGCAAGCCTGATGACCGACATTCCCGCCGGTCCGGCCATGGTGGCCGCCGCCTGTGCTATATTCGTCATTTCTACAGGATTGGGGGCAAGGCAGGGTCAGAGTTAAAACTATAATTTATAATAATTATATCCTATCATTTAATAACTTGAAATAAGTGGAGAAAAATCATGGAAATAAACATCGGAATCGAGCCGAAGGCTAGAACCAAGATCGCCGCCGGTTTGGGCCGGTTGCTGGCCGATACCTATACCCTGTACCTGAAAACCCACAACTATCATTGGAACGTCACTGGCCCGCACTTCCAGACCCTGCATCTGATGTTCATGCAGCAGTACACCGAGCTGGGGCTGGCGGTGGACACCATCGCCGAACGCATCCGCGCGCTGGGCGAACCGGCTCCAGGCACCTACAAGGCGTTTTCCAAGCTGACGTCGATCAAGGAAACCGATGGTGTACCTAAGGCCATGGACATGGTGCAGGATTTGGTGAACGGCCATGAGACCGTGGTGCGCACCGCGCGCGAGCTTATTCCCTTGGCCGATAAGGCGGGCGACGAGTCGACCTTGAACGTGCTGACCGCGCGTCTGGAAATCCATGAAAAGACGGCATGGATGCTCAGAAGCTTGCTGGGCTGAAGGTTGCCGTCAGCCGCCTAGCAGGCGACGGGCGATGAGGCGCGGCAGCGTAAAGACGTGGCCGTTGCGGATATCGATGACGCGCTGAGAAATTTCGGGCGATAGATCTATTTGCTGGGTGATATCATTCAGCTTGTCAAGCAGCTCCGGCCTGTCGTCGCCGGCGTTGAGGATGGCGATATACGCTTGCTCGAAGAGCGATGGCACAGGCGAGATATCCCGCGCCGTTGCCGTCGCCTCGGCTAAGACGTCAAGGAGCGACTGCAACAACTGCTGGAGTTCGCCAAAATATTTGGAATTTTTTTGGCACGTTTGCTATGTTCCGGCCAGATCACCCCATCTATTCACCATGGAATAGCGCCTCATGCAGCAGGATCTTCGGCGTCAGGGTCAATTCCATGATGTTTCTGGGGGCTCCAAGCATGGTATATATTACTCCAAACGGGCATTTAGAATCCGCAAGATCATCAGCAAAAGATTATTATCGTCCTGGCCTATAATTTGTAGCGTGCGGATCCGTATAATAGATAGTCGGAACGTATGCGGTGTCATATTGTTACGGCCGACATAGAGACGCTGCATATAGAACGCGATATGGCGTGCAGGCGTTGCGTTCCATGGGAAAGGCAACTGTTGGAAATTTTCCTCTGTCCGATGTTGTTCTGGCAGCGCCCGCAGGCTTTGTAGCTGCAACGGCTCCACTTCATGAATGTCGATGACGGCGATGGCGTCGGCAAGGATATTTATGCTGTTACGGATATCAATGGCAAGATGCGGGCAGTTCGCTAAAAGTCGTAGCATGGCAATCAATTGGTTGCCTGTCGGGGTCATATAAGCGTTGACGAACAGTTGACAGGCGTAGAAACCGTAGGCATGGATTTCATTCCAGCATTCATTCAATCCATCCAATATCGTGATGACCGTATTTAGTTGAATGTCTGTCGGATGGGTAATGCCCAGGAATGACATGAAGTAAGGGCAGGGGTTCATCCCAAGGGAAGTGAGCGTCCTTGCCACCTGCATATTGCCGCTGTTGACCGCCACTTCAATGAGCGTGATCTGATTTCCGTCGTTGAGATTGAAACTAGTATTGATATCAAACGACAGCAGAATCAGAGCCCTTCGCAACGGCGCAATTTGCGTATTATCCGTTAAATACTGATTGAGAAGCGTATAAGGCAACAGAGCTTGTAAGCTTGGGATGGTCTGATCTTCCTCTGCGTTGATGATATTGCCGTCTTCGTCGATGGTGGGGTCGGCGCCGGCTTCAAGCAGGAGAACTGCGGTTTCCAGGTCATTATTGCCGAAGGCGTCGGGTAATAGCCGGCTTAAGTGCGACGGCAGCAGCGGTACGCGCAGAAGGCGCCGGAGGGTGATGTGGTCTCCGTCAACCACGGCGTTTCCGAGGAGATGCTCAATGGCGAGAGAAGCTATGGTAATGTCATGGCCATTATCATCGTCAAAAATGGTGCCAATAATGGCATTCAGGAGATCATCAGCATTTTGTCCAATCGCCTCTTCGAGAAGAACTGCGAGAACTTCTTCATCCGGTTGATCGAAATCGAAGTAATTGGGGATCATGCCCACTTCATCTTCGGATTGATCTTCATTCAGGAAAGGGAAGACGGAGTCATCGCGAACGCCCACCTGCGTAAGAGTTTCATCGGACACAACCCTGCCATCGGGGAATGTATCCTCAACTTCGTTGCCCATGGCGTTGACGATCTCGGCGTATCGCCCCAGAATGGCGATGGCTCGCTGAACCTGTCCACGCTCAATGGCGAACCTGGCCAGTTGATAGGTATCTATCATCCCTAGATCCAGGGTCGATATCACAGAGTTCAGGGATACTGTAAATGTCGCTTCCGCATCTTTTTCAATAGCGATCCCCAGACAATCGCGCACGGTGTAAGTGCGGCAGATATAGGGAATGAGCAGCGCGCAGACTTGGTCGTGCTGCGGCAAGGCATGATAGAGGATAAATGACCATGCATGGCCGGTAAGCGGCCGCCGCGCTTGCGGCAGCGGCGCTAAGGCGGTGACAGTGTCGCCGTCGTCCATAAAGATCGCCGTGATCAGCCGCGCCGCATCCGGGGCTAATCTGAGCGCCCGATAAAGAATAAGCGCCATCGTCCGCTGCTGACGGGTGAAGCCTTGGGCCAAGTTGAGTAGCAGGGCGTTGGTGTTAAAGGGGGCGTTACGCGAGATGATACTGATCACTATGTGTTGGTGGCCGCCGTGGATAGCAACTTCAAATGGCAGGTATTCCTTGTGGCATGGGTCGTCACAGGAAACGCCCGCGTTCAATAGATTTAGGCATAGATCTTCCTCGCCCAATAGGATGACGCCGCCCAGGGGCGTCAACCCTCTGTCATCAGGTATGGTGAGCGGGGCAGGAGCAAGGGCCCGACAGGCATCGAAAATAAGGGTAATGATGGCTCTCGCCCTCGTCCGCTCGCTGTCATTGGCTGCCGCCCGCAAGCGGTGGATCGCCGCCATCAAGGGGGTCAGTCCGTTCACTGTCGTTTGTAGAATGCGTATGACATAATCCGCGTCCGTGAGGGCTCTATCCAAGAGTCTCTCTGTGCCCTCAACATTCAGGGTCTGGATCAGGTCAAAAATATCGTCGTCTTCGATCATGGCGGTCATCCCGGTTTGGTTTGTGGCCATGACGGCAGGCAACCGCCGGATGTGACGCGGGCTATTCGCTATGCAGCGGAGGAATGGTAGGCGGTCTTATTGCGATGCATCATGAGCGTCGCTCAGTCGCCATCGGGCAGGGCCTTGCACAAAAAAATTCCGGGCCCGAAGGCCCGGAAGTTGAAAATAGGGAGGCTTCATGTCTGAGAGACAATGAAATCGTGCGGTCCCGACAATCGGGGAGGAGGGACAGGGACCGCACACCACTCGAAACGCTTGGGAGGTCATTTCGAATGACGATGCCGCAACGCAGCATCTATGGATAAAATAGACTTCCTTGGAAGCTACATCCAGCGCTATTAACGCAGCTCAGTCATGCAATAAATGCATAGCTTACAAAAATTCAGACTGGGAAATCTTCTGAATGAGATAATCGCGGAAAGCGATGATGCGTTTCGTGTTGCGCTCGCTTTCATGGTAGACGAGGTAGGAGCGATGAATGGGGCTCGTCACGTCCTCCAGCACCCGCACGATATTGGCGGTGCCGCGCACCAGGTATTCGGGCAGGGCGGCCAGCCCGATGCCCGCCTTCACCGCCTGTAACGCCCCGAAAAGATTGTTGATTTTTAAAATTGCCTTGCGTGGCGGCCCGTTGCGCCCGACCTGGGTGATCCAGTTGATGTCGCGGATCGGGGCCAGGCCCGCCATGCCGTAGATGATGAGATTGTGATGGTCGAGGTCCTGCGCCGAGGTCGGCGCGCCATGGCGCGCCAGATAATCGGCCGAGCCGTAGATATACTGGCGGATGGACATCAAGGGGCGCTGGATGAGGTCGGCATGCTCCGGCGGGTGGAAGCGGATGGCAATATCGGCTTCCCGCTTGGTCAGATCGAGGTCCTGGTCGGTGAGGAGAAGCTGCACCTCGATGTCCGGGTACTGCTCCAAAAAGTCGCCGATGTTGTGGGTCAGCCAAGTGGTGCCGAAGCTTAAGGTGGTGGTGATCTTCAATTCGCCCTGGGGCCGCTCCAGCCCCTCCAGGAGCTGCTTTTCGGTGCGGCGGATGCGGTAGAGCACGTCGCCCGCCGTCTGATAGAGCAGTTCGCCTTCCTGGGTCAGGGTCAAACCGCGGGCGTGACGATGAAAGAGGGTGACGTTCAGTTTTTCTTCCAGCGCCCTGATCTGCCGGCTGACCGCTGATTGGCTCATATTGAGTTGGCTGCCGGCATGGGTCAGGCTGCCGCATTCGGCGACAGTGTGAAAAATACGGAGTTTATCCCAGTCCATGGCGGTGCCATCTCCCCCGGCCGCCGCCGGCCGTCCTCATTCAGCGGCGGCGGCGTGAGCCCCCTGATGGGCCAGGAAGCGTTCCGCCTCCAGCGCCGCCATGCAGCCCATGCCGGCGGCGGTGACCGCCTGGCGGTAGACCTTGTCGCGCACGTCGCCGGCGGCGAATACGCCGGGAACGTTGGTGGCGGTGGAATCCGGCGCGGTCAGGATATAGCCGTCGCTGTCCATGTTGACCTTGCCCTTGAAGATCTCGGTGGCCGGCGTATGGCCGATGGCGATGAACACGCCGTCAGCCTTGATCTCGCTGATGGCGCCGGTCTTGACATTGCGCACCCGCACGCCGGTGACCGCCTTGGGCGTGCCGCCGCCGACGATCTCCTCGATGGCCGAATCCCAGACGCAGGTTATCTTCGGGTTGGCGAACAGCCGATCTTGCATGATCTTTTCAGCCCGGAAGGTGTCGCGGCGATGAATGACGGTCACCTTGGCGGCGAAGTTGGTGAGGAAAATCGCTTCCTCCACGGCGCTGTTGCCGCCGCCCACCACCACCACCTCGCGACCACGGTAGAAAAAGCCGTCGCAGGTGGCGCAGGCGGAGACGCCCAGGCCCTGATATTCCTGCTCCGATGGGATGCCGAGCCAGCGCGCCTGGGCGCCGGTGGCGATGATCACCGTATCGGCGACATACCGCGCGCCGCTGTCGCCGATGGCGACGAACGGGCGCTGGGAAAAATCCACCTCGACGATGAGGTCGGTGATGATCTCGGTCCCAACATGCTCGGCCTGGGCGCGCATCTGCTCCATCAGCCATGGACCCTGGATAGGATCGGCGAAGCCCGGATAATTTTCCACGTCGGTGGTGATGGTCAACTGGCCGCCCGGCTGCATGCCTTGCACCAGCAGCGGCTTTAAATTGGCGCGGGCGGCATAGATCGCCGCCGTATACCCCGCCGGTCCGGAGCCGATGATCAAAACTTTGCTATGCTGGGCAGCCATGAGCGGGCGTATCCTTTGTTTTTTGCGAGGATTTTACGACAGGGCGGTAAGCCGCCGCCCTGTCGTCATTGCTAGGACTTAAAGCGCCTTGGCGTTTTGCGCAAGATACTCGGCGACGCCCTTGGCGTCGGCCTTCATGCCGGTTTGACCCTTCTGCCAGCCGGCGGGGCAAACCTCGCCGTGCTCTTCGTGGAATTGCAGCGCCTCGACCATGCGCACCGCCTCGTCGACGTTGCGGCCCAAGGGCAGGTCGTTGATCACGCAATGGCGGACCATGCCGTCGCGGTCGATGAGGAAGGTGCCGCGGAACGCCACCGCCTCATCCTTCAGCACGCCGTAGTTGCGGGCGATGTTTTTAGTGATATCAGCCACGAGCGGGAACTTGATGCGGCCGATGCCGCCTTTTTCCACCGGCGTCTGACGCCAGGCGAAGTGGCTGAACTGGCTATCGACGCTGACGCCGACCACCTTGGTGTTGAGTTCCGCGAACTTGTCCATGCGGTTGGAGAAAGCGATGATCTCCGACGGGCAGACGAAGGTAAAATCGAGGGGGTAGAAGAAGATCAGGCCGTAGCTGCCCTTCAAATACTCGCTTAAGGTCAGGGCGTTGACGATGCTATCGTCGGGCATGACTGCCGCTGCGGTGAAATCAGGGGCTTTCTTGCCAATCAAAGAGGACATGTAATTCTCCTGGTTTGTAGTTTGGGCAATTAGATGTATGGTTATTTAGAGTAATTATAAATTGCGTCAAGAGGAGGTGACGAAAAATTCACCGAACTCCGATAACACAAGGGTGGAATTGTGGAAAGGCGGATTGATGGCTGATCTGGCTCGGCGGCGGCAGGCGCCAGCGGGCGTCGTGTTCGAGATGATCGCGGCGGCGGATGGCTGGCCGCTTCGGGTCGCATCCTGGCCGGCGCTGGAAGACAGTCGGGGCACGGCAATTCTGGTCCACGGCCGCCGCGAATTCATCGAGAAATATTACGAAACCGTCGCCGACCTCCAGGATCGGGGCTATGCCGTCGTCACCATGGACTGGCGCGGCCAAGGCCTGTCGGGACGGCTTCTCGCTGACCGCCAGAAGGGGCACATCGCCAGCTTCGATACGTTTGTCGCCGATCTGAAATACCTGGTCCGCTGGGTGAAGGCGAACGCTCCCGGCCCCTACCTTTTGGTCGCTCATTCCATGGGCGGACATGTGGTGCTGCGTTACTTGGGCGAGCAGCCGGCGGACATCGCCGCCGCGGTGGTGGTGGCGCCGATGACCGGCATCTCCTTTGGCCCGCTGCCGGAGGCGGTGGCGCGGCTCCTGACCCAGACGGCCTGCGGTCTCGGCTTTGCCGAACGCTACGCGCCGGCGCAAGGACCCTACAGTCCGGCAGCGCGGCGCGCCGAGGCGGAATTGCTGACCAGCGATCTGGATCGGTTGGAGGATGAAATCGCCGCTTGCGCGGCCAATCCTGACCTGGCGCTCGGCGGCATTACCTATGGCTGGCTGCAGGCGGCGCTCTGCTCCATCGACGTCCTGCGTTGCGCGGGCTTCGCCGAAGCCATCTCCACGCCCGTGCTGGCGATCACGGCGGGGCGAGACCGGGTGGTTAAAAATCGCGATACCCGACGTTTTATCAAACGGCTACGTCAGGGCCGGCTGATCGATATTCCCGACGCCCGCCACGAAATTTTCAAGGAGCGGGATGATCAGCGCGCCTGGCTGTGGGCGGCATTCGACGGCTTTACCGCCAAGGTCTTTAAATGAGCGCCCGGCAACCGCCGCGCACCCTTTAAGCGAATATCCAAAGAAATATAACGACGAACAGTATAGTTCGGCCGAAAATTATAGTTTTTCTACTTTAATATATAGAACATTTGTTAAGAAATTAGGACATACGATCATCAGCGACAGTATCCGTGAGAGTAGCAAGTATGGTCGCCAGAAAGCTCAAGCCAAGCCGCACAATTTCTCCATCGCGCGTTGCCGCCCAATGCCTGTCCCGGGTTTTAGAGACGCGGGATGAGATTACGCACGGCCATGCGGCGCGGGTAGGCGCGCTGGCGGCGCGTCTGGCGGGCTTGCTGGGACTGCCGGCCAAGCGTTGCGAGGCAATTGGCCGCGCGGCGCTGATGCACGATATCGGCAAACTGGTGATCCCCTTGGAGATCATCCAGCGGCCCTTTCCCCTGTCCCAAGAGGAATGGGGCATCATTCAAACCCATAGCCGCCACGGATACACCATCCTGTCCGGCACCGGTGATCCTGATCTCGAGCTGGCGGCGGAAATCGCCCTCCACCATCACGAGCGCCTTGACGGATCAGGTTATCCCGATGGGTTGAAGGGGCATGATATTTCTCTGCCCAACCGCATCACCGCCATTTGCGACGTCTATGACGCCTTGCGGCAGAACCGGCCTTATCGCTCCGGGATGTCGCACCGGGACGCCATGCGCGTTATTTTCACCGGCGATCATCGAACGACGCCGGGTCAATTCGATCCCGATGTTCTATCGGCGTTTCAGGGGATTTCCGGTGAAGTCGACGCCTATTATACCGCCAACGCCGATGAGAAGCTGCACGGTCACGCCACCATGGTGGCGCCGCTGGACAGGATACTCAAAGCCTCCTGGTGAACCCGGCGGTCGCCGGCCGCCAGAATCTGGCCGCCGCCGCCGGCTGGCCCGCCCTGCCAATCAGTGATGACGCCGCCCGCGCCCTCGATTACCGGGATCAAGGCCTGCACGTCGAATGTTTTCAAACCAGCCTCGACAACGATATCGATAAATCCCGCCGCCAGCATAGCGTAGGCGTAGCAGTCATAGCCATAGCGCCGTAGTTTGACTTTTTCCGACACCTGGTGAAAGGCCGCGATCTCGGCCCCGGGGGTAAAAAGATCTGGGTCGGTGGTTGATAAGGTGGCGTCCCTGAGGGCGGCGCAGGGCCGAACCGACAATTTCCTGCATTTTAAAAACGCACCATCGGGCGAGCCGACGAAACGTTCGCCGGTGGCGGGATGGTCGATGAGCCCGAGGATCGGCCGCACGCCGTCGTTCAGCGCGATCAGGGTGCCCCACAGCGGCAGTCCGGCAATGTAGGCGCGGGTGCCGTCGATGGGGTCGATGACCCAGAAGCGTTGTCCTGTGGGGCCTTCTTCGCCATGCTCTTCACCGATGATGCCGTCATCGGGAAAGCGGGCGCGGATCATGTCGCGGATCAGCTCTTCCGCCTCGCGATCGGCGCGGGTGACAGGATCGAACCGACCGGCCTCGTTCTTGTCGTCCACCGCCAGCGGCTGGCGAAAATAGGAAAGCGTGACCTTGGCGGAAGCGTTGGCCAGTTCGTGGGCGAAGGCCAGGGCTTCGGCTAGGTCTTGAGCGGCAAGCGAGATCGGCACTTTTTGACTTTCTTTAAGGGATGTCACGCATTGACGGCGCGCGACGCTTTGTTACCCATGGGCAGCTACTATATATATCGCGCCGGTTTGGCAACAGTGGGCGAGGGGAATGGAAGAAGCCGACTTTCTCATCATCGGGGCCGGGATTGCGGGGGCCTCAGCCGGCTATGGCTTGGCTTCCCATGGCCGCGTGCTGCTCCTGGAGCAGGAAGCGGTGCCCGGCTATCACACCACAGGCCGCTCGGCGGCGTTCTTCGCCGAAACCTACGGCAACGAGGCGGTACGCCGCTTGACCACCGCCGCGAAGGATTTTTTCCTCTCGCCGCCCGATGGCTTCGCCGATGGGCCGCTGGTGCGCGATCGTGGCGCGCTGTTTATCGCCGACGAAGGGCAGCTGGCGGCGCTCGATGCCCTGTTTACGGACAAGCGTCGCACGTTGGCGACGGTGGAGCGGGTGGATACCCGCTTCATAGCCGAGAAATTGCCGCTGATCCGGCCTCGCGCCGCGGTGGCGGGGGTGTGGGACCCCGAATGCCGGGACATCGATGTCCACGCCCTGCACCAGGGCTTCTTGCGTGGGCTTCGCCGTCGCGGCGGGCGCGTGCTGACCAATGCCCGGGTGGCGGCGCTGGAGTACGCCAATGGCCGCTGGCGCGCAGCTTGCGCCGACGGGCGCGAGGCGCGCGCGCCAGTGATCATCAATGCGGCCGGCGCCTGGGGCGATCAGGTGGCGGCGATGGCGGGGGCCAGACCGGTCGGGTTGGTGGCGAAACGGCGCACCGTGATCATTATCCCAGCGCCGCGCCCTATGGCGGGCAACGATTGGCCGTTGACCCTCGACGTGGAGGATAAGTTCTATTTAAAGCCCGAAAGCGGCCGCATCCTGGCCTCGCCCGGCGACGCGACGCCGATGGAGCCGCAGGACGTGCAGCCCGATGAGATGGATGTGGCCAACGCCGTTCATCGCCTGGAGGCGGCGTTTGACTTCGCCGTGGAACGGGTGGAGCGCAAATGGGCGGGACTTCGCACCTTCGCGCTGGATGAGACGCCGGTGGTGGGCGCCGATCCGGTGGTTCCTGGCTACTTCTGGTTCGTTGGCCAGGGCGGCTTTGGCATGCAAACCGCGCCCGCCCTGTCGGCGCTGATCGAGGGATTGGTGGTGGAAGGCAGGGTGCCGGCGGCGCTTCAGACGTTTGGTGTTGAGGCGGAGATGTATGGAGTGCGGGGGTAATCTACTCCGCCGCCCGCGAGGCGCGTTTGCGCTCGTGCGGGTCGAGGAGGCGTTTACGCAGGCGGATGCTTTTCGGCGTCACTTCCACCAGTTCATCATCGTTGATGTAGGCGATGGCATCTTCCAGGGTCAATTTCCGGGGCGGCGTTAAGCGCACGTTCTCGTCCTTGCCGGCGGCGCGGAAGTTGGTGAGCTGCTTGGCCTTTAGGGGATTGACTTCCAGATCGTTGTCGCGGCTGTGCTCGCCGATGATCATGCCTTCATAGACGTCATCGCCGGGATCGACCATGATGATGCCGCGCTCTTCCAGGTTAAAGAGCGCATAAGCCACCGCCTTACCGCTTTCCATGGAAATCAGCACGCCGTTGCGCCGCCCGATGACCGCGCCGCGATAAGGGCCGTAGCCGTGAAACAGCCGGTTCATCACCCCGGTGCCGCGGGTGTCGGTCAAGAACTCGCCGTGATAGCCGATAAGACCGCGCGACGGCGCAAGAAAAGTCAGCCGCGTCTTGCCCGCGCCGGAAGGGCGCATGTCGGTCAGTTCGCCTTTGCGCGCCGTCATTTTCTCCACCACGATGCCGGTGAATTCCTCGTCGACGTCGATCATCACGTCTTCCAAAGGCTCCAATCGCGCGCCGGTCGCTGGATCCTGGGTGTAAAGCACCCGCGGCCGGCTGATGGAAAGCTCGAAGCCCTCGCGGCGCATGGTTTCAATGAGTACGCCCAATTGCAGTTCGCCGCGTCCGGCCACTTCCAGGGAGTCGCCGTCGCTGCTTTCGCTGACCCGGATCGCGACGTTGCTTTCCGCTTCCTGCAGCAGGCGGTCGCGGATCACCCGCGACTGCACCTTGCTGCCTTCGCGTCCGGCCAGGGGCGAGTTGTTGGGCGAGAAGGTCATGGCCAGGGTCGGCGGATCGACGGGCTCGGCCTTCAACGGCGTCTCCACCTCCAAGGCGCAAATGGTGTCGGCGACGGTGCCCTTGGAAATGCCGGCGATGGCGACGATATCGCCGGCCGATACTTCCTCCACCGGCACCTTATCGAGGCCATGGAAGGCAAAGAGCTTGGAGACGCGGAATTGTTCAACAATGCCGGCCTCACGGTTCAATACCTTGACCGGCATGTTGGTGCGCACCGTGCCCGAAGCGATGCGGCCGGTGAGCGTGCGGCCGAGATAAGGGTCGCGGTCGAGGAGCGTCGCCAGCATGGCGAAGGGTTTTTCTTTGCTGCTGGGATCGCGCATCGGCTCGGGCATTGGCACGTAATCGACGATGGTGTCAAAGAGCGGGGCCAAGGATTCCCGGGGATCATTCAAATCCTTGACCGCCCAGCCGTTGCGGCCCGAAGCGTAGAGGGTGGGAAAATCCAGCTGTTCATCGTTGGCGTCGAGCGCCACAAAAAGATCGAACACAGCGTCGTGGGTCTTGTGTGGTTCGGCATCCGGGCGGTCGGCCTTGTTGATGACGACGATGGGTTTCAAGCCCAGCCGCAGCGCCTTCATGGTGACGAACTTGGTTTGCGGCATCGGTCCCTCGGCGGCATCCACCAGGAGGAGCACGCCATCCACCATGCTCAAGATGCGCTCCACCTCGCCGCCGAAATCAGCGTGGCCGGGGGTGTCGACGATGTTGATGCGGGTGCCGTGCCAGGTCACTGCGGTGCATTTGGCCAGGATGGTGATGCCGCGTTCCTTTTCCAGGTCGTTGCGGTCCATGGCCCGCTCGGCCACCTGCTGGTTGGCGCGAAACAGACCGCTTTGCCGGAACAGGGTATCGACCAGGGTGGTCTTGCCGTGGTCGACGTGGGCGATGATGGCGATGTTGCGCAGGCTCATGTGGCGGCACTCAAAAATTTCGGGCGGCGCAGTATAGCGATCTTCCCGCGGGAGTAAATGGCTGTTTTTTGCACCTGCGAAGCAGGCTTGCCGCTGCCTGATGCAATCCGTAAAGTGCGCCGGCACAAAAAGGAGAGAAAGATGAGGGCCATGGTCTGCCGCCATTTGGGCGCGCCCGACGCGCTGCGGCTGGAGGAGGTGGAGAGCCGCCCCTTGAACCCCGGCGAGGTGCGGGTGTGGGTCAAGGCCACGGGCGTCAACTTCGCCGATAGTCTGATGATCAGCGGCGCCTACCAGGTCAAGCCGCCGCTGCCCCTGATCCCCGGCTTGGAGGCCGCCGGGGTGGTCAGCGAGGTAGCCCCAGGGGTCAAAACCCTGGCCGTCGGCGACCGGGTGGTGGGTTTGACCTCCTGGGGCGGCTATGCCGAGGAGGTGGTATGGACAGAAGAGCGATTCCTGAAGATCCCCGAGACCATGGATTTTACCACCGCCGCCGCCTTCAGCCTGACCTACGGCACCAGCCATATCGGGCTTATCCGGCGGGCGCGGCTGAAGGCCGGTGAGACGCTGGTGGTGCATGGCGCGGGCGGCGCGGTGGGCTTGGCGGCGGTGGAGGTCGGCAAGAAATTAGGGGCCACCGTCATCGCCTCGGCGGGCAGCGCCGCCAAGCTGGTGCTGGCGCGCGATCATGGCGCGTCGCATCTGATCAATTACGCCGAGGAAGACTTAAAGCAACGCCTCTTGGAGGTCACCAATGGCCGGGGCGCCGATGTGATCTTCGATCCAGTGGGCGGGGCGGCGTTCCAGGCGTCCTTGAAGGTCATCGCCTTTGAAGGCCGGCTCATCGTCGTCGGCTTTGCCAGCGGCGAGGCGCCGCGCATTCCCGCCAATCATCTCCTGGTCAAGAATGTCGATATCATCGGTCTGTTTTGGGGCGGCTATAAACGGCACGATCTAAAGGACCTGCGCGCCTCGCTCGAGGAAATCATGACGTGGTGGCGGGCAGGGGAGGTCAAGCCCTATATCGGCCGCACCTTCCCCCTGGCTGAGGCGGCGTCGGCGCTCGATTATGTAGTATCCCGGCGGTCGGCGGGGAAAGTGGTGCTGAAAGTTTAGAGTGTTTAGAGGTCGCCACTAAAAAAATATAATCGTCATTCCCGCGTAAGCGGGAATCCATAGTGAAATCAAAGGGCTGGATCCCCGCTTTCGCGGGGATGACAATGAAAAACATGGAGTTTTACGGTTCGATTTGAACTCATAACCTACCGTGTGAAAAAGGCGGCCAGCACCGCCAGGATGGCCGGTATCGCAGCGCCCACGTTCAAGGTCAACATGGTGGGCGGGCGGCGCATCACCAGGGCCGCGATGCGCTCGGCAAAGAGGATCGACACCACCAGCATCAACCCGAGATCGGCGCCATCGCGCAGGGCGATCAAGGCGGTAGCCAGGGCGATCAAGACGGTGCCCGCCGACAGGATGGCGGCATGACCGATGGGATAGCGCGTCACCGGCACGTTCCATAGCAGATAGCCGGCGACCGAGGCCGCAAGCACGGCGGCCAGTTCCGCCACCCGGCCAAGGTCATAGACATAGGCCATGCCGCCCAAGGCGATGCCGCACCACAGCAGCAACAGCGGCGCGTGCTGGCCATGGTCCTGTTCCTGATCGAGACGCACGAACAGAAGGACTGCGCCGATGATCAAGCCAGCCAGCCGAATGAGCGCCTGCCCGGATATGAGATATGAAAGCTCGGGCGCAATGAACCACAACAGAGTCAGCACCGGCCAGCCGATCAGCAGGAGCATGGCGAAGGGCAGCGCCAATTGAAAGCGGTCGGTGGCGATGCCGACAGCAGTGCCCGCAATGACCAGCCAGGCAGCCTTGCCGGCGATGTCATCCGCTGGCCATCCCGGCAAGCCGAAAATCGCCAGAATACCCGCAAGGATACCGATGCCGATGCCGGCGTTGGATAGAACGGCGCCTTTGCCTTCGCCGAGCATGACGCGTATGACGGCGATGGCGAAGATGCTGGCGGCGAAGGGAAGTAGCAGCGAGCGGAATAGCGGGTCGTTCAGCGAAAAAGGAATGGACATTCCCTTTAGTCCTCCCACATCATCTCGACCTTCTTAGCCAACTACGCTCGTGAAAAGATTGCCGATGGAGTCGAGTTCCCTTACTTCTGCCACGACGATACGGCTTGTGGCAACTCTGAGCATTGCCTACATGCTCAGTCAGTTCCTGCGCGCCTCGGTGGCGGTGATTGCGCCCGAGCTGCGCGATACCTTGTCCCTGTCGCCTGATGAGCTCGCCCTGATCAGTGGTATTTTCTTTACCGTTTTCGCTCTGGCGCAGATCCCGCTCGGTATCGCGCTTGATCGGGTCGGGCCGCGCCAGGTGCTGATCGTCTTGTCGCTGTTTACGGTGGCCGGCTGCCTGTTGTTCGCCACCGCTCATACGCCCGCCCAGTTGATCTTTGGCCGGGCCGTCATGGGGCTTGGCTGTTCCGGCATGCTGATGGGGCCTTACGTGATTTACGCCCGTCGCTTCCCGGCCAGCCGCTTTGCCGAAGTCGCCTCGATCCAGCTCGGAGTGGGAACCATGGGCGGCTTGCTGGCTACCGCGCCGATGGCGGCGATGAGCGAAGTCGTGGGCTGGCGGGCGGTGTTTTACGTTGCGGCCGTATTGGCGTTGGGGTTCGCCGTCGCCACCGCCGCCGTCACCCGAGACGAAAAACTGCCGATACGGCCCTCGCACCGCGCCATCGATGACCTGCGCGGGGTGATCGAGGTGCTGCGACTGCCCGGGATCGTCGCCATGCTGCCGCTGATGTTCATTTCCTATGCCAGCGTCGCCGCCCTGTTGACGCTGTGGGCGGGACCCTATCTGACTGATGTCTATGGCCTAGAGCCAGAGCCACGGGGCAGCATCATGCTGGCGTTCGCGCTGGCCAACATCGTCGGCTATTTCGCCTGCGGCGCCGTCGACCGCTGGGTCAATTCGCGCCGGCTTCTGGTCAGCGTCGCCGTGGTGTCAAACGGGGTTCTTTTGCTGGCGCTGGGCCTATTGCCGCCGCTGCCGCTGGGCGTCCTGACGGCGGCGCTGGCGGTGATCGGCTTTTTCGGCGGCAGCAATGTGGCCCTGTTTTCCCATCAGCGAGCGCTGTTGCCGGAACACCTGTTGGGACGCGGCGTAACCATCGCCAATACCGCCAATATGCTGGGGGTGGCGGCGGTGCAGAGCCTGCTGGCCATCATCGGCCGCCAGCTTGCCGGCGAGTCGGGGCTCAATGCGTCCGCCTACGGCGCCATGTTCATCACCTTGGGCGGCCTCCTGTTGGCGGCGGCGGCGGTCTACTTGCGGGTGCCCGACTATCGCCCGAGAGGCACAGGGGAGAGCTAACAGGCTTATATCAAAGCATAAAATTATATGTTGTAAATTTGCAACAATGTTGCCAATATGATACACCTAAGTTATTGAAAATAAATGAAATTTAGCTATTGATTTTCCCCCGCAAAATTCTACATATAGACCTAGTGTTGGGCTCTGATGAAGGGCGCGATGCTATGCCCTCCGTGGGCGTTTCCTCCCTAAACTTGGGCCACTTGACATTGTCTCGTGGCCTTTTTTTATGGCGTTTTTTATTCCGCCGATAACCGCATCGGCGTGTCCTCGCCGGCGGCATGGGGGCGCATCGGGCGCAGGCTGGCGGCCGGGATGTTGTGCAGGGCGTGCAGCACCTGGTGCAGATGTTGGATCAACGTCGGCGCGTGGGGGGTGAGGGAGAAGCGGCGTTCGTCAAGATAAAGCCGGCGGTTGATTTCGATCTGTAGGGCATGTTGGCCGCGCGCCGGGTGGCCGTAATGCTCGGTATTGAAGCCGCCGGCATAGGGCACATTGCGGACCACCGTATAGCCCAGATTTTCAAACGCCGCTGTTGCGGTTTGCACCAAGGCGGGAGCGCAGCTGGCGCCGTAACGATCGCCGAGCACGATATCCGGTTCCGACCGGCGCGCCCGATTGCCGCCTCCCGGCATGGAATGGCAGTCGATGAGCACCGCGTAGCCGTACTCGCGCAGGGCGGCGGCGATCAGTCTGGTCAGGGCGGCATGGACCGGACGGTAGATGGCGTCGATCCGCCGGGCCACGGCATCGGATGTCAATGGGCGGTGGTAAATCGGCCGGCTGCCGCTGGTAACCGCCGGAATGACGCCGAGACCTGCCGCCACCCGCTCGGAGCCGGTGTTGGCCTCCGCCGGCAACGGCGGCTCGACGATCTTGGGGTCGAGCTCCAGGGCATCGCGATTGGTATCGAGGTAGACCCGGGCATAAGCATTGACCAGCATCGGCGCGCCCAGGGCCGGCACACCGGCAAACAGGTGATCCACCAGGCAATCTTCCGCTGTTCGCAGATCATCGAGGCCCAAGCAGCTTTCCTGCAGGAGGTCCGGCGGGTAATAACGGCCGCTGTGGGGGATGTTATAGACAAACGGCAAGGTCCGGCGTTGCGGCTCGATGATCCCATATGGCGGCGGCGCGGCTTGGTCCATAATCTCCACTATAGGCACACCCGGCGGAGGTGTTAAGACCATTGGAGGGTAGACTTTGCCATGCTAGCCTGCGCCAGCAGCGGGGGTTCATCGGAAATTTACGTTTTGCGCTGATCATCGCCCGGTACATCGAGGGTAGGCGGAGCCGTGCCTGAACGAGCGGCCGGCGGGTATGAACAGGGATACGTTGGGCTACATGCCGAAAATATTGCTGGCGGAGGATGACGACTCCATGCGGGCGTTTCTGGCGCGGGCGCTGGAGCGTGCCGGCTATGAGGTCACCTCAGTCGATCGTGGCACCATGGCCTTGCCGTTGGTGGCCACCGGCGACTTCGATCTGCTCTTAACCGACATCGTGATGCCGGAGATGGATGGCATCGAGCTTGCCCGTCGCGCCGGCGTGATCGCCCCCCAAATGCGGGTGATGTTCATCACCGGATTTGCCGCCGTCGCCCTGGATGCCTCCGGCGATCGCCCGGCCAACGCCAAGGTGCTCTCAAAGCCCTTCCACTTGAAAGATCTGGTCAGCGAGATCGATCGCCTGTTCGCCGCTTAAAGCTTGCGACGAAGGCTTGCGCTGTCTGCCGGATCGGCTATATATGCCCCCGAAGGTCAGATCGGACCTTGACCCTTCCAGGCCAAAAGGCCGCCCGGACGCGTAGCTCAGTGGGAGAGCACCACGTTGACATCGTGGGGGTCGCAAGTTCAATCCTTGCCGCGTCCACCATTGGTTTCAAATCACGTCGGCGTTTTTCAGTTTTTGCAGGGCGGCATCATCCAAGCCGAGAAGATCGGCATAGATTGCTTCATTGTCATGGCCCAACGCCGGGCCGGCGCGGTGGAATTGCGCGGGCGTGGCCGACAGCTTAGGCAGCGCCGCCGGCATCACCAGCGGCCCGGCTCGGAGATCGTCCACGCGCAGCAGGTTTTGCCGGGCGGCGTATTGCGGGTCGAAGAAAATATCGGCGATGCTGTTTAAGGGGCTGCACGGCACTTCCGCCTGATCGCATTGCTCCAGCGCGTCGCGCAGCGCCAGGCCGCCGACCCAATCGGCGACGATGCCGTTGACTTCCGCGAGCCGAGCACAACGCGCCTTGACGGTGGCGTAATGCGGCGATTGGGCCAGCTCCGGCCGGCCCATGGCGTCAGAGAGACGGGCGAACATGCGGTCGTTGGTGCAAGCGATGGCGACCCAATGGTCATCCTTGGTGCGGTAATGGCTGTGCGGACAGACATTAACCGTATCGGCGCCCAGGCGTTCGCGCACGAAGCCGGTCTTGGCGTAAGCGCCGGCCAGTTCGTCCAGCAGCCGAAACATCGATTCATAAAGCGCCACGTCGACCACCTGGCCTTCGCCGGTGCGCTCGACAACCCGCAGCGCCATCATGACGCCGATAGCCCCCCACATGCCGGTGACGTAATCGGCCAGCGAGGTGGAGCCGGGGACCACCGGGATGCGCCCCGGCTCGCCCGACAGATAGGCCAGGCCGCTGAAGGCATGGGCAATGCGGGCAAAGCCGGGCTTCTTGGCGTAAGGTCCGGTTTGGCCGTAGGCGCTGACTCGCAACAGCACCAGCCGGGGATTGGCGCGGCGCAACTCCTCCCAGCCCAAGCCCCATTTCTCCAGGGTACCGGGGCGGAAATTTTCCAGCACCACGTCCGACCGCTCCGCCAGCTTTAAGAATAAGTCAGCCCCCTGCCGCTGCCGCAGGTCCAGGGTGATTGATTTTTTGTTGCGCGCTTCGCTGAGCCAGACCAGGCTGTCGCCGCAGGCGGTTTCGGTGCCGAACTTGCGCAAGGGGTCGCCCCCTGTCGGCTGCTCCACCTTGATCACCTCTGCGCCGAAATCCGCCAGAATGGTGCCGCAGAACGGCGCGGCAAGGAAGGTTGCCGCATCCAGCACCCGCACCCCCGCCAAAGCCTGTCCGGCAACATTGGTCATGGTCTTCCCCCTTTACGCTTGCCGGGAAGAAGTACGCGCTCGGCCTGCTCGCTGCAAGATCCTGTGCAACGATGGTTTCTCAGTGGGCAAGAGCGGGAAAATCGCTTCGGGCGAGAGCGCGATGATTCCGGTCAAACGCTAGGTTGCGGCACACCGTCTCAACGCTTAATGTTCTTCGGACACCACTTCGAAGTGTTCGACCTTTTCCGGGAAGTCCAGGAGGAAGCCGTCATCTTCGGGGTAGTAGACGGCCTTATCCACGTCTGGCCCGGCGAAAGCGCGGATGGCGTCCAGGGAGGTCCAGCAGGTCATTAGCAGATATTCGGTGGTATCGCCCACGTCCCGGGTCATCAGCGTAATGCCGAGATTACCCGGCGTCGCCCGGTAGCCGGATAACCCTTTCTCCTTCAAGAACGCCAGATAAGCGGCCTTATCGGCTCTCTGAGTACGGCCACGCCAAAAGCGAACGATCATGTCGGCTATTCCTTATAAGATTAGTAATATCGGCCGACTATAGTACGTGTTGCATTTAATATGAACCAGTCTTGTCAGGCCCGTTCCTTATATCTGGCACCATGGCAGGCGGCGGCCAGTCCAGCGGCGCGCCAAGCCTTCCGATACCAGGGTCTCGCCCAAGGACCAGCCGTTGCGGGTTACTATCCTTAATTTACGGCCGTAGCGGTCTTCATCCCGCTCCACTGAAGCAAGGGTGAACGAACCCTCATTCAATAGTTCGCGCAGACGATGGGTTGCCTGATCGCCCAGGTCTGCTTCATAAGCACAGCGGGGTTCGTGGGTTTCAGGGGTGTCGATATCGGCGATGCGGATGCGAACGCCTTGGTAATAAAATGTATCGCCATCGATCACGCAATTATAGCGGTTGCCCATGCCGCACATATTGAAAGTGATGCCGGATACGTCATTTTCTTGCGTACGGTCGCCCCAGGGAAATGTGTAGCTGAGGTAGCCCACGGCCATCGCCAGCATCAGCGTCAGCATCGATAGACGAGACAGTCTTGGCGGTCGAAAGCGCGGGGAGCGGACCTGAAAGGGATACCGACGCGGCGGCGCCATCCCGAACTTCTAATAAAGCGCGCGCCTTTTGAACAGAAGTACAATGCCCACGAGCTTACAATCCTATGACCTTAAGAAGTCATAGGCTATAGGGTCTAGGTTAATGGATGGTTAGCGCGGGACGGCGGCCTTTAAGCCTTTTTCAGGAATTCCGTCTTCAACACCAAGCCCTTGACCTGCTTGGTGTTGCCCTCGACTTCTGCCGGGTTGCCGGTGAGGCGGATATTCTTGACCACGGTTCCGCGTTTTAGAGTGGTAGAGGTTCCTTTGACCTTCAGATCCTTGATCAGGGACACCGAATCCCCGTCCTTTAGAATATTGCCGTTGCTGTCTTTGGTTGCGTCCATGATCGTAGCGCCTAGCTTCCTGAGAGGTTGAGTGTGCGGGCCTTGCGGTCCTGTATTGCTTTATAGCATAGGGTTTTGGCTAGACTTTTTTTCATCAGACCGGCAACGTTAAGGCTAGTCACGCCGATGGTTAAGGATTTGAGCATGAGTTTTGTTGCTGACTTAAAACACCGTTTGACACTGCCCGTCATTGCCGCGCCGATGTTCATCGTCTCTGGCCCCCAAATGGTGATCGCGCAATGCCAAGCGGGGATCGTCGGCTCGTTTCCGTCCTTAAACGCCCGCCCGGCGGAGGAACTGGACCGCTGGTTGTCGGAGATCAGGGCGGCGGTGGGCGATGCGCCGTTTGCGGTCAACCTGATCGTCCATTCCAGCAATGTGCGGCTGCAGACCGACCTGGAGCTGTGCGTCAAGCATCGGGTGCCGATCGTGATTACCAGCCTGCGGCCGCCGGGGGAGGTGGTCAAGGCGGTGCACGGCTACGGCGGCGTGGTGTTTCATGACATCATCAACATCCGTCACGCCAAGAAAGCGCTGGAAGAGGGAGTGGACGGCCTGATCGCGGTGTGCGCCGGCGCCGGCGGACACGCTGGCACGCTAAGCCCGTTCGCGCTGATATCGGAGCTTCGCGAGTTTCATCACGGCCCGCTGATCCTGGCCGGCGCTATCGCCCACGGCGCGCATGTGCTGGCGGCGGAAGCCATGGGCGCGGATTTCGCCTACATGGGAACCCGCTTCATCGCCACCAAAGAAGCCAATGCGCCCGATACTTATAAACAGATGATCGTGGATAGCATGGCGGAGGACATTGTTTATACGTCGCTGTTCACCGGCGTGCATGGCAACTATTTAAAGCCCAGCATCAAGAACGCCGGCCTTGATCCCGATAACCTGCCCAGCGCCGATAAGTCGAAGATGGATTTCGGCGGCGCTGCCGCGGCCAAGGTATGGAAGGATATCTGGGGCGCGGGGCAGGGCGTCGGCTCGGTGCATGACGTGCCAGCGCTCGCCGATTTGGTGCGGCGATTGAAGGTCGAATACGACGCGGCGAAGGCCAAGCTTTGCCAGGATTAGACAGCCTGTATTGATGCTCGCAGCAGGTCGACCGCCACGGCGGGCGGTGAGGCGGCGTCATCGCTGGCGCGTAACGCGGCGTACCAGGTGACGGACAGGCCACCCTTCACAGGACGGGTGATAAGGCCCCGCGCGGCGCACGCCCGGGAAACCGTCAGCAGGGGCTGAATGGATAATGTTTCGCCGCCCGCCACCAGATCGAGCACTACGGAGGTGCGGCCGCCGCTGATCACCTCCGGCGGCAGTTTGCGGGCGGTGGCGAATACCCGCTCGTATTCCAGCTCACGTTCCGGCGTGGTGTGGTAGGTGGCGTAAGGGTAGCGCGCCAAGTCATCGGCGGTTATTTCCTTACTTTCTGCCAAGGGATGGCTAACCGCCATCACCGCCACCAGTTGATCTTCCAGCAGGGGAAGACCGCGCACCGCCGCATGCACCGGCTCGCCGATCATCAGCACGATATCAGCAACGTTGGCCAGGAGGAGGGTGAGGGGGTCTTCCGCCACGTCGACGATCACCTCGGCGGCATAAGTCGGATGATCCTGCCGTAAGCGGCGATAAAACGGCGGGAACCAGTGAAAGGGCGTGTAGCAGGCGCCGCACAGACGGATCACATAGTCGACGCCGCGAGCCAGCTGCTCCAGGTCGAACTCGGCCCGCTCCGCCTCGTTAAGGATGGTGCGGGCGGCCAACGCCAACCGCCGGCCGGCCCGGGTCAGGGCCACCCGCCGGCCATCGCGGTAAAACAGCGCTGCGTCCACCCGCCGCTCCGCCTCGCGCATGCGATGGCTGACCGCCGACTGGGTAAGCCCCAGGGCCTTGGCAGCGGCCGATACGCTTTGGGTGGCGGCCAGCGCCTGGATCATCGCCAGATGGTGAAAGCCAAGCCGGTTCATCTGCTCCTCCCGAGTCGCTTATATATTAATATTATTCATGAAATACTGAAAATAATGAAAAAGACTTCATAATTGAATTCTTCTAACATCGACGCATGTCTTGATCTAAGAGGGAAGTTTATGACCGAATCCGTTAGCTCGCGCGCCGCCGTCGATGTCAGCGACCAGGAAATCCATTGGGACCAGGACATGTCCTATGGCCAGTACCTGGATCTGGAGAAGCTGCTCAAGTGCCAACGGCCGCAGTCCACCGAGCATGATGAAATGCTGTTTATCGTCATCCATCAGGCGTCCGAGCTATGGATGAAGCTCTGCCTGCACGAAATCACCGCCGCCATGGGCCGCATTGACGCCGACGATTTGGGACCGGCCCTGAAGATGCTGGTGCGAGTCGCCAAAGTTCAGGCGCAGCTCTTGCAATCCTGGGAAGTGCTGACCACCATGACACCCGCCGATTACGCCAGCTTCCGTGATGCCTTGGGTCAGTCGTCTGGCTTTCAGTCCTACCAGTACCGCCAGATCGAATATGCGCTGGGCAACAAAAACGCCGCCATGGCCGAGGTACATCGCGCTCACCCGCAGCATTATCAACATTTGCAGGAGATCTTGAGCGCGCCGAGCCTTTATGATCGCTGTTTAAAGCTACTCTCGCGGCGGGGATTTCCCATCCCGACGTCACACCTGGAGCGGGACTGGTCACAGCCCTATGAGCCGAACGCGGCGGTGGAGGATGCTTGGCGCGCGGTTTATCAAAACACCGCCCAGCATTGGGAATTGTATAGTTTGGCCGAGAAGATGGTTGATCTGGAATACCAGTTCCATCATTGGCGCTTCAGCCACATGAAAACCGTGGAGCGCATCATCGGCTATAAGCGCGGCACCGGCGGCACGGCGGGGGTGAGCTATCTCGTCAAGGCGCTTGATCTGCGCTTCTTCCCCGAATTGTGGACGGTGCGCACCAGGCTTTAGGAGTTGAGGTGACGTGAGGCGGATCATCGATATCTCGCAGACCTTGCGGTCCGGCCTGCCGGTATGGCCGGGCGATATCGCCTTTGCGGCTAGCGCACAATGGAGTATGGGGCCAAGTTCTCCGGTGAACGTGTCGCGATTGACGCTCTCCACCCACAGCGGCAGCCATGCCGATGCGCCGTTGCATTACGACGCCGCTGGCCAGGATGCGGCGACGGTGGAGCTGACGCCTTATATCGGTCTTTGCATCGTCATCGACGCGCGTGGCGCGGGCGAAACGGTGAAACCCGACGACATCGCCGATGCCGTGCCAGCGCGCGTCACCCGGATGCTCATTCGCACTTTCGATAAGTTCCCAAGGGATCATTGGCCGCTCTCTTTTAAAGCCATCGCGCCGGCAACCATTGATATGCTGGCGGCGCGCGGCTGTGTGCTCATCGGTGTCGATGCGCCATCCATCGACCCCGAGCACTCGAAAACCATGGACGCGCATGGTCGCGTGCGCGCCGCCGGCATGGCGATCTTGGAGGGCCTGGTGCTCGATCACGTGACTCCGGGCGCTTATGAGTTGATTGCGCTGCCATTGAAAATAGAAGGCGGGGATGCCAGCCCCGTTCGCGCTGTCCTGAGAGAGAGATAAGGGAGACTGTTTGATGACCAAGCTCACCCGCGCCGATTGCGCGGCGATGGATACGGAATCGCCGTTTGCCGCTCACCGCGCGCAGTTCGAACTGCCGCAGTCCTGCATCTACATGAACGGCAATTCGCTGGGGCCGTTGATTCGCGCCTGCCGGGAACGAGCAGCCGCAACGGTGGCCGAAGAATGGGGCGTCGGCCTTATTCGCAGCTGGAATACCGCCGGTTGGTACGATTTGCCGGTGCGGCTGGGCGACAAGATTGCCCGGCTTATCGGCGCGCAAGCTAGCGAGGTAGTGGTGGCTGACAGCACTTCGGCCAATGTTTTCAAGGTGGCGGCAGCTGCGGCGGCGCTGCGTCCTGGTCGGCGCAAGATCATCAGCGAGAAGGGCAATTTCCCCACCGATCTTTATGTGCTCGATGGCGTCTGCCGCTTCATGGGCGAGACGCGAGAACTGAAAACATTCGATCGACACGAGATCATCGACGCCATTGATGATGATACCGCTGTCGTCGTGCTGACGCACGTGCATTATGTCACGTCGGAAATGTTCGATATGGTAGCGGTCACCCGCGCCGCCCACGATAACGGCGCGCTCATGGTCTGGGATTTGAGTCATTCCACCGGCGCGGTCAGCGTCGACCTGAATGGAGCACATGCCGATTTCGCCGTGGGCTGCGGCTATAAGTACTTGAATGGCGGCCCCGGCGCGCCGGCCTTCGCGTTCGTCGCCAAGCGCCACTTGCCCCAGGTGCGCCAGCCCTTGTCGGGATGGTTCGGCCATGCCAATCCTTTTGCCTTTGTTGATGATTTCACGCCCGCCGACGGCATTCGCCGCCTGTTGTGCGGCACGCCGCCGATCATTGGCGCTTCCGTGCTGGAGGCGGCAGTGGATATTTTTGCGGATGTCGATATGGTGACTGTTCGTCAGACGTCCATCAGCCTAAGCGAACTTTTCTTACGGCTGATTGAAGAACGCTGCGATGGATTTGGTCTCAGCCTCGTCTCGCCGGCGGACGCCGACGCCCGCGGCAGCCACATTTCGCTCGCCCATGAGCAGGGGTATGCGATCATGCAGGCGCTGATCGCGCGCGGCGTTATCGGCGACTTTCGCGCGCCGCACTTCATCCGCTTCGGTTTTACGCCGCTTTATTTGCGCCATGTTGACGTGTGGGATGCGGTGGAGGCGTTGCGCGATATCATGGAAACACGCGCTTATGCCTCGCCCGCCTTCACCCACCGCCAGGCGGTGACGTGAATTAGGTAAATTCAATCGCTCCGTCAGGCAGCAGATAAAGGACGATGGCCTTGCCGCCGGTCACCGTGGGATTGTGGGCGTGGCCGGCGGGATAAACCAGCCAGCCCGCGCCCCGGCCATCGAATTGCGCCCCTGGGTCGAGCGGCATGATAACGTCGATCTCGCCGTTGGGATGGCGGTGATGGGGTCCCACAATATTGTCCATCAGCACCACGTCCACGGAAAAATGGCCGCTCGTCGGCGATGGCTTGATGATGCGGCCAAAGCGGATGCCGCCGTGTTCCCGATTGCATAGCCAGCCCTCGGCAATGCCCGCTTCGCAGGCTTTTGCCAGCGTGCGGAAGGCCCCGCCGGCGGCGGGGTAGGCCTTATTGAGATAGGTTTCCAGGTTTTGATCCAGCGCGCGCCCAATGATGGCCGCCGTAACGTCGCCGATGATCTGGTCAAAGTCCGATCGGGCGCTCATGGCTCAAGCCGCTGATCTCAAGTGCGGCATGGCTTCTTCCAGCCAGCCGCCGATCCAGTCCAGCGCCACATCCTCGGCCAAGTTACCCGAGGAGGCGTCGCAAATCAGCGCCTCGCCAATGCGTTTGGCGCCCAGGGATTGCAGCAAGTTGTCGAATTGCAGGCCGCCCCGGCAGAAGGTTTCGCTGTAGGTTCGGTCGCCCAGCGCCACCACGCCATAGCGCACATGGGCGAGTTGGGGCTTCTTTTCCTTCAGGTCGTTAAAGAGCGCCCGGGCGTTATCCGGCACATCGCCCTGGCCGAAAGTTGAGGAGCAGATCAGGAACAGCCCATCCTTAGCGAACACCTCAGCCCGCAGGTCGTCCATCAGTTCCACGTCGACGGCGATGCCGCGTTTCTTCAGGAACCCCTCCAATTCGTCAGCCACCAGCTGCGCCGTCCCGGTCATGGTGCCGACCAGGATATGTACGGGCTTTGTCATGTCGCTCATATCTCCGTGCGGTTGCAATTTCTGATGATCTTTCGATGAATATGCACTATAATGCGTATTTGAGCAAGATATATCTCATTATCGTACGGTTTGTAAAACCCTGCTACAAGGGAGGCCGTCGCGAGAAAAGGTAGATCAGGGCATGCGCAAAGGCCGGCAGAATGATACCTCCCACATAGAGGCGGACGAGGAGCCGTTTCTCCGCCACCTGGCGGAGCGGGTGCGTGCCGCACGGGCGCGGCGCGGCATGACACGCAAGAACCTGTCCCGGGATTCCGATGTTTCTGAGCGCTATCTGGCGCAACTGGAAGGTGGCGAGGGCAACGCCTCGGTGCTGGTGCTGCGGCGCATCGCCCGAGCTGTCGGGCTACCCTTGGAATCGCTCCTCACGGAAGCGCCGGAGCGGTCCGTGGATGAGCTGCTCGTCCTCGAATCCTTGAAGCGCCTGGAGCCGGAGGAGATCGCCGAGCTGCGGCACTATATCGACCGCCGCTTTGCCGCCAAGAATCGGACCGACAAGGCCATTCACGTCTCGCTGGTTGGCCTGCGTGGGGCCGGCAAAAGCACCTTAGGGAGACGTCTGGCCGACCGTCTGGGCGTGCCCTTTGTCGAGCTTAACCGCCTCATTGAGGAGGAATATGGCGCGCCGATCAACGAGATTCTCGAACTCTCCGGGCAAAGCACCTACCGGCGCTATGAGCGCCGCGCCCTGGAGCGGGTGGTGAACGATTATCCGGCCGCCATCATCGGCACCGGCGGCGGGCTGGTGACCGAGCCGTCGACGCTGGATTATCTTTTAAAGCACACCCTGACAGTATGGCTGACCGCCTCGCCCGAGGAGCACATGCGGCGGGTCATCGAGCAGGGCGACATGCGGCCGATGGCGGACAATACCGAGGCCATGGATGACTTAAAGCGCATCCTGAAGGCCCGCGAGCCCTATTACCGCAAGGCCCAGCTCACCTTGAGCACCGCCGGCAAAACCGAGGACGAAAGCCTGCAAGATCTCCTGGATCTGGTCTCGCCGCAGCTTTAATCCTCTTGCACTATAGAACATTTCCAGTCTTGACTTGTTCTAATAATGCACTATACTGCATTTACTTGGTGCATTAGCGGAGAACCATCGTGCGTCCCCAGATAAAAACAGAGGAAGGGCGCGACGATCTCGTCCTGTTTGAGACGTCGCCCGAACACTATCGCCACTGGTCGCTCAGCATTGACGGCCGAATCGCCACGCTGACCCTTAACGTCAACGAGGAAGCGTGCATTCGGCCCGGCTATCAGCTGAAGCTCAATTCCTATGACCTTGGCGTCGATATTGAGCTTTATGACGCCTTGCAGCGCCTCCGCTTTGAACACCCGACGGTGGCAACGATCATCGTTGGCAGCGGCAAGGACCGGGTGTTCTGTTCGGGGGCCAACATTTACATGCTCGGTACCTCGACTCACGCCTGGAAGGTGAACTTTTGCAAGTTCACCAACGAAACCCGCAACGGCATGGAAGATTCGAGCGCTCATAGCGGCCTGAAATTCATTGCCGCGCTCAATGGCTCCACCGCCGGCGGCGGCTACGAACTGGCGCTGGCCTGCGATGAGATTTACCTCGTCAACGATCGCTCCAGCGCGGTGAGTTTGCCGGAAGTGCCGCTTTTGGGCGTGCTGCCGGGCACCGGCGGCCTCACCCGCGTCGTTGACAAGCGCAAGGTGCGGCGCGATCTCGCCGACGTCTTCTGCTCCATCGCCGATGGCGTGCGCGGCCGGCGGGCCAAGGAATGGCGGCTGGTGGATGACATCTTCGCGCCGGAAGTGTTCGCCGACCGCGTGCATGAACGGGCAGCGGCGTTGGCGGCGACCTCCCAGCGTCCGCAAGACGCCAGCGGCGTCAAGCTGACGCCGCTCAATCGTCGCATTGACGGTGACGGCTACCATTACCAATGGGTCGATGCAACCATCGACCGCGCGGCTCGGGTGGCGACGCTGACGGTGCGCGCTTGTCCCCCTGATGCGGCCACCGATGTGGCGGGCGCGCTGCGGGAAGGCGCGGCGTGGTGGCCGCTGGCCATGGCGCGCGAGCTCGATGACGCTATTTTGATGCTGCGCACCAATGAGCTGGAAATCGGCGTCATCGCCTTTCGCACCCAAGGCGATGCGGCGGCGCAGGTGCGCATGGACGAGTTTCTCGCCGCGTCTCAAGATCATTGGTTCGTGCGCGAAACGGTGGGCATGCTGCGCCGCACCTTGGCGCGGTTGGATGTCACCTCGCGCAGCTTGGTCGCGCTTATTGACGAAGGCAGTTGCTTTGCCGGCACGCTTTACGAATTGGCGCTGGCCGCCGACCGCATCTATATGCTCGATCTCCCCGACGATCCCGACAAAGCGCCGGGCATCACCCTGTCGGCGATGAATTTCGCCGGCTATCCCATGGTCAATGATCGCACCAGGCTGGCGACGCGTTTTAATGACGATGCGACGGTACTGAGCGCTCTGCGCCAGCACATCAACGAGCCACTGGACGCGCCGACGGCAAGCGATTTGGGGCTGGTCACCTTCACGCCGGACGAAATCGACTGGGATGACGAAATTCGCGTCATGCTGGAAGAACGGGCTAGCCTGTCGCCGGATGCGCTCACCGGCATGGAAGCCAACCTGCGCTTTCCCGGCGCGGAGACCATGGTGACGAAAGTCTTCGCTCGCCTGTCGGCGTGGCAGAACTGGATCTTCAATCGTCCCAACGCCGTCGGCGAGCGGGGCGCTTTGAAAGTATATGGCAGCGGCCGGGCCGCAGAATTTAATCGCGAAAGGGTCTGATACCATGTCGATCGACTATCAAGAACGCATTCCCAACAACGTCGATCTTAATTCCGATCGTCGTTTGCAGCGCGCGCTTGAACACTGGCAGCCTAAATTCATTGACTGGTGGAAGGAGCTCGGCCCCGAAAGTTTCCAGGCGGCGGACGTGTTCTTGCGCACCGCCGTGTCGGTGGACGCGCAGGGCTGGGCCAGCTACGGCTTTGTCAAGATGCCGGACTACCGCTGGGGCATCTTTTTGGCCGACCGCGTGGCGGACCGCACCATCGGCTTTGGTGATGAGATGGGCAAGCCGGTATGGCAGGAAGTGCCGGGCGAATACCGCTCCACCTTGCGCCGCCTGATCGTCACCCAAGGCGATACCGAGCCGGCCTCGGTGGAACAGCAGCGTCGATTGGGGCTCATCTGTCCGTCGCTTTATGATCTGCGCAACCTCTTCCAGGTCAATGTGGAGGAAGGGCGGCATCTGTGGGCGATGGTTTACCTGCTGCACGCCTATTTCGGCCGCGACGGTCGCGAGGAAGCGGAGGAAATGCTTTATCGCCATGCCGGCGACGCCAACAATCCGCGAATTTTGTCTACCTTCAATGAGCCGATCGACGATTGGCTGTCGTTCTTCATGTTCACCTATTTTACCGACCGCGATGGCAAGTATCAGTTAAAGAGCTTGGCCGAGTCCGCCTTCGATCCGTTGTCGCGCACCTGCACCTTCATGCTCACCGAAGAGGCGCACCACATGTTCGTGGGCGAAACCGGCATCGGTCGGGTGGTGCAGCGCACGGTGGAAAAAATGCAAGAGCTGAAATCCGATGATCCGGCGTTGCTGCGCCGGCACGGCGTCATCGATCTGCCCACCGTGCAGCGCTACATCAACTTCTGGTTCTCTTCGGCCTTGGACCTATTCGGCGCCGAGATATCGTCCAACGCCGCTAATTATTTCGGTACCGGCCTTAAAGGGCGTCCCGACGAGGCGTCTTATGCCGATCACAGCTTATTGGCGACAGAGCACACGCTCTACCGTCCCGATGGCAAGGGCGGCGTCGAGGCGGAAACCGTGGTCGCCCGTTCGGCGGTCAACCACATGACCCGCGACGCCTACGCCAAGGATTGCGAGATCGGCGTCAAACGCTGGAACCGCACCCTGGAAAAAGCCGGCATCGACTTTCGTTTCCAACTGCCGAGCGATCGCTTCCGCCGCACCATCGGCGTATGGGCCAATGTGCCGACCGACACCCAGGGCAATCCGATTTCCGCGGCGGAATTCGAGCGCCGGCGTGGTGAATTTCTGCCCTCGGCGGAAGACCGCGCGTATGTAAAAAGCCTGATGCAGCCGGTGACCGAGCCCGGCAAAATGGCCGCCTGGATCGCGCCGCCGGCCCGCGGCATCGACAACAAGCCGGTGGAATACGAATACGTTCATTTGCAATAGGGCAGATTACAGCGGCCACACCATTAGGATCATGGGAACGCCAATGGCGATAACGATAATCTCCAATGGCAGTCCCAAACGCCAGTAGTCACCGAAGTGGAATCCGCCCGGACCTAAAATTAACGTATTGTTCTGATGGCCGATGGGGGTGAGGAAGGCGCACGACGCGCCCACCGCCACCGCCATCAGGAACGGGTCTGCGTTGACGCCCAACTGGCTTGCGGAGCCAATGGCGATGGGGCACATCACAGCCGCTGTGGCGGCGTTGTTCATGAAATCGGAAAGCGTCATGGTTACCACCAGGATCACCACCAGAGCGATGACGGCATTGCCTGTGGCAAGATTGCGCAGCATGCTTTGTGCGATAAGCTCAGCAGCTCCCGTGGAGGCCAACGCACCCGCCACCGGCAACAAAGCGGCGAGCAGCACGATCACCGGCCAATCCACCGCCTCATAGACTTCTCGCAGCGGCATTACCCGCAACGCCATGACCGCCAACACGCCGGCTGCGAATGACACGGCGGCTGGCACCAAGCCTAAGGCTGCGCCACCGCAGGCCAACAGCATAATAGTCGCAGCAATTATGGCCTGACGCTTATCCGGCAGACGCATCGGACGCGGCGCCAATGGGACACAGACAAAGTCGCTGGAGAACTCCATGATCGAGTCGGACGGGCCTTGCATCAACAAGACATCGCCAACTTGTATATTCATGGTGCGCAGACGCGCCAATGAGCGTCGGCCTTGTCGGGAAATGGCCAACAGATTAAGGCCAAACCGCGTACGCAAACGGATATCGCTGGCAGATCGGTTGGCGAGAGGCGAGCCGGGCTGCACCACCAGCTCCATCAGCACAATATCTTCTGTCGATGCGGCTTTTTCCGTTTTTTCCTCACTCGGCTTGCGCTCCTTGTCCTGAACCGCTTCTTCCAGCACCAATCCCAAACGAGACAACGCAGCAGACAGCGCTTCCGGCTCAGCTTCAATGATTAGAATATCGTCTGCATAGATTTTACGTGCGGACGACAAGGCGGGCAGTCGCACCTCATGACGAATGACTCCGATGAGTTGGGCATCGGCATCCTCCAATGCGTCTTCAATCTGGCGCGCCGTCATCCCGGCAGCCTTGGCTTTTTCCGGCACTCTTGCCTCGGTAAGGTATGCGCCGGTCTCGAAACTTTCCACGCCGGTGCGTTCCCGCGTCGGCACCAGCCGCCAGCCCAGGAAGGTGACAAAGAGGATGCCGGCAGCCGCCACCGCCGATCCCACCGGGGTAAAGTCGAACATGGCGAACGTGCCTTCTCCAGCCTTGGCGCGAAAGGCGGAGACGATGAGATTGGGCGGGGTGCCGATAAGGGTGGTCATGCCGCCCAAGATGGAGCCGAACGCCAGCGGCATCAGCACCCGCCCAGGCGGAATGTTCTGCCGCCCGGCGATTTGGACCGCCACCGGCAGTAGCAGCGCCAGCGCACCCACGTTATTCATGAAGGCCGACAGTAACGCCGCCAGGGTGGTGATGGCGGCAATGTTCAGGGTAGGGCTGGAGGTGTGCGGCAGCGCCACGCGCGCCAGGGCATCCACCGCTCCGGATGTTTGGAGGGCGCGGCTGAGGATCAACACGCTGGCGACGGTAATGACGGCGGGGTGACCAAAGCCAGAGAACGCCGTGGCGGCAGGCACCATATCAGTGGCAACGCAAGTGAGAAGAGCGCCTAGCGCCACCATATCATGCCGCCAGCGGCCCCAAAGGAAGAATAGGACCGTCAATAGCAGGATGATCATGATGATATACACATCCATCATGAGCCTGTTCTACTTTGCCGAACGTACGCCATTCTGAACGGCGGAAGTATAACAGAGGTTGAGAAAAAAGCTTCGGGAAAAGCCCGTCAGCGTTGTGTGGTTTAAGTTAGAGGACAACAGTCTAAACGATCAAGGGTTATCCAGTCCATCATGCGCGGCATCGACAACTAGCCGGTGGAGTACGAGTACGTGCATTTGCAATAGTACGATCGCTGTCATTGCGAGCGCCAGCGAAGCAATCCATTTTCTTGCCATGTACCGTTTTATGGATTGCTTCGTCGGCCTCCCGCGGCGTTTAGCGCCGTGATTATTGATTTGTGCGCAAAGCGCGCGGGCGGCCTCCTCGCAATGACGTGTGAGACGCTTTTTTTCAAATTTCAGCTCAGGTCTGGTAATAAATAAATCGTCCTTCTCCTTACAATATGATAAGGCGGTCGCTATAAAGGGCCGCCACCGCGCATATGGAAGGGCAGGGGACGATGCAGGACTGGGGTCATTTATTAAGCCTCGCCGGATTGATGCTGGCGACTGGCGTGGTCGGCGGCGTGCTGGCCGGCTTGTTGGGCGTTGGCGGCGGCATCGTCATCGTGCCGGTGTTGGAGTTCGCGTTGTCCATCCTTGGCGTCGATCCGGCCATTCGCATGCACGTGGCGGTGGCGACCTCGCTGGCCACCATCATCCCCACCTCCATCTCCTCATCGCGCGCCCATCATCGCCGGGGCGCGGTGGATCTGGCGCTGGTGCGGCGCTGGGGACCGGCGATTTTCCTCGGCACCGCCGCTGGCGCGGTAATCGCCGCCTTCGTCAAAAGCGCGGTTTTGTCCGGCGTGTTCGGGGTGGTGGCGCTCACCGTGGCGCTGCGGCTTATCTTCCTGACCAAGGAACCCAAGCTGGCGCCCGCCATCCCAACCCATCCCGTGGTCTTGCTCGTGCCCTTCGTGATCGGCGGCGTCTCGGCGTTGATGGGGATCGGCGGCGGTACGCTGAGCGTTCTCGTCATGACCATGTGGGGCTATGCCATTCACCGCGCGGTGGGCACCTCGTCGCTGTTTGGGCTATTGATCGCCGTGCCGGCCACCATCGGCTATGTCATTTCCGGCTGGGGCGATCCGCGGCTGCCGGCGGCAAGCCTAGGCTATGTCAATCTCTTGGGGCTAGCGTTCATTGCCCCCATGACCTGGCTCGCCGCGCCCTTGGGCGCCAAGATAGCCCATGGCATGAGCAAACGGCAGCTGAGCATGTTTTTCGGAGTGTTCCTGCTGATCGTCGGCGGCCGAATGCTGATCAAGACATTTGGCTAACGGCGGCGCGGGCGATCACTGATTCCTCATCGGTGGGCAGCACCAGGACAGCGACCTGGCTATCCGCAACGCTGATATTGATCTCGTTCTGAACATTCAAGACAGGGTCGATCTTCACGCCGAGCCACCGCGCAGCTTCGCACACTTTGGCGCGGATGGCGGCGGCGCGCTCGCCGATGCCGGCGGTGAACACCAATACGTCAAGCCCGCCGACGGCGGCGGCCAGCGAGCCGATCCAGCGCGAGATCTGATAACAATAGACGGCGATGGCCTCCTTGGCGCGGGGGTCTTGGCTTGCCAGCAGGGTGCGCATGTCGCCGCTGATGCCGGATAGCCCCAGCAGGCCGGACTGGCGGTAGAGGAGCATCTCCAAGGCGGTTGCGTCGTAGCCCTTCTCGCTCAGCAAATATAATAGAACGCCGGGATCGAGCGCGCCGGTGCGGCTCGCCATGGGCAATCCTTCCAACGCTGTAAAGCCCATGGTGGTGGCGACGCTCTGGCGATTTTTCATGGCGCACAGGCTGGAGCCGGCGCCGAGATGGGCGACGATCACCCGGCCATCGGCGCGCGCGCCGGCATGCTCGGGCAGGATGCCGGCGATATAGTCGTAGGACAGGCCATGAAAACCGTAACGGATGACGCCTTCCTCACTGAGCGCGCGGGGCAGGGCGTAGAGCTCGGCGACGCGAGGTTGCGTGCGGTGAAAGGCGGTGTCAAAGCAGGCAACCTGCAACAACTCGGGGCGGTGCGCGGTTACCGCCCTGATGCCGGCGAGGTTGTGCGGTTGATGCAAGGGCGCAAGCGATACCAGGCTACTTAAATAAGCCATAACCTCATCATCGAGGATGGTCGGCGCTTGATAGCGTCGGCCGCCATGCACCACCCGGTGGCCGACGGCGACGAGATTATCGCCTGGGTGATTTTTTGCGATCCAATCCAGGATCCAGGCCACCAGATCAGCCGTCGCTCCTGATGGCGGATGGGCAACTACGCCGCCATTCACAGAAAAAACCGGGGTGGTGTCGATATGATCGATTTCGCCGCGCAGCTTTTGCTGGCGGCCGGTATGGTCATAAAGCGCGAACTTGATGGTGGAGGAGCCGATGTTGAGCGTAAGGATCGTCTCGCTCATTTCTTGGCCTGCAGGCGATGATACACCAGGAGCTGCGCCAGGGCGGCGGAGACCACCCGGCTCAGCGCGCCATCGGCGCGGCTGGTCAGCATGATCGGCACCCGCGCGCCAAGAACGATGCCCGCCGCTTCCGCGCCGGCAAGATATTCCAGTTGCTTGGCGATCATGTTGCCCGCCTCCATATCGGGGGCGATGAGAATATCGGCGTCGCCGGCCACCGGCGAGCGGATGCCCTTGGCGTGCGCGGCCTTGGCGGAAATGGCGTTGTCGAAGGCGAGGGGACCATCGAGGATGCCGCCTTTTATCTGTCCCCGTTCCGCCATCTTGCACAAGGCGGCGGCGTCAACGGTTGAGGTGATCTTGGGGTTTACCGTTTCCACCGCCGACAGGATGGCGACCTTAGGTGTCGACACGCCCAGCGCGTACGCCAGCTCGATGGTGTTTTGTACGATATCGCGCTTGGTCATGAGGTCGGGATAAATGTTGATGGCGGCATCAGCGATGAGCAACGGCTTCGGGTATGACGCTACGTCAAGAACAAAGACGTGACTCATGCGCCGCTCGGTGCGGATGCCTTTTTCCTTGTCGATGGCGGCGTCCATCACTTCATCAGTGTGGAGCGCGCCTTTCATGATGGCGTCCGCCTTGCCGGCGCGCACTAGGGCCACGGCTTTTTCCGCCGCGGCGTGGCTATGCGGCACGTCGATGCAGGAACAGCCCTCCAAAGTCCGGCCAAGCTTGGCGGCGGCCGCGGCAAGCTTGGCATGGGGGGCGATCAGAATGGGGGTAATGTAGCCGCCACGCGCCGCCTCCAACGCGCCGTTCAATGACAACTCATCCACCGGATGGACCACGGCGGTGGCGATGGCGGGCAGCGCCTGCGCCTTTTTTAATAGCGCCTCGAAATGAGGGTGTTTGGTTGCGGCGTTCATGATCAAAGCCACCGGCGGCGTTTGAAGAACCAGTAGGGCAGAACCGCCGACATGATCATGACGATAATGGCGAGGGGATACCCCCATACCCAATCCAGCTCGGGCATAAAGTGAAAGTTCATGCCATATATGCTGGCGATCAAGGTCGGCGGCAGGAACACCACGGCGGCAACCGAGAAGATCTTGATGATGCCGTTCTGCTCGCTGCTGATCAGGCCAAGGGTGGCGTCCAGCAAAAATGAGATATTATTGCTCAAGTAAGTGGCGTGATCGCTCAGCGACATCACATCCCGGCTCAAGGTGGCGAGATTGCGCGCCAATGCTTTTTCTTGCTTGGTTTCTCCCGGGCGGCCGACGAAGCTTAGAATGCGGCCCAGGCTGACCAGGCTGTCACGGGCCTTGGAGGTCAGGGTCTGGCTTTTGCCGATGCGCTTTAAGATGCTTTCATAGTCCAGCCGCTGGCCCTTGTTTTGGGCGAAAACCCCGTTCGAAATACCGTCCACTTCCTTGTGGATGCGCTCCAGCACATCGGCGACGCGGTCTATAATGGTATCGAGAAGATTGGAGAGCGCCGCCTCGCCGGAAGTATTGAGGGAGGGGTGGCGCACAATCTGCGTGGCGAAGGTGCGGAACGGCTGCGGCTCGGCATAGCGCATGGTGATCAGCACGTGGCCGGCCAGCACGAAGGTAATGGGCGTGCTTTCCGGCTGTTCGGTATCGGCGCGGGTAATCACCGTCGCGGTCAGGTAGACCGCGCCATCCTCCTGATAAATTCGGCTGGAAAACTCGATTTCCGCCATTTCCTCTCGGCTGGGGAGAACGATTTTCAAGGCGGCGTCTACCTTGCGGACTTCCTCCGGCGTCGGGTTAAGGAGGTCGATCCACACCGCGCCGGCGGGCAAGGGCTGGCTTTCGTCAATGGGGTTGGGGTAGATGCTGCCGGCGGTGAAAAGATAAGCGGTGATCATGGGCCGGATCCTTGCTTGGCCAATTCCTCCCTTTAATGCCTCATGCCAAGGCGCAAGTCCATAAGGGCGCTGGCGGGAAGATCAGGAATCCGTCAAAGCACGCGGCGCAGTTCGCTCCGCTCTGGAATGATCAGGCAGGCGATGGGAAAGTCGACGGTCACCGTGGTGCCGGCGCCACGCTTGCTGGCAATGGCGACTCGCCCACCTTGCAGTTCTACCAGATTTTTGACGATGGTCAGGCCTAGGCCGACGCCATCGTACTTGCGGGCAAAAGCCCCCTCGACCTGGAAGAAAGGTTCAAACACCCGGTGCAGATGGTCTTGACTGATGCCGATGCCGGTATCGCGGACAATGAAAGATACCTTTTCATCGGTTGCCTTCAGGCCAATTTCGACGCATCCGCCGCTATCGGTGAACTTTACCGCATTACCCAACAGATTGATGAGGATTTGCTTGCACAATCGTTCATCAAGGTAAAGGCGGTAATTTTCAAAGAGCGCTTTGATGCGCATAACGATGCCCTTGGCGTCCGCCTTGGCGCGAACAAACCGCACCGCCGCCTCGATCATTTTTTCCGGATCGAATTCCTTGAATGTCGCATCGGAAGCGCCGGATTCAATTCGCGTTACATCCAGAATATCGTTGATGATCTTGAGAAGGTGCTGGCCGCTATCCAGGATGTAGTTGGAGTATTCCTTATAGGCGGGCTGGCCGATGGCGCCGAACATCTCCCCGGTCATGATCTCGCTAAAGCCGATGATGGCGTTCAAGGGAGTGCGCAGCTCATGGCTCATGGCGGCAAGGAACAGTGATTTGGCCCGATTGGCCGCCTCGGCATCGTCGCGGGCGCGGGCCAGCGCTTGTTCGCGAGCCCAGGCTTCAGTCACATCTTGCACCGTGCCGGTCATCACCAGCGGCTTGCCGTCGTCATCGAACAGCACTTCGCCGCGTTCATGCACCACCTTTTCCGTGCCGTCAGGGCAGACGACGCGATGCTGGATGGAGTAGGGCTCTTTTTCGGCGATCGCGCGATCGACGGCGTTTTGCACCAGTGGCCGGTCGTCGGGGTGCACATGACCAACGAAGGCGTCGTAGGAAGCGCCGAAGGTATCCGGGGTTAATCCAAAAATGCGATAGACTTCATCAGACCACAACAGCTGGTTGGTGGTCATCGTCCATTCCCAATTGCCGAGGCGGGCGATTTTCTGGGCGTTGGCGAGACGCGTTTCACTCCGTCGCAGCGCTTCATTGATGTCGACGAGCTCGGTGACGTCGCGCCCTTCGGCAATCAGAAATTCCACCGAGTGCAGCGGCGTCTGGATAGCCTTGAGCGCCAAATCCAATTTGGCGGTACGGCCGTTTTCGCCTTGGACATCGAGAATGAGATGGGAGAATTTCCCTTCGGCCGCCTGCAACACCGCCTCGCGCAATGATGAGCGCTCAACGTCATTGGTCCAGAACGAGGCCTGCCATAGCGGTAAGCCGATAGAAGCCTGTTGGTCACCGCCAATGAACTGAATGGCCGAGCGGTTCAGCTCAAGAACATTGCCGTCGGTATCCAAAAGGGCGACGAACTGGTAGGAACCATCAAAGATCGCCCGGAACTTGCGCTCCTTTTCCGCCAGAGCCCGCTCTTGCGCCACGCGCCGGCTGATGTCGCGCAGCACGGCGGTAAATCGCCTGGGGCCGGGCGACTTGTGGTGCAGGATCGAGATTTCCAGCGGCACGACGCTGCCGTCCTTGCGGCGGCCCACCACCGGAGCCCGTTCGCCCATGGTACTGGCGGCCTCTCCCGAGGCGGCGAAGGCGCGCATGTAGCCATCATGGCCGTGCCGGCGGTCCTCCGGCAACAGGATGGTGAGGGGCTGACCGATAACCTCGTCGCGCTTATAGCCGAAGATGCCTTCGGCGGCGGCGTTGAAATGAGTCAACCGGCCGTCATCTCCGACGGAAATAATGCCGTCAGCGGCTCCGGCTTCAATTTCCTCTAGCTGCGTCACCCGTCCGAACTCTTAAATATATTGTTACGACAGGCACAAAACCCGCGTTTCGGATCGTCTCACAGCTTTAAAAATATATGTTAAGAATGCCTTATGACAGATCGCATGCGCCAAAATATCTAGAGCGCGTATGACCCTAACCTAGGTATGAAATCATAAAGGGAGGGGTAGGGGGTCACCCCTTCTCGGCAAATCGCTTGATATCGGCCGAGGTGATGGTTTTGACGCAATCCAAGAGGCTTTTGACGGCAATCCCCTCGATCTCGCGCATGCGCGGCGCCCACGGCTTGTTGTAGCCGGCGAACATGGTCATGCCTTCCATGGATGCCGAAACAAAGAGGGCGACCACTTCCCGTTCCCGTTCGCTTAGCCGCGGATTGATGAGCGGGATGAGATGGTTGAGCACCTTGCGGACCATGAAATAGAGTTCATCCACCCGCTCGGCAATGAAGGGATCGTGGTTGCTTAAAGCCCATAGTTCCGGGAAGAAATGGGTGGTTTTCTTGGTTTGGATGTCTTCTAATATAAGGCGAATAACTTGGGTGAATTTCTCTTCTGCGGTGAGGTTGGGGTCGTCGCGGATATCATCGAAGATATCCATGTAGCTTTGCAGCACGCTGGCGAGAAGGTCGCGAATCAGCGCCTCTTTGGTCGGGTAGTAGTAGGTGACGTTGCCGACATTGATGCCGCAGGCCTTGGCGATGCGGCGCATGGTGATCGCCCGGTATCCCTCGTCGAGGAGGATATCCAGCGCGGCTTCCAGAATTTCCACAACCCGGGCCTGGCCTTTTTGATAAGCCCCGGTGCCCGGCCTGATCTTCAGCCTAGGAACTTCAAACATCATCGTATCCCCCACCCATCGCCACCCAGGAGATTAATAGCGCTCACTTTAGGTTAAGCCTCAAACCTGTGGTATAGTATTTATTCTCTTGACCTAAATTGTACCAATGAACTAAATTGAACAGAAGTGCAATAATCGACTGCCGTAACCGATGGCAAGACCGAGGGGAGCGTCATGCGAGCGATAGCCTTGATTTTGGGATTGTCCCTGTTCAGCGGTGGCGCCCTGGCCGCCGATTTTCCTGAGCCACTGCCCATTGAGCCGACAGATAACGTCGCGACCTTGCCGGCCAGCTACCCGGATAGCTGGATCTATGCCATGGATGGCAATTTCTACAGCGTCCTTGACGGCAAGGTTCTGATCCTCGATCTCGCGGCGACCTCGCACGAGTTCAAAGGCTATATCGGCGCTGGCCAGTTCGGCAGCTTCCTGGCGGCCTCAACGCGACCGGAGCTTTACGTCGCCGAGACCTATTATTCGCGCCGGGTCAGCGGCGAGCGCACCGACGCCATCGTCATCTATGACAAGCAGTCGCTGAAGAAAAAGGCGGAGATCATTCTGCCCGGCGGCAAGCGCGGTCAATCGGTGACGCAAAAGCACAGCTTCCAGTTCCTCGACAACGAGCGCCTGGCCCTGATCTTTAATTTTACCCCGGCGGCATCGGTGACGGTGGTTGATCTGGTTGAGCGCAAGATATTGAATGAAATCCCCATCCCTGGCTGCAGCCTGATCTATCCCACGGGCAAGCTTGGATTTTCGACGCTGTGCGGCAACGGCACCATGGCCGCCTTCACCCTGGGCGCCAACGGTAAGGTGACGGGCGAGCAACGGACGAAAAAATTCAATGACATCGATAACAACCCGCTCTTTATGAAGACCACCAAGGTCGGCAACACCACCTACTTCGTCACCTTCCTGGGCACCGTGCAGCCCATGGACATGACCGGCACGTGGCCGAAGGTCGGCAAAACCTGGTCCCTGGTGAGCGAGGAGGAGAAGGCCGCCGGCTGGCGTCCCGGCGGCTGGCATATCCTCAGTTCCGATGCCCAAGGTCGCCTTTATTTCCTGATGCAGGAGAAAAGCTATCCCGGCAGCCATAAGGATGGCGGCGGCGAGGTCTGGGTGTTCGACGCCAAAAGCAAGAAGCGCGTGGCCCGCCATGTCCTGAAAACCCACGCCATCAGCATCGAGGTGACGCGCGGCGCAGCGCCCTATCTGGCGGCGGTCAACGCCAATATGGAAATTGACGTCTATGATGCGGTATCCGGTCAGCATCTGCGCACCATCGGCGGCAATCCGGCGCAGACTATCTTTGTGATGCAAGCCTCGGGAGGGTAAGGCGGTGCTGGGGTCCGTCTATCTCGTGGCCGCCGGCGCCTTTCTTGGCCTGCTGTTTTTGGGTGCGGCCATCCATAAGTTTGCCGACCTCGGTCATTTTGCGGCCGTGCTTGAGTCGCAGCGCCTTCTCCCCTTATGGGGGCGCAAGGTTGCTGTGATCGTCCTCCCCCTCCTCGAGCTCGGTCTTGGGGTCGGTCTTCTTATGGAAGCTACCCGCGCGCCGGCAGGGCTGGCGGCGGCGGGCCTGTTGGCGCTCTATGGCGTGGTTTTGGCGATTGGAGCGCGCCGCGGCGCTCATGCCGATGATTGCGGCTGTTCGCTGTTCGGCGCCCGGCCGCCGAGCAACACCCTAGTGTGGCGCAATGGCATACTGGTGATTTTGGCTTTGGGCGTGGCGATGGTGGAAAAGACCGTTGTTCTTCCTGCGATGGCGTGGGGCAATGCGCTCGCCGCCGGCGGCGCCTTCTTTGTTCTTTACACCGCACTGGAGGCGCTGGCCGCCACCCGCGCCCGCATTGTCGCAACGGAGGCCCGTGCATGACAGAAGCCGTGCTGATCTCCCAAGGACTGCTGTGGCTGGCGGTGATCGGCCTTGGCCTTGCGGTCATTGCGCTCGCCCGTCAGGTCGGCATACTTTACGAGCGGGTAGCGCCGGCCGGCGCGCTGGCCGTCAACGCCCGCCTCAAAGTCGGCGAGGATGCGCCGCCGATTTCCGCGCCGACGCTCGACGGCCGGGTGATCGACTTGCGCAACGCCGGCGAGGGCAAGAGCCGCCTGTTGTTCTTCCTGGCGCCGGACTGCCCGATCTGCAAAACCTTGCTGCCGATCTTAAAGTCGGTGCGCAAATCGGAAGCCCAGTGGCTGGATATCGTGCTGGCGAGCGATGGGCCGGCGGCGGCGCACCGCGCCTTTATCGATCATGAAGGATTGCAGGACTTTGCCTACGTGCTGTCCGAGCCGTTGGGCCGGGCGCTGGGCGTGGGCAAGCTGCCCTATGGCGTGCTCATCGACGAGGCGGGCAAAATAGCCGCCTTCGGCATCGTCAACTCGCGGGAACATCTGGAAAGTTTATTCGAGGCTAAGGAACGCGGCGTCGGCTCCATTCAGGATTTTCTGTCGGCGCGCGCATCCACAACAAAGGGAGGCGGCCATGGCCATTCTTGATCGCATGACCGAGCGGGCGACCCGTCGCCTCGCGCAAGGCACATCACGACGCAGCCTGTTGACGGCGCTGGGCGGCATTCTGGTGGGAGCCACCGGCCTGCCGCTGTTGCCGGTGGCGCGAGCCAGCGGCGGCGCTGGGTCTGGATATCCCGGCGTTCTGCCGCAATCCACCGGCGACCCCCAGGATCCGGGGGATCCGGCGAGCTGCGACTACTGGCGCTATTGCGGCATCGATGGCTTTTTGTGCAGTTGCTGCGGCGGCAGCGCCAGCGCCTGCCCGCCCGGCACCGAGATGTCGCCCATCACCTGGATCGGCTCCTGCCGCAATCCGGCGGATAACAGAAATTATATTATTTCCTATAATGACTGCTGCGGCCTGACCAGTTGCGGCCGCTGCATGTGCAACCGCAACGAAAGCGATTTGCCCATGTACCGGCCATCGGCCAATAACGATACCAACTGGTGCCTGAATACCAAGAGCAGCGTCTATACCTGCTCGACGGCGGTGATCATCGGCTACGCCATGGATGAGGAGAAAAAATGAGGCGGGTGTTTACCGCCGCAATTACGTTGCTGTTGAGTAGCGTACCGGCCATCGCCGCAGACGGCGCTGATCTCTATACCCGCTGCGCCGCCTGCCACCTGCCGACCGGGGAGGGGGTGCCGGGCACCTATCCGCCGCTTGCTGACCATATCGGCCATTTCGGCATTTCGCCGGAAGGCCGCGCCTACTTGGTGGCGGTGATCACCAAGGGGGTGATGGGCAAGCTGGAGGTCAACGGTGAAAGCTATCGCGGCATGATGCCGGCCCAGGGCCATGAATTTTCAGATGATGACCTGGCCGCGCTCTTGAACTATCTTATGACGACGTTTCCGCCCCAAGGTAAGGCAAAGCCATTTACAACAGAAGAAGTGGCAAGCCTGAAAGCCCAGACGGCCGGCTTGACGCCCAATGCCGTGCTCAAGGTTCGGCCGCCGCTCGATGAAGGAAACAGCAAATGATGGGGAGCGCTGCCGCTGCTATGATCGTCCTTGCCGCCGCCGGCTTTGTCGGCGTCGACAATCCGTCTACCGCCAAGAACAACTGGATGCTGCATTGCCAGGGCTGTCATCTGCCCGACGGCAGCGGCAGCGCCGACGGCGCGCCGAGCATGGTCGGGATCGTATCCCGTTTCCTTAGCGTGGACGGCGGGCGTGAATATGTCGGCAAGGTTCCGGGCGTGGCCAATGCCGGGTTGGATGACACGGCGCTGGCGGAACTTGTCAACTGGATGCTGCAAACCTACGACAAGGAGCATTTGCCGGCAAATTTCAAACCATATACCGCGCAGGAAATAGGAGCCCTGCGCGAGCGGCCGTATATTGTCGAAGCGGCCGACATGCGACAGCAATTACTGGAAAAAATGCGCTCAATGGAAGCGGCTGGGGAAAACCGGTAAGCCTGTTGGAGTGACGCTATTGTCGCTCTGAATGAAACTTTGACAAACGGAGGAGGAGACGATGTTAGGTCGACACAGTAAGCATACGCGTCAGTATCTTTTTGGTGGCGTTGCCGCCTCGGCGCTTATCCTGGCAATTCCAGGACTGGCGCTGGCGCAGGGCGATTCCGTCCTGATCGGCGAAGTGCTGGTCACCGCGCAAAAGCGCGAGCAAAGCGCTCAGGATGTCGGCATTTCGATGTCCACGTATTCAAATGAGCAGATCCGGGCGCTGGGCTTCACCAATGCCCAGGAAGTGACCGCCCTGGCCGCCGGCATCAGCACCATGCAGCCGAACGGCGAGGCGAACTACGCCATCGGCATCCGCGGCGTCGCCAACAACGATTTCACCACCAACGTCGAAAGCCCGGTCGCCATTTATGTCGACGAAGTTTACATCAGCCAGATGTCGGGCGCCGGCTTCCTGTTGTTTGATGTCGAGCGCGTCGAATTGCTGCGCGGCCCGCAAGGCACGCTGTTTGGCCGCAACGCCACCGGCGGCCTGGTGCATTACATTACCGTGAAGCCGAGCCTCGATGAATTCAATGGTTTTGGCAGCATCACCTACGGCCGCTTCAACCGCATGAAGTTCCAAGGCGCGGTTGGCGTACCGGTGAGTGATAAAGTGGCGCTGCGCGCCTCGTTTGCCACCCATCAGGGCGGCGGCTATGTGGAGAATCGCCTGCGGCCGCAGGATGATCTTAACAACGCCAACGAATCCGCCGGTCGCTTGCAAGCGCTGTTCCAGCCGAACGAGGACGTGGAAATTCTGCTCAACGCCCGCTTCGGCCAGCAGGACATCCGCACCGGCTTCTTTGAATACGCCTCCGCCATTTTCCCGACCGGCGAGGCGACGCCCGGCGTGCCCAATCCCGACCTGGGCGGCTATGTCGACCTGGATGACGATGTGTACGCCGGTGACTATGACACGCCCGGCCATAACGAACTGGACACCTATGGCTACAGCGGCACGCTGAAGTGGAACATGGACTTCGCCACCTTGACCAGCATCACCGACTTCCAGACGGTGAAGCGCGACTACATCGAGGATTCGGACGCCTCGCCGGTGGATTACTTCCAGTTCTTCCTGACCACCGATACCGAGCAGTTCTCCCAGGAGATCCGGCTTAATGGCGAAGCGGATAAGCTGAAGTGGGTCGCCGGCTTCTATTACATGGATTTGAAAGTCCGGGATTCCAATGGCGGCATTACGAGAGGGCTTTTCCAGGCGCTGGCGGATGCCGGCGTATTCGGAGATGAGGCCATTGGCTTGACGCTCGACGAACTGGGCTTCAACGGTATCCGCAATCCGTACGCCACCGACACCGAAACTTGGTCGCTGTTCGGGCAGTTGGAATTTGAGGTGACGGAGCAATTCACCGTGATCGGCGGTTTCCGCTGGATCGATGAAAAGAAATCGCACCTCTACCATAACTACCTGATGTGGTTCCCGGACACGTCCACCAGCGGCATGGACCCCAACGCTACGATTGTCGGCGATGCCTTGCCTGAATCGCCGTATTCCTCGAGCCGCAAGGATGGCAACTGGTCGGCCCGGCTGCAGGTGAACTTTAAGCCCGTCGATAATCTCTTGACCTACGCCAGCTGGAACCGCGGCGTGAAGTCGGGTGGCTTCAATGCGCCGTTCTTGCCGAGCCCCTTTGCGCTCAGCGACGCGTTCATGAGCTATGAGCCGGAAAAGCTTGACGCCTTTGAAGTGGGCTTCAAGTGGGACAGCTCAAACCGCCGGGTACGGATCAACGGTGCGGCGTATTATTATGACTACAACAACTATCAGGCCTTCTCCACCATCGGCCTTGATACCGCCACCTTGAACGCCGACGCCAAGGTCAAGGGCTTCGAGGTGGAAGTCCAGGCGGCGCCGGTCAAAGGGCTCGATATGCAGTTCGGCATTTCCTATATCGACCCTGAAGTCAAGAACGTGCCGGGCCTGACCATTGATGTGGACACCGACGGTGATGGCATTGTCGATGTGCCGGCGTTGCTGCCCGGCGCTACGCGCAAGCCGGTGCAGACGCCGAAGTGGAACTTGAATGGCCTTGTGCGATATGAAGTGTTCATGGCCAACAGCGGCAGCGTGGCCTTCCAGGTGGACGGCATGTACCGCGCCAAGCACCACTTCGCGCTGACCAATTTCCCGGCTTCCACCGAAAGCGGCTATTTCATCGGCAATGCTTCGGTCACCTGGTTCTCGGAAGACGAGAAATGGAGCATGCGGTTCTTTGTCCAGAACTTCACTGATAAGGAATACGTGGTCCAGACCTTTGATTTGTCGGGCAGCGTCAGCAACGGCGGGCTCTTTGGCCTTATTGAACAGTATTACGGACGGCCGCGCACCTGGGGCGCAAACCTCAGCTACTCCTTCTAAAGGAAGTAGCTCAGCCGCCCGTTTTCGCCCATACCTCTCCCCCTTCCAGGGGGAAAGGGTTAGGGTGAGGGGGTCGCTCAGGGCGTTATAGGTAATTTCCCTGCTGTCGCTGTGGCCGGGGTGGTATAAACTGTACCGCCCCGGCCCAGCCTATCTGGGTGAGGAAAAAACAATAAGCCGAGGCTGTAAGGTGTTAAGAGATCAAAGCTATGTCTGCGGCGTCAGCACGACGCCCTTGATGTATAAAACCATCGGCCAGGCGCTCGATGATGCGGCGGCGCGCTGGCCCGACAACGAAGCCCTTATCGTTCCCCATCAGGGGGTGCGCCTGACCTATGCCGCGCTGAAGACGGCGGCTGAGGATTTGGCCGCGGGCTTGCTCAGGCAGGGTCTAGAAGCCGGCGACCGTATCGGTATCTGGTCGCCCAACCGGGCGGAGTGGGTCATTACCCAGTTCGCCACCGCCAAGGCAGGGCTCATTCTGGTTAATATCAACCCGGCCTACCGCACGGCCGAGTTGGAATATGCCTTAAACAAGGTCGGCTGCAAGGCGCTCATCCTCGCGCCCGCTTTTAAGTCTTCGGACTATGTGGCGATAATTCGCGAGCTGGCGCCCGAGATTGACCTCTGCGATCCCGGCGCGCTTCATGCCGACCGGTTGCCCGACTTGAAGCTTGTGGCCACCTTGGGCGATCAGCCGCCGGCGGGCTTCATGGCTTATGGCGATATCATCAAAGCGGCGGATGCGGCAAATAGAGCGCTGCTTGCCGACATTGCGGTCACCTTGATGCCCGATGATCCCATCAATATTCAGTTCACCTCGGGCACCACCGGGTTTCCCAAGGGAGCGACGCTGACCCATCACAATATCCTCAACAACGGTTATTTTGTCGGCGAGGGGCAGCGTTTCACCGATCAGGATCGCCTGTGCATCCCTGTGCCCTTATATCACTGCTTCGGCATGGTGATGGGGGTATTAAACTGCGTCACCCATGGCGCAGCCATGGTGTTCCCGGGCGAGGCGTTTGATCCCTTAAGTGTGCTGCAAACCGTGGAGCGCGAGCGCTGCACGGCGCTTTACGGCGTGCCCACCATGTTCATTGCCGAATTGGAGCACCCTGAGTTCAAGAAATTCGATCTCTCCAGTTTGCGCACCGGCGTCATGGCCGGTTCGCCCTGTCCGGTGGAGGTGATGAAGCGGGTGATCGCCGAAATGCACATGACGGACGTTACCATCTGCTACGGTATGACGGAGACGAGCCCGGTCAGTTTCCAAACCTCGCCCGATGATCCCCTGGACAAGAAAGTGGGATCGGTGGGCCGCGTCCATCCCTTCATCGAGGTCAAGATCATCGATGAAGATGGACGTACCGTGGCGCGGGGCGAGCGGGGCGAGCTCTTGACCCGCGGCTACAGCGTCATGCGCGGCTACTGGAACGACGAGGAGAAAACCAGGGACGCGGTGGACGCCGGCGGTTGGATGCACACCGGCGATTTAGCTACGATCGATGATGCCGGCTACTGCAACATCGTCGGCCGGGTCAAGGACATGATCATTCGCGGCGGCGAGAACGTCTATCCCCGCGAGATCGAGGAATTTCTCTATCGCCACCCCGCCATTCAGGACGTGCAGGTGTTCGGCGTGCCTGATCATAAATATGGCGAGGAAGTATGCGCCTGGATCAAATTAAAAGACGGGGAAACGTTGACGGCGGAAGGCGTGGCGTCCTTCTGCAAAGGACAGATCGCCCATTATAAGGTGCCAAAGCACATTCGATTTGTCCGTGAATTCCCGATGACGGTCACCGGCAAGGTGCAAAAATTCGTCATGCGGGAAGAAATGTCGAAGGAATTAGGGCGGCGTGAAGCAAAAACCGCCTGAAGATGTGAATGAATTACCCGAAGGAGTGAAGTCATGACAGCGTATAAGTTACTGATCGGCGGCAAACTTGTCGATGGCGACCAGACCATGGACGTCATCAATCCAGCAACCGAGGAGGTCATCACCAAGTGTCCTCGCGCCTCGGAAAAGCAGCTCAATGAAGCAGTGGCGGCGGCCAAGGCGGCGTTTCCCAAGTGGTCGCAGACCAGCATCGAGGAGCGCAAGAAGCTTCTTAATAAATTGGCTGACAAGATCGATGAACATGCCGGGGAATTGGCCCGTCTGCTGACCCAGGAGCAAGGCAAGCCATTGCCGGAAGCGCAGTGGGAAATCGGCGCAACCGCTGGTTTTGTCCGCTATTTCGCCACCCTCAATCTGCCGGTGGAAGTGATCGAGGATACCAAGGAAAAGCTCGTTGAAATGCATCGCCGGCCCTTGGGCGTCATTGGTGCGATCATCCCCTGGAACTTCCCGGTGCTGATTGTTTCGTTCAAGCTGCCGGTGGCGCTCTTGGCCGGCAATACTGTGGTCGCCAAGCCGGCACCGACCACGCCGCTTACCACGTTGCGACTGGGCGAGCTCATGGCCGAGATCTTCCCGGCCGGAGTTGTCAATATCATCACTGACCAGAACGATCTTGGCGCGGCGATGACCAAGCATAAGGATATCGCCAAGATTTCCTTTACCGGCTCATCAGACACCGGCAAGAAGGTGATGGCCAGCGTCGCTGAAACCTTGAAGCGGCTGACCCTGGAATTGGGCGGCAATGATGCGGCGATCGTCTTGAACGATGTCGATCCGGCAAAAGTCGCGCCGAAAATCTTTGGCGGCGCGTTCATGAACGCCGGTCAAGTCTGCCTTGCCATCAAGCGCGTTTACGCCCACGAGTCGATTTATGATAAACTATGCGATGAGTTGGCCAAGATTGCCAATAACGCAGTTGTCGGCGACGGCCTGGAGCAGGGCACGGCCATCGGACCGCTGCAAAACAAGATGCAGTATGAAAAAGTGAAGGGCTTTTTGGCTGACGCCAAGAAAAATGGCAAGGTCATCGCCGGCGGCGAGACCTTGGATCGCCCTGGCTACTTCATCCGCCCCACTGTGGTGCGCGATGTCGCCGAAGGTACCAAAATCGTCGATGAAGAACAGTTTGGCCCGGTGCTGCCGGTCATCAAATACAAAGATGTCGATGACGCCATCAAGCGCGCCAATGCCACACCTTACGGTTTGGGCGGGTCGGTGTGGACAACTGATTTGAAGCGCGGCAAGGAGCTGGCGGAGCGTATGGAGGCCGGCACGGTATGGATCAACAGCCACATCGACCTTGCGCCGCACATTCCCTTTGGCGGCGCCAAGCAATCGGGCATCGGCGTTGAATTCGGCCAGGCCGGCTTGGAGGAATTTACCCAACGCCAAGTCATCAATATCACGCGCTAGCGGGTAATGCCGGCGCGCCGCAGCATGAGAGTACGTCGTGGCGCTCGAAGGCGAAAAAAAGCGATGGCCGGCGACAGCCGTCTTGAGCGCCACCACGCGCCGCGGCGCGTTGGCAAGATTAGGCAGGCTTCTCATAGCGGCGGTGGCGGTAGGCGCAGCGTTGGCGGACTATGGCCGCCGCGGCCGCGCTCTTGCCGCCACCGCCATCCGACCGCCCGGCGCTTTGCCGGAGCCGAAATTCCTGGCCGCCTGCGTGCGCTGCGGCCTGTGCGTGCGTGACTGTCCGTATGACACCCTGCGTCTGGCCGAGATGGGAGAGCCGGTGCCGGTCGGCACGCCGTTCTTCCTCGCCCGCGATATTCCTTGCGAGATGTGCGAAGACATCCCGTGCGTCAAGGCGTGCCCGACCGGCGCGCTCGATCCGGCGCTTACCGACATTAAGGCCGCTGATATGGGGCTTGCCGTCTTCGTCGGCGTCGATCGTTGTTACAGCTTCAATGGCATCGGCGCTTGCCGCGCCTGCTTCATCGCCTGTCCGGTCAAGGGCGAGGCGATTACCATGGAACTCCTGGTCAAGGACGGCCGTTCGGTATTCCTGCCAACGGTTCATGCCGAGGCCTGCACCGGCTGCGGCAAATGCGAGAAGGACTGCATCACCGAGGAAGCTTCGATCAAGGTTCTGCCGCGTCGATTGGCGCAAACGGATACCGGACTTGCGGGGCGCTATGGATAAGATCGTGCCGGCGCCCTTTGGCAAATGGCTGATCCTGCGGCGCGCGTGCCAGTTCGGGATCCTGGCGCTTTTCCTGGCCTCGCCCTGGCTTGGCGTGTGGCTTCTGAAAGGAAACCTTGCCTCCTCCCTGGTGTTGGAGCGGCTGCCGCTGACCGATCCGTTCATCGCGCTGCAATCGTTCGCCGCCGGCCACGATCTTGCCGCGACAGCCGTGTTGGGCGCTCTTATCGTTGCCGGGTTTTATCTTCTCGTTGGCGGGCGCGCCTATTGCGCCTGGGTCTGCCCGATCAATCCGGTGACGGATGCCGCAGCCGCCTTGCGCCGCGCCTTCGGCTTGCGCGCGACCTGGAAGCTGCGGCGTCAAACCCGATATTGGATCGCCGCTGCAATGGTGATGGTGTCGGCAGTGACCGGAACCATCGCCTGGGAGGTGATCAATCCGATCACCATGCTGCATCGAGGTTTGGTCTTTGGCTTAGGCGCGGCGTGGGTTCTGGTTCTCGCCGTCTTCCTGTTCGACCTTTTTGTCGCCAAGCATGGCTGGTGCGGTCATCTCTGTCCGGTCGGGGCCTTCTACGGCGCGCTGGGCAGTGTCAGTTTCGTGCGTGTCAGCGCCACGCGCCGCGACGCCTGCACCCGTTGCGGCGATTGTTTCCACATCTGCCCCGAACCGCAGGTCATCAACCCGGCGCTCTATGGCGCGGCAAGCGGCATCAGCCCGGTCATCACCGACCGCGACTGTATCAATTGCGGCCGCTGCCTGGATGTCTGCGGCGAGGATGTATTTCAATTCACGACGCGCTTTGGGGCAAGCCATGCTCTAAGGCCGAAGCAAAAGAATGAAAGGGCCAATCTGAAATGACCTCCAACATGCAGGATTATGATGCCGTCCGCGCCTCCTTTCGCTGGGAGCGCCCCGCCAAGTACAACTTCGCCCGCGAGGTGATTGACGCCTGGGCGGCCCGCGACCCCAACAAGTTGGCGCTCCATTGGGTTGATGATTACGGCCATGAAGCCAAGCGCACCTTCGCCGACATCAGCGTCCGCTCGCAGCAGTTGGCGCGGGCGCTGACCAATCTCGGCGTCTCGCGCGGCGATACGGTGATCGTCATCCTCGGCCGTCAGATCGCCTGGTGGGAGACGGTGAGCGCGTGCCTGCGTATGGGCGCGGTGGTATCGCCCGGGACCACGCAACTCTCGGCCAAGGATATCGCTTATCGCGTGCAGGCGTCGCGCGCCGTAGCGGTGATTACCGATGACGTCAACGCCGCCAAGGTTGACGGCGTGCGCCACGAATGTTTGAGCTTGAAGGCGTTCCTGGTGGTCGATGTCGAGCGTCCGGGATGGGTCAATTTCGAGGCGGCGCTTACGGGCGTCAAGGCTGATTTTCCGGCGGTCGACACCCGCGCCGACGAGGATGCGCTGTGCTATTTTACCTCGGGCACCACCGGCTACCCGAAGATGACCATTCACACCCATTCATACGCCATCGGCCATCAGATCACGGGACGCTACTGGCTCGATCTGCGGCCCGAGGATCTGCACTGGAACATCTCTGATACCGGTTGGGCGAAAGCAGCCTGGAGCAGCTACTTTGGCCCATGGTCACAAGGCGCGGCCATGTTCGTCCATCACACCGGCGGCTTTGACGTCAAGCGCACGCTTGATCTGTTGGCGCGCCATCCCATCACCACCATGTGCGGCGCGCCCACCATCTACCGCATGGTGGTGTTGCAGGATTTATCGACATATAAGTTTCCTCATCTGCGCCACTGCGTGGGCGCGGGCGAGCCCCTTAATCCGGAAGTGATCGAAGTCTGGAAGCGCGCCACCGGGCTTGTCATCCGCGACGGCTACGGACAAACCGAAACCGTGCTCTTGTGCGGCAGCTTTCCCTGCCTGCCGCCGCGTATCGGCTCCATGGGCAAGCCGTCGCCGGGCATCGATCTCGATGTGGTGGATGATGACGGCAACGTGTTGCCGCCTGATACGGAAGGCAACATTGCAATTCGGGTAAAACCGGAACGGCCGCAAGGGCTGTTTAAAGGGTATAAAGGCAATCCGGAACAAACCGAGTCCGTGTTCAAGGGTGATTGGTATTTCACCGGCGATCGCGCCACCAAGGACAAGGACGGCTATTTCTGGTTCGTCGGCCGCGCCGATGACGTGATCTTGTCATCGGGCTACCGTATCGGTCCGTTTGAGGTGGAAAGCGCCTTGATCGAGCACCCGGCGGTGGCGGAATCGGCGGTGGTGGCGAGCCCCGACCCGACCCGCGGCGAGGTGGTCAAAGCTTTCGTCATCCTGGCGCCGGGCTATAAAGGCTCGGATGAATTGGTCAAGGAATTGCAGGAGCACGTGAAGTCGGTCACCGCACCCTATAAATACCCACGCAAGATCGAATTCGTCGACAGCCTGCCCAAAACCGTGTCGGGCAAGATCCGCCGCGTCGAATTGCGCCAGAAGGAATGGGCGGAGGTACGGTAATGTAAAAAAGGCGGCTCGCGAGAGCCGCCTTTTTATGACGAGTGTAGGTAAAGCTTACTTGCGGCGGCGAGCCAAGCCGAGACCCATCAGGCCGAGGCCGACAATGCCGAGCGCCGCCGGCGCTGGAATGTCATTGCCATCGCCAGGACGGATCGTCAATTGCAGTTGATAGTTATCGCCTTCCTCGGTCAGGTCACCGCTGGCGAACGCCCACATTTCGATGGTGTAATCGCCGGTGGAGGGCAGCACACCAACAACCTGCGGGTCAGCAAAGGGTCCTTCATAGCCGGGGAGTTCCGGGATGTCATCATCCCCGCTATCCACAAAAATCCAGCTGGCGTCATCGGTGCCGAAATATAGAGAGAACGCCAAATCAAGTTCCGCATCCAGGCGATGGCCGGTGATGACCACATAGTCGCCGGCATTGGCGGTAAACTTCCAGTAATCGTTGTTGGCGCCGCCATCCGGCTCATCGATATGGCCGGTCACGGTGTCGCCGGAATTGATGGTGCCGTCATAGACGACCGGCGCGGCGACGGCGGCGGTGCCGATCATCGCCCCCGCCAGCATGCCGGCGGCGAGAAGGTGTTTTAAAGACGCAAGATTCATTGTTACTTCCCCTCCTGAGGATTATCCTGATAGCGCCTCCAAGACGCTCGGTGGGAAGTAAAGCAAATCACGGGCCAATTTTTTATATTATTGATTTATAATAATAAAATAGAAATTCCGGATAATCATGACGGCAAAGTTGTCAAGTAATCCGACACTAATTATGGTTACCGCAGCCGCGTCGCGCCCGGCTTGATTTCGGGGCGAAGGCCCCTCATAAAGGCGGCCATGTCAATCTCTTATCCCATCATCCGGCTGGTCAAAGGCGGCGGCAAGCGGGCCCGCCACGGCCACCCGTGGATCTTCTCCAACGAAGTCGCCATGACGGCCTCAGCCAAAGCGCTTGCGCCGGGCTCGCTCGTTATTGTCGAGGATGCCGGCGGCGAGGCGCTCGGCCTTTATGGCTTCAACCCGCACACCTTGATTGCCGCCCGCCTGTTGACGAGGAATATTGCGGCGGTGATTGACGCCGGCTTTATCGCCGAGCGGCTTGGCGGCGCCGTTCAGCTGCGCAACCGGCTGTTCGATCGCCCCTATTACCGATTGATCCATGCCGAGGCCGATGGTCTGCCGGGGTTGGTCATCGATCGCTTCGGCGACGCGGTGGTGGCGCAGGCCAATACGGCCATGATGGATCGTTTATCGCCGCAACTGACCGAGGCGCTGGAGCAAACCCTGTCGCCGGCGCGCATCATCTTCAAGAATGATAGCCCGGCGCGAAAACTCGAAGGATTGGAATTAGCAACCTTTGCGGCTAAAGGCGGCGAAGAGTCGTTGGCAGTAGAGGAAAATGGTTTGCGGTTCGTCTGCGATCCGCTGGGCGGACAGAAAACCGGCTGGTTTTATGATCACCGCGATAACCGCGCCTTTGTGGCGAAACTCACCAAAGAACGGCGGGTTATTGACTATTATACCTACGCCGGCGGCTTCGCCATCACGTGCGCGGCATCGGGCGCTTCTTCAGTCGTCGCCGTTGATCGTTCGGAAGGATCGTTGGCGCTGGCGGCTGAAGCGGCGCGATTGAATGGCCTCGCTGATCGTGTAAGCGTGCAGCGCGCGGAAGTATTCGCCGATGCCGAGCGTCGCGTTGCGTCAGGCAAACGCTTCGGCCTGGTGATCGCCGATCCACCGGCTTTCGTGAAATCGAAAAAAGATTTGCAACCAGGCTTGAAGGGCTATCGCAAACTGGCGCGTCTGACGGCGGCGCTGGTTGAGCCCGGCGGCTTTTTGTTTCTTGCCTCGTGCAGCCACAACGTTGGCGTCGCTGACTTCGCCGAAACCTGCAAGCGCGGCCTTGATGACGCCGGCCGCACCGGCCGCATCCTGAGAACCTCCGGCGCCGGAGCGGATCATCCCGTTCATCCTGCGCTGCCGGAAACCGCTTATTTGAAAGGCATCCTCTATCAACTCGATTGAGGCTGAATTGATTATTTCCGGCGTTTAACTGTCTGTCGCGCATTGACGCTTGCCGGCGTTTGCCTATGATCCCTGCGGTTATGAAATAAAGGGGTCTTAACATGCGGGTCGTCGTTGTTGGCGCGGGGTTGTTGGGCGTTTCCACCGCCTATTTTCTGGCAAAAAACGGTCATCGCGTGACGGTGCTTGATCGGGCAACCGATGCGGCGCAGGAAACCAGCTATGCCAACGGCGGTATTTTGACGCCCAGCATGGCCGACCCTTGGAATGCGCCCGGCGTCTGGCGGCTCCTGCTGAAGTATCTCGGCAAGGAGGACTCGCCCTTTCTCTTACGTCCCAAGGCCATGCCCAGCCTGGTCACCTGGGGATTGACGTTCCTGTGGCATTCGGGCGTCAAGCGGTTTCGCGCCAATACCAGTCATAATGTACGCCTCTGCTCTTACAGCATGAGCGTATTAGGCGAACTGGAGCGCGAACTGTCGTTGGCCTACGACCAGGGACCCGGCGGCACCATCAAGATCTTTCGCGACAAGGCGGCTTTTGACGCCGTGTTGAATATGGCGGCGTTCCTGGGAGAGTTCGGCGTGCGTTATGAAATCGTCGACGCCAATGGCGCGATTGAAAAGGAGCCGGCGCTCAAGCCGGTTGCCCAAGATATCGCCGCCGGCATCTTCTATCCCGATGATGGCTCCGGCGATGCCCGATTGTTCACGCTCCGCTTGGCCGAGGCCGCAAAAAAACTTGGCGTCGCGTTCGAATTCGGCGTCACGGTGGAAGGAGCGGCGCGTCAGGGAAGGGAAGTGCGCTCTGTCCGCACCTCGGTGGGCGACTATGCGGCGGATGCCGTGGTGATCGCCGCCGGCAGTTACAGCGGCCGCGTGGCCCGCGCCTTTGGCGGCGGCGTGCCAGTGCGGCCGGTGAAGGGCTACTCCATCACCACGCCGCTGGGCGGCTGGAAGGGGGGACCGAAAATTCCGGTGATCGACGATCATTTTCACGCCGTGGTGACGCCGCTGGGCGAGCGCCTGCGGGTCGGCGGCACGGCGGAGTTTGCCGGTTATGACGCGCGGTTGACGCCCTCGCGCATCGACAACTTGAAGCGGTTCGTGGTGGCGCTATTTCCCGACTACGCGCTCTTCATGAAGGAGGGGGCCATCGAGCCCTGGTGCGGCTTTAGGCCGATGAGCGCCGATGGCGTGCCGATCATGGGCCGCGGCCGTCTGGAGAATGTGTTTTTCAACACCGGGCATGGCCATTTGGGGTGGACCATGGCGGCCGGGGCGGGGCGCATGGTCGCCGATCTCATGAGCGGTCGCGAATCGGCCATTGATCCGCAGCCCTACCGCCCTCTCCGGTTCTAACCCTCTGCCATTACAGAAAAAAATTCCATTACAGCAAATGGAGGATTCCTTAATAGATTCCAGTGTATTATGATAGGGTCTTAAACCTGATCGGGTTGACGGGCGGAGGAATTGAGGGATGCAGTATCGAACGGGAAATCCGTTCTGGTTTCAAAGTGCTAAAGGAGCCATTCTCTGGCTGACGATGATCTTGCTGGTGGTGGGGGGCAGCGCTTCTCCAACCCTGGCGGCTAAACGCACGCCGTCCGCCATTGTGATCAACGAGGCGACCGGGGAAGTCTACTTCGCCCGCGGCGCCGATCGTCAAGGCTATCCCGCCTCGCTGACCAAAGTCATGACTCTCTATCTGGTATTTGATGCCTTGAAGAACGGCGGTCTGACGCTCGATCGCAAGCTTCCCGTCTCGCCCGTGGCGGCGGGACGCTCGCCGACAAAGCTGTGGCTGGCGCCGGGAACGGCCATTACGGTGCGGGAAGCCATTCTTGCCTTGGTGACGCTGTCGGCCAACGATGCCGCCACCGTGCTGGCGGAAGCGATGGGCGGCACGGAGAGGCAGTTCGCCAAGATGATGACGGCGCGGGCGCATGAGCTCGGCATGACGCAAACGCGGTTCATGAACGCTTCCGGTCTGCCCAACAGCGCGCAGGTATCGACGCCCCGGGATATGGCCAAGCTCGGCATCGCCATCCGCCGTGATTTTCCCGAGTATTACACCTTCTTTTCAACCCGCGAATTTAGGTACAACGGACGGACTTACCGCAATCACAACCGTCTGTTGGGGAATTTCCAAGGCGTTGACGGCATCAAGACCGGCTATACGGCGGCTTCTGGCTTCAATCTGGTCAGCTCCGCCGAGCGCGACGGCACCCGGCTGGTGGGCGTGGTGTTCGGCGGCAATACGGCGGCGGCGCGGGACGCCTATATGCGCACCATCCTGACCAACGCCTTTGACGGCCAGGGCTTGGCAACCATGCCGCCCAAGGTGCTGGAAGCCTCGATCAAGGCGCCCTCGACGCAGGTAGACCGCACCGTTTCCCAAGGCCGGTGGGGTATCCAGGTCGGCGCCTTCCGTAATTACGGCGCGGCGCAGCGGCTGGCGGAGAGCGCCATTACCATCGTCCCCGCAGGTGAGCAATTGAGCGTCAAGGTGGCGGGCCCTGGCAAGAAAACCCGCAAGCCCTTATACCGCGCCCGCCTCATCGGGTTTTCCACCATTGAGGAAGCGCGCAAGGCCTGCGACCACCTCAAGCAAAATAACTACGGCTGCCTGCCGGTATCTTTGTGATGGTCAGATTTGATATCGCGTAAAGTGTCGGAATTATTGACGCTTTTGCTACCCCTTGAATAGGGTAATCTGGCTAACGCCTTATAAAAAAATCATATATTTTTCCGGCATGAGATTTGCTTACTTATTTGTAAGTACTCGAGCATGTCATTTTGCAGCGGAGGGATCAGATGAAGGTATTGAGGATTGCGGGCTTGGCGCTGGCGGCGGTATTGGGTTTTGCTTCAGTCGCGCACAGCGCGGTTATTTACAACAACGGCGGCCCCAGCGGCGCCAACGGTAACGATGCGACCCAATGGGTGCAGGCCGAGGACTTCGGCTTTGGCTTAGGCTCGACCGTGGGTGGCGCGGGTGTATACATTGCGGGCTTTGGCGGTATTGGCAACTGGGACGGGACCATTGATTATTGGATTTTTGGCGATAGCGGCGGCACCCCCGGCGCGGCGCTGGCCAGCGGCTCGGGCCAGAATGTCGCCACCAGCGACAGCGGCATTGCTTGGGGGTTTGGCGGAAACGCCTGGCTGGTGGACTTTGATTTCGCCTCGAATTTCAATGCAGTGGCCGGCAACACCTATTGGCTCGGCGTTCACCTGTCCACAGACTATAACCGCGACGACATCTATTGGGTGACCACCGCCAACAACGGCACCACCCGCGGCAACGAAAGTGATAGCGGCACTTTCAATAACTGGTTCAATAATGGCCAGGAACACGCCTATTACCTGAAGGGCGAGCGGGTACCGCAAGTACCGGCCCCGGCGGCGCTCGGCATCGTCGGCCTTGGCCTTGCCGGCCTGGGACTGGCGCGTCGCCGCAAGTAAGCTTCTCTATAGTTGATATTTAAAAGGCGGCCCCAGCGGCCGCCTTTTTCATGTGGGCATCACAGCTCATTCTTGAATATCCGCCCGCCTTTCATAATCAGCGGCAGATGGCGGCCGTTCTCGGCCAGAAGGCCGATGTCAATCAGCGGGTTGCCGTTGACCACGATCAGGTCGGCGTACGCGTCGGGCGCGAGGCAGCCGATCTCGCCTGAACGCTGCATGATTTCGGCATTGACGGAGGTTGCCGAGCGCAGGATATCGATGGGCTTCAAGACCTCGGCGCGAACATTGAATTCATGACACTGCCAGGTGTACAAGGGGCCGATGAGGTCGCAGCCGAATCCCATGGGCGCGCCGGCTTTGTGCAGATTTTCCAGACACTGCAAACCGACCCCCAGCGTTTCTTCCAGCTTCTCCTGCGAGCGCTTGGGCAAGCCCAGTTTCGCCCCCTCGGCTTTGAGCGCATACATGATGGTCATGGTGGGCACGGCGTAAGCACCGCGTTCGGTTAAGAATTTCGCCGTCGGCAGGTCGATGAAGGTGGCGTGTTCGATGGAGCGCACGCCAGCCTCGACGCAGCGGCGGATGGCGGCAATGGGATGGCAGTGGGCGGCCACATATTTCTTCGCCCATTCGGCCTCTTCCACCACGACGCGGATTTCCTCCATAGCGAACTGGCACACGTCCACCGGATCGGTGGGCGAGGAGACGCCGCCTGAGCCCATGATCTTGATATGGTGCGCGCCCTTGCGAATTTCCTCGCGCACCGCCCAACGCACCTTGTCGATGCCGTCGACGATGACGCCCAAGGAATCCGAGTGGGCGCGGCAGGCGCACAGCTCATGCTCCACGTGGCGATGATCGCGCATATCGGCATGGCCGCCAGTCTGCGACAGTACGCGCCCGGCATAAAAAAGCCGTGGTCCTTCGATCAATCCCTCATCCACTGCCATGGCAAGTCCGACGTCACCGCCGCCGGTATCGCGAATGGTGGTAAAGCCGCAAGCGAGCGCGAATTTCAAGACCCGCGCCGCATGATGGGCAAAATACGTCGGCCGAAATTGTGTCGCATCGCCGACATTCAGGGAGGAGATGTGCGGGTGGGCATGGGCGTCGATCAGCCCCGGCATTAAGGTTCGTCCGCCGACATTAATCACCTGGGCATTGGGCAGCTTCGCGGTGCCCGTCGTGACTTCACGAATGCGCTCGCCTTCGATCACCACGCTGGCGCCTTCCAGAAGCTCGGCGCTTCTGCCGTCAAAAACAGTGGCGTTTTTCAGGATGATCATCGACATGGATTGGCCCTCCTAAGGAATAGCCCCCAGGGTATCTGCTGTTTGGGGCGATGGATAGCGCTGAGGTGAGGGAGTCAGGGTCCTTCGATGGGTGATCAGCGGGCTTTTCTAGGCGCGGCGCAGGCTTTGTCGGCGGGCAGGAGTAATGGCCGCGGCGGCGCGCCAGCCCTCAAAGAGGAGGAAAATGTGCCGGCGCAGTCGTTTCAGGTAGGTGGCGTCGTCCATATCCCGCTCAGCCACGATATAGTCTTGGAAATTGTGGTTGAGGATGGCGTAAATCACCGTCGCCATGTCGGCCAAATCCAGCCCCTGTCGTAATTTTCCCTGACGGGCGGCATTTTCCAATAATTCGCGGATTTGCGTGGCGATGAAGGAGTCGACTTCACGGCGCAGCGCCTCGAATGGTTCACCGTAGCCAAGATCAAAGCCGATGAGGCCCTTCAATAATTCCTTATGCGCCCAGTGATCGCCGAACTTGTAGGAGCTGACGAGCTTGAACACCGCTTCTGCCGGATCGGGCGGCGGATTCATCAATACCTGTTCGCCGGCCTCGCGGATGGCGGCGACATCGGGCCACAACAGCTGACATAATATGCCGGCCTTGGAGCCGAAATATTTATAGATGGTGGCGACGCCAACCTCGGCGCGCGCCGCGATGTCCTCGACATTGGTTTGAGAAAATCCTTGCTCTTGGAACAAGAGATCAGCGGCGCGCTTGATGGCTTCTTCCCGTTGTTGGCGCTGCTTCCGGCGCAAGCTGGACATGGAAAATAAAAATCTCCTAGCGAATGTACTCGCCGCCGGCGTGGGAGCGCGGAAACTCGCGCACCAATTTTAAATACTTCGCCAGCATGGCGTCGCTGGCGGTCAAGTAGCCCGGCGCGTATTTGATGGTGCGCAAGATCGGCTTATCCTCACCGACCTGCACTTTGGCTAAATGATAAAGACCGGCCAGCACTTTGGAGATAGTCTGGCGATCTTCCTCGCTGCCGTCGCCCTTCTCGGTCGCCAGGATGAAATAGGTTTGCGTCCATCCTGGCTTTGGAATGCCGAAGGGGGTCAAGATGCCGACCCAGCGGCCGGCGAAATAACCCTGCATGATGAATATGCTGGTGCCGAAAATGCCGGCCTTGGTCTCAATAGCGCCGCCCTTGTTGTCGGTGTAATAGCCGTCAAGGCGGCCTTGCATGGAATAATTATTCCACACCAGGCAATCGCGGTATTGCTTGTGATCGAATGCGATCTTGTGCACGATTTTGATGTGTTGCCAGTCTGGCGTGTTGGCGCAGATCACCCACGGGTCTATGGGGTAAATCGGTACGTCGTATTCAACGCGGATGGCGAGCTTATCATTGGGTTTTTCAAAATCCGGAATGTCCCACCACGGCTCCTCGCCATTAAACGCCCAGATGATGCCGGATTTGTCAGCCGATGGATATTTAAAGAGGCAGGCCTTGGGCGCGGGATCGCCGATGGCGGTGGCGGCGACATAGCCATCGGTATTAAAGCGCCATTCATGGAAGGCGCACTGGATCTGATCACCCACCACCTTGCCGACGGAGAGATCCGCGCCGACATGGGGACAGTAGGCGCTCAACACGTGCACCTTGCCTTGTTGGTCGCGCATCACCACCACGCGGCCGTCGAGAAAGTCGATGCCGCGCATCTCGCCCGGCGCGATTTCGCTGCTTTTGCATAACGGAAACCAGGATTCGGTGAAAACGCCGTTCTCACCCTCGGCCGGCAGGCGGTCGGCGATACGCGGCGGACGTGATTTAACGGATGCGGCAGCCTGGCGCTGCGTGGCGCTGGTGGTCATCGTGCATTCTCCCTTCCTCCGCCATGTTTCGGCGCGTTTCTAATAGATAGAACACCAGTTTTTTTATTTGTAAAGAAAAATTTGAAATTTCTCTACAAATGTGTTTTCCTACAATCACCTCTATAAAACACTGAGCGAAAAAGGAGGGGAGGGAGCGTTGCCGATGGGTGCATATCGGCGGCGCCGCAACACCGAATCGACGATTCGGACTTTAGCCTTTCCCGCCAAGGACGCTCTCCAACCTAGCGGAGAACACTCATGGCGAAAGCTAATCAAATCCTGCATATGAATGAAGCGGTGGAAAAGCCCTTGGGCTTTGCCGCCGTGGCGCAGTCGGGCAACATGCTTTATCTATCGGGGATTATCGCGGCGGATGAGACCTTAAAAGTGGTGGCGCCGGGCGACATGGCGGGGCAGATAACGCATATCTATAACCTGATGGAAGCGACGCTGGGCATGTACGGCGCGGATTTATCGCACGTCGTCAACGAGATCATTTTCGTCACCGATCTGCAAGCGATGGTGGGCGCGGGGGATGCCCGCACCAAGCGCTACGCCAAGTGCGCGCCGCCGGCGTGCACCGCGGTGCAGGTATCGGGCTTGTTTCTGCCCGAGGCGATGATTGAAATTCACGCAGTTGCGGAAATGCCATAAACATACGCAAAAGGGGGAGCGAGAGATGAAAACAGCGTTTGTCACCGGCGGCACGGGGTTTGTCGGCCTCAATCTCATTGAAGCGCTGAACAGCGCCGGCTGGTCGGTGACGGCGCTCCATCGCCCTGGGGCCGATACGACGGAACTTACGGCGCTGGGGGCCAAGCTGGCCCCTGGTGACATCGTGGACGCGGCCAGTCTCAGCCGCGCCATTCCTGAAGGCGTCGATGCGGTCTTTCACGTCGCTGGCAGCATCAACGTGTGGCGGCCGAAGAACGACGAGCAGAACCGCATCAACGTCGACGGCACCCGCAACATGGTGGAAGCATCGCTGGCGGCCAAGGCCCAACGCTTCGTTCACGTCTCGACGCTCTCCACCTTCGGCGATCAGGACGGCCCGATCAGCGAGGACACGCCGCAGCACGCCGCCAACTCGTGGATCAATTACGAGCGCACCAAGTGGCTGGCGGAACAGGAAGTGAAAAAGGGCGTGACCAAGGGGCTTCATGGCGTCATCGTCTGCCCGTGCGCCATCATCGGCCCGCGCGACCGCCACGGCTGGGCGCGGCTTTATCGCGATATCGCCCTGGAAAAAGTGCCGGCCATTCCGCCCGGCGGCGGCACCTTCAACGATGTGCGCGCGGTGGCCGACGGCTTGATCGCGGCGGCCGAGAAAGGTCGCGCCGGCGAGATTTATATCCTCACCGGCGAACGCTTAAGTTTTCAGGACATCTTCACCATGGCGGCGGCGGAATTCGGCGTCGCGCCGCCCAAAAAAATCGCGCCCAAGGCGCTCCTCTACATCATGGGCTGGATCAGCGACAAGATCAGCCGCCTCACCGGCAAGGAACCGGACATGACGCCGGAAATGGCGACCATTATGTGTGACTGGAAAGTCGCCGACACCACCAAGGCCGAACGCGAGCTTGGCTATCGCCCCCGCCCTATAAAGCAGGCGCTCCATGACAGCATCGCCTGGCTGCAAGAACGCAATTTGTTGCCGAAGGGAAAGAAGTAAGGGCGCTTATACCTTCTCCTTTGAGGAGAAGGTGTCACGCGTCAGCGTGACGGATGAGGTGCTTAATAAAGCGTCTTGTCGATCTCGCTGGCGATGTAGGCGTCAAGCGCGTCCGCATCAAAACCCATCTGCACATGATCCGCCCAGATGCGGCCGGGCGAGGCGATGACGCTTTTATCGGGCCACGTCTCCGGCCGCCATAAGGCCGAACGAATGAGCGCCTTGGCGCAATGAAGGTAAGCCTCGCGCACGGTGACGAGAATGCCCGCCTTCGGCGTCTTGCCGTTGACCGCCAGTGGCGAAAGCAGCGCCGGATCGGCGGTGATGGCGGCCGCGCCATTGATCCGCAGCGTCTCGCGTATGCCGGGAATGACGAACAACAGCCCGATATGCGGGCAGGCGAGGATGTTTTCCAAACTGTCGAGCCGGTTGTTGCCCGGCCGGTCGGGCAGCAGGAGATGCGTGTCATCAAGCACGCGGACAAACCCCGGCGGATCACCGCGCGGGCTTGCATCCGCCGCACCCTTGCCGTCAAAGGTGGCGATGACGACGAACGGCGAAGCGGCGATGAAGCGCCGGCAATGCTCATCGAGCTTGGCGATGCACTTTTTCACCGCCGGCTCTTCCGGCTGCTCATAAAGCCGGCGCAGGTCTTCCACGGTGCGGATCAGATGAGGGGTCGAGGCGGCGGACATGGTTCGGGCCTTTTGCATTGGGGCGCGTTGGGCGACAAGTGTACGGGGAACGGCGAGCGCCGGCAACTGCTTGGGTGGGGTAGGGGGAGACTTGACGGCCATGGCGAGGCTTCATACACTCAACTTAAATTAGATAGGTCAGGTGCGCTAATTTTATCGTCATTGCGAGAAGGCGTAAGCCGACGACGCAATCCAGAGAACGATAGACTGATAGGAAGATGGATTGCTTCGCTGACGCTCGCAATGACACCTTTACCCTAACCTTTCCCTCGAGGGAGAGGGTAGGGTGAGGGGGAAAGCAGAAGAAAGTTGGCAACTTGCGTATTTTGAGTTTGACGTAAACATAGCACTTAAGAACCTGTGACATGAGCAAACACCAAGGCTTTCGGATGAAAGCACCGTCTCATCCCGGCGGCTTTGTAAAGCTGGAAATTATTGAACCCCTGGGGCTGTCGGTGACCGATGCCGCCCGGGCGTTGGGCGTCACGCGACCGGCCTTGTCCGCACTGCTCAACGAACGCGCCGCCCTGTCGCCGGAAATGGCGCTGCGGGTGGAAAAGGCATTCGGTGTGTCCATGGACACGCTGATGCGGATGCAGAACAGTTATGACATTACGCAAACCCGCAAGCGCGAAGGGGAGATTAAAGTCGCGCGGTTCAAGGGGAAGGTGAGTGAGCAGAAGGCGGTGGGGATTTGAGATAATTACTATAACTATACATACAAAATTATTTCTTACTTGGGATGCGAGGTTTGGATGCGTGATTGCTATTAATTGAATTCCACCCTTTCAGTTCATATTGCTGAACCTCACTAATTGGCATGTTTTTAACTATCTGTAAAATTCGCTTCTTTTCTTCGGTAATAAATGCAGTAACGCTTTTTATTATTATTTCCGCAATTTCTATGAGGCCAGTGATTTCTGAAACGCTAAGACAAATAATGCGCTCTTCATCTACTACAACATGTGTGTAGCCTTCTGCGTCTAGTCTTTCTACACAGTACTGTAACATGGTCTGGTTAAGTTCGTAGCAGTTAACTGAATGAGCAATGTGTTTATCGCGGATGGTGCGTAAATATTCGTGTAGTGTGATTTGTTCATCCGTCAAATTGGAAAGGTGTTGAATATCTAGTTTGGATCTGACGCCGCTTGAGAATGGCCTACAATACCGGACTAGTGTTGCAATGCAAAGTGGTTCGATAAGTTCAGAATTACGCTCTTCCTTATCTTGACGATAAGCAAGCAATAATTTCGCATATTGAATCGCGCTTTGTAGATCGCGCGCAATGCCCGTGTAATCAGCCAATGCGATTGCATCGGGGTGATTAAATGCGAGTTTAGTATAAGTGGCCATGTGTTTTTTTAAAAATCATTTTGTGCAATAATGTAACTAAAAGTAGCATGTTCTTATATGTTAATAAAAGTATGATGCATTTGCTAGTTCCCCCACTTGCCGCTTCCCCCCTTTTTCCTTATTCTCCCCCTCGAAACCTTAGAAAGCCCGGTTGGTGGGGCGAATATAAGCGCCCTAATGACCTGAGATAAAAGGGAAAAACACGCCCGTGAGCACCGTCATCCGTGAACAAGACCTGATCGCCAGCATTGCCGACGCCTTGCAGTTCATCGCCTGTTATCACCCGTTGGATTTCATCCGCCACATGAAGGCCGCGTATGAGGCGGAGGAAAGCCCTTCGGCCAAGGACGCCATCGCGCAGATCCTGGTCAATTCCCGCATGTGCGCGTTGGGCAAGCGCCCCATCTGCCAGGATACCGGCATGGTCAGCGTGTCCATGGAAGTCGGCATGGATGTGCGCTTTGATACCAAACGCAGCCTCCTCGACGTGGTCAACGACGGCGTGCGCCGGGCTTATATGGACGAGCGCAATCCGTTGCGCGCCTCCATGGTCTCCGATCCGCTGTTTGCCCGCAAGAACACCGGCGACAACACGCCGGCGATCCTCAGCACCGATCTCGTTCCCGGCAACACGGTGAAGATCAAGGTGGCGGCCAAGGGCGGCGGCTCGGAAAACAAGACCAAGTTCGCCGTGCTCAACCCGTCCGACAGCGTGGTCGATTGGGTGTTGAATACCATCCCGCAACTGGGCGCCGGCTGGTGTCCGCCGGGCATCATCGGCATCGGCGCTGGCGGCTCGGCGGACAAGGCGATGTATCTCGCCAAGCAAGCGCTTTACGAACCGCTGGATATGCTGGAGCTGTTGGCGCGCGGCCCCAATTCCAAAGAGGAGGAATTGCGCCTCGAACTTTACGACAAGATCAACGCGCTCGGCATCGGCGCGCAAGGCTTGGGCGGCCTCAAAACCGTGCTTGACGTGAAGATCAAGACCTATCCCTGTCACGCCGCCGGCAAGCCCATCGCGCTCATCCCGAATTGCGCGGCGACGCGGCTGACGCGCTTTGTGCTCGATGGCTCCGGTCCGGCGCAATTCACGCCGCCCGCGCTTTCCGAATGGCCGGAGATCGTGCTCGATAAGGCGGCGTCCCACGCCCGCAAGGTCAACCTCGATACCTTGAAGAAAGAAGATATGAAGGAGTGGAAGCCGGGCGATACGCTCTTGTTGTCCGGCAAGCTGTTGACCGGGCGCGATGCCGCGCACAAGCGCATGGTGGATATGCTGGCCAAGGGCGAGCCGCTGCCGGTGGATTTGAAAGGCCGCGTTATTTACTACGTCGGGCCGGTGGACCCCGCGCCGGGCGAGGTGGTGGGGCCTGCGGGGCCGACCACGGCGACGCGCATGGACAAATTCACCGACACCATCTTGGAAAAGACCGGGCTTATCTCCATGGTCGGCAAGGCCGAGCGCGGACCGGCGGCGATTGAGTCCATCAAGCGCCATAATGCTACTTACTTGATCGCGGTGGGCGGCGCGGCGTTCCTGGTATCGAAGGCGATCAAGGGGGCGCGGGTGCTGGCCTTCCCCGAGCTCGGCATGGAGGCGATCTACGAGTTTGAGGTGGAGGACATGCCGGTCACCGTGGCGGTGGACACAGAAGGCAATTCCGTCCACCAATCGGGTCCCAAGGCGTGGCGGCGCGCCGCCGGGTAGGGCCGTTAAGGGAGGACCGTGACCCCATCTATCCCCACCTTCGCCGAGGCGCTCAAAGTCTGGCTCAAGATCGGGCTTTTAAGCTTCGGTGGGCCGGCCGGGCAGATTGCCTTGATGCACCGTACGTTGGTGGATGAGAAGCGCTGGATCGGCGAGGGGCGGTTCCTCCATGCTTTGAACTTCTGCATGCTATTGCCGGGACCGGAGGCGCAGCAGCTTGCCACCTACATGGGCTGGCTGATGCACGGCTGGCGGGGCGGCATCGCCGCCGGCGCGCTGTTTGTGCTGCCCGGCGCGGCGGTGGTGCTGGCCTTGGCCGCGCTCTATGCCTACTTTGGCGCGCTGCCGCTAGCAATGGCGGTGTTCGTGGGCGTCAAGGCGGCGGTGCTGGCGATTGTCATCGAGGCGCTCCTGCGCATCGCCCGTCGGGCGTTGAAAGCGCCTTTCTTATGGGCGCTGGCCGGGGCGTCGTTCGTTGCCATCTTCGCGCTCAACGTGCGCTTTCCGGTGATCGTCGTCGGCGCGGCGCTCTTTGGCCTGGCGGCGACCCGGTTCGGCTGGCTGAAGGTTGTGGCTGAAGCCGAGGATGGCGCGCTCATCCGCCCGCGTACGGCGGCGCAGACGGCGGGGATCCTCATCGGCGGCCTGGCGCTGTGGTTTCTGCCGGTGGCGGTCTGCGCCGTTGCCGCGCCGCCGGTGTTCACCGACATTTCGCTTTTCTTCTCCAAGCTGGCGGTGGTCACCTTCGGCGGCGCTTATGCGGTGCTCGCCTATATGGCGCAGGCGGCGGTGGAAGGCTACCAGTGGCTGAGCGCCGGCGAAATGCTGGATGGCCTGGGGCTTGCCGAAACCACGCCGGGGCCTTTGATCCTGGTCACCGAATTCGTCGGCTTTTTGGCCGCCTTTCGCGACCCCGGCGGCTTATCGCCGCTGTTTGCCGGGACGCTGGGCGCGCTGCTGACGCTGTGGGTGACTTTCGTACCGTCTTTTTTGTGGATTTTCCTCGGCGCGCCCTATGTCGAGCGGCTTTATGGCAATCGGGCATTGAAAGCGGCGCTGGCCGCCATCACCGCCGCCGTGGTAGGAGTGATTTTGAACCTCGCGGCGTGGTTTGCGCTCCATGTGCTGTTCGCTGACCTCAGGGAATGGACATGGGGACCGCTGCGCCTGCTTCTGCCTGATATGACAACCTTGCAGCCGCTCGCCGCGGCGCTGGCGCTGGTCGCGGCCTATTTATTGCTGCGGCGCGGCTGGGGCATGGCGGCGACGCTGGCGCTGGCCGCTGCGGTGGGTGGCGCGGCTTATTTTATTTAGGCTGAGGGTAGCGGCTTGGGCCGCGCCTTGTCATCGATGCGGACGTAGGTGAAGGTGCCCTCGGTGACCCTGATCTCCCGCGTCTCGTCGCGGCGCATGACCCTGACTTCAATATGCACGGTGATCGAGGTGCGGCCGGTCTTGACGATGTCGGCATAGATCGAAATCCAATCGGATACCAGAACCGGGGTGAAGAAGGTCATGGCGTTGACCGCCACCGTGGCCACCTGGCCGCCGGCGCGGCGGATGGCGACGATGCCGCCCGCCAAGTCCATCTGCGACAAGATCCAGCCGCCGAACACGTGACCGTTATGGTTGATGTCGGATGGCATGGGGGTAGTGCGGATGGTCGGCTGGCGGCCATTATTTTCTAGGTGTGTCGTCATTGTTTTTCCTTATGCAAGTCGGCGGGCGACCCAAACCACCCGGCCGATGATCTCCACTTCATCGCGGCGGCAGCTGTCGAAGGCCGCATACTGCGCGTTGTCGCTGGAGATCACAAGCATGGCCGTAACTGGGTGAACGGTGATCCGCTTGGGGCAGGGTGCGGCGCCGATATAAAGCATGAAGATGCCGTCCCGCGTCGGATCGCGGTCGCTGCGGTCGATCAGTACTTCGTCGCCATGGAGCAGGGTGGGGGCCATGCTGTCACCCTTGATCGTCACCAGGGATAACGCTTCAGGGTTGAGCGCAAACCACCGCCGCAACCAGGCGCCGCTGAAGGCGGCGCCGCTGACCGTCATGCTTTTGATCTCCGGCGCTTGGCCGGGGCTGAAGCCGTTGTTGGGCAGGCGGTCGATGAACAGCAGGTCATCCTCAGCCATCGGCTCCTTTTCCTCAGGAGTCAGAAGCTCACTCTCATCGATGCCGAAATGACGGGCGATCAGCCGCCTGTCCGACTGACGCAATAGCCGCGGCGAGCCGCGGCGGACATATTGCTGCAAATAGGAATGGCCACGCCCGAGGAGTTTGGAGATGGAGGCGAAGCCGTCATGGTCGCTGGAGGCGATAAGGGCCGCGATGTGCTGGCGGATGCGATCTTCCTCGCTTTGCCGTAGCCGGCGGCCTTGGTTTTTCCCCTGAGATCCGGTTCTGGTTTGCATTGTTTTTTCGCGTTAATTGTCCCTTGTCGATGGTGGGCGATAGTTTGCCGCCTCTCCATTTCCTGCCTCAGACTGGCAGCATTTCACCTAGATATTTCAACGGGCGATACTGGCGGCAGCTTATCCCCAAAGGCATCTAATCTTATAGGATTGTCCCCGAAAATCTGCAATCATCGAGATAAATTATCGCCCAAAGACAATTCTATAGGTTGTACCATGTTACATGTATTCTCTCATTATGGGTCTTTAAAGTTAAGATTTATCAAGACATACGAAAAGTAAAACGGATTGAATGAATAATAATTCTCCTTGAGAGGGCAGCGCTGATCTGATAGTATTAGTCATAGTCAAATTACTATAACATATACTATGAAGCGGTAGTAACCGAACGCTTAAAAACTCGATCGTGCGTGCGCATTTGGCCGTCCTTCCCGCACTCGGGGGCGGCTATTTTTTGTGTCGATTACCAACCAGTGGTCTGGTGAGGAGAGGAAAGCATGACACTGATGATGACCGATATTGTGCAAAATGCCATCGCTCACGCTCTCGTCGATCGGTTTGAGCGAAGGCCCTATTTTCCACTCTCGATCAGCAACGCCGCCGAGCTTGATGCGCCTCGCGTGACTTTGGCCCTAAACCCGGCGGCGGGAACGGCGGAAAACGACCTTGCCCAATGCAAGCTGACGCTTTCCTTGCGCGATGCGGCGGCGCGGGAGGAGCGGGTCCTGCACAGCCTGCTGGAACTCATTGGCGTCTTGCATAACGGTAATTTTGACTGCCGGCCCTATGTGGTAGTTGACGTGGTCTTTGAGCGGGCGGCATTTGTCCGTCAGGAGCAGACGGCAGAATGTTCGGCGGTGGCGGAGTTCGCCGTTAGCTGTCTGGATGACTCGTAAGGACGGCGCCGTGACGAGCGAATGGCGCATCCACGTCAAGAAAACGTGTCGCCGCTTCGCTTGCGGGCAATGCCTTGGAGAACAGGAAGCCTTGCGCGTAATGACAGCCGAGCGCCGACAGCTCCGCCAGTTGTCCCTCGGTCTCAACGCCTTCCGCAATGACCGATAACCCGAGGGTGGCCGCCAACTGGGTGATGATGTGGACGATTTTCAAGCTTTCCGCATTACTCCCCAGATCATGCACGAATGAGCGGTCGACTTTGAGGGTATCGAAGGGAAAACGATTCAAGTAGCTGAGCGATGAATACCCGGTGCCGAAATCATCGAGCGACAAACCGACGCCCAAGCCCTTCAGATCGAGCAGCAGATCGGCGGCGATCTCGGCGTTGGTCATCAGCGCGCTTTCGGTGATTTCCAGCCGCAGTCCGTTGCCGTGGATGCCGGCGCCGATCAGGGCCCTGTGCACATCGCCGGCAAGGCCGCCGTCGCGGAACTGCATGCTGGATACATTGACGCTGCACGATAACGGCGCACGCCGCGGGTAGGCGGACGACCATGCCGCCAGTTGGCGGCAGGCGCTTTCCAAGGCAAAGCGGCCCAGGGGCACGATCAAGCCGCAAGCCTCGGCGATGGGAATGAATTCGTTGGGCGGTATGAGGCCGCGCTCGGGATGGGTCCAGCGCGCCAAGGCCTCAAAGCCCACCACTTCGCCGCTTTTCAGCGACACGATCGGCTGGTAGTGCAAATCAAGGCCGCCGTTCTCGATGGCGCGGCGCAGGTCGGCCTCCAATTCAAATTCGCTTTGCGCCCGCGCCCGCAATTCGTCGTGATAGACGATGGAGCGGCCGACGCCGTCGCGCCGCGCCCGGCTTAAGGCGATGCCGGCGTTGCGCAACAACTCCTCGCTGCTGACGGTATAGGGGCTGGCGTAGGCGATCCCCGCCGAGCCGCTGACGTGCACCACCCGCCCGGCAAGTATGAAGGCGGCGCGTAGACGCTCGTGCATAATGCGGGCCGCCGTCTGCGCCAGATTGGCGTCTTGACCGACCACCAGGACGGCGAACTCGTCGCCGCTCAAGCGGGCGATGAGTCGGGCGTCCGGCACGCCTTCCGACAGCCGATGAGCGTACTCGAGGAGGAGTTCGTTGGCGATCTCGAACCCCAGCCCCTCGTTGATCGATTGAAAGCGGTTCAAATTGATCAGCACGATGGCCAAGCGCTCGCCGGGCTTGCGGCTGGCTAATGCCGCCGTCACGGCGTGGGAGAAGGCCGCCAGATTGGGCAGCGCGGTCAAGGGATCGCGCAACAGATCATGGTCGACGCCGCCGCTGCCTGATTGGGACTGAACATTGATAACGATCTCGGCGGCGCCGTCCGCCGCCACCATGGGCGAGATATCGAGCGCATGGCGCGCGCCGTTAAGGGTAAGCTCCAGGATCGAATCCTGTTTCTCCCGCAACGCCCGACACGCCGCCTGGATGACTTCGGGGTGCGCCAGCAAGGCGTCAAGGCGGTCCTCGGCGGCGGCGAATAGGCGTTTGGCGGCGGCGTTCATGGCCCGGCAATGGAGGCCGTCATCGCCGCTCATTACGGCCCAAATCAGGGGGGCGGGCCGCCTGGAGACGGCCGGGAGGGCGCTCGGCGGCTTGGCCAGCCCTTTGTCGCTGGGCTGTCGTTGCCGCGTCGATAGTGCCCGTTTTGCCACTGCCCCAGGTCTCCAAACAGCGAAACGACACGGTAGGTCCGGCCAGCCTCTGGCCCCTTCCGGTTGTCTCCAGCTTTGCTTGCAGCATGGCAGGATCAGCGTAAAGAATCGGTAAAGTAAAAGACCGGCCTCCCATGGGAGAGGCCGGCCTAAGGCTTGAGGGAAATGCAGCCTTCGTTACGAGCAGCCGCTCGTTGCGCCGCAGGTATTGCATTTCAGGCAGGTGCCGTTGCGCACCAGGGTGAAATTGCCGCATTCTCCGCAGGCATCCCCCTCATAGCCCTTCATCCGCGCCTCATAGACCCGGGCGGCCATGGCCGAGGCTGATGCGCTGACCGAGAGGGAGGCCCCCACCGCCGCCTTATATTCGGTGGCCACCGCCACGGCGCTGGCGGCCAATTCCGCCTTGGCTTCGGCGGCGCGGGGGGCATTGAGCACATAGAGGTTGGAGCGGACATAGCCGGTGCTGGCCAGCGTCATCACTTTGTCCAACGCCCGCTCGGCGGCGGTGACGTCATCGTCGGTCTTTTCCGCCAGCACGCCGTGGCCCAGGGCGTCGGGATGCAGATCATTGGGCTCGACATGGGCCAGATCGTTGCGGCCGAGATAGGACACCGCCAACTCGCGGAAGATGTAGTCGAGGACCGAGGTCGCCATCTTGATGGCATCGTTGCCTTCGACCCGGCCCGAGGGCTCAAAGCGGGTGAAGGTGAAGGCATCGACATATTCCTCCAGCGGCACGCCGTATTGCAGGCCGATGGAAATGGCGATGGCGAAGTTGTTCATCAGGCTCCGGAAGGCGGCGCCTTCCTTGTGCATGTCGATGAAAATCTCGCCCAGGTGACCGTCATCGTATTCGCCGGTGCGCAGGTAGACCTTGTGACCGCCGACGATGGCCTTCTGGGTGTAGCCCTTGCGGCGTTGCGGCATGCGCTGGCGACGGGCCGGGCCGCCTTCGACGATGCGTTCGATGATGCGCTCGGCCACAACTTGCGCTTTTTGCGGCAGCGTCATGTCCTCGTCCTCGAGGTCTTCGGCGTCGAGGAGCGCGGCATTCAAGGGCTGGCTCAGCTTGGAGCCGTCGCGATAGAGCGCGTTGGCCTTCAAGGCCAGTCGCCAGGACAGTTGATAGGCCTCCTTGCAGTCCTCCACGGTGGCCGAATTGGGCATATTGATGGTTTTGGAAATGGCGCCCGAAATGAACGGCTGCGCCGCCGCCATCATGCGGATGTGGCTTTCCACCGAGAGCGAGCGCTTGCCGATGCGGCCACATGGGCTGGCGCAGTCGAACACCGGCAGATGCTCGGCCTTCAGGTGCGGTGCGCCTTCCAACGTCATCGCGCCGCAGCAATAAAGATTCGCCTGCTCGATGTCGTCCTTGGAAAAGCCCAAGGCGCTGAGAAGGTCGAAGGTGTAGTCGTTCAATTGTTCGTCGCTGACCCCCAGCACCTTGCGGCAAAAGTCTTCGCCTAAGGTCCACTTGTTGAACACGAACTTGATGTCGAAGGCGCTGGCCAGACCCTGTTCGATGGCGTCCAGTTGCGCCTGGGCAAAGCCCTTGGCCTTCAAGGTTTCGTGGTTGAGACGTGGCGCGCCTTTCAGCGTGCCGTAGCCGACCGCGTAATTGATGATGTCCTCGATCTCCTCCGCCCGGTAGCCGAGCACCCGCAGCGCCTCGGGCACGATGCGGTTGATAATCTTGAAGTAGCCGCCGCCGGCCAGCGTCTTGAACTTCACCAGGGCGAAATCGGGTTCGATGCCGGTGGTGTCGCAATCCATCACCAGGCCGATGGTGCCGGTGGGCGCGATGACGGTGGCTTGCGCATTGCGGTAGCCATGTTTTTCACCGAGTGCGAGCGCGTCATCCCAGGCTGCTTTGGCGGCTTTCACCAGCGCCCGGTCAGGGCAGTTCTTGTGGTCGAGCGCCACCGGCGGCGTCGCCACGTCTTCATAGCCGGTCTTCTCGCCGTGCGCCGCGCGGCGGTGGTTGCGGATGACCCGCAGCATGTGATCGCGATTGGCGGCGTAGCCGGGAAACGCCCCGAGCTCGCCGGCCATCTCGGCGCTGGCCGCGTAAGCCACGCCGGTCATCAAGGCGGTAATGGCGCCGCACAGCGCGCGCCCGGCGTCGCTGTCGTAAGAAAGCCCCATGGCCATCAGCAACCCGCCGATATTGGCGTAACCAAGACCCAGCGTGCGGAACTCGTAGCTTAACTGCGCGATCCGCTCCGACGGGAATTGCGCCATTAGCACCGAGGTTTCCAGCACCACCGTCCAGATGCGCACGGCATGGCAGAAGGCGTCGACGTCGAAGCTGCCGTCTTCGTTACGGAAGGTCAGGAGGTTCAACGACGCCAGATTGCACGCCGTGTCATCGAGGAACATATATTCCGAGCATGGATTGGAGGCGCGGATCGGGCCCGAGGCGGGGCAGGTGTGCCAATCGTTGATGGTGGAATGGAACTGCAAGCCGGGATCGGCGCAGGCCCAAGCGGCGTAGGCGATTTCATCCCACAAGGCGCGGGCTGGCAGCTTTTTCGCCACCTTGCCGCTGGCGCGATAGGTCAGCGTCCAGTCCTTGTTATCGAGAACGGCGGCCATGAACTCATCGGTCAGGCGCACCGAATTATTGGAGTTCTGCCCCGAGACCGTCAGATAGGCTTCCGAATCCCAGTCGGTGTTGTAGGTATCAAAGTCGATCTCGGTGAATCCCTGGCGAGCGAACTGAATCACCCGCTGGATGTAGTTTTCCGGAATCATCGCCTTGCGGGCGGCGATGATTTCGCGCTTTAACGCTTTGTTGCGCTTGGGGTTATAGGCGTCGTCCTTGACCTGACCGCCATCGCCGAATACCGGATCATGGCAGGCGCGCAAGACCCGTTTGAGGTGCAATTCCGTGAGCTTCGAGCCGGAAACCAAGGCGGCGACTTTTTGTTCCTCCTTGACCTTCCAGGTGATGAAGTCCTCGATATCGGGATGGTCGATATCGACCACCACCATCTTGGCGGCGCGCCGCGTGGTGCCGCCCGACTTGATGGCGCCGGCGGCGCGGTCGCCGATTTTCAGAAAGCTCATCAGGCCCGACGATTTGCCGCCGCCCGACAGCCGCTCGCCGTCGCCGCGCAGGTTGGAAAAGTTGGAGCCGGTGCCGGAACCGTATTTGAAGAGCCGCGCCTCGCGCACCCACAAGTCCATGATGCCGCCGTCGTTGACGAGATCGTCCTCGACGCCCTGAATGAAGCAGGCGTGGGGCTGCGGCCGCTCGTAAGCGCTAGCAGAGCGCTGCAATTTGCCGGTCTCGTGATCGACGTAGAAATGGCCTTGGGACGGGCCATCGATGCCGTAGGCCCAATGAAGGCCAGTGTTGAACCACTGCGGCGAGTTGGGGGCGCACATCTGCCGCGCCAGCATGAAGCGCAGCTCGTCGAAGAAGGTATGGGCATCCTCCTCGCCGTCAAAGTATCCGCCCTTCCACGCCCAATAGGTCCAGGCGCCGGCCAGCCGGTCAAACACCTGCTTGGCCGAGGTTTCCGAGCCGAAGCGCTTGGGCTCGGGCAGGGTGGGCAATACCGTCTCGTCGGCCGCGTGCCGCCACAGCCAAGACGGCACGGTGTTTTCCTCCACCGCTTTCAAGGCTTGCGGTACGCCGGCCTTGCGGAAATATTTCTGCGCCAGAATGTCGATCGCCACTTGGCTCCAGAATACCGGCACCTCGACGTTGTCGAGCCGGAATACCACCGAGCCGTCTGGATTGCGGATCTCGCTGGTTGCCGAGCGAAACTCGATGCTATCGTAGGGCGATTGCCCCGCTGCGGTGAATCGACGATTAATACGCATTCATTGCCCCATTTTCTTGATAGACTTCGACCTCGAACGCTGTGCCGTCCGTGTCCTTCGAATCATATTGGTGTGGTTAAGGCGGTGGTTAGCGGCCAACCCCCCCGAAATCCAGCCTTTCGACCGCCAACGGGGATGAAGTCTACGGACAGGAGTCGCCCTTGTGCAACACGTTTTTTCTATATCTTGGGGGTTGACAGAAGACCAACTCTATATCTCGTGCGCTATTTGATTCGTAATGGTTAAGACAGTGATACATAGAACTTAAAGTTGGCAACGAACGTATTTCTAAGAGAAAACATATTTATCGTAAGAAATTCAGTGAGTTATAGTATTTTTTTAAGTTATATTAATGATATCAAAAATATCATGGACTGTTTGCCATATGTGGATCCACATGAAATTATGAGGCGGCGACACAAAACTTGGCATCACCGCCTCATATTATGAACTATGTTATTTTTTCTCGTTGGTATCGCCGTTGCCAGGCTTTGGCATACGCTCGACTACGTGAGTTTTGGGATGTCGACGAGCCTGTTCTACAGATGTTAATTTTCCCGTTTCCGCGTTTCGGCCGATAAGGAAAGTCTTTGAACTTGAAGGCTTGCTTGTTTTATGAGGCATTGGAAAGTTCCTTACATTTAATTCCAAGCCCTCGGTGCTTGACTGGGAAACTACCTGCGGCGTAAGCTTGCCTTACTGAAATGTAGATTTCCACTGGACCTATGCACCAAAGGCGACAGTATAGGTCTCACTTGGAACTCTGAAGCGGCTCCGATTTGCAGATCGGGGCCGTTTCGTATTTTTGTCCCTAGCGATCACCACCGAGTCTATGGACAGGAGTCACCCCTATGCAACACGTTTTTTCTATATCTTGGGAGTTGACAGGTGGACATATCTATATCTCGCGGAGCGCGTGAGTCGTCATGGTTAAGAAGGCGGCGTTTCGACGCAAAAAGTTGAGGCTGGACGCGCCTTGGCGAGGATGGCATAGTCTGCCCCGGTCACGGCCCCACCCGCCACAATCGATGCGATCTATTTATTTAAGGAAAATCAGAGGGTTGTCATGTCTTTCTTAAGTCATATCTTCACTTGGTGGAATGACTACACCCTGGGCACGCGGCTGTTTACCTGGCGCAAGGGGCAGTTGGTCGGCGCCGACGCCGAGGGCAACCGCTATTACCGCGAGCGCAAGGGCGACCGGCGGTGGGTGATCTATAACGGTGTGGTGGAAGCCTCGCGCGTGCCGCCGGAGTGGCATGCCTGGCTGCACCGCTTGGTCGACTCGCCGCCCAGCGAGCGGCCGCTTCCCGCCAAGTCGTGGGAAAAGGAGCATGTACCCAATTTGACGGGTACCGTCGGCGCCTACTTTCCGCCGGGTAGCTTGAACGAAGGCGGTCGACGCGCCCGCGCCACCGGCGACTACGAAGCCTGGCAACCGGAATAACTCGCTCAAGGCAAAGGCTCTAAGCCATGCGTCATAATCTGGTGGAGACGTTGATGGGCGCGGTGGTGCTGGCCGCCGCTGGTTTTTTTCTCGCCTTCGCCTACACCAACGCCGACATTCGGGCGATCAACGGCTATGAGTTGCGCGCCCGCTTTAATCGCATCGACGGCTTGACGCTGGGCGCGGATGTGCGCTTGAGCGGCATCAAGGTCGGCTCGGTGGTGGGCCAGGAATTGGATAAGAACACCTATCAGGCGATCGTCCGTCTCAGCATCGATCCCGCGGTACGGCTGCCGGAAGACACCTTCGCCAAGATCACCTCCGAGGGTCTCCTCGGCGACAGCTACCTGGCGCTCAGCCCCGGAGCCAGCGATGTCATGCTGGAGCCCGGCGATGAGATCGTCGATACCCAGGGCGCGGTGGACTTGCTTGGCTTGCTGAGCAAGTTCGGTTCCGATAGTAAGTCGGACGATAAATAGGGGCTGGCGATGTGGCGCGCCATCTTCCTTATCGTGGCATTCTTTCCTGCCCTGGCGTTGTCGGAAGCAGCGCCTACGGATAAGTCAGCCGGCCGCGCCCCCGGCACGGTGGCGGTCCTAAACGCGCTTGATAAGATCACGGCGCGCATTTCCCGGCTGGAAGCGCCGCTCGATACGCCGGTGCGGTTCGAAGCCTTGGAAATCACCTTGCGCGCCTGCATCGCGACGCCGCCCGAGGAAGCGCCGGAATCGACCGCCTTTTTGGAAATCCGCGAACTGAAGCCGGGTGCCAAGCCGGCGGTGGTGTTCAGCGGCTGGATGTTTGCCTCCTCGCCGGCGGTTTCCGCCATGGAGCACGCGGTTTATGACGTCTGGGTGATCGCCTGCAAAACCGCTTCGCCCGGCAAATCCTCCGGCAGCGCGAAGAAATCCGCCGTTCCGTGAACTGCTTGTTTTAAGGCCGCGTGATAAGTCATGCGCGACATCTCGATGGCGCCGAACTGCCGTAAGTGCGGGGTGACGAATTGGGTATCGAGCAGCCGATAGCCGCCCGCCTTTAGTCGCGCCACCAGATGGACCAGCGCCACCTTGCTGGCATCGCGCGCCTCATGAAACATGCTTTCGCCAAAAAACGCCGCGCCCAAGGATACGCCATAAAGTCCGCCGACCAATTTTCCCTCCCGCCAGCATTCGATGCTGTGGGCATGGCCTTCTTGATGGAGGCGCTCGTAAAGCTCCAGGATGATATCGTTGATCCAGGTACTGGCCCGGCCATGTTCGGCGGCGGCGCAGGCGCGCATGACGCTGCCGAAAGCCTTGTTCACCGTCACCCGGAAGGGATCATGGCGCACCGTCTGCTGTAACCGTTTAGGAATATGAAAGGCATCCAGCGGAATCACGCCCCGGTGATCGGGATCGACCCAGAACACATCTTGCGCCTGCGCCGACTCCGCCATCGGGAAGTAACCTTGGGCGTAGGCTTTCAACAATAAATCGGTGGTAATGCCGCGCATCATACAGACCGCCGGCGCTAACGCTTCAGATACGACTCCAGAAAGTGTATGTCATAAACGCCGTTGACGAAATCGGCATCATTGACCAAGCGCTCATGCAGCGGGATCGTGGTCTTGATGCCATCGATGACATATTCGCCCAACGCGCGACGCAGCCGCATCAGGCAATCGTTGCGGGTCTTGCCATGGACGATGAGCTTGGAGATCAGGCTATCGTAATAAGGCGGAATGCGATAGCCGGCGTAAAGCGCCGAATCGACGCGCACATCCAGCCCGCCGGGCGGATGGTAATCGGTGATGACGCCCGGCGAAGGGGCGAAGGTCTGCGGATCCTCGGCATTGATGCGGCATTCGATGGCGTGGCCCAGGAAGCGGATGTCCTCCTGTTTGACCGATAACGGCAGGCCGCTCGCCACCCGGATCTGCTCGCGCACCAGATCGATGCCGGTGATCATCTCGCTTACCGGATGTTCGACCTGGATGCGGGTGTTCATCTCGATGAAGTAGAACTTGCCGTCCTCATACAAAAATTCGATGGTGCCCGCCCCAAGATACCCAAGCTTGGCGATGGCGTTCCGCACCACCTCTCCCATCTCGGCCCGTTGGTCGGCATTCAGCGCCGGCGACGGCGCTTCCTCCAACACCTTTTGATGCCGGCGCTGCAAGGAACAATCGCGCTCGCCCAGATGCACCACGTTGCCGAGACTGTCGGCAAGGATCTGAAACTCGATATGGCGCGGCGCGCCAAGATATTTTTCCATGTAAACGGCGTCGTCGCCAAAGGCGTTGCGGGCTTCCGCGCGGGCCTGCGATAGCGCGCTTTCCAACTCGCCAGGCTCGCGTACCACCTTCATGCCGCGGCCGCCGCCGCCGGCGGCGGCCTTGATCAACACCGGATAGCCGATGTCCTTGGCCAGCGTCTTGGCTTCCGCGGCATCCTGAATCGCGCCGTCGGAGCCGGGCACGCAGGGAATCCCCAACTGCCGCGCCGTCACCTTGGCCTGGATTTTATCGCCCATCAGCCGGATGTGTTCGGCGGTGGGGCCGATGAAGGTCATGCCGTGTTCGGTAACGATGTCGGCGAAGCTGGCGTTCTCGGACAGGAAGCCATAGCCGGGGTGCACGGCGTCGGCGCGGGTGATCTCGGCGGCGGAAATGATGGCTGGGATGTTGAGATAGCTTTCCACTGAGCTTGGCGGTCCGATACAGACGCTTTCATCCGCCAGCCGCACATGCATGGCGTTGTCGTCGGCGGTGGAATGGACGGCCACCGTGCGGATGCCCATTTCCTTGCACGCACGATGGATGCGAAGGGCAATCTCGCCGCGGTTGGCGATCAATACCTTGTCGAACATGCAGCGCTTACTCGATCACCATCAGGACTTCGCCGTATTCCACCGGTTGGGCGTTGGCGACGAAGATTTTCTTGACCGTGCCGCCGCGCGGCGCCGGGATAGGATTCATCACCTTCATGGCTTCGATGATCAAAAGGGTTTGCCCGGCTTCGACTTGGGTGCCGACCGAGACGAACGCCGGCGCATCCGGTTCGGGCGCGGTATAGACGGTGCCGACCATGGGGGAGAGCACCGCGCCGGGATGCTCGCCATCGCCTTTGGTCGCCTCGGCCGGGGCGGCAGCGGCGATGATCGCCGGGGCGGCCGCAGGCGCGGCGGCAACGGCGCCTGCGGTCAGATTGCGGGCGACACGGATGCGGCGATCGGCTTCTTCAACCTCGATCTCAGTCAGATTAGTCTCGTTCAATAAGTTCGCCAGTTCCCGAATTAATCCTTTGTCGACCTGCATTTTCGCCATGCGGTTACTCGTCTTAGCCGTTGATTTTGGTTTACGATTGGTCACGAACGCCTGCCGCGCAAAAGATCCGCCATGGCGTCAAGCGCCAGTTCATAGCCTCGCGCGCCGAGCCCGGCGATGACGCCGGTGGCCATCAGCGAAACGTAGGAATGATGGCGGAAAGCCTCGCGCCGGTGGGGATTGGATAGATGCACCTCGATCACCGGCAACGCCACGGCCAGAAGGGCATCCAGGATCGCCACCGAGGTATGGGTATAGGCCGCCGGATTGATGATGATGCCGGCACAGCGCCCGCGCGCCGACTGAATCGCGCTCACCATATCGCCTTCGCCGTTATGCTGCTGAAAATCCACGGCAAGCCCCAGCGTCTTGGCCCGCGCCTCCAGCCGTTTCTGGATGTCGGCCAAGGTATCGCGGCCGTAAACTTCCGGCTCGCGCGTGCCCAGCAGATTGAGATTTGGCCCGTTCAGGATCAGAACGGTTGCCCCTTTACCCTTGGCCATTGGCTTGCGCCGTTCGCCTTTCTGTCTTTTGAGCCCCAAGGTCCCCAAAACGCTTTCGCGCCTTCGCATCCCTTGTTCCTGTTGAAGGGTTTGTATAAACCTTTAGGATCGCTTTGCAAACCAGGATTATTTGGCGCTTTTGGCGGCATACTAGGGATTGGGTAAGACGTGATAGACCTGACAATTAATGGTGAAATGCGGCGGATTTCCGGGCCGTGCACGGTGCGTGACCTGTTGGCCGAGCTGGGCCTTGACAGTCGCAAGGTGGCGTTGGAGAGAAACCGCGAAATCGTGCCCAAAGGGGCCTACGATACGGTCCGGGTCGGGGCCGGCGACCAGATCGAGATCGTGCATTTCATCGGCGGCGGCAACGCCTCGACGCTCAAGGCCGATACCTTCACCGTGGCCGGCAAGCAATATACCTCCCGGCTCATCGTCGGCACCGGCAAATACAAGAATTTCGAGGAGACGGCGCGGGCCATCGAGGCCTCAGGCGCCGAGATCGTCACCGTGGCGGTGCGGCGGGTTAATGTCACGAACCCTAAGGAACCCATGCTGGTGGACTACGTGGACCCCAAGAAGGTCACCTATCTGCCCAACACCGCCGGCTGCTATAGCGCCGACGACGCCGTGCGCACGCTGCGCCTGGCGCGCGAGGCGGGGGGCTGGAACCTGGTCAAGCTCGAAGTGCTGGGTGACCAGAAAACCCTTTATCCCAACATGCCGGAAACCGTGGCGGCGGCGGAGGTCCTTCTCAAGGAAGGCTTCGAGGTGATGGTTTATTGCTCCGACGACCCGATCCAGGCCAAGCGGCTGGCCGATATGGGTTGCGCCGCCATCATGCCCTTGGGCGCGCCCATCGGCTCCGGTCTTGGCATCCAGAACCCGGTGCAGATCCGGCTCATTATCGAGGCGGTCGGCGTGCCGGTGTTGGTCGATGCCGGCGTCGGTACGGCGTCGGATGCGGCGGTGGCCATGGAATTGGGCTGCGACGGCGTACTGATGAATACCGCCATCGCCGAGGCCAAGGACCCCATCCGGATGGCCCGCGCCATGAAGCTCGCGGTGGAAGCCGGACGGCTGGCCTACCTATCGGGCCGCATGCCGAAGAAAAAGTACGCCGATCCCTCCTCGCCGCTGTCGGGGCTGATTTAGGGGACGTAGGAGAGCAAGACTTGACTCTCATTACTATGTATGCACAATATGTACATACATATGGGGAGGGGGATGTTTTTCGAGTGGGACGAGGCCAAGCGGTCCGCGAACTTCGAGAAGCATGGCGTAGATTTTGATGATGCGCGGCTGATTTTTGAAGGGCCGGTGTTTGAGAAAGCTGATGGGCGCAAGGATTATGGCGAAGATCGGATGATCGCCATTGGTGTTCTGGAAGATGTGGAAATAGTTGTTGTGTATGTCATGCGTGGCGAACGGCGACGCATGATTTCAGCGCGAAGGGCAAACCGTCATGAAAGGCAAGATTACTGGCGTTACCTCGAGGGCAAAGCCGGCGGGACGGACTGATCTTGCGCGTCTGCGGGATATGCGCGATGACGACATAGACTACTCGGACATTCCGGCATTGACGGAAGATTTTTGGCAACATGCCAAGCTGACGCTTCCCCAAGCTAAGGACCGTCTGACTCTTCGCCTCGATCATGATGTCGTGGTATGGCTGAAGCGGCAGGGCAAGGGGTACCAGACCCGCATTAATGCGATTCTACGGGCCTATATGAAAGCGCACGCAGGCAAAAAAGGACGCGATAACGCTGCATCCTGACAATTTGATGATTGGAGGATATCTCCAACCATCACTGCCGCGGACGCAAGTTATCCTGCATCATGTCGATCTGAAGTTTCTGGATTTCTGCCAGCCGCTCCCATTGCCGTGCGATCAGGTGATCGAGCTTTTCATGAAGATGGCGAATTTCAAGCTCAGCCTTAAGGTTGACGCGATAGTCGTTTTCCGAGCGCAGGCGGTCCCGTTCCGCGGCGCGGTTCTGGCTCATCAGGATGATGGGCGCCTGCACCGCGGCCAGGCACGACAGCAGAAGATTAAGGAGAATAAACGGGTAGGGATCAAAGGAGCGGTCCGCACCGAACTTGCTATTGATGGTGATCCATATCGCCAGCGCCATGGCGAACAGGATCAAAAACATCCAGCTGCCGCCGAAAGCCGTGATGCGGTCTGAAAGTTTCTCGCCGAACGTTCTGCGATCGACATAAGACTCTTCGATATTCTTGGCGATCAGATCGTGCCGCGCGATGCTTTCGGATACCTGCCGATCCAATTGCGAAAGTTCACCGTGTTCGGCAAGCAGCAATTCTTCCACGTATAGACTGCGGTAACGAGCGACCTCCGAACGGGCGATCAGCGCGTCCTCTGTTAGGTCGGGGCGATCCTTGCGGATGCGTTCGATCACTTCGGTGCGTAGAGTGGAGAGGGGAACCAGGTCACGAACGGGAAGCTCGACGCCGGAAATGGCGCAAATGCCCCGCTTGTGATGCCGATTGCCATTGTTGGCGTGAGATTTGTTGGTCATGGGATCAATCTCCCTTGCTACCCTATCTCCTGTGCATCTTATTTCTTCGCCGCCCGGGCGGCGGCCACTTGCGCCGTCAAGGTGTCGTAACTCATGGCGCCGGGAAACAGCTTGTCATTGATGACGAACGATGGCGTGCCATTGAAGTTGAGCTCTGCCGCCAGACGGCGGTTGCGCTCTATGACGGCGGCAATCTCACGGCCCGCCATGTCGCGCTCCAGTTTCTTCACATCCAGGCCAACCTCGGCGGCGATGGAGAGCACCCGGTCTTCACTTAATTGCCCACGATAGGCGTAAAGCGCGTTATGGAAGGCAAGGTATTTATCTTGTGCGCGAGCGGCCAGCGCCGCCTTGGCGGCAAATTCTGCCACATCGCCACGGATCGGCCATTCTTTGTAGATGATCTTGAGGTTCTTGTCCTCATTCATAAGCCGTTGCAGCGCCGGCACCATCATCTTGCAATAGCCGCAGGTGTAATCAAAGAACTCGACGATCGCCACGTCGCCCTTGGGATTGCCGGCAATGGGGGCTTCTTTGTCTTCGAATAGCGCCGCGCGGTTGGCGGTGATGGCCTGGCTGGTCATGCGGTCACGCAACACTTCCATCGCCTGCGGGATGATTTCCGGATGCGCCAGAATATAATCGTGAACGATCTGCTCGATGGCGGCGCGATCAGTAGGTAATGGTGAGGATGCCGGCGGTTCCGCCTGGCAGCCGGTGGCGGTCAATAGCACGGCGCTCAGCATCAGCGCTGAGCCATGAAGCGCATATCGGATCATTTATTGTTCCTTGGGTTTGCGGTTTTTGGATTTAGCATTTTCATCGGGCATTTCGCCGTCGCCTGCCGCCATGACGATATCCTGCGCCCGCAGCCATTGCGGCGTGCCTCTCTGCAGTTTTTCCATGGCGTGGCGGCCCTGCGCCGTCGCCTGCGGCGTCATGCCGATCAGTAGAAAACGCTCGGCGGCGGCGAGGTGGGCCATGCCTTCTTGGCCGGCGCGATGATAGGCGATGGACAACTGATGCCAGGCGAAGGGCGAATCGCGCTCAAAGCGATTGGCCATTTCCAGGTGCGTAATGGCCTCGGCGTTCAGAGCGTCGTCTTCCATGGCGATCAGCGCCTGCGCCAGTTGCAGGAGGATCAGTGGCTCGTGCGGCGACAGCGCGATGGAGCGCCGGAACGGTGCGACGGACTCGACGATCTTGCCGTTATCGAAAAGAAGAAAGCCCTTCAGTTCCCAGAAGTAGGGATCGTTGGGATAATCGGTCAGCAAGCTATCGGTCTCCGCCATGGCTTTGCCCATGTCGTGCTGCTGGTTATAGGCGTAGGCCCGGGCATAGCGGGCATAAAGGCTCTGATCCGACAGCGGATATTTCTGGAAAGCCACATAGGGCGGCTGGAAATAGCCGATGAGCTTCGCCTTCATGCGCAAAAAGAGGTCATCAAGCCCCGGCGGATTTGGCGCGTTCTTATAGGGCGATTTCTCGACCAATCCGGACAGCGCGTTGATGCGGTCCCGGGTCAAGGGGTGGGAGCGGACGTAAGGATCGCGATTGGTGGTATATAGTAGTTCCTCACTGCTCAGCCGTTCAAAGAAATCAACGAGGCCCTGACCCGACTGGTGAGTGGCGTCGAGAAACGTCATGCCGGCCTGGTCGGCGGCGGCTTCCTGGGTGCGGCTGTAGGCCAGGACCGCGCGTTGTGCCGCCTCTTGGCTGCCCATCATCACCGCCATGCCAGCGTCGCCGCCGCCCATGGCCATGGCCACCGCGCCGAGAAGCATGCCGGCGATGGCGATGGCCGAGGCGCCTTTCAGCCCTTCCTGGAAGCGCGCCAGATGGCCGCCGGTGATATGGCCGGTTTCGTGGGCGATGACGCCGGCCAACTGATTGACGTTGTCGGCCGCCATGATCAGGCCGGTGTTGACAAATACGTTCTGCCCCCCCGCGACGAAGGCGTTTAATGATTTATCGCCAATGACATAGGTATGCACATTCTCGCCAGTCAGCCCCGCTGCTTCAAACAGTGGCGTGGCGATCAGACGAATGGTATTTTCCAGCTCCGCGTCGCGGACGATGGTGGGGGTGTCGCTTTTGGCGAAAGCTGGTAGGGGCAGGGTGGTCAAGGCAAGCCAAGCGATCAGGGCCGCAGCTTGCCCGCAAACGCTGGACCTAATCTTGGCTAGGGACAATGACCATCTCCATCCGTCCTCCCCGACCTATAGGTAAGGGGCGGGCGTGAACCCGTCAATACGACGTCAGTTAAACAAAAAAACTTGATATCAATAAGGCAGAACCCAATGACAGCAGGAAAGCCGCTTCTCCTTCCCTCCCGCCGCAGCGATGTGCCGCCGTTTTACGCCATGGACGTGCTGCGCTCCGCTTCCGCCTTAAGGGCGGCCGGCCGGGACGTGTTGTCGCTGTGCGTCGGCCAGCCGTCCATCGGCGCGCCCAAGCTGGTGCGCGACGAGGCGGCGCGGCTCATAGCCAGCGACATTATCGGCTACACCGAGGCTTTAGGGTTGCCCGCCTTGCGCGAGCGCATCGCCCAATATTACCGGGAGCGCTATGGCGTCAACGTGCCGGCGGAGCGCATCGTCGTCACCACCGGCTCGTCGGGCGCGTTTCTGCTGGCCTTTCTTGCCGCCTTTGACGACGGGGCGCGCATTGCGCTCGCCCGTCCGGGCTATCCGCCTTATTTCGCCATCCAGAAGGCGTTAGACCTGGAAGCGGTGCCGGTGGATGTTGATCAGAGCACCGGCTTCCAGATCACGGCGGATCATGTCGACGCGCTCTGTTTCCAGCCGGGAGGTCTGAACGGCGTCATGGTGGCAAGCCCGGCCAATCCTACCGGCTCGATGCTACCCAAGGCGGATTTTGCGGCGCTCATCGGCGCTTGCGCCGCCCACGGTGTACGGCTCATTTCCGATGAGATTTATCATGGCATCACTTTCGGCAAGCGCGAGCACAGCGCCCTGGAATTCACCGATGACGCCATCGTCATCAACAGCTTTTCGAAATATTTCTGTATGACCGGCTGGCGGCTCGGCTGGATGGTGGTGCCGCAAAATCTGGTGCGTCCCATCGAAGCCTTGGTGCAAAGCTTTTATATCTCCGCGCCCACCATTTCACAGGCGGCGGCGATCCGCGCCTTCGATTGCACTGAGGAGCTGGACCAGATCGTTGCCGGGTATGCCCGCAACCGTGATATCCTGATGGAAGCGCTGCCGAAAATGGGCATCACACGTTTCGCGCCGGTGGACGGCGCGTTCTATCTCTATGCTGATGTCAGCCCCTTCACCAATGACTCCATGAGCTTTTGCGCCCGCCTGTTGGATGATACCGGCGTGGCGCTGACGCCGGGTGTGGATTTCGATGCCCGCAACGGCCACAGCTTCGTGCGCATCTCGTTCGCTGGCTCCGAAGCTGATACCGCCGACGCCATGCGGCGATTACAGGGGTGGTTGCGCGGGTAGAATTTTTTGCTGACGTGAAGCCTTCCCCCTTGATGGGGGAAGGTTTGGATGGGGGTGATGGTTTATTCGCTGTAAGATGCCACCCCCACCCTGACCCTCCCCCATCAAAAGGGGGAGGGGAATTGTGAGAGAAGTTTTTTCCTACCGCTCCAGGGCGCGCTGCCACCAGCCTTTTTTGCGCGGTTCGCCGGCGGACTCGCCGCCCACTTCCTTGACCGTGACCGGCGCGCTCGCCAAATGGCGATCGGCCTCGACGGCAACCGGTAGGGCGGCGGGTTGCGCAGCCGCCGGCGCTGCTGCCGGCTCGATGGCTGCGGCAGCAGCAGGTTCGGGCAGGGGCAGTTCGATGGCGATTGGCGCGGCCACAGCTTCCGCTTCTGCCATCGGCTTTCCCCGCCGCCGCCGGCGCGGCTTTTCGCCAGCCTCGGCGGCGCTTTCTGCGGGTGTTTCTGGTTGCGTTTCCGGGGCGATTTCAGCCTCGCGCGTGCGCCGACGATTGCGCTGGCGACTGCGCGGCGCGGGAGCGGCTTCTGCTTGCGCAACCGTCACCACTTCCGCAGTCTCTACGCTCTGCGGCATTTCGGCTGCCGCAGGCTCGATCTCGGCTTCTGGCGCGGTTGCAGGTTGAATGGCGGGTTCCCCGGAAATTTCCAACACCGACGGTTGTTCGGACATCTGGTAGCCGCCCTCGGCCATCGTTTCCTGCTCGCGGCCGCGCCGCCGCCCGCCGCGCCGGCCGCGGCGACGGCGTTTGCGGCGCTCGTTCTCGCCTTCGGCCGCTTCGCGGGGGCGCTCAGCGGCGCCAGGCGCGGTTTCCTCAGCCTCGCCTGGGCTTTCCGCGCCTTCAAGCTCGGCTTCGTGGGAAGCCTGATCTTCCTCTTCGCGATCCTCATAGCGGCCTTCGAAACGTGCTTCGTCGCGGCCTTCGCCGCGCCCGCCACGGCGGCGGCGGCGACGGCGGCGGCGACCGCCACGTTCTTCGCCTGAAGGCTCTTCCGCGCGTTGTTCAGGGCGCGGTTCGCGGCGTGGCTCCACCGCTTCAACCGCTTCCTCGCGCGGCGCTTCGCCTTCCATGCCTTCGGCCTCGGCTTCTTCCTTCGGCGCTACCAAGCGTTCCATGCGGAACTTCGGCGCGATCAGAGTGTCGTCAACCTCGATGGAGACGGAAAAACCGTAGCGGCTTTCGGCATTGCCCAGTTCATGGCGCTTGTTGTTGAGGAGATAAAACGCTACGGCGGTTGGCATGTACACTCGTAATCCGGTGGCGCGAGCGCGAATGCCTTCCTCCTCGATGGCGCGCAAAACATGCAACGCCGAGGATTCCACCGAGCGAACGATACCGGTGCCTTCGCAATGCGGACAGGGGCGGGTGCTGGCTTCCAATAGGCCCGGCCGCAGCCGCTGCCGCGACATTTCCAAAAGACCAAAAGGACTGATCCGGCCTACCTGAATGCGCGCCCGATCGTGCTTCAAGCAATCCTTCAGCCGGCGTTCCACCTCGCGGATGTTGCGGCGATCCTCCATGTCGATAAAATCGATGACGATGAGGCCGGCCATGTCGCGCAGGCGAAGCTGACGGGAAATTTCCTCCGCCGCTTCCTGGTTGGTCTTGAGCGCCGTTTCCTCGATGTTGTGCTCGCGCGTGGCGCGGCCCGAGTTGACGTCGATGGAGACCAAAGCCTCGGTGGGATTGATCACGATATAGCCGCCGGAGCGCAGCGTGACCACCGGGTTGTACATGGAATCAAGCTGTCCCTCCACCTGATAGCGGTGGAACAGCGGAATGTTTTCCTTGTAATGCTGGACCTTCTTGGCGTGGCTTGGCATCAACAGCTTGACGAAATTTTTCGCCGACTTGTAGCCTTCCTCGCCTTCGACCAGAATTTCATCCACGTCGCGGGTATAAAGATCGCGCAGCGAGCGCTTGATCAAATCGCCTTCTTCATAGATCAGCGCCGGCGCGGTGGAGGTGATCGTCTGTTCGCGGATTTCGTCCCAGGTGCGCTTCAAATATTCAAAGTCGCGTTTGATCTCGGCCTTGGTGCGGCTCAAGCCGGCGGTGCGGATGATGCAGCCCATGCCGTCGGGCAGATCAAGCTCGTTTAGCACCTCTTTCAATTTACGCCGGTCGCCCGGATTGCCGATCTTGCGGCTGACGCCGCCGCCATGATGGGTGTTGGGCATGAACACGCTGTAGCGGCCGGCCAGCGACAAGTAGGTGGTCAGCGCCGCGCCCTTGTTGCCGCGTTCCTCCTTGACCACCTGCACCAAGAGAATTTGCCGGCGGCGGATTACTTCCTGGATCTTGTAGCGGCGCTTTAGGCGTTTGGGGCGATGGATGATTTCGTCCGCCACGTCCTCATGGCTGGAGACGATGGATTCAACCTCTCCCCTTTCTTCCTTGTGGTCTTCCTGGGCAGCGGCGGTCTCGGCGCTGGCTTCTTGCCCTTCGGCTTCGTCCTCGTCCTCGTCTTCAGCTTCGGCGTCCGCCTCGCGTTCTTCGGCAAGCAGGGCTTCGCGATCCTCCACCGGGATCTGGTAATAGTCGGGGTGGATTTCGCTGAACGCCAAAAAGCCGTGGCGGTTGCCGCCGTAGTCGACGAAAGCCGCCTGCAGCGACGGCTCGACGCGCGTCACCTTGGCGAGGTAGATATTGCCTTTCAGCTGTTTCTTGGAAGCGGATTCAAAGTCGAAATCTTCAACGCGGTTGCCGCTTACGATAGCAACCCGGGTCTCCTCCTTGTGGGAGGCGTCGATAAGCATTCGTACAGCCATTTACGGAATCTCCGGTAAGGACGCGGCGCCGGCCGTCGGGGAGTTCCCCGGGGCGCGCGCATCCCATCTATATTGATCTGTGTTGTGGTCGAAACGTCCATCGCCATGCCCCTGGTCAACCGCGCGGGCGCTGCCGGTGCGGCAGCGGTAAGAGCTCCCCCGATCATAACAGACCAAGAGGCGTTGCGGTTGAGACGGTAAGGGCGATGGTCTTTGTTCATTATTCGGTTAAATCTATACACACTATCATCGCCCAGATGAGGCGGGATAACTCGTGTCGGTCTTAACGGCGGCGTCACTTCCGTCCTCTCGAAACGCCCGATCGCAGGGCTGGCGGGAGGAGCCGGCATATGCAGCCATATGTAGTGTCGCCACCGCTATTTTCCAGGCCATGCCCTTAAGGTGCTGGGAAAAGCCGGAAAAACCGGACTAGCGTCGTTACCATAGAGCCACGGCCCCGGCACTGACAATAGGAAACGTCATCAGGAGTGGAAAATTGCCGGTCCACCGCCATCCATCCCTTTGTCAGGGCAACGGAATCTTTTCAGTCAGGAGTTTTTTTCCTAGAATGCCGCCGATGAGCGGTCTTATTCGTACGGCGGCGGCCTTGATCCTGGCCCTGTGTCTTTCCGGCCTGGCCGAAGGGCGGGAGCTGAAGGACGTGCGCCTGGGCGTCAACGGCGACGTCAGCCGCTTCGTGCTCGAAGTCGATGACGCCATCGACTACAAGATTTTCTCCCTCGCCGATCCCTACCGCATCGTCATCGACGTCTCGGAAACCGAATTCGGCAGCCGTTCCCAGGGCAAGGGCAAGGGCATCGTAAGCCATTACCGCTTCGGCCTGTTCAAGGCCGGAACCTCGCGGATTGTCTTGGACTTGACTGCCCCGGCGGCGGTCAAGGCGGCGTTCGTGATCCCGGCGCGGGACGGCTTTGGCCATCGTCTGGTGATCGATCTGGTGCCGACCGACCGCGCGGCGTTTCTCGCCGCCTTGAGGCGGCCGGAGGAGGCGGCGCCGGCGGCGCCAACGCAAGAAGCGCGTCCGCCCTCCGAGCAGGCCGCTGCCGGCCGCCGGGTGATCGTCATCGATCCCGGCCATGGCGGGGTCGATCCGGGGGCTTCCAGCGTCAACGGCGAGGTGGAGAAGAATATCACGCTCAGGGTCGCCCGGGTGGTGCGCGACGAGTTGGAGCGGAGCGGCGTCTATACCGTCAAACTGACCCGCGACCGCGATATTTTCATCCCCTTGCGCGACCGCTTCCAGATCGCCCGGGCGGCGGGGGCCAATCTGTTCGTCTCCTTGCACGCCGACTCCTTTAAGACCGACGAGGTGCGGGGCGGCTCCGTCTATACCCTGTCGGAGCGCGCCTCTGACAGCGAGGCGGAGCTCTTGGCGGCCAAGGAAAACAAGGCCGATATCATCGCCGGCATCGACCTCGGCGATGAGCCGCCGGAGGTCTCCAGCATCCTCATCGACCTCGCCCGCCGCGAAACCATGAATTTTTCCGCCCATTTCGCCACCATTCTGGTCAATGAGCTAGGCCAGGTGATGCCGCTGCGGCGCAACAGCCACCGTTTTGCCGGCTTTGTCGTGCTCAAGGCCCCGGACGTGCCGTCGGTGCTGTTCGAGATGGGCTATCTGTCGAACCCTAAGGACGCCGCCAATCTGGCCAGCGCCGCCCAGCAGCGGCGCCTCGCCGCGGCGCTCAAGAGCGCCCTTGACCAGTACTTCCTCAAACTGGCAAGTCATTAGAGCAGTAGAGTATATGTCGCCACGGCCGCGACATATTTCGCAGCTATGGCAGATCCGTTACCGCCGCCGCCATTGGATAGGACTTTGATGAACGATCAAGCGACCACTAGCCCGCAGGAGGCCGACAACCATAAACGGCGGCGGCTGTGGCTGAATATCGGGCTTGGCGTCGTCGCCGGGGCGATCGTGTTGGCTGTCGTCGGCGTCATCGGCTTCTTTTTGCTGCTCCATCACTATGGCCGGGCGCTGCCGGATTACAAGCAGCTGGCGGCCTACGAGCCGCCGGTGATCACCCGCATTCACGCCGGCGACGGCAGCCTGATCGGTGAATTCGCCCGCGAACATCGGCTGTTCGTGCCGGTGGAGGCCTTTCCCAAGCCGGTGATCCACGCCTTCCTATCCGCCGAGGACAAGCATTTCTACAGCCATGCCGGCCTTGATTATTTGGGTATCGTGCGCGCCGCCGTCACCAACATCAAGAACGCCCTGGTCGGTCACCGTCCGGTGGGCGCTTCCACCATCACCCAGCAGGTGGCGAAGAATTTTCTCTTGACCAACGAGGTCAGCTACGAGCGCAAGATCAAGGAAGCCATCCTTGCCTATCGCATCGAGCGGGCCTTTACCAAGGATCAGATTCTCGAACTCTATCTGAACGAGATCTATCTTGGCGCCAGCTCCTATGGGGTGGCGGCGGCGGCGCTCAACTATTTTGATAAATCGCTCGGTGAGCTGACGGTGGGCGAGATGGCCTATCTCGCCGCCTTACCCAAAGCGCCCAATAACTATCACCCGACGCGGAACTATAAAGCGGCGGTGGCGCGCCGCAACTGGGTGCTGTCGCGCATGTACGAAGACGGCCACATCGACAAACCAACGCTGCGCGCCGAGGAAGCCGCGCCGCTCTTGGTGCGCAAGCGTCGCGGCGGCGATATCTACCGCGCCGATTACTTTACCGAGGAAGTGCGGCGCGAGCTTTACCGCAGATACGGCGAAAAGACGCTCTATGAAGCCGGCCTTTCGGTACGCACCACCTTGGAGCCGCGCCTCCAGGCGATCGCCGAGCGGGTGCTACGGCGCGGGCTCATCGCCTATGACCGCCGCCATGGCTGGGGCGGTCCGCTGGCCCGCCTGTCGCCGGCCGCTATCACGGAGCAGGGTTGGCGCGAAGCCCTTGCCGCCCAGGATCTGAAGATTGGCATGCCGGGTTGGCGCGCCGCCGTGGTGTTGGCGGTCGCAGACGAGGAAGCGCGCATCGGTCTTGACGACGGGAGTGCAGGCCGTATCCCGCTGGTGGAAATGACCTGGGCCCGCCGCCGGCTGCCCGATGCCTACATAGGACCGCCGATCAAGTCGGCGCAGGAAGTGCTTTCGGTGGGCGATGTCATCGCCGTGGAGCCGCTGGCCGGCGCGCCCGCCGGCCGCTATGCCCTGCGCCAAGTGCCTGAGGCGTCAGGGGCGCTGGTGGCGCTTGACCCGCAGACTGGCCGCGTCCTGGCGCTGGTGGGCGGCTTTGATTACGCGGCCAGCGAGTTCAACCGCGCCACGCAGGCGCTGCGCCAGCCCGGTTCGGCGTTCAAGCCTTTCGTCTACGCCGCGGCGCTCGATTCCGGGTTTACGCCATCAAGCCTGGTGCTAGATGCTCCCTTCGTCATCGATCAGGCCGGCGGCAGGTGGAAGCCGGAAAACTACAGCACGCAGTTTTATGGCCCGAGCACGCTTCGGATGGGCATCGAGATGTCGCGAAATCTGATGACGGTGCGCCTGGCGCAGTATATCGGCATGGGCATCGTCACCAATTACGCCGACCGCTTTGGCATCCAAAGCAACATGCAGCCGACGCTGGCCATGGCGCTAGGTTCGGGCGAAACCACGGTGCTGAAGCTCACCGCCGCCTACGCCATGTTGGTCAACGGCGGCAAGAAGATCACGCCGTCGCTGATCGACCGCATACAGGACCGGCGCGGCAAGACCGTCTATCGCCATGACGGGCGCGTGTGCGACGGCTGCAAGGCTGATCGCTGGGCCGATCAGCCGCCGCCCCAATTGCCCGATACCCGTCTCCAGGTGATCTCGCCGCAGACCGCCTATCAGGTGGTGTCCATGCTGGAGGGCGTGGTGCAACGCGGCACCGGCCGCATCGTCGCCAGCGTCGGCAAGCCGCTGGCCGGCAAGACCGGCACCACCAATGACATCAACGATGCCTGGTTCGTCGGCTTCTCGCCCAATCTGGCGGTTGGCGTCTATATCGGCTTCGATCAGCCCCACACACTCGGCAAGACGGAGCAGGGTGCCTCCGTGGCGGGACCGATCTTTCGCGACTTCATGGCTGCGGCGCTGGAGAAAGAGCCGGCGATTCCCTTCCGCATTCCCGAAGGTATCCGTTTGGTGCGGGTCAACGCCCAAAGCGGACTTCCGGCGCACTATGGCGATCCCAAGGCCATTCTCGAAGCCTTCAAGCCCGGCACCGAGCCCGGCGGCAGCCAGACCGTGCTCGATGGCGGCGGCGACCTAGGCGGCGTGGGCGCCGACGAAAGCTCGCAGATCAAAACCGGCACTGGCGGACTTTATTGAGCGGGTTGCATCCACCGCTTGAATATGTAAAGACGAGCGCCGATATGAGCTTGCCAAGGAGTACCCATGCGCGCCGAAGCACAAACGTCCGTCGATAGAATCCAGCAGTCGATTGCCCTGTTACGGAGGCATCTTTGACTGGGATCGCGCCCTTGACCGCCTGGATGAACTGAACGCCCTGGTCGAAGACCCCAAGCTTTGGGATAACGCGGAAAAAGCGCAAAAGCTGATGCAGGAACGCACCCGGCTGGAGGCCGCCATTGCGGCCTGCCGGGAGGTGGAGCGCGAGCTTGCCGACACTGTCGAGCTGATCGAGCTTGCCGAAGCGGAAGGCGACGAGGCGATGGTGGGCGAGGCCCTGGCGGCCTTGAGCGTCCTGGAAAAAACCGCGTCGGCGCGGGAGGTCGAAACCCTGCTCTCTGGCGAAGCCGACGGCTACGATTGTTACCTTGAAGTTCACTCTGGGGCCGGCGGCACCGAAAGCCAGGATTGGGCGCAGATGCTGTTGCGCATGTATCTGCGCTGGGCCGAGGCCCACGGCTATAAATCCGAGTACATCGAAGAGCATGTGGGCGAAGAGGCCGGCATCAAGTCGGCCACCGTTCAGATCAAAGGCCACAATGCCTACGGCTGGCTGAAGTCGGAAAGCGGCGTACATCGCCTGGTGCGCATTTCGCCCTTTGACTCCAATGCGCGGCGGCATACCAGCTTCGCCAGCGTCTGGGTCTATCCCGTGGTGGACGAAAACATCGAGGTGGACATCAACGATAAGGATTTGCGCATCGATACCTATCGTTCGTCGGGCGCCGGCGGCCAGCACGTCAACACCACCGACAGCGCGGTGCGCATCACTCATATTCCCACCAACATCGTGGTGCAGTGCCAGAACGAACGCTCGCAGCACAAGAACCGCGCCACCGCCATGAAGATGCTCAAAGCGCGGCTTTATGAGTTGGAATTGCAAAAGCGCGAGGAGGCGGCCAACGCCGAAGCGGCGGCTAAGACCGACATCGGCTGGGGCCACCAGATCCGTTCCTATGTGCTGCAGCCCTATCAGATGGTGAAAGATTTGCGCACCGGCGTGGAGTCGTCACAGCCAGCCAAGGTGCTCGACGGCGATCTTGATCCGTTTCTCAACGCCTCGCTCGCCGCCCGCGTCCATGGCGGCGCTGAGGCGGTCGAGGATTTGGCGTAAATAATCTTGTTGTCACCTCATCCGCGCTTCGCGCACCTTCTCCTCAAGGAGAAGGAAAAAAGCCCTCTCCTTCGAGGAGAGGGTCGGGTGAGGTGGCCTTTTTACCCACTAACGCTCGCGCCATTGACCACTGCCGCAGGCTTTTTGGCGTGGTCGGAAATATCACCCACCACCTTGGCGATTTTATCGTTGTTATTTTGCGTGTGCACGAAGTGGCCTTCGATCATCGCGCCGGCTTCGACGCTTACCGTCTCATGCCACACGTCGCCCTTGACACGGGCGGTTTTTTCCAGCCGCACCGAGCGGCAGCGGATCTGTCCCTCGACCACGCCGCGAACGGTGACGGCATCGGCGCTGACCGCGCCCTTGATGGCGCCGCTGTCGCCGACGATCAGGGTATCGGCGCGAACGTCGCCTTCCACGATGCCGTCGAGCTGAATTTCGCCCTTGGCGGTCAGGTTGCCGGTGATGCGCACATCCGCCGCGATGAGCGAGGGCGCGCCCGTTGTCAGTGTCGGCCGCAGAGTCTTGTTAACCGGAGCGGGAGTTGGCGTATTGGATTTTCCGAACATCGTCTGCTGCCTTAAAGAAGTTGAGCGGGTTGAGCGGGCGTTTGGCGAACCAGATTTCATAATGCAGGTGGGTGCCGGTGCTGCGGCCGGTGCTGCCCATCAGCCCGACGACATCGCCGCGCTCCAAGCGCTGGCCGGCTTTCACTTTGACCTTGCTTAAATGACCATAGCGGGTACGAAAACCGTTGCCATGGTCGATCTCGACATAGTTGCCATAAGCGCCGTTGCGGCCGGCCCGCATCACCTTGCCGCCGGCGGTGGCGTGAATGGGGCTGTTCCACCAGCCCGCCATATCGACGCCATAATGCGCCGCCCTGCGGTGCGTGAGGGGATCGCTGCGCCGCCCATAATGGCTGGAGATATAATAATTCTCCACCGGCTTATCGAACGGGGCGTTGGTCAAGATATGGTTCAATTGCTCCAGCTCGCTCCGCCGCAGCAGCAGCTCGGCAAAGGGATCGGCCGGCGAGGCGGGCTCGGAGAGCACCGTGTCGCCGGCGTCAGGGGCTTGGCCGGCGGCGATATAAGGACCGCCCGAGCCCAGGGAGGGGGACGTCTCCACCGCCGCCAGCAGGGTGTCTTTCGACAGCCCCGCGCCTTTGAGCACCTCATCCAGGGAGGCGATGGTCTCGTTGGTCAGGCCCAGAAGGTGGCCGGCGATGTCGCGTTGCTGGCCGTCCAAGGCATCGAGTTCATTTTTCAAGGAACGCAGCGAGAAATTATCCCAGGAGCGCGTCCACGACAGTCGGCGGGACCTTCTCTCATCCTCGGCAGACTGGCGGTCATTTTCAGCGGCGCTGTCCTCGGTCATGAAGCGGCGTAAATAGTTCTGCCGTTCTTTGAGCCGTTCGGCGGTCAACGCCACCTCCTGCTGCAAGCGTCGCATGGAGGCATCCAGTTCGTCGTAAGAGCGGGATATTTCGGCGA
>JACFMS010000004.1:131168-156047 GCA_019455285.1 Sphingomonadales bacterium
CCTCGAGCTCGGCGATGCGGCGATCCTTGGCGGCTAAGATTTCGTCATGGGCGATGACGTTGAACGAGGCGAAGGCGACCCACAGCAGGAAAGCGGAAGCCGTGGCGGCGCCGGTCATCTGCATACGGGGGGAGAAGGAGATAAAGCGCACGACGCCATTGGCCCGGAAGTACAATTGCCGTTCCGGGAAATACCTATGGCGCAGCCGTCGTACGACGTCTCTGATCGCCGGGTGGCGAGACACAGCCTTCGCGTCCTTATCTTGTCGAGAACCCCGGGCGCATTTCATCCCAAGGCGGGAGTCAATGCAACAGCAAATTCCGCGGGCTCTCCGTTTTACTGTTGATGCCATCCTTTATCGGACGCCGCAGTTAATTATTGGTTAAATTGGCGGTATGGAAATTAATCTTTTGCCCTCAGATAGATCAATCCATAACTGGACAAAATTAAAGTAATTTAATATAAATTTCTTACAACCATTTAATATAAAAGTATTTTCTGAAATAATAGCTAAATTGATAGAGACCATCGCACGGCTTCGCTGGCGCACAACATGGTTAATGCTCGGACGGAGAACCGATTCGCCGTCACAGCGCCTTGACCGCCGCCAGCACTTCCTCGGCATGGCCCTTGACCTTCACCTTGCGCCAGATTTGGCGGATGACGCCCTTGCCGTCGATGAGGAAGGTGGCGCGCTCGATGCCCATGTATTTCCGGCCATAAAGACTCTTTTCCACCCACACCCCATATGTTGCGCATAAAGCCCCGTCTGCGTCGGAAACCAGGGTGACGGCAAGCTCATGCTTGTCGATGAATTTACGGTGACGCTCGACGCTATCCTTGGATACGCCGACGATCACCGCGCCGGCTTTGGCGAATTTACCGGCCAGTGCGGTAAACCCCAGGGCTTCCTGGGTACAGCCGGGGGTGTCGTCCTTGGGATAGAAATAAAGCACCACGGCCTTGCCCTTCAGGGACTTTAAGGACAGGGTGTCGCCGCTTTCGGTGGGCAGCGAGAAGTCGGGGGCTTTGTCGTTGACGTCGGGCATGGGGGGGCTCCTGTCGATGGGTCTAAGATACCGTCACAGCGGCGGGTTCGTCGATGATATCACGATGGAGGGCGGCGATGCGCGCCTGCGCCGCCGCCACGCGGTCACGCACCTCCTCGAAGGATGCCCCGGCGATGACCTTGGCCAGCGCCGCCTTCAGGCCGTTTGCCGCCGTTTCTTCATCGAACACGCCGCCGACACAGAGGCGCACCACGCTTTGCGCCTGATGGAGGAGCTTGTAGTCCTCGGCCAGTTGCGCGCCGATGTGGGGGCGCAAAAACCCCGCCGCCGTTAGGCGCTCGATGGCGTCGGCAGTATGGGGGGAGAGCACTTGCGGGGCGGTTGTGGCGTGTCGCAATTCCAGGTATTGGCAGACGAATTCAGCGTCCACCAGTCCGCCGAGGCAATGCTTGACCGACCAGATGTTATCGACGCCGAACTCCTTGCGCAGGCGTTGGCGCATGTCGGCAACGTCGCGCAGCAGTTGTGTCTCGTCGCGCGGCTTGGTCAGCACGTCGCGGATGATGGCGGCGATGCGCTCATTAAGCGCGGCGTCGCCGACGATGGGCCGCGCTCGGGTCAGCGCCATATGCTCCCAGGTCCAGGCGCTGGCGTGCTGATAGGTGTCGAAGGCGACCAGCGACACCGCCACCGGCCCGGCGCTACCCGATGGGCGCAGCCGCATATCGACCTCAAACAGCCGGCCCTCGGCGGTCAAGGCGGTCAGCGCATTGATGAAGGTCTGCGACAGCCGGGCGTAATAATGACTGGGGCTTAAAGACCGCGGGCCGTCGGAGGCGGCGTCCGCCGACGCGTCATAGACGAAGATCATGTCAAGATCGGAAGTAAATGTCAGCTCGCCGCCGCCCAGCTTGCCCATGCCGATGACGCTGAGCCGGCCACCGGGAATGCGGCCGTGGCGCACTGCAAAATCCGCCTCCACGCGCGCCAGGAGTTCATGGAGCGTCGCCTCGGCGACGCGCGTCATGGCCGCGCCGGCGGCGCTGCCGTCGATGGTGGCGCGCAGTAGTTGGACGCCGATGCGGAAGCGCTGCTCATTGGCCCACACCCGCGCCAGATCGAGCACGTCCTGGAAATCCCGGCCGCGGGCCAGCGCCTCGGCCAAGCTTTGGCGCAACAAGTCGGTGGCCGGCAGCGGATTGAAAAAGTCGGGGCTTAACACCGCGTCCAGGAGCACCGGGCGGTGGGAAAGCTCGGCCGCCAGCGCCGGCGCGATGCCCATGATCTCCACCACCAGTTCGAGGAGCCAGGGATTGGCCTGGAACAGCGACAGCAGTTGCACGCCGGACGGCAGTTTCGATAAGAAATCATCGAATTTCATCAGCGCGCCGTCGGCCTCGCCGGTATTGCTCAAGGCATCCAACAGATAAGGCAGCAGCCGTTCCAACAGCGCGCGGGCGCGCGGCGTTCTCAGCGCGCGATAGCGGCCAAAGAGCCAGCCTTCGATCACCGACCGCATGCGCTCGGCATCCTTAAAGCCGAGCGCGGCAAGGCGCGCCGCGGCATCAGGGGCGGCGGGGCTGAAGGCGCGCGTTTCCGGCGGTGCGGTTTCGCGTTCGCCTGTGGGCTCCAGCAGCTCCTGATAAAGCGTGTGAACGCGATTGAAGGCGGGCAACAGCTCGGCCGTCAGCGCCGCCGCGTCTTGGTAGCCGAGGAAGGCGGCAATGTGCTCAAGCCCTTCCTCGCTTGTCGGCAAAGCATGGGTTTGATCATCGTTGATCATCTGCAAACGGTGTTCGACGGTGCGAAAGAGTTCATAGGCGGCGATGAGGGCGGCTTGTTCCTCGGCGCTGATCCGGCCGGTGTTTTGCAGCACGGCCAGCGCGGTCATGGTATCGCGCACCCGCAGCGCCTGCTCGCGGCCGCCGGCGATCAATTGCTGGATCTGGGCGAAAAATTCGATCTCGCGGATGCCGCCGCGCCCGAGCTTGACGTCCTGGCCCTTGACCACGATGGCGCCGTGACGGTGGTGCTGATGAATGAGGTTCTTGATGGCATGGATGTCGGCCATGGCGGCGTAGTCAAGGTGCTTGCGCCAGACAAAGCCGGTCAGCATGTCGAGGAACGCCGCGCCCGCCGCGCGGTCGCCGGCGATGGGGCGCGCCTTGATCATGGCCGCCCGTTCCCAATTAAGGCCGACGCTCTGATAATAGATTTCCGCCGCTGCCACCGACAGCGCCACCGGCGTCGCCCCTGGGTCGGGACGAAGCCTGAGATCGGTGCGGAACACATAACCGTCACCGGTGCGTTCTTGCATGATCTGCACCAGATCGCGGGTGATGCGGATGAAACAATCCTGCGGCGACTTTGGGCCGATGTAGCTGGCCACTTCATTGTCGTAGAGAACGATGAGATCGATGTCGCTGGAATAGTTCAGCTCCCGCGCGCCGAGCTTGCCCATGCCGAGAACGAAATAACCGCAACCTTTGGCGATCTCGGGCTCGGCTCTGAGCGTCATGACATCGGCGCAGCCCGCTGGCGGCGTCAACTCCCCCTTCTGCATGGCGTGGCGCAGCAGATGGGCCACCGCCAGATCCACGGCCAGTTCGGCAAAATCGCTCAAGGCGGCGGTGATCCGCGACAGCGGCCAGAGGCCGGCGATGTCGGCGAGCGCCACCGCCAGCGCGACCTTCTGCTTGGCGATCCGGAGCGCCGATTTCAGGGCGCTGGCGTCCGTCATCTCGGGCACGCGGCGGGCAAGCTCGGCGCTCACCGTCAGAAGCGCAAGATCGGGACCATCGGCAAGGAGGGCAAGGGTAAACGCCGGTTGCAGGAGGGCAAGGCGGGTCAGATAGGGGCTGTTGCCAAAAATCGTCTCCAGGAGCCGGCGATCTCTCTCGCCCAGGCTTGCAGCCGGATCGGTTAAGCCGGCGTTCACGGCGGCATCGCAAAAATCCTGCCACAACGGCGCCACACGCGCCAGATAGAAGGGGCGAGGAGGGATTTCGCGGCTCATGAAAACGCGTCTTTCAACCTGTGTTCCGACATTAGGGCCTGTTGACATTCATCGCGTGGCCGTGACGCTGGCGGATTTGACCAGCCCGGCGACGTCCTGGATGGCAAAATCCGCCGCGCCCCTTTGGGGTGGGGCGAAAATGGCCACCTGGCGCGTCGAAAAGCTCGACCGTATTGCCGATACGCCCTTCGCTTTTCTTCTTCCATATGGCCATTTTTGCTCCCATCGCGGCTCACGTGATGAATGTCAACAGACCCTAAACCTGCTACAAGTAGCTTATGGAAGATGCCCATACCCCATATCTGCCCTGGATTGGCGCTGAACACAACCGATCTTGCCATGGAGCGGCGGCATGACGGCTGATCCCATGGGGGAGGACAACGTAGCGTCCAAGCGCCCACCCATGAGCCACGGCAGACGGTTGCACCTGGCGCTTCGGGCGTTGATCTGGATCGGCATCGTCTTGTTCGTGGCGGCGAGCCTTCTGGTGCTTCGGCTGTCGTTCGGTCCCCTCTCCATCGCCTTCCTGCAACCTTATCTGAAAGACCGTCTGAGCGTCGGCGGCGCGGCGGCGACGGTTGAATTCGATGACGTGACGCTGGCGTTGCGGCGGCCCTCCTTCAGCGGGCGGCGCATTGCGCCGGGGCTGGAAATCCGGCTGACCAACTTGCAACTGATGACCGCCGACAGCGGCGCGGCGGTGGCGCTCCCGGAAGGGGCGATGACCTTGAGCCTGATGGCGTTGCTGCGCGGCGAGGTCGCCGCCCGCACCCTGGAGTTGCGCGGGCTCAATCTGGCCGCCGAATGGCGCGATGGCGAACTTTTCGCCGCGCTGGCCCAAGACCAGGGCGGCTCGGCGTTCGGCAAAATCCTGATCCGGCTGCTGCTGCCGCCGGAAGGGGATCGTTCCAGCGCCCTGCGCCGGGTGCGCATACGTGACGCCACCCTGACCATGCGCGAGGCGGAAAGCGATGAGAGCTGGAAAATCGCCGGCCTGAATTTCGATTTGAAACGCGCCGCCGCCGGCATCGAGCTGCTGGGCGAGGGAGCGCTTAGCGGACCGGCGGATGCCGCCGTGCCATTGCGGTTGGACGGCCGCTACCAAAAGAGCGACGAGACCAGCATCCTGCATCTGGCGTTTGAGGGTCTCAATCCGTCGCGGATCGCCGGCAAATCGGTGTTCTTGGGCCGTCTGCGGGACATCGACGTGCCCGCGACCGGTGCGGTGTCGCTGACTTTCAACCGCGACTTGGCGCTTACCCTCGTTTCCTGGGACATCGGCGCCGGCGCCGGACAGCTGAGCATCCCGGAGCTCTACCCCGAGCCGCTGGCGATCGAACGTCTGGCGCATAAGGCAAGCTTCGATCCGGCGAAAGATACCCTCGCCATCGAATCCCTTGAGGTGCGCTTCGCCGGCGCGACGATTACCGCGGATGGCGTGATGTGGCGCGAGAACGGCAAGCTCGGGGCGCGCATGCATGGTGACATCACTAATATCTCGTTCGCCAGCCTGCCGCGCTATTGGCCGCAAGGATTGTCGCGCGGCGCTCATGATTGGGTCAGCCGCAATATTCCTTCCGGTGTGGCGACGCGCGGCCAGTTCGCCATCAACATACCGCCCCATGAAGAAGGCGCCGCCTTGCCCGACGACGCCCTCGACTTCCAATTCGATTTCAAGGATCTCCTGGTGCATTATTTGCGCCCCATGCCGCCCATCGTCGGCGGTGCGGGCCATGCTCACCTGTCGCTGCACAAACTGGACATCGATGTCAAAGGCGGCGTCGCCGACGGCGTGGCGGCGGCGGGCAGCACGATTCATTTAGGCGGCTTTCAGACCAAAGGCGGCTCCGCCGCTCACGTCGAAGCAACCCTTAAAGGATCGGTGCCGGCGATCATGCGCCTCATTGATCACAAGCCGCTCGGCTACACCTCGAAATACGGCATCAATCCCGCCGCATTGGCCGGCAGCGGCGCAGTCGCATTGCAACTTGATTTTCCCTTGCTCAAGTCGGTCTCGCTTGATGATGTCAAATTCAAGGTCAAGGCTGACGTGCGCGACCTGCAAGCGCGCGAGATATTAAAGGAGGTGAATTTAAGCTCGCCTTTGTTAAAGCTCGCCGTCGATGCAAAATCATTGACGGGCCGCGGCGACATTAAGCTCAACGACACGCCGTTTACCCTTGACTGGCGCGAATATTTCAAGCCCGGCAAAGGCCCGTCGGCGCACTATGTTCTGACCGGCGCCGTCGAGGGCGAGGGCTGGAAAGTATTGTCCTTGCCGTTCGAGGAGGCCATCAAAGGGCCGGTCATGGTGCGGCTGGAATTGCAGGGGCACGGCTTCAAGATCAGCCAGGGGCAAGGCGCGTTCGATTTCTGGTCGGCGGAAACCGGCGTCAAGGCGCTGGGCTGGAACAAGGAAGCGCGCAAGCCGGGACTGGCGCGCTTTGCCTTCAATCGCACCAAGGCCGATACCATGGTCATTCGCGATCTTGTGTATGAAGACCAAGCCATGCGGGCCAGCGGCACGGTGAAGGTTGTCGACAACAAGGGCATCGAAGAAATCGTCATCGACAGCCTGAAGATAGGCGATACGCTGTTGGCGGCCACCGCATCGCGCCGCGACGCGGGGGCATACGGCATCGCCGTGACCGCCTCATCGTTTGATGCGCAGCCATTTCTGGCGCGGCTTTTCGCCAGCGACGGGGCGACGCCGGAGCTGCCGGACTTCACCCTTGATGTCATGGCGGCGAAGGTCAAGGCGCTCCATGATACGGCGCTCCAGGATGTTACGGTGTCGGCGCAGTTCGCCGACGGCCAATGGGGCAAAAGTGTTGGCGCCGGCAAGATCGTCGGCGGCGGCAGCGTCGACTTTACCCTCAATCCGCCGGCGACGGCCGGCGATCAGGCGGCAGCGCTGCGGCGTTTTACCTTGCGCTCCGACGATGCCGCCAAGGTGGTGCGCGGCATCGGCCTGTTTTCCGATGCCCTCGGCGGTACGCTGGATTTTTCCGGCGCCATGACGCCGCCGGGGCCGGCGCAGGTAATCAACGGCGATATCAGGATCAACGAATTTCGCGTCGTGCGCGCGCCGGTGCTGGCCAAAATTCTCGCCGTCGGATCGCTCACCGGGGTGAGCGACTTGTTGCGCGGCGAAGGCATTCGCTTCGAGCGGATGACGACGCCGTTTACGTTCTCCAATGGCATCATGGAATTCAAGCGCGCCCGCGCCTGGGGGCCGGCCATCGGCATTACCATTGACGGTAAGATCAACACGACGGCGGGCGAGGCGGCATTGCATGGCAACGTCGTGCCGGCCTATACCGCCAATCGGATTCTCGGCAAGTTGCCGCTGGTGGGAACATTGATTGTTGGCGGCAGAGGCGAGGGATTGTTCGCCTTCACCTACCAGGTAACTGGAAATCTTGACGATCCCGACGTCTCGGTCAATCCGCTGTCGGTGCTCACGCCCGGCTTCTTGCGCGGTATTTTCGAGGGCGCGCCGAAACTTGAACAAGAAAATCCGTAAGCCTCAGTTATTGACTCGACGCCGGTTTCTTGGCGGCATGGCGGGCGCCGCCGTCCTGATGACGGCGAGCCACGCCTCAGCCCTGCCGACGCTGCAATTCAGATGGATCGCTGAGGGCGTTTATCTGCATATAAGCTGGTTTTCCAGTTCCCACGGCGTTGTGTCATCCAATGGTCTTGTCATCGTTGGCCGGGATCGCCTGCTCTTTGTTGATACGCCCTGCTCGATGGCGCAAACGGAAGAGATGCTGGGGCGCATTCTGGACTACGAAGATAAACGACTGGTCATTACCCACGCCCATGATGACCGCATGGCGGGGTTGCCGGTGATGCAGGCGCGCGGCATTTCCTCGCTCGCCCACCAAACAACGGTGGCGGCAGCGGTGGAGCGCCAGCAAGGGACGATTGACGAGGCATGGAGCGGCGAGACGCATGTCCTCAACATTGGCGGCCGCAAGGTCGATCTTTTTTATCCCGGTCCCGCCCACACATCCGACAATACCGTGGTCTATATCGAGGACTGCGCGCTGCTTTATGGCGCGTGTCTGGTGCGGGCGCTTGATCGCACCAATCTGGGCGGCTTGGGCAGCGCCGACGTTTGCCACTGGCCGCAGGCGATACGCACGCTTCAACAACGCTATAGCCATGCGCGCATCGTCGTACCCGGCCACGGCGAGCCCGGCAATCTTGGCTTATTGTCTCACACCCTGGCGCTGGCCGAAGCGGAGGGCGCGAGATTGAATTGCGGGGGTACGTCTCCCTCTCCTTGAGGAGAGGGATGGGGTGAGGGGATGATTTATGCAACTCACCTCATCCGCGCTTCGCATGCCGCTCGCGCACCTTCTCCTCAAGGAGAAGGTATTAAACAGTATTTAAACCGGCTTGATTAAGGCGTGGCGTTTTTTGCCGGCGGTCAGCTTGATCACCCCTTGCGCGTTGAGCGCGTCCAGGCCGATCTGCGCCAATTCGTTGGTTATCGGCGCGTCATTGAGCCGCGCGCCGTTCTGGCGAATGAGCCGCCGCGCTTCGCCCTTGGAGGCGCACAGCCCCGCCTCGGCGAAGAGATCGATGGCGGCGATGCCGGCGCTCAAACGCGCGTGGGCAATCTCCACCGTCGGCAGATCATCGCCAAATGCGCCTTCCTCGAAGGTTTTGCGCGCGGTGTCTTCGGCATGACGCGCCGCCGCTGCGCCATGGAGCAACCGTGTCGCTTCATTGGCCAGCACTTTCTTGGCGTCGTTGATCTCGGCTCCTTGCAGCGCTTCCAGACGGCGCACCTCAGCCATGGGCAGGTCAGTAAACAGGCGCAGGAAGCGGCCGACGTCGGCGTCCTCCACATTGCGCCAGAACTGCCAGTAGTCATAAGGCGACAACATCGTCTCATTAAGCCATACCGCGCCCTTGGCGGTCTTGCCCATCTTGGCGCCGCTCGCGGTGGTGATCAGCGGCACCGTCAAGCCATAAAGCGGTAGCGTTTCCATGCGCCGGCCAAGGTCGACGCCGCTGACGATGTTGCCCCACTGATCGGAGCCGCCGAATTGCACCGTGCAGCCGAAGCGGCGGTTGAGCTCCACGAAGTCATAGGCTTGCAGGATCATGTAATTGAATTCGAGGAAGGTCAGCGGCTGCTCGCGCTCCAGGCGCAATTTCACGCTGTCCATGGTCAACATGCGGTTGACTGAAAACAAGCGGCCGATATCGCGCAGGAAGGGGATGTATTTCAGTTCCGATAGCCACTCATCGTTGTCGACCATGAGGGCGTCGGTAGGGCCGTTGCCGAAACTCAAGAATCGTTCAAACGAGCTGCGGATGCTGGCGATGTTGCTCTTGATGATATCGTCGGTGATCAACTGACGGGTTTCGTCCTTGCCCGATGGGTCGCCGACCTTGGCGGTGCCGCCGCCGAGGAGCACGATGGGTTTATGCCCGCTGCGCTGATAGTGGCGGAGCAGCATGATCGGCAGCAGGTGCCCGACATGGAGGCTGGGGCCGGTGGGGTCAAAGCCGTTATAGGCGGTGACCACGCCCGAGAGGAGCGCCGCATCCAGTCCCTCAAGATCGGTGCACTGGTGCAAGAAGCCGCGCTCGATGAGGACGTTTAAAAATTCTGATTTCACCTTGCTCATGGGGCCGGGATGTAGCACAGCTTGAAGGGAAGCGCCAATACGCGGGCGAGCGGCAATGAAAAAAACTGGATATAGGGCGGTGGGCCTGATGTGCGGCACCTCGGTGGACGCCATCGACGTGGCGTTGATTGAAACCGACGGCTACGCGGTCCAAGGCTTCGGCCCGGCGGCTAGCGCGCCCCTGGATCCCGCCTTACGCCAGCGCATCCGCGCCGCCATGGCCGAGGCCGCCGAGCTTCCGGCCAGCGTCGCGCCGCCCCCGGCCTTTTCGCGTTTAAGCCGGGACATCGCCGAGCATCACGCGCGGGCCATCGCCGCCGCCGGCATTGATCTTGGGCATGTGGATGTGGTCGGCTTTCACGGCCAGACCATCCGCCATGCCCCACATCAAGGGCTGACCTGGCAGCTGGGCGACGCCGCGTACCTCGCCCACCGGCTACATACGCCCGTGGTCGGCGACTTCCGCCAGGCCGACGTGGCGGCGGGGGGCGAGGGCGCGCCCTTGGTGCCGCTTTACCATCAGGCGCTGGCGGCTGGCTTCAAGGGGCAGATGGATTATCCGCTGGCGGTCTTGAATATCGGCGGGGTGGCCAACCTGACCTGGATCGGCGGGCTTAATGGCGAGGTGATCGCCTGCGACACCGGGCCGGGCAATGCTCTCCTCGACGACTGGGTATCTTCCCATGGCTTGGGAGATTGCGACTTGGGAGGGCGGATCGCCGCCGCCGGCAAGGTGGATAAGGCGCGGCTAGGAGGCTGGCTATCGCACCCGTTTTTCGCCCGCCGACCACCCAAATCCTTGGACCGCGACGCCTTTGCCGCCCTGCTGCGGGAGGAGATGTCGGTGGAAGACGGGGCAGCGATGTTGACCGCCTTTAGCGCCGCGGCGGTTGCCCGTACCGTCGATTGCTTGCCGGCCGCGCCTCGGCGCTGGTTCGTCACCGGCGGCGGCCGGCACAACCCGACTATGATGGCCGAACTGGCGGCCCGGTTGGCATCGCCGGTGTTGGCGGTGGAGGAGGTGGGCTGGCGCGGCGATTACCTGGAGGCGGAGGCGTTCGCTTTTCTGGCGGTGCGCAGTCTCTTAAAGCTGCCGCTCAGCCTGCCGGGCACCACCGGCGCGCCGCGCCCCCTGACCGGAGGGCAGACCTTTATGCCGTAGCGGCGATTTCGGCCAGCCGCTTATCGAGGTACTTGTTGACCTCGCCCACCAGCGTTTCCATATGGTTTTCAAAGAAGTGGCTGGCGCCTTGGATTTTGCGGTACTGGACGTTAATGGCCTTTTGCGCGCCCAGCTTGTTGGCGAGCTTTTGCACCGATTCCTCGGTCACCAGCTCGTCGGCGGTGCCCTGGACGATGAGGCCGGAGGACGGGCAGGGGGCGAGGAAGGCGAAATCGTACATGTTGGCTGGCGGGGATATTGAGATGAAGCCCTCGATCTCCGGCCGGCGCATCAGGAGCTGCATGGCGATCCAGGCGCCGAACGAGAACCCCGCCACCCAGCAGGAGCGGGCGTCCTTATGCAGGGTCTGAATCCAATCCAGCGCCGCCGCCGCGTCGCTCAGCTCGCCGATGCCGTTGTCAAACGCGCCTTCGCTGCGGCCGACGCCGCGAAAGTTGAAGCGCAGGACGGAAAATCCCCGCTTGGCGAAGGCGTAATAAAGGTTATAGACGACCTTGTTGTTCATGGTCCCGCCGAACTGCGGGTGGGGGTGCAGGATCAGCGCAATCGGCGAATTGACGTGCTGTCCGGCCTGGTAACGTCCTTCGAGGCGGCCGTCCGGACCGTTAAAAATGACTTCCGGCATCGTATCCTTTCAACCTTTATATGTCGGGTGCGGCTATCGTTAGCCTCGCCTGGGGGCGGCTGCTTTCACGCATGTGTGATGCGCCGCCGGGTTTGGCCCGGCGTGGAGCTTGCTTGATCCGACAAGGCTTGGCCCCATATAAAAGCAACAGCCGCCAGTTATATAGGGTGGGGCCGCGCCGACGCAAGAAAAACGAGTTTACGAAGGAGCTTGTTTTGCGGCGGGGCGTCCGTGATGTAGGATATGAGGCAGAGGACCAAAGCGGTCTTGAGGCCGGAAGGGGTAGACCAAGATGTGGAGCGAATTGAAGGCGGATGTCCAGGCGGTCATGGATCGCGACCCGGCGGCCCGCCATAAGGCCGAGGTCATTGTTACCTATCCCAGCGTTCACGCGCTGTTTTTCTATCGCCTCGGCCATGCCATGTGGGTCAGTAACTGGAAGTTTCTGGGCCGCTTTCTGGCTCAGTTCGGGCGGTTTTTGACCGGCATCGAAATCCACCCTGGGGCCACCATCGGCGCTGGCTGCTTTATCGACCATGGCTCCGGCGTGGTGATCGGCGAGACCGCTGAACTTGGCGCTAATATCACCCTCTACCAGGGGGTGACCCTGGGCGGCACCTCGCTGGAAAAGGGCAAGCGCCATCCCACCCTGGAGGACGGGGTGATCGTCGGCGCTGGGGCGAAAATTCTTGGCCCCATCACCATCGGCCGCAATGGCAGGGTCGGCTCCAACGCGGTGGTGATGAAGGACGTGCCGGCGGACACCACGGTGGTCGGCATCCCGGCACGCGAAGTGCAACGCCGCGACAAGCGCGCGGCGGTCAAGGTGCGGGATTTCTGCGCCTATGGCCTGCCCACCGACGACCTGCCGGACCCGGTGGCGCGCAGCCTGGAAAGCATGGTCGAAATCATGTGCTCGCTGCGGGCGCGGATCGAAAGCTTGGAAAAAGAACTGGCTGCCCGTAACGCCGCTGAAAAGGCGGCGGCGGAGGCGGCTGCCGTGGCGGAAGAGGAAAAACGCGCCTCCCTCGGGGCGTGATTGATTGGTTTGTTGGCAGTTTAAGGACTTCCCCATGGGCGAGGCCATCGCCTATCTCGATTACAATGCCACGACGCCGTTGCGTCCCTCAGCCCTTGAGGCGATGACGGCGGCGGCGCGGCTCATGGGCAATCCATCCTCGGCGCATGCGGCGGGACGGGCGGCGCGCCGCGCCCTGGAAGATGCCCGCGCCAAGGTTGCCGCGGCGGTGGGTTGCGCCGTAGCCGAGGTGATATTCACCAGCGGCGGCACCGAGGCCAATAACCTGGCCGTTCTGGGGCTGGGCCACAGCGTGCTTTACGCCGCCACCGAGCATGATGCGGTGCGCGCGCCGGCCCGGGCGCGCGGCGGGGAGGTGATTGCCGTCGATGGCAATGGGTTGCTCGATCTGGATATTCTGGAAGACCACCTGAAGAAAGCGCCCCGGCCGGCGCTGGTGGCGGTCATGCTGGCCAATAATGAGACCGGGGTCATCGCGCCCATTGCTAAGATCGCCGACTTGGCGCATCGCCACGGCGGCCTCGTGCATTGCGACGCCATTCAGGCGCTTGGAAAAATCACATTTGATTTCAGGAAGCTAGGCGTTGATAGCCTGAGTTTATCGGCGCACAAGGCCGGCGGCCCCAAGGGGGGCGGCGCGCTGATCTTGAAAGAAGGCTTGGAGATTGCGCCGCTGATCCGGGGCGGCGGGCAGGAGCGTCGCCGCCGCGCCGGCACGGAAAACCTGCCGGGGATCGTCGGCTTCGCCGCCGCCCTTGAGGTGAAGGATGATTGGGACGCCATCCAAGCCATGCGTGACCGGATGGAGGCTGATATTGCCGCCCAAATGCCGACGGCGCGCATTTTCGGCCAGTCTGCGCCCCGTCTGCCCAATACCACCTGTGTCAGCCTGCCCGGGATCGCCAGCGAAACCCAGGTCATGGCGCTCGATCTGGCCGGCGTCTCTATCAGCGCCGGGGCGGCCTGCTCGTCGGGCAAGGTCGCGGTCTCCCATGTGCTGGAGGCCATGAGCGTCGCGCCGGAGCTTGCCGTCTCGGCCATTCGCATCAGCTTAGGCTGGGAGACCACGGCGCGGGACATCGACCGATTCCTGACCGCCTGGAGCGCGCTGGCCGAGCGTGCCCTGACTGCGGGAGCGGCGGCATGAAATCTCAGCCCAAAGCCCAAGCTGCGTCGCGCACGCCGGTCTATCTCGACTACCAGGCGACCACGCCCATCGATCCCTGCGTGCTCGACGCCATGCTGCCCTATTTGACCGAACGCTACGGTAACCCGCATTCCGCCGCTCATCGCTTCGGCTGGGAGGCGGCGGCGGCGGTGGACGTGGCGCGGCAAAAGATCGCGCAGTTGATCGGCGCGAAACCGGAAGAAATCATCTTTACCTCCGGCGCCACCGAATCCAACAATCTCGCCATCAAGGGCGTGGCCTACGCCTATGGCCACAAGAAGCGCCATCTCGTCACCACCGTCATTGAACACAAATGCGTGCTGGAGAGCATGCGCGCCCTGGAGCGGCAGGGTTTCAGCGTCACCTATTTGCCGGTCAATCGTGATGGCCTGATCGCGCTCGCCGATGTGGCGGCGGCGATTGATGATCATACGGCGTTGGTGTCGGTGATGGCGGTCAACAACGAAATCGGCGTCATCGAGCCCATTGCCGAGGTTGGCCGCCTGTGCCGGGAGCGGGGTGCAAAATTTCATGTCGATGCGGCGCAGGCGGCGGGTAAAATTGCGCTTGATGTGGAGGCCATGAACATCGACCTGATGAGTCTGTCGGCCCATAAGATGTACGGACCGAAAGGGGTGGGTGCGCTTTATGTGCGCAAGAAACCCCGCGTCGTGTTGGAACCATTATTCCATGGCGGCGGTCAGGAGCAGGGATTGCGCGCCGGCACATTGGCGCCGGCGCTGATCGTCGGCTTTGGCGAGGCGGCGGCGATTGCCGCGCGCAATATGGCGACGGAAACGGCGCGCATCGAGGAGATGTCGAAGACTTTTCTCGCCCATCTTCATCGGGCGCTGAACAACGTTACCTTGAACGGCAGCGAAACGCGGCGTTATTGGGGCAATCTTAATATCAGTTTTGATGGTGTGGACGGCGAACGGTTGTTGGCGGGACTGCGCGATGTCGCCGTCTCTTCGGGGGCGGCCTGCGCCTCGGGCTCCAAGGAACCGTCTTATGTGCTGGCCGCCATCGGCGTATCAGAGCGGCAGGCCAAGTCATCGCTCAGGATCGGCTTTGGCCGGTTCACCACGGACGAGGATATTACCGCTGCGGCGGATACGCTGATTGCCGCCGTTCGTCGTATTCGCGGAGAAGTCGAAATATCACATGCCTAAAGTCGTGTTTGTCAGCGCCGACGGCCAGAAGCGGTGGGAAATCGACGCGCCTAGCGGCGAGTCGCTGCTTGCGGTGGCGCACGCCAACGATATTGATCTCGAAGGCGCCTGCGAAGGGTCGATGGCCTGCTCGACTTGTCACGTGATCGTTGACGCCAAGGACATCGACCGCCTGCCGCCGCCGTCCGACGAGGAACAAGATCTCTTGGATCTTGCCTACCAGGTATCGCCGACCTCGCGGCTCGGCTGCCAGATCGTGCTGAACGACAAGCTCGATGGCCTGACCGTGCGCCTGCCGCGCCGCGCCAATAATCTCCTCTTGGATTGACCATGACGGTCAGCCGAGAATTTCTGGACCATGTTGAAGACGCTTTGGTGGGGCTTGGCGGCGTTCGCGTGCGCCGCATGTTCGGCGGCGCCGGACTTTATTGGCAGGATGTTTTTTTCGCCATTCTTTCGGGGGAGACGCTCTACTTTCGCGTTGATGGGGCGACCGAGCCCGACTATATCGCCGCCCGACTATATCGCCGCCGGCTGCGAACCCTTCGTCTACCAACAGCGCGGCAAGACGGTAAAGCTGCCCTATTACGCCGTTCCCGAGGCGCTGTTCGATGAACCGGAGAGCATGGAAACCTGGGCTCGCAACGCCATCGCCGCCGCCCTTAGGGTGAAGAAGCAATAACGGTCAACGTCCCGAGAATTTCGCCGGGCGCTTTTCCATGAACGCCGTCACTCCTTCGATAAAGTCGCGGCCTTGGCCTGCCGTTCGCTGGTTGGCGCACTCCAGGTCAAGCTGCTCGGTCAGGGAATTGGTCTCGGAGGCATGGAGCTGCCGGCGAATGAGGGCGATGGCGGCGGTTGGCCCTTTGGCGAGCTTCTCCGCCACGGCGGTGGCTTCCGCCATCAGCTTGTCGTCATCCATGACCTTGGTCAGCAATCCCCAGCGTTCGGCCTCCTCGGCGCTGATTTTCTCTCCCAACAGCGCCATGCGCGCCGCCCGCTGCGGTCCTACGAGGCGCGGCAGAAAATAGGAGCTGCCGGCATCCGGCACCAGCGCGATGTTGACGAACGCCTGCAGGAATGACGCCGAGCGGGCGGCATAGATTAGGTCGCAGGCCATGGCGAGACTCATGCCGGCGCCCGCCGCCGGACCGTTGACCGCGGCAATGACCGGCAGCGGCAGCGTGCGGATGGCCTTGATGAGGGGATTATAGCACTGCTCGACCACCAGACCGAGGTCAGGCAGCTGGCCCTCCTTCAGGTTGATGCCGTCGGACAGATCCTGTCCGGCGCAAAAGCCGCGGCCAGCGCCGGTGATCAGCAGGGCGCGGGCGGCCAGTTCACCCTTGGCGAGCTTGGCGATGACGTCTTTTAGTTCGGCATGCATTTCCAAGGTAAAAGAATTAAGCGCAGCCGGACGATTCAGGGTCAGAGCCAGAACATCATTTTTGATATCAACCAGTAACGTATTATAGGCCATGGCGAACACCCGTTGTATAGACGACGGATGACTTATAGCAGTCGTTGGAGGGAGAGGATAGGGGGGGTTATTCCGCGGCCGTGATCTGCAGCGCATCGGCGGGTATGACCTTGTTGCGCCCCGCGGATTTGGCGGCGTAAAGCGCACAGTCGGCCCGTTCGACGAAAGCATCCATGCTTTCCCCTGCCATATATTGCGTCACGCCGAAGGACATGGTGATGCGACCGAGGGCAACGCCGGTGGCTTTGGTTTTCATTTGCTTCTTGCTGACGGAGATACGCAGCTCCTCGGCGAACGCCAGGGCGTCCGACAGCGTGGTATCGGGCATAATGATGGCGAATTCCTCGCCGCCGTAGCGTGTCGGCGTGCCGCGATCGCCGATCAGTATTTTCATCTGCTGAGCCACCAGCTTGAGAACATGGTCGCCCAGCTTGTGGCCCCAGGTATCGTTGAATTTCTTGAAGTGATCGACGTCACCAAACACCAGGCTCAACGGCTGGTGCGACATGGCAGAGTCTTCGGTGGCCATTTTCAGGACGCAGTCAAATTGCTTGCGGTTGCCGATGCCGGTCAGATCATCAATCATCGATTCCGCCCGCGCCGTATCGAGATTGGCTTTGAGCTTTTTGATTTCTTCCGATGATTTTTTCAATTCACTTTCCAAGGACCGGGTTTTGATTTCCATTTCCTTGGTTTCACGCGCCAGCCCGGAAACCAATGCCTTGATGCCATCGCCATCGGCAAGATCGGCGATGTCATCGCCATATTCCATCAAGACATTGCCGAAGCGCGTGGTATCGCTTTCCGCGCTATTCAGTCGGGCGATGACTTTGTCCAACTCGGCGTGCATGAGCTGGCCGGTTTCCTGCACCAGGGCATTCTCACCTTTGGCGCCGAAAAATTTTAGATAAAGCCGCTCCGATAATTCATCGCCCACTCTTTTGGTGTGGGCGATGCAGTTGTCGATCATGCGATTGAGGAGAGGCGCTTCACCGGAGGCGTAGGTATACCAAAGCTGATAATGGCGCGGCGTCGGCGAGACGCCTTGCTCGCTCATCAATTGCAGCGCCCGTTTTGCCCATTCCTGGGAAGAATATTGTACGCGCTGCGATGGCCTGACTTGTGTTCTCACCGCATTCATAAACATACGCCCCTGAACCCGCCGTCCCTTTGCCCACGTCCCTAGCGCCGGAGAAACGCGCCGGCTGGAGTTCAATTTAGGCCGAGAAGTCCTAACAAAAATCTAAGGAAAGGGCGGGATTTTCTGCTTTCTTGGCGTCTTCAATCAGTCGTCCGCTGGCTCGGACTTGGCGACGGTGAAGCCGCGCAGGAGGAAAGCGGGCACATGGTCGCCCATGCCCTTCACCGCCGGTCCGTCATCTCGATCGGACCCTCTGGGGCGAGTTTTTTCTTTTGCCGGCATGGGCTTGCGGGAAGGATGCGCCGGCTTGGCCGAGGGCTGCTCGGCCTCACGCGGCGTTTTTGCCGCTTGCTTGCGGGGCTGTTCCCGAGCCGGCTTCGGCGCAGCGGCTTCGGCGGCTGCCGGTGGCGGCGGGCTGCCGGCCAAGGGCGGAATTTTATTGCCGATGAGTTTTTCGATGGCGGAGATGAACTTGCCGTCGCTCGCCGTGGCGAGGGTGATGGAGGTTCCCTCTCGCCCGGCGCGGCCGGTGCGGCCGATACGGTGCACATAGTCGTCGGCGTGGATCGGCACATCGAAATTAAAGACGTGGGAGACGTCGGGGATATCGAGCCCCCGGGCCGCCACATCGCTGGCCACCAGGAATTTGATGTCGCCCTGGCGGAACTTGGCCAGGGTCTCCATGCGGGTCGACTGGTCCATGTCGCCGTGGAGCTGGCCGGCGTTATAGCCATGGCGGGCCAGCGAGCGGTAGACCACCTGCACGTCGCGCTTGCGGTTGCAGAAGATGATGGCGTTCCTGACCGCCTGATCGTCGATCAGGTTGCGCATCGCCGCCCGCTTTTCCTTATCCTTGCCCTTCACCATCACCAGGGCCTGGGTGATGGTGGTGGCGGCGGTGGCCGGGCGGGCCACCTCGATGACCTTGGGCTCATTAAGGAAGCGGTCGGTCAGGCGCTTGATCTCCGGCGGCATGGTGGCGGAGAAAAACAGCGTCTGGTGCTTTTGCGGCATCAAGGACATGATGCGCTCGATGTCGGGGATGAAGCCCATATCGAGCATCCGGTCGGCCTCATCGATGACCAGGATGTCGACCCCGGAAAGCATTACCTTGCCGCGTTCGAAATGGTCGAGAAGGCGGCCGGGGGTGGCGATCAGCACGTCAACGCCGCGCTCTAAAAGCTTTTCCTGGTCGCCGAAGCTGACCCCGCCGATGAGGAGGGCCATGGTCAATTTGTGGTATTTGCCGTAGGTCTCGAAATTCTTGGATACCTGGTCCGCGAGCTCGCGGGTCGGCTCGACAATGAGCGAGCGCGGCATACGCGCCCGCCCCCGGCCCACCGACAGGATGTCGATCATGGGCAGGGTGAAGGAGGCGGTCTTGCCGGTGCCGGTCTGGGCGATGCCCAGGATATCACGGCCCTGCAGCACGCTGGGAATGGCCTGGCGTTGGATCGGGGTGGGTTCCTTGTACCCCGCGTCCTCAACCGCCCGTAGGACTTCTTCGCTTAGTCCGAGAAAATGAAAGCTCATGTCGTGGAAAGGCGACCTTATGCGGGCGCGTAATGGCTAAAATATCACGTCGAGCGCGCCTCTCGTCGCGCCGGTGAGCATAAGAAAAGTCATTGCTATGTCAATCGCTACTTGCATCGGCGCCGCCGGCGGGGACAATTATGATAGGTTTTCAGGAGGTTGCTCATGGTCCAACCCTTGGTGTTGATCCCCGGTCTGTTATGCACCGCGGCGCTGTGGCGGCCGCAGCTGGATGCCTTGGCCGACATTGCCGATATGACCGTCGCCGACCATACCCGCCATGACAGCATGGCGGCCCTGGCCCAGGATATATTGGCCCAAGCGCCCGCCCGCTTCGCGCTCGCCGGCCTGTCCATGGGCGGCTATATCGCCCTGGAGATAGTGCGCCAGGCCCCGGAACGGGTAAGCCGGCTGGCGCTCCTTGACACCAACGCCCGGGCCGATACCCCCGAACAGAAGAAAATGCGCCAGGATTTCATTGCCTTGGCCGGGCGGGGCAAGTTCAAGGGGGTGACCCCGCGCCTGATCCCGAACCTCATCCACCCCGACCGGCTCGATGACCACGAGTTGAAGCTGACTATCATCCACATGGCGCGGGATACCGGCACTGAGGTCTTCATCCGCCAGGAAACGGCGATCATGAACCGCATCGACAGCCGGCCCCACCTGCCGGCCATCCGCTGCCCGACCCTCATCCTGTGCGGCCGGGAGGACAAGCCGAGCCCCTTAAGCCTGCATGAGGAAATGGCGGCCCTGATCCCCGGCGCTACCCTTACCGTCATCGAGCGCTGCGGCCACCTCTCCACCCTGGAGCGCCCCGAGGCGGTCAACGCGGCCATGCGGAGGTGGTTGGGGCGGTGAGAGTAAGTATCTGAAATTTGATTGCCAAATATATTTGGCATAACTATAATTGGGGAAATGGCATGCCGCAGGCGACGGAACAGTAAAAGGTTATCGTTTATCAGGACGCCTCCGGCCGAGAGCCTTTTACTGACTGGCTCAATAACTTGCGCGACGAGAAAGGTCGCAGGGCTGTATTGAAGCGGATCGGCAGGCTTGAATATGGTTTATACGGCGATTGCGAATCTGTAGGCGACGGAGTTTCGGAATTGCGTATTTTCCTTGGCCCCGGCTACCGGGTCTATTTCGCGGAAGAGGCGCGTCATATCGTTGTGCTTTTATGCGGCGGCGACAAGAGCACGCAGCACAAAGATATAAAAACGGCTCAGGCATACTGGAAAGAGTACAAAGCCCATGGCTAAGAAAAGAAATTATCGGTCGTTCCGGGATGTTGAGGAAGATTATTTCCATAACCATCCGGAAGAAATTGCCACTTATATCGATGAGATATTCGATGACTATGCACAAGACGGAAATTCAGCCGCCTTGCTGGCATCCTTGCGTGTCATCGCCAAGGTCAAGGGCATTACCAATCTCGCGCAAGCCACGGGCATGACACGCCAGGGCATTCAACATGCGTTGTCCAGCAAGGGTAATCCACGATTTGATAACGTCAACGCCATCATGCACGCCCTGGGCTATCGTCTTACGCCTGAGCCGATTAATAACATAAACGGTGCATAGCGCCATAAAGCTTGTCAGGCAGAAACGGTAGTGTCGTCAATCTGCAAAAGTAGATGCTACCTACACATCCAACTCCTTCACCTTGCCGGCATTCTCCTGAATGAAGGCGAAGCGCAGTTCGGGCTTCTTGCCCATCAGTTCATCAATGAGCTTGGCGGTGGCGCGCTCGCCCCTGAAATCCTCGGGCACCACAACGCGCAACAGCGTACGCACCTTGCGGTCCATGGTGGTCTCGCGCAATTGCTGCGACGGCATTTCGCCCAAGCCTTTAAAGCGGCTGATTTCGACCTTGGCGCGGCCGGCAAATTCGGTCTTCAGCAATTCATCCTTGTGCGCATCATCGCGGGCGTAGAGCACCTTGCCGCCCTGGGCGATGCGGTAAAGGGGCGGCATGGCGAGATAGAGATGGCCGCGGCGAATGAGCTCCGGCATCTCGCGGAAGAAGAAGGTCATTAGCAGGGTGGCGATGTGCGCGCCGTCGACGTCGGCGTCGGTCATGATGATGACCTTTTCATACCGCAAGTCGTCCTCGCGGTACTTGTCGCGCACGCCGCAACCGAGCGCCAGGATGAGGGCGGCGATTTCCTGGTTGGCGCCGATCTTCTGGTCGCCGGCGCTGGCGACGTTCAAGATCTTGCCGCGAATGGGCAGGATGGCCTGGGTGCGGCGGTCGCGCGCCTGCTTGGCCGAGCCGCCGGCGCTGTCGCCCTCGACGATGAAAATCTCGCTGCCGGCGGCGTCATCCTGGGAGCAGTCGGCGAGCTTGCCGGGCAGCCGCAGCCGGCGGCGGCCGACGGCGGTCTTGCGCTGGATTTCCTTCTCCTGACGGCGGCGCAAGCGCTCCTCGACCCGCTCCAAAACCCAATCGAGAAGCTCGTTGGCCATCGCCGGGTTGCCCGACAGCCAATGGTCGAAGTGGTCGCGCACCGCGGCCTCCACCAGTCGGGCGGCTTCCGGCGAGGCGAGCTTTTCCTTGGTCTGGCCCTGGAATTGCGGCTCACGGATGAACACCGACAACAGGACGGCGGCTTGCCCCAGCACATCCTCGGCGGTGATCTCCTTGGCCTTCTTGTTGCCCACAAGCTCGGCGTAGCCGCGCAAGCCCTTGGTCAGTGCGGTGCGAAAGCCTTGCTCATGGCTGCCGCCTTCCGGCGTCGGCACGGTGTTGCAGTAGGAATGAATGAAGCCGTCGGCGTTGCCCGGCCACGCCACCGCCCATTCGGCCTGGCCTTGGCCCTCGGGCAGGGCGACGCGGCCGGTGAAGAACTCGGCGGTCACGCAGTCGGTCAGATTGACGCTTTCCTGCAAAAAATTGCTCAAGCCGCCGGGGAAATGCAACGTCGCTTCCAGCGGCGTCTCATCGCCGGGACGCAGCGCTTCCGGCGCGCATTTCCAGCGCAGCTCGACGCCGCGAAACAGATACGCCTTGGAGCGCGCCATACGGTAAAGCCGGGCCGGCTTGAAGGCGGCGTCCTTGCCGAATATCTCGGGATCGGGCAGGAAATGCACCCGGGTGCCGCGCCGGTTATGCACCTGACCGCGGTGCTCCAGGGGCGTGGTGGCGTGACCGCGGGCGTAAGATTGCATCCACATCTGGCGGTCACGAGCGACCTCCACCGTCACCCATTTTGACAGCGCGTTGACCACCGAGACACCGACGCCATGGAGGCCGCCCGAGGTCTTATAGGCGCTGGAGCCGAACTTGCCGCCCGAATGCAGCGTGGTCATGATCACTTCCAGCGCCGACTTTTTCTTGAACTTGGGGTGGGGGTCGGTGGGCACGCCCCGGCCGTTGTCGGTGATCGCCAGCGAGCCATCGGCCAAAAGCTCGATCTCGATGCGGTTGGCGTGGCCCGCCACCGCCTCGTCCATGGCGTTGTCCAAGACCTCGGCCGCCAGGTGATGGAGCGCCCGCTCATCGGTGCCGCCGATATACATGCCGGGCCGCCGGCGCACTGGCTCCAGGCCTTCGAGAACCTCGATGTCCTTGGCCGAATAGTCCTGGCTGGTGGCGGTGATGCTGTCGAAAAGATCGGCCATGGCGACAAAACACAAAAGGGGCTGAAAAATCAGCCCATCATTATCGGGAATTACGACGGGTGGCTACCACATATTGTGCCGCAGGGCAAAGCGCAAGGGGGCCCTTTACGCCCCAAACCCGCTTGCCTCAAGATCCTTCATGCGCACGATCATCGCCCGGCGGGGATCGCCGGGAAGGTCCACAAAGCCGAAGCGGCTATAGAAGGCGCGCACCTCCTCATCGAGCGGATGGGTGATGACTCCGAAGCAGCCGACATCCTTCGACAGGGCAAAACACGTTTTCAGAGCATAGAAGAGAAGTTGGCGCGCAAAGCCTCTTTGCTGGAACCGCCGGTCCACGGCCAGTTGTCCAAGGAGGATGACAGGAATGGCTTCCGGCCGATTGCGGCGCGCGGCTTTGGGCAGATATTCACGTTCGATCTGCCCGGCTGCGAGGGTCACGTAACCGGCGATACGGCCGCTTTCACTATCGATGAAAACAGTGGTGCGGGAGACGCCTGCTTCCTGGTTTTGTTTCGCATGTCGACGAAACCAGTCATTCATGGACGGACGCCCGCAGTCGAAATCCTCGATCGCGTCGCCCAGGTTGAGTGGGCGTGGCGGGGTCAGTCCTGCCATGAGGCGCGGGTTTCTGCGAGGTCCTTAAGGCCGGCGATTTCCCGAGCCGGAGCATTTGCCCAGGATTCGAACTTTTTCCAATTCGCCGCCGGGATGATAACGAGAGCCCTGAAGAACAAATCCGCCTCTGCCGCTTCCACCGCCCTGCGGCGTATGAAGTCGCTCAAATTGGTGCGCGACTGTTCGGCGGCGGCTTCGAGAAGCTCGCGCTCGCGCGGGGAAATCCGGACGCTGACGGGGGCAAGATTGGCCATCATGTGCTCCTACTTTTCGTAGGACAATAGCATACAATAAGAGTGGGTGCCAGCATTTTTGCGACCTGGATTGGGTCCATTACTGGAGGGGGCCGCGCCCAACTGCGCCTAGCCCCGCGACAAATCATCCGTGCCGCGAGGCCCGGTACTTATGGGTGTAGACTCTAATCAAACAGACTATCGATGCTGTCTTGGCTCAAGGATGCGCTGCTGCTCAGCAGATGGGCGTTCAGCTCCGCCTCATCGGTGAGGGCGAGTGAGCCGTTGATCACTAGCCCGGCGAGTTCCACCAGGCGCCGCAGAACGGGATCGGCGGATTTGGCCAGACTGGCCTGGGCCTCAAGGATTCTGGCGTTCAGGCGATCGACCACCAACCGCAGACCTTCGCGGGCCGCGTCAGGCGCAGCGGCATAAGCCTCGATGGCCAGCTCGCGATCGGCAAGGCCGCTTGCCTGGAAGTGCTCGATATAGCTCACCGGCCGCCACTGGGCGATTTCCATAGCACAGCTCGGTATTTCATCCAGCATTTCAAGAAGCATGATTACTTCATTGAAATGATTAAGGTAATCCGTGGCAAGAAAGGTTTTTGGATTGATATTGGTGCCGGCCAATCGCGCCGACCAATCCATCGCCTCCGCTGACGCGCCTTTTTGTTGTGTCGTTGGCAACACCGGTTCGACCTTCGCCTGTTATCTTTCGTTGGTATTCGATCATAAAGCGCAAATCCTGTCGCAAGGTTAATCACAGAATGACTCTAAGTCGCCGTCCGAAAAGCACGCATCTCTTTGTCCGCGTCCTGTCCAAATAGGTCCCGCGTCACGGAGCGCGGGGATTGACCGTCATCGTCTTGCCGGAAGCTCACGGTCCGGCAGTCCCTGCAAACGACGATACCCCAGGAGCGTGCATATGAATTCCACCCATACGGACACCGACCTTTCGTCCTATCGCGAGCCGATCAATACCCTGCTTTCGGCCTTGGCGCGGCAAAATGTGATCGACCTTGAAGCGCTTGCCGCGCCGCCGGGGTCGGACCTGGCGCAGGCGCTGGCGGCGCTTTACGGCAGCGGCGTGATGGCAAGGCTGCGCGACGTCGTGACCGCCGCCGCCCGCGAGCTTGGAACATTCAAACCCAAGGCCCGCACCGGCGCGGCGCTGGCCGGCATCGTCCGCAAGCGCTTGGCGCTGAGCCAGAATGCTCTCGGCGGCCGCACCGTCCCGACGGAGCGGAAGCCAGACCCCGCCCTCCTTGGACGTCTGCGCCAAAAGCACCTCCTGGAAGGACTGCACGCCTTGCTGGAGGCCGACTTCGATGCCCTTGATCCGGCCATTGGCGACGCCAGCTGCGAAATGCGGCCGTTTTTTCTT
>JACFMS010000004.1:156057-169984 GCA_019455285.1 Sphingomonadales bacterium
CGATCTGCGCCAGCGTCTGCTCCGCGCCCTTGACGCCATGGCGGTGCGGCTGCCGACGGCGCTGCGTCAACTTGCGGCTTATCGCGCCCGTCATGCCGCCGATCCGGACGAGACGGCGCTTAGCTCGGCCGATGAGCTTGCCGCCGATCCTGAAGAGGCGAAGGACATGGCGCTATGGCGGCGGCTGACGGATGCGCTGGCCATGCCGGGTGATCCGGTGGATGCCAGACTGTTTCTAAGCCTGTGTCGGGGCTATGCCCTGGCGACCTCCCTGCAGGAAGATGAATTTCTCTTGCCGGTATCCGGCCGGCTGCGTCGCACCCATCCCTTGGCGGCCGATCCTTGGGGGCTGGATACGCTCGGCCGCATGACGGCGGCGCTGATGACGTGGGCGGCAAGCGATGTGGCCCGCCGGCGTCCCACGCCCGCCCTTGAAGCGGCCGCCGTGATGCTCGCCAAGCCTCGGGCCTATAAAGACATGGCAGGGGCGCGGTTGCCGCTATTGCCGATTTATGAGGCCATGCGCGTCATTCTGACCTATGAATGTCTGGCCGGACGGCCGCTGGTCTTGAGTCTGATCCGGCTGGGGCGGCGGTGGTCGGGGAGGGAATATCGCTACGAGCTCCTCGGCGCCGGTCCGATGCTGTTTGCCCCCACCGTCGAGGGCCGTTATGAGACGCCCGGCGACCTGACCCCCTTCATGCGCCAGCCCGGCTATGTCTACCGCTGCTTCTCGGTTGTTGACGTCGATGCCCCCGGGACAGGGCTTCTCGACCCGGCGCTGACCATGGCGGACGTCAAGCGCCGATTGGCGACCGGCGACGTCGTGACGCATGTGCTGGCCTATGCCGCGGTCCATCCACCGTTCGCCGACGGGGCGGAGGTGTCGGAACTGACCATGGGATCGCTGCATCCCAACTCCAAACGCCATGCCGCGACAGAACTGCGGACGCCGTTGTCATTGTATGCGGCAAATGCTGATCCGGCGCAGGAATTCGCCGCCTTGCGTGCCCACGCCGAAGCGCGGGGGGCGGTTGACGTGCGCTATAGCGTGCGCCTGGGCCGCGATGCGGTGCGTCGGCTGGATACCGTTCTCGATTTTGCCCCCATTCATATCCACGCCGGCACCATGGTGGGAGAAATCGCCCGCATATCGCAGGCGGCTTCGGCGCTTAATGGCATTGCCGTGGGCGAACGCTACAGCCTCAAAGCCAAGCGGTCGGAGGTCAGAATATTCAGGCAGACCTTGGCCGAGGCGGAGGCCGATATCATCCGATTGGTGCGCCGCGCCTGATCGGGAACAGCAAAATCCCCAGGCGTTGCCGCCCGGGGATTTACGCAAGTCAAAATGGTTAAGTCCTAGACCGAATAGTACATCTGGTATTCGATGGGATGGGGCGCGGTTTCGTACGCCATCAGTTCATCCCAACGCAGCGCGATGTAGGAACTGATCATGTCGGCCGAGAACACGTCGCCCTTTCTCAGGAAGTCGTTGTTCTGTTCCAGCGCCATCAACGCCTCGCGCAACGATCCGCTCACCGTCGGCACGTGCATCAGCTCTTCCGGCGGCAGCGCGTACAAGTCCTTGTCCATGGCGTCGCCGGGATGGATCTTGTTTTCGATGCCGTCCAGGCCAGCCATCAGCATTGCGGCGAAGCCGAGGTAAGGGTTGCAGGCGGGATCAGGGAAGCGCACTTCCACCCGCTTGCCCTTGGGGCTTGCCGAGTAGGGAATGCGGCAGGACGCCGAACGGTTGCGCGCTGAATAGGCCAGCAGCACCGGCGCTTCAAAGCCCGGCACCAAACGCTTGTAGCTATTGGTGGTGGGGTTGGTGAAGGCGTTGATCACCTTGGCGTGCTTGATGATGCCGCCGATGTAATAAAGCGCGGTATCCGACAGGTCGGCATAGCCGCTGCCGGCAAACAGCGGCTTGCCGTTCTTCCAGATCGACTGGTGGACGTGGAGGCCGGAACCGTTGTCCTGCGCGACGGGCTTCGGCATGAACGTCGCCGTCTTGCCATAGGAATGGGCCACCTGGTGCACCACGTACTTGTAAATCTGCACGTTATCGGCGGACTTCACGAGGGTGCTGAACATCAGGCCCAGTTCGTGCTGGGAGGCCGCCACTTCGTGATGGTGTTTGTCCATGGGCAGGCCCATGGATTTCGCCACCTGAACCATTTCGCCGCGGATATCGGCGCAGCTATCCACCGGCGCCACCGGAAAATAGCCGCCCTTGACGCGCGGCCGATGACCAAGGTTGCCCTCGGGGTACTGGCGATTGGTGTTGTAGGGGCCTTCGATGTCGTCGAGCGAATAGGAGGCGCCATTGTAATCCACATAGAAGCGGACGTCATCGAACATGAAAAATTCAGGCTCGGGTCCGAAATAGGCGGTATCGCCGACGCCGGTATACTTGACGTACTGCTCAGCGCGCCGCGCGATGGTGCGCGGGCAACGGTTGTAGCCCTCGCCAGTGGACGGCTCCACGACGTCACAGAACAGCACCAAGGTCGGCTGCCCCATGAAAGGGTCGACGACGGCGCTGCCGGGATCGAGCTTCAAAATCATGTCAGACTCGTTGATCGCCTTCCAGCCGGCGATGGAGGAGCCGTCGAACATGACGCCTTCGCTGAACATGTCCTCGTTGACCACCGACTGGTCCATGGTCAGGTGCTGCCACTTGCCTTTGGGGTCGGTGAACCGAAGATCGACGTAGGCGATCTCCTTGTCTTTGACCATTTTCAAGACGTTCTCGACTTCTTTTGACATTTATCCATTCCTGTATGCTGTAAAATACGAATAAGGGTTGAGCGAGCGTTGTAACTGGTGGGGCTTACACGGCGTCCTCACCGGTTTCGCCGGTGCGAATTCGGATTACCTGGTCAACCGAGCTGACGAAAATCTTGCCGTCGCCGATGCGGCCCGTGCGGGCGGCCTGCTGGATCGCCTCCACGGCGCGGTCCACCAGCTTATCGGGCAACACCACTTCGATTTTGACCTTGGGCAAAAAATCGACCACGTATTCCGCTCCCCGATAAAGCTCGGTATGGCCTTTTTGCCGGCCAAAGCCTTTGGCTTCGGTGACGGTAATGCCGCTCAAGCCAACTTCGTGAAGCGCTTCCTTCACTTCGTCCAGTTTGAAGGGTTTGATGATGGCTTCGATTTTTTTCATCGTTGCTTCCTGTCGGATCTCATACGCCAAGGTTAAGCTTGGAATTACCAGGCGCTAAGATGTATGCAGACCTTGTGCCAGTTTTATCAGGCGCGGAAATAAACGGTTTGATGCAGGACGCCGCGGGAGTTTGCATAATTGCCCTGCAGTTTATGCCTATTTTTTAGTCAGTTGCCTTAAATTTTGGCGGTATCAGGCCATGCTCGCGATTGCCGATGAGTTGTGCTAGAGCCATGAACTGAGCATTTGCCTTATTCGCAGGCAGGAGTAGCCATGAAGCCTGGAAATCCGGTTTTTTCGTCTCTGGGAACCACCATATTCTCGGTGATGTCGGCATTGGCCGAAGAACACGGCGCGGTCAATCTCGGCCAAGGCGCGCCGGACGGCGGCGGTCCCGATGATGTGCGTCAGGTGGCGGCGCAACGGGTAATCGACGGTCCGCACCAATATCCGCCATTTCGGGGTATTCCCGAACTGCGCGCCGCGGTCGCCGCCCATGACCGCCGGTTCTATGGCCTCCCCGTTACGCCGGATAATGTCCTGGTGACCTCGGGCGCCACCGAAGCCTTGATGGCCGCCTTCCTGGCGCTGTTAGCGCCGGGAGACGAGGCCGTCATCATTGATCCGTCCTATGACAGCTATCGCCCGGCCATCGCCGCCGCCCGTGCCAGCGTTCGTGCCATCCGCCTGACCCCGCCGGATTGGTGGTTGAGCCGCGAGGCCCTGGCGACGGCAATTAGCCCCAAGACCAAGGTGATCGTCATCAACACGCCGATGAACCCTACCGGCAAGGTGTTCAGCGATGACGAACTATCCTTGGTGGCCGAGTTTGCGGCGCGTTTTGACGCTTATGTCATCTGTGACGAGGTCTATGAGCATCTGGTGCTGGATGGCCGCCGGCATCGGCCTCTCATGACCTTTGACGGCATGGGCTCGCGCGCCATCCGCATCGGGTCGGCCGGCAAAACTTTTTCGTTGACCGGCTGGAAGGTTGGTTACATCACGGCGTCCGTGGACCTCATTGGTCTGATCGCTAAGGCGCACCAATTTCTCACCTTCACCACGCCGCCCAATCTGCAGCACGCGGTGGCCTACGGCCTGGCCAAGGATGACTCCTATTATGTCGGTCTGGCCGCCGATATGGAAAGTCGGCGTGATCAACTGGCGGCGCAGCTGGCTGAAATCGGCTTTGTCGTGCTGCCCTGTCAGGGCACTTATTTCCTGATCGCCGACTATGCGCCGCTCGGCCTTCAAGGCGCAGCGGATGTCGTCGCCAAGCGCTTGACCATCGACGCCGGCGTAGCCACCATTCCCATGACCGCTTTCTATGCCGAGCCGCCGGCGGACTTGAGCTTGCTGCGCTTCTGCTTTGCTAAATCGGAGGCAGCCTTGAGCGAAGCCGGACGCCGTTTGCGGCGCTATTTCGCCAACCGACCCGCAGGAGAGAGGGCGGCTCTTGACGCGGCAGAGGCTGCGACGTAAACAAGGCCCCTCTTCACCCTGCGGCGGGTGTAGCTCAGTTGGTTAGAGCGCCAGATTGTGGCTCTGGAGGTCGCCGGTTCGATCCCGGTCACTCGCCCCAGTTACCTTTATGTCATCAACGTTCGTAACGGCTCATCACCGGCTCGCCATAGGCGTCGCGCGGCGCCGGACCTTCGGTGACTTGATCGTGTCGATGGCTGGCGCAGGCAGCCAGTAGAGGCAGCGTCAGAATCAGTAATCCAAGCAAGCAAAGCATCGGGCGCTGCCCTTGGCGGGCAGCTTGGCTGAGCGTTTTCATATTTTTTTTAACCCCCACTCGATCGCCTTCCCATCGGGAGGAAGGCATTGGCGGACCTGGACATTCTCCAAGTCCGCCGTAAGATACTGAAACACGGAAGGCATTAATGTCCATCCTGTACCTATTAATACCCCAATAGACGTGGTGGTGACCCTTGCGTGACGTCCTTTTAAGCGCCAAGGAGATGTTTGAAGCTGAACAACTGGCTATGTCTCATGGCATAGCGGGGCTCGAGCTGATGGAAGCGGCGGGGGGCGGCGTGGCGGATGCCGTCATGGCGGCGCGGCGGCCCGGCGCGGCGCTGGTGCTGTGCGGCCCCGGCAACAATGGCGGCGATGGCTTCGTGGCGGCGCGGCGGCTGATGGCGGCCGGATGGCGGGTCGACGTGGCATTACTGGGGTCACGGGATGCGCTGAAGGGCGACGCCGCCGTCATGGCGGCGCGCTGGCCGGGGCAGGTGGCGGAGCTTACGCCGGGCGTCATCGCTGACCAGGATGTGATCATCGACGCCTTGTTCGGCACCGGTCTTGGCCGATCGTTGGAGGGTGTCGCGGCGGCGGTGGTGGAGCGGCTGAATGCCGCTCCAGCTTTCACGGTGGCGGTGGATATCCCCAGCGGCATCGACAGCGATAGCGGCGCGGTTCAAGGGACGGCAGTTGCGGCCGATCTGACGGTCACCTTCTTCGCGCGCAAACCGGGGCACGTGCTCTATCCCGGCCGGACCTATTGCGGCGAGGTGAGGGTGGTGGATATCGGCATCAAAGAGGACATGTTGACGATTATTCGCCCCCGTCTTCATGAAAACCATCCCGGACGCTGGCTGCCTTCCTGGCCGCGGCCCGATCCCATGGGCCATAAGTACCGCCGCGGCCACGCCGTGGTTGCATCCGGGTCTTTGTCGTGCACCGGGGCGGCCGCACTGGCGGCGCGTGCCGCCTTAAGGGTGGGGGCAGGGCTGGTCACCGTCGCCTGTCCCAATGATGCCCTACCGGCCCTGGCGGCCAAGCTTGACGCCGTCATGACAGCGCCCTGCGGCGACCTTAAAGCCTTTCGCCGCTTCATCGGCGATGCCCGGCGCAATGCCGTGCTCTTAGGGCCCGGCAATGGCGTGACCAAGGCCACCCGGGCGCGGGTGCTGGCGACGCTGGATGAGGCCAAGCGCACGGTCCTGGATGCCGACGCCTTGAGCGTCTTTGCCGGTGATCCTCACGAGCTGTTCCAGGCCATCGGCGAGGAGGAGGTGGTGCTTACTCCCCATGAAGGCGAATTCGCCCGCCTGTTTCCCGATTTGTCTGATCGCGTTTCAACCGCCTCCAAGGCGGCGCGCGCCATCCACGCGGCGGAACGCGCCGGGGCAGTGGTGGTCTTGAAGGGCCCCGATACGGTGGCGGCCGCCCCCGACGGCAGCGCCGTCATCAATACCAATGCGCCGCCGAGCTTGGCCACAGCCGGGGCCGGCGATGTCCTCTCCGGCCTCATTGTCGGGCTTTTGGCTCAGGGCATGCCGGCGTTCGCCGCGGCGTGCGGCGCCGTCTGGCTCCATGGCGCGGCGGCGGCCAGGTTCGGTCCCGGCCTGACGGCGGATGATCTGCCCGGCTTGTTGCCGGCAGTGCTGGCCGATCTTGCTACCAGGAGCGGTCATACATAATCCCTAGTTTTTTTTAAAACAGGTATGCTATAGCTTGCCGCGACATGGGGCCCTGGGCCCTTGCACGCGCTGGGCGAAGGCCGCGGATTTCCGGGCAAAACAGCTGATCGAGCAGAGCTTTCTGCCGGCTCCGGTCATTGCCGATGCGGGCGTGGCGAAACTGGTAGACGCGCGAGATTTAGGTTCTCGTGAGCTTGCTCGTGGGGGTTCAAGTCCCTCCGCCCGCACCACCCTTGCTCCGGCAGGGCGCGCGCGGCACGAGCGCAGGGCAATGATTGTTATGGCAGGCCCGCCGGGCCTTCGTTGAACAAGGATGATGAAAGTCGGATCGATGCAGGTTACCGAGACAACCACGGAAGGGCTGAAGCGGGAATTTAAAATCTCTATTCCCGGCAATGACATAAACAAGCGTCTTGATGCGCAGCTTGAGACTCTGAAGGATCGTATCCGGCTGCCCGGCTTCCGTCCCGGCAAGGCGCCGTTATCGCTCCTGCGCAAGCTGCACGGCAAGTCGGTCATCGGCCAAGTGCTGGAAGAGACCATCAACGCCACCAGCCAGCGGGCGCTGGATGACCGCAGTCTGCGCCCGGCCATGCAGCCCAAGATCGAAATCACCCGCTTTGATTTTGAAAGCGGCGATGGCGGTCTTGACCTTGAGTACACGATGTCGGTGGAAGTGGTGCCGGCGATCACCGTGCCTGATTTCTCCAAGATCAAACTGGAGCGTCTGGTGACGGCGGCCGATGACAGTGAGGTTGATGCCGAGGTCACCCGCATCGCTGAAGGGCAGAAGAACTTCAAGACCGCCGAGGCCGACCACAAGGCGCGGCATGGCGACGCCGTACTGATTGATTTTGCCGGCAAGATCGATGACGTGGCGTTCGACGGCGGCACCGCCGAGGACTACCTCCTGGAATTGGGCTCCAACTCTTTCATTCCCGGCTTCGAGGATCAGCTCATCGGCGCCAAGGCGGGCGACGAAGTGGCGGTGAACGTCAGCTTCCCGGAGGCCTATCCGGCCAAGAACCTGGCCGGCAAGGCCGCGGTTTTCGACTGCAAGGTCAAGGAAGTGCGCACCCCGGAGCCGGTCGAGGTCAACGACGACTTCGCCAAGAACTTCGGCTTTGACGGGCTGGAAGCGTTCAAGGCCAAGGTGCGCGAGCGCATCGAGGGCGAGCTGAAGGCCATGACCCGCTCAAGGCTGAAGCGCAGCCTTCTGGACGCCCTGGCGGAGACTGAGAAATTCGAGGTGCCGGCCGGCATGGTGGAGCTGGAATTCCAGCAGATCTGGCGCCATGTGATGGAAGACCTGCATCACCAGGCTCATGCCGAGGCGCATGATCACGATCATGCGCACGATCATGATCATGAGCATTGCAGCCATGACATCGAGGAGCCGGGCGAGGAGGTCAAGGCGGAATATCGCGCCATCGCCGATCGCCGGGTGCGGCTTGGCCTGTTGTTGGCGGAAGTCGGCCAGATCAATAAGATCACGGTGCCCCAGGACGAGGTCACCCGGGCGATCGCCCGCGAGGCCCGGCGCTTCCCCGGCCAGGAAAAGCAGGTGTTTGAATTCTACCAGAAGAACCCGCAGGCCATGGCCCAGGTCCGCGCGCCGATCTATGAGGACAAGGTGGTCGATTTCATCCTGGAGCTGGTCGAGCTGAAGGACAAGAAAGTCAGCAAGGAAGAACTGCTGAAGTCCTTGGATGAAGAGGACGATCTGCCCAAGGTCAAGGCCGAGCCGAAGAAAAAGCCGGCCAAGAAGGCCGCCAAATCGGACGAGGCGGCTGAGGACAAGAAGCCGGCGGCGAAGAAACCGGCCAAGCCCAAGGCGGCCAAGGCCAAAGCCAAGGAATAGTTTGAGAGGATATGACAAGCATGAAGGACGCAAGCGAACTCTACATGGACCTCGTGCCCATGGTCGTCGAGCAGACGAGCCGCGGCGAGCGGGCCTTTGATATCTTCTCCCGCCTCTTAAAGGAGCGGATCATCTTTTTGACCGGCCCGGTGCACGACGGCATGGCGAGCCTGGTCACCGCCCAGCTTTTGTTCCTGGAGGCCGAAAACCCCAAAAAAGACATCTATATGTACATCAACTCGCCGGGCGGGGTGGTGACCTCCGGGCTGTCGATCTACGACACCATGCAGTATATCCGACCTGACGTGCAGACCCTGGTCTTGGGTCAGGCAGCGTCCATGGGCTCGCTTCTCCTGACCGCCGGGGCTAGGGGCAAGCGCCAGGCGCTGCCCAATTCGCGGATCATGGTCCACCAGCCTTCGGGCGGCGCCCAGGGGCAGGCCACGGATATTGAAATCCACGCCCGGGAAATCCTGAAAACCCGGGACCGGCTGAATGAAATCTATGTTCATCATACCGGCCAGAAAAAGGACGTCATCGAGCAGGCGCTGGAGCGCGACCGCTTCCTATCGCCCCAGGAAGCCAAGGAATTTGGCCTGATTGACGAGGTGGTGGCATCCCGTCCGACGCTCGCGGAGGAGCTGAAAAAGGGCTCCTGACGGCGTTTGTTAATGAAATCTTGAGCGTTCGCCCTATATAAATGGGTGAGGGCTCAATGGACCGCTGGCAACAGCGGAGTGACCCGCCTGATAAAAAGTCGTTGTCCCCTGGGCAAAGGGCGGTTTACCATAAGGGTCAGTAGGACGGGACTTGGCGATAGTAGATGACGAAACCTGGCGGCACTGACTCGAAGAATACTCTTTACTGCTCGTTTTGCGGCAAGAGCCAGCATGAGGTGCGTAAACTCATCGCCGGCCCGACGGTGTTCATCTGCGATGAATGCGTCGAACTGTGCATGGACATCATCCGCGAGGAGCACAAGAGCTCCTTCGTCAAGTCCAGCGACGGGGTACCGACGCCATCAGAAATCCAGGCGGTGCTCGACGATTACGTGATCGGTCAGGCGCGGGCCAAAAAGGTGCTCTCGGTTGCCGTCCACAACCATTACAAACGGCTCCATCACGCCCTCAAGCACAATGATGTCGAGCTGGCCAAATCGAATATCCTCCTGGTCGGCCCCACCGGCTGCGGCAAGACGCTCCTGGCGCAGACCCTGGCGCGCATCCTGGATGTGCCCTTCACCATGGCCGACGCCACCACGCTGACCGAAGCGGGCTATGTCGGCGAGGATGTGGAAAATATCATTTTGAAGCTTTTGCAGGCCGCCGACTATAACGTCGAGCGGGCGCAGCGCGGCATCGTCTATATCGACGAGGTGGACAAGATCAGCCGCAAGTCGGACAACCCATCGATCACCCGCGACGTGTCGGGCGAGGGGGTGCAGCAGGCGCTCCTCAAGATCATGGAGGGCACGGTGGCCAGCGTCCCGCCCCAGGGCGGCCGCAAGCATCCGCAGCAGGAATTCCTGCAGGTCGACACCACCAATATCCTCTTTATCTGCGGCGGCGCCTTCGCCGGCCTGGAGAAGATCATCTCCAACCGCCTGGAAGGCAAGTCCATCGGCTTTGGCGCCAAGGTCGCCGATCCCGACGACCGCCGGACCGGCGAGGTGTTGCAGCATGTGGAGCCGGAAGATCTGCTGAAATTCGGCCTCATTCCCGAATTCATCGGCCGCCTGCCGGTGATTGCCACCTTGAACGACCTCGATGTCGATGCCTTGGTCGATATCCTGTCGAAGCCGAAAAATGCTCTGGTCAAACAATACCAGCGGCTTTTCGACATGGAAAACGTCAAGCTCACGTTCTCCGACGAGGCCTTGAAGGCTTTGGCCAAACGGGCGATCCAACGCAAGACCGGGGCTCGCGGCCTGCGCTCCATCATGGAAGACATCCTTTTGGACACCATGTTCGAACTGCCGTCCCTGGAAGGGGTCGAGGAGGTGGTGGTTAATGTCGAGGTGGTGGAGGGCCGCGCCCGTCCGCTCTTTATCTATGCCGAACGCCGCAGCGATGTCGGCGCCGGGGGGGCCTGAAAATCTGCTTAATTTCTGTGGGTTGGCGGTAATGCCTTGAAGGTGGGGCCAAGAGTCTCTATCTCATAGGCAGCATCACAGTAAGGGTCGATCCGCCTCAAGATGTGCCGCAGGCGCGGCGGTCTGGGGCCAAACGGCCGAAGGTAGAGTGTCAGATGACCACCCTCTTTCCAGTTCTTCCCTTGCGCGACATTGTGGTTTTCCCGCACATGATCGTGCCGCTGTTCGTCGGCCGCGAGAAGTCGGTCAAGGCGCTGGAGGATGTCACCGGCAGCGACAAGCGTATTTTGCTGGTGGCGCAAAAGAACGCCAATCAGGACAATCCGGAAACCCAGGATATCTACCTGGTGGGCACCGTCGCCACGGTGCTACAGCTATTGAAACTGCCCGATGGCACCGTCAAGGTGCTGGTGGAAGGCAACGAGCGGGCGCGCATCGTGCGCTTTACCGATCGGGCGGAATTCTTCGAGGCCGAGGCCGAGATCATTCCCGATGTGCTGACCGAGGAGAAGGAGCTGCGCGGGCTGGCCCGTTCGGTGGCCACGGAATTTGAGCAATACGTCAAGCTCAATAAGAAAATTCCGCCGGAAGTGCTGGCCAACATTAATCAAATCGAGGATCCGAGCAAGCTCGCCGACACCATCGGTTCGCATCTGGCGCTGAAAATCGCCGACAAGCAAGAACTATTGGAGATGGCCAATATCGCGCAACGGCTGGAGCGGGTCTACAACCTGATGGAGGAGGAGATTGGCGTCCTTCAGGTGGAGCGCCGCATCCGCGGCCGCGTCAAGCGGCAGATGGAAAAGACGCAGCGCGAGTATTACCTGAATGAGCAGTTAAAGGCGATCCAGAAAGAGCTGGGCGAGGCCGAGGATGGCCGCGACGAGCTCGCTGAGCTTGAGGACCGTATCAAGAAGACCAAGCTGACCAAGGAAGCCCACGAAAAAGCCATGGGCGAACTGAAGAAGCTGCGCAGCATGAGCCCGATGGCGGCCGAGGCGACGGTGGTCAGGAATTACCTGGAATGGATGCTGTCCATTCCGTGGAGCAAGAACACCAAGATCAAGAAAGATTTAAAACTCGCAGAAAAGATCTTGAACGAAGATCATTACGGCCTGGATAAAGTCAAGGAACGCATCCTTGAATACCTCGCCGTGCAGCAGCGCACCGGCTCCACCAAAGGGCCGATCTTGTGCCTCGTTGGCCCGCCCGGCGTCGGCAAGACCTCGCTCGGCAAATCGATTGCCCGCGCCACGGGACGAAACTTCATCCGCATCTCGCTGGGCGGCGTGCGCGACGAAGCGGAAATTCGTGGCCATCGCCGCACCTATATCGGCTCGATGCCCGGCAAGATCATCCAATCGATGAAGAAGGCGGCATCGTCCAACCCGCTGTTTCTCCTCGACGAGGTGGACAAGATGGGTGCTGATTTTCGCGGCGATCCGTCCTCTGCGCTCCTCGAAGTGCTGGACCCGGAACAGAACGCCAAGTTCAACGACCATTACCTGGAGGTCGATTACGACCTGTCGGGCGTGATGTTCGTCACCACGGCCAATACCCTCAACATGCCGCAGCCGCTGCTCGACCGCATGGAGATCATTCGTCTGGCCGGCTATACCGAGGATGAAAAGGTCGGCATCGCGCTGCGCCATCTGATCCCCAAACAGATGAAGGTGCATGGCCTGAAAAAGGCTGAGTGGTCGATCTCCGACGGCGCGATCCGCGATCTTATTCGCTACTACACGCGGGAAGCTGGCGTGCGCAATCTTGAACGCGAACTGGCCAATTTGTCGCGTAAAGCGGTGCGCGAACTGGCCAAGGGCAAACTGAAGAGTCTGCGCATCACCAGCCAAAATCTCGGCAAATACGCCGGCATTCGCCGCTATCGCTTCGGCGAGCTGGAGGAGAAGGATCTGGTCGGCGTCACCACGGGTCTCGCTTGGACCGAGGTTGGCGGCGATATCCTCAACATCGAAGCGGTAACGCTGCCCGGCAAGGGCAAGATGACGGTTACCGGCAAACTCGGCGACGTCATGCAGGAGTCGATCCAGGCGGCGCGTTCCTATGTGCGCTCGCGCAGCAGCGCGTTCGGCATTGCGCCCACCGTCTTTGAAAAGAAGGATATCCACATCCACGTGCCGGAGGGGGCGACGCCCAAGGATGGTCCGTCGGCGGGTATCGCCATGGTGACGTCCATCGTCTCGGTGTTGACCGGCATTGCGGTGCGCCGCGACGTGGCGATGACCGGTGAGATCAGCCTGCGCGGGCGCGTTCTGCCCATCGGCGGCCTGAAAGAAAAACTGCTGGCGGCGTTGCGCAGCGGCATCAAGACGGTGCTGATCCCTTACGATAACGAAAAAGACTTGGCGGATATTCCCGATAACGTGAAGCGCGGCCTGCAAATTATTACGGTTAAAACCGCCGATGAAGTCTTAAATCATGCGCTGGTCAGCGCGCTTACGCCCATCGAGTGGAGCGAAGAGGAGGGCGCAAAAATTGCCGAAGCGCCCAAGACTCCCGATGCGGCAGAACGGGTTACGCACTGAACTTGCCCATGCAATTTTATCGTTAACACCGCATTTTTTGAGGAAAACCGCCATTTTTGGCGGTTTTTTCTTTGACGGGCACAGGAGAGCTGACTAGACTGCGCTCCGTTCCGATGCATTTCCGAACGGCAATTCCTGTTTGAAGGGGGACGATAGTGAATAAGAACGATTTGATCAGCGCTATTGCTGATATGGCCGGTTTGACTAGAGCGGATGCGACCAAAGCTCTTGATGCGATGACGGACTCCATTGCCGCCGCCCTGAAAAAGGGGGATGAGGTGCGTCTCGTCGGCTTTGGCACGTTCTCCGTCGCCACCCGCAAGGCGACCACCGGCCGCAATCCGCGCACCGGCGCGGCCATCAAGATCGATGCGTCCAAGCAGGTCCGCTTCCGCGGCGGCCAGGCGCTCAAGGATGCCGTGAACAAGTAAGCCACGCATCCCAAGGTCAGGTTTCTCGACAGCCGTCCGGAAGAAGGGCGGCTGTCGTTTTTTCGGCGCTTTACAGGAACCATCCGCTGGTGATAAACGGGGCCGGCGATCTTGATCATTGGCATCGCGGGCGATTAGCTCAGTTGGTAGAGCATCTCGTTTACACCGAGAGGGTCGGCAGTTCGAGCCTGTCATCGCCCACCATTCCTGGTTAGAGACCCTCTCAGATATTATTGGACTGCCGCGCTAAGCGCGGGTGGTTTATTGGATGGCCGCGCTACACGCGGCGGGGGAGGGTCGGCAGTTCGAGCCTGTCATCGCCCGCCATCCGCCTTCACCGTCAGCCAAAAGCGGCTTGACAGTATGGGGTATCTGCCCTAAACCACGCCCACCC
>JACFMS010000005.1 GCA_019455285.1 Sphingomonadales bacterium
CGTTGCACTTCAACCGTGAATCCACCTTCCCGCTTGCGCGGGAATGACGGAAAGGGAGATGGACGATTCCAATTAAACGCAACGCGCTCTAAGCTTCCCGCGTCGCCGCCGCGATCCATTCCCGCATCGCCGGCAGGGACAGGATGGTGTCGGCATAGGCTTGAACCGTGCCAGTCATCGGAATTTGATAGGTGACAAAGCGGGTCGCCACCGGCGCATAGAAGGCGTCGGCGATGGTAAATGCCCCAAACAGGAACGGCCCGCCCGCCGCCTCGGCCCGGCAGCTTTGCCAAATCTCCTGCACCCGGGCCACGTCCCGCGCCGCCCCTGCGCTCAGCTCAGGCTTCGGCAGGACGCTGATGCAGTCCATGGCCATTTCGCGCCGCATGTCGGCAAATCCCGCATGCATTTCGGCGACCACGCTGCGCGAGCGCGCCCGCGCTACGCGATCGGCCGGCCATAAGTGTTTTTCCGGCCAGGTTTCGGCGACATATTCGGCAATCGCCAGGGTGTCCCAGATAGTCAGCGCGCCGTCGATCAGCACCGGCACCTTGGCGGTCGGTGAATAGCGCAGACAGTCGGCTTGGGTCGAGGGCTGACGCAATTTGATGAGCGTTTCCTGAAAAGGAATGCCGGCCATTTTAAGGAGCAGCCACGGTCTGAGCGACCATGAGGAATAGCGTTTGTCTCCAATCACCAGGGTACGATCGGCCATGTTTTTACCTTCCACATTTGCTAGTGTCGTTTTGGTTTTCGAAGTTTGATTCGGTGCTGATATAACTGATTTTGCACACTTCAGTACCCACCACATTAGCGGTGCATGCTTCACATTAGCGAGAGCAGACGATCATGTCCCTAACGCTGCCGATTTTTCCGCCCGCGGGCGATGATGATATTATTCCTATCGCGGTGTTGTCCGCGGTGGAGGTTGATGGCTGGCTTGCCTCGCAGCCGGATATTACCCGGCACTGGGTGGAGCGCCATCGCTTCCAAGCGGCGCGGGACGAGGTGTTGAGCGTGCCGGCGCACAACGGCCACATCGCCATCATTCTCGCCGGGCTGGGCGGCGATGATATCGCCGCCGTGGGGCCGTGGTTTTTCGCCAAGATCGCTGCTACAGTTCCCGGCGGGCGCTATCGCCTCGATGCGCCGCTACCCGCATCCAGCGCCGATCTAGCCGTGCTCGGCTGGTGCCTGCAGCAGTACCGCTTTGACCGCTACAAGACCGACAAGCCGAGCGAGCCGCGGCTGCTCGAATGCCCGGTCGGTATTGATCTGGCGGCGCTGCAGACCTTGGTGGAGGCGATCTTTCTCATCCGCGATCTGGTCAATACTCCGGCCGCCGACATGGGGCCGGCGGAACTGGCGGCGGCGGCGCGTGGCTTGGCCGAACGCCATGATGCGGCCATGACCGAGATCATCGGCGATGATCTGCTCAGCCACCGCCTGAACGCCATTCATACCGTGGGGCGCGGCAGCGCCCGACCGCCGCGGCTGGTGGAGTTTGAATGGGGTGATCCCGCCGCCCCCCGTCTGACCGTGATCGGCAAGGGCGTGTGCTTCGACAGCGGCGGCCTCGACATCAAACCCTCCGGCGGCATGCGCGACATGAAAAAGGACATGGGCGGGGCCGCCCACGCCCTAGCCTTGGCGCACCTAGTGATGAGCGAAAAGCTGCCGGTGCGCCTGCGGGTACTCATTCCGGCGGTGGAAAACAGCGTCAGCGGCAACGCCTACCGTCCCGGCGACGTCATCGCCACCCGCAAGGGGTTGCGCGTAGAGATCGAGAACACCGACGCCGAAGGCCGCTTGGTCCTGGCTGACGCGCTGGCGCTCGCCGACGAGGATGCGCCCGACCTCATCATCGATTTCGCCACCTTGACCGGCGCGGCGCGGGTCGCCTTGGGCCCCGACATTCCGCCCTTCTTTACCGACGACGAGGAGATCGCCGCGGCGCTCGGCGCCGCCGCCCAGGCTACCTGCGATCCGGTGTGGCGGCTGCCGCTGTGGACGCCCTATCTCGATGACTTGAAAAGCCCCATCGCCGATATCGCCAATTCCTCCACCACCGGCTTTGCCGGGGCGATCACCGCTGCGCTATTTTTACGAAAGTTCCTCGCCGAGCAGCGGCGTTGGATGCATCTTGATATCTTCGCCTGGAACAAGAAAAGCCGGCCCGGTCGCCCGCCGGGCGGTGAGGCGATGGCGCTCCGAGCGGTTTTCGCCATGCTCAAAGCGCGCTATCCTCGGCATTAAGGGAACCCATGGATAGCTTGAAGGGCATATCGGCGCTGACATTATGGCAGCGGGCCTTGAGCGCCACCGTGCAAAGTGACGCACCGGACCTCACCGCGCGGCAACTGGCGATCCTGCTGCATGTCTATTTGTTGCCGCCACCCCATACCGTGCGCGGTCTGGCGGCCGCATTGCATCTCTCCAAGCCCGTGATCACCCGCGCGCTCGACCGCCTGGCGACCTTGGGGCTCGCTCGACGGTGCAAGGATGAGGCCGACAAGCGTAATGTGCTGATTCAGCGCACCGTCGCCGGCTCGGTTTTTTTAAGCGACCTGGCGGCGCGCATCGAGGCGGCCGGCGCGGCCCTTGCTCAGGCGGAGGTGACGTCATGACGTCTTTCGACCCCCGGCTGACGCCAGCCCGGCCCGACGTGGCGGCAGAGAGCCTGAAAGATCAGATCCCGGCGGAGCGCTACGTGGTGGGCGCGTTGCGCCGCGTTACCGCCGCTGTCGCGCCGTTGTGGTCCAAGCCCGATGCCGTCGCCATAGCGAGCGAGCTTCTCTATGGCGAAGGATTTCTGGTTTATGACCAGGGCGATGGCCTGGCGTGGGGCCAATCGACCCACGACGACTATGTCGGCTACTTGCCGGCCTCGATGCTGGCCGAGGCGGCCGAGCCCACCCATTGGCTGTCGGCCACCGCCAGCCACCGCTACGCCGCGCCCGACCTGAAGCGGCCGCCGTTGCATCCCCTTTATTTCGGCAGCCTATTGGCGATCGTTGACGCCGCCCCGGTCAAAGGCTTCCTGCCGCTGGCTGACGGCGGCTGGGTGCCGGTACGTCATGTCCGCCCGCTGGGGGAATGGCTTGCCGACCCGCTGGATGCCGCGGAACGCTTTCTCGGTGCGCCTTATTTATGGGGCGGGCGGACGGCGGCGGGCATCGACTGCTCGGGGTTGGTCCAGATGCCGCTGTTGGCGTGCGGCCGGCGCACCTTGCGCGATTCCGACATGCAGGCGGCGACGGTGGGCGAAGCGTTGGCCGAAGGCGCGCCGCTGCGGCGCGGCGATATCGTCTTCTTTCCCGGTCACGTCGGCATCATGGCGGATGAGAGGCGGCTGTTGCACGCCAACGCTTCCTCGATGGCGGTCACCATCGACCCCTTGGAGGAGGTGATCGCCATCGTGCGGCGGGAAAAGCCGGACGCCTGGGTGCGCGCCCGGCGTCTTTAGGATATTACGGCGCAGCGGGCAGCGGCAGCGGGTTGTCGCTCTTGGAATTCAAATAGACGATCACTGCCGCCCGGTCGGTCGGCTTCTTCAAGCCGATGAAGGACATCTTGTTGCCGGGAACTGCGTCCTTTGGATTTTCCAGATAAGCGTCCAGCGCCTCGAACGTCCAAGTCCCGCCGTGGCTCTTCATGGCGTCGGAGTAGTTGAACCCGGCATGCCCGGCCACCGGACGGCCGACGGTATTATAAAGATTGGGCCCGGTGCGATTGGGCGCGCCAGCCTCGGCGGTGTGACAGGCAGAGCATTTCCTGAAGACCTTGATGCCATCCTCGGGCTTGGCTTGCGCCAAGAGCGCGGCCAGGGCCGAGCCGGCAGCAGCCGGAACGGCAGCCGGCGCTGCGGGGACTGGAGCTGCCGCGGGAGCGGCGGGAGCTTCGGCCGCTGGCGTCGCCTCAGCGGGAGCCGCTACAGGCTCGGCGGGCGCAGCGGCGGCCGGCGCGGCTTCTTCCGCGGGGGCCGCGACTTCTTCCGCAGCGGCAACGGCCTCCTCAGCCGGGGCGGCGGCTTCCTCGCTCGTGGCGGCGGTTTCTTCCGCGGCCGGCGCGGCAGCCGGGACGGCATGCTCGGCCGGTTCCTGCTTAAACATTATATGGCCGACCTGGTTGATGCCCATGATGACCAGCGCGCTGACGATCACGGCGGCGGCGATCTTATTCAATTCAAATATATTCAAGGTATTGCCCCCGTTTTCCCTACGGTTCCGCCCGGCACGGACCAGGCGCCAAATGACTGCCTTTATGTACCTCTGATTACAGGCAAGAACAAGCGTCCAGGCCGCTTGACCCCGCGTTGACAGGCATCGCCGCGCCATGGATACTGCGCCCCTTCAAATTAGCCAGAAAGAGGGATCATGGCGGCCGATCGTACCAACCGCATAGCTTTCCAGGGCGAGCCGGGCGCCAATTCGCACCTCGCCTGCCGGCAGGTGTACCCGAAGATGGAGGCGCTGCCCTGCGCCACCTTCGAAGACCTGTTCCAGGCGGTGGAAGACGGCGCGGCGCGGCTCGGCATGATCCCGATCGAAAACTCGGTGGCCGGCCGGGTGGCGGATATTCACCAGCTTTTGCCCCATTCCAGTCTGCACATCATCGGCGAGCACTTCCTGCGGGTCAATCATCAGCTGGTGGCGCCGCAGTCGGCGACCTTGGACACGCTGCGGGAAGTGCACAGCCATGTCCAGGCGCTGGGCCAGTGCCGGGGCACGCTGCGCCGCTTGAAGCTGAAATCCATGGTCCACGCCGACACCGCCGGGGCGGCAAAATGGATTGCCGAGCGCAACGATCCGGCGGTGGGCGCCATCGCCTCGGCCTTGGCGGCGGAGATTTATGGCCTGAAAATTCTCGCCTCAGACATCGAGGACGCCGAGCACAACACCACCCGCTTCATCATCATGGCCCGCGAGGCGGTCGAGCCGCCGGCCGATAATGGTCCGGCCATCACCAGTTTCATGTTCCAGGTGCGCAACGTGCCGGCGGCGCTTTACAAGGCCCTGGGCGGTTTCGCCACCAACGGCATCAACATGACCAAGCTGGAAAGCTACCAGGTGGGCGGCAACTTCACCGCCACCCAGTTCTACGCTGACATCGAGGGCCACCCCAGCGAGCAGCGGGTGAAATTCGCCATGGAGGAACTGGCGTTCTTCACCACCACGATCCGCATCTTCGGCGTCTACCCGGCGCACCCCTTCCGGCTGAAGAACGGCTAGGCGATCAAGCTGTTGGGTTGGCGGGATGATCGGCGGGCGCATATTGCGCGCGCAGACGGTCGAACATGGCGAAGGAAGGCCTGGCTCTTATAGCATCCCACCAGGCGCAAGTTGCTGGAAGGTCCGACCAAACCGCTTCCTTTTCCAGTTGAACGAGGCGTCGGAAGTAGGGCGTCATGCCGAGATCAGCTAAACTGACGCCATCGCCCGCAAGCCATCGGGAACGGCTAAGGGCGGTTTCCATTGTCTCAACCAGGTTGCGAATTTTCGCAAGATAGTCTGCGAGCTCCTGATCGCTGTAGGGCGCTTCGGCGACGCGACGCCATAATGTTGCGATCTCCTTCTTGGGCGTGCGAGCCATAATGCCGTCAAGGTCCGCGCGGGAAAGTCTGGCCGCTCGCGGCGTGACAAACTTGGCAAAACTTATCGGTCGTATCGACGGGTGCAGAACATCATCAATCTGTTTGGTCCACCAGCGCATCCTGGCGCGGGCTGCCGGTGATGTAGGCCGCAGTTGGACCTCGGGAAAGGCATCCTCGAGATATTCATTGATGACGGTCGATTCGGTCACGATGACATCGTCATGGACGAGGGCCGGCACGAGGCCCGCCGGATTGATGTCCAGATACCAGGGCTCAAGCTGCTCGAAGTTGCTGAGAACGAGATGGTGCGGCGTCCAGTCAATGCCCTTTTCCGTGAGGCATAATACAACCTTCTGCGCACAGACGGCGTTCCAGTTGAAATAGAGGCGCAACATGGGCTTTCTTCTCCTGTTCGCCCGGCCTAGCGACCCGCCCAAAGCCCCTCATCAATGAGCAGCGTCGTGCCGTGCATGGCGTTCACTTCGCCGGAAACGAGGAAGTAGATGGCGGCGGCAATTTCCTCAGGCGGCGAATAGACACGGCCGCTCGGTGTCTGCGCCGCCTTGGCGGCAAGGGTCTCGGCGCTTCCCTTTCCCTGGCGATCGTTCTCGTTGAGGGGAGTGGCGGTGTTGCCCGGCGCTACGGCGTTGATATGAATGCCGTGCGGTGCAAGACTACCGACCAACGAGCGGGTGAGCATCATGATCGCCGCTTTGGTCGCAGCATAAAGCGGGTAGGACGACGAACCACGGAAGGCTGCGACCGACGCGAGACTGACGATATGTCCTCGGCGGCGCGGCCGCATGACCTCGGCGACGGCGTCGATCGCGAAGAACGCTCCCTTAAGGTTGATATCAACCATGCGATCAAAATCTTCCTCATTGAGTTCCCCGAGCCGCGTCGGATAATAGAGGCCGGCCGAATAGACCATAATCCCGATTGGACCGAGCGTGGCCTCAACCTCGGCGACGACGTGGCGAATCGAGGAAACGTTGCGCACATCGGCGACGAAACCCTGCGCCGCGCCGCCCTCCCCGACGATCTCGGATGCAACCTGGTTAGCCTTGGCGACATCGTTGCTCGCAACGACCGCAACTGTTGCGCCCTCACGGCCCAGCCGCAAGGCGGTGGCCCTGCCGATGCCCGAACTGCCGCCAAAGATAAGCGCAACTTGACCTGTCAGCCTCATTGTCCTGAACCTTCCCTACGTATGAGTTGCGTGGCGGCAAGATCAAGCGCGCCATCAGAATTGATGATCACCCCATAGACCGCTTGCGCGCGATCGCGGGAGATGCGGCCGTCGAGCACGTTAGCCCTCACCTTGTGCGGGGAGCGACGGAAGGGGTGGCCATAGCCGCCGCCGCCGGTGCCGATCGAAATGACGGATTCTCCGGGCGCCAGCGAAAGCTTGCCCCATGCCGGCAACGGCTCGACGACGCCCACCGCATTCCGTCGCGCTTGGCTGGACGGTCCCGCGGCCAGTCCGCCGCATACGCCTTGCGCCGGATTGAGTGTACCATCGCTGACATAGGCGATGTCGATTGATCCCAAGGTCGGCCCCAGCTCGACGATCAGACTCGGCGCGCCGCAATGTTCGCCCGCGCCTTCGCTATCCATAACCAGCCGGCGTTGCAGTACGCGAATCGGGTGATGCATCTCCGTCATCTCAATGCTGTCGACAAAGGACATACCCGCATTGCCGGCATGCGAATATGTAAGCCAGCCATCCGCATGGGCGGAGGCGGCGCCGCCCGTACTGCCGAGAAAAAGCTGGTTGATGAATGCTCGGCCGTTCCGAGGATCGACGCCGGAAACCACGCCCTTGTGCGGCGGATTGACCGCACCGGTCTCAGCCAGCGCCGAAGCAGGAAGGATGGCGCTAAGAGCGATCTGCACGGCCGCAACGATCCGATCTGCAAGATTGGTCGTCGACACCGAGAAGGATGCGGGATGGCGGCCGCCCCCGATGCAGCTGCCGTCGCGTAGCAGAATCTCGACACGCCCGATGCTGCCGGCATTCTTGGCGATATCGGCGCCAAGCGCGTTGAAGACACTGATCAGGGCGGCGGTCCGCGCGCAGGCCTCGCTTACGTTAAGACCGCAGGGCAGGACGTCGATATTATCGGTCAGGTCGACCACGATCCTTTGCTGTTCGGGCTCGATGCGCACCGTGGCCTTGACCTCGACGCCATTGGCCGGCGTCCCGGGCATCGGATCATGCCGGCTTGATGCTATGGCCGAACTGGCGGGCAGCGCGGCGATACGCTCGCGCATCTGGCGTTCGCCATAGGCGAGCCAAGCGTCAGAAAAACTGTCGAGCACGTCCCAACCGACCTCGGCGCCCAGCGCGAGCAGATCCTGTTCGCCGCAGCGCGCCGCGCCGATCATGGCAAGGAAGTCGCCATACCACTGATCCGGCACGCGGATGCGGGCCCGGCACATGCGCACGATGTCCTCGTTGATGCGGTAATCCTGCTGCACGCGAACGGCCGGAAAGATCAGCGCGCCTTCCTCGTACACGTCCCGCGCTCCGGCGAAATAGGTCGTCGGCGCGCTATCGCCGATATCGGCCTGATGGGCTTTGACGAGCACCGTGAAGCGGTGAACGCCGTCATCGTCGATGACGGGCGCGAGGATCGTGTGGTCCGCTGCGTGCGAGCACCCATTATAGGGACAATTATGCAGAAAGGCGTCGCCGCGGCGAAGCTCGGGATGAAAACGGTGCATCGAGCGCGCCATGAGATCGGGCCCACTGAGCACATGGATCGGCAGGCTGTCGGCGGCGCTAAGCAGTTCGCATCCAGGGGACAGGATCGCGCAGGACAGATCCTTGGCCCGGTTGAGCACGCCCGACCGCCCGGCGCGGGTCAGTGCCTTGGCCATTTTTCGCGAAATGCCGTCGATGCGGCTGCGGAGCACCGCGAGCCGCGCGCCGGATAGAGTGGGACGCTGATTCATAGCTCGATCACCAGACTGCCGTCGGACGCGCGATGGAAGGCCGCGTGATCTATGGCGACGGACGTAAAGGAAGATTCGACAATGGCCGGTCCTTGGCAGCGGACGCCAACAGGCATATTCGCCCAGCGGTGAACCGGCGCGTCGCAGGAAACGCCGTTTGGCAGGATCATCGATCGAGACGGCCGTGCGGGCGCTTGAGAACTGCCAGCGGCAAGGCGCTTAGCGCCGGCTGTCTTCAGTCGGCAGGCGACGCCCACGCGCCAGCCGATGATGTCGACCGGGCTGGCGGGATCGCAGAAGGCATAAAGCCGTTGATGTTCGGCATCGAAGGCCCGGCGGAAGGCGGCCACGTCATCCGCGCCCGCAAATTGCGTGACCGGAAGGACGACTTCGATTTCCCAGGCCTGGTCGGCGTAGCGCGCCTCGACGGTGCGGACATAGTCGATATCGGCTGGATCGGCAGCCTGCTCGGCGGCAAACGCGGCGCATTCCTGATGCAGCGTTTCCAAAATCCGGTTGGCCTGATCGAACGCGAAGGCAGTTGTCGACATGCGGCCAGTCGCCCGACGTTCGGTAATCAGATCGGACATCAGCGCACCCGCGGCGCTCAACGTGGAGCCGATCTCGGGGATAACGATTCGCCGGCATCCAAGGCGTCGTCCGATAAAAACGAGGTTCATGCCGGCCGCGCCGCCGCCGCCGACAAGGATTGCCCGTTCGGGATCGATGCCTTGTTCAATGGTGATCTGGAGGATGGCCTGGGCCATGGTTTCGGTGGCGAGTTCGATCACTGCGGCAGCCGCCTCGGCAATGGAAAGACCAAGCGGCTGGGCGATGCGCGCAATGGCGCGTTTGCTCGCCGCCAGGTCGAGCGGCAAGGCGCCGCCGAGGAAGAAATCCGGATCAAGATAGCCGAGCGTAAGCGCCGCATCGGTGACGGTCGGCTCGATGCCGCCGCGGCCATAGCATGCCGGCCCGGGCTTCGCTCCGGCGCTCTGCGGCCCGACATGCAGCACGCCGCCCGTATCCACCCGCGCAATACTGCCGCCGCCGGCGCCGACGCTGCGGACGTCGACCGAAGGAAAGCCGGTCAGATGCCCGAGGAGAGGGAGCCCCACCCAGAGCTCGCGGGTCAGCGGAATCCGCCCATCCCGAATGACGCTGACGTCAAAGGTCGTGCCGCCGGTGTCGGCGATGATGACGTCGCGGCCATCCTCCCGCCCGGCGAAATGCCGGCCCGCGACAGGCGCCATCGACGGCCCGGAATTGAGCACATTGATCGGCGCTCCAGCAAGCGCGTCAGCGTCCATGACGCCGCCCTGCGAGGTGACCATGAGAACTCGGCCGCTGAAGCCCTCCTCATTGAGCCGCCGCGTCAGCGAACCCAGATAGCGCTCCATCATTGGCTTCAGCGAGGCATCGATGCTGGCGGCCGAGGCGCGCCGGTATTCGCGCGGGACGGGGTTGAGCCGATGCGACAGCGTATAGGGGATACCCGGCAGACGTTCGGATATGAGTTCGCCGATGCGCAATTCATGCGCCGGATTGACGGTCGACCACAGCAGGCAGACCGCAATCGCCTCTACGCCGTCGTCCCTCAGCCGGTCGAGAATGTTGATCGCCGCCGACTCATCAAGGGGTCGGAAAACGTTGCCATCCGCATCGATCCGTTCCGCTATTTCGCGGACCATCGAACGAGGCACATAGGGCTCGGGAAAGCTCACCGTGAAGTCGAAGGCATCGGGCCGTCCCCCTTCGCGCAGCAACAGGATGTCGGGGTGACCAAGGGTGGTGAGCAGCGCCGTCTTGGCGCCGCGACCGGTCAAGACGGCGTTGATGGCGTGCGTCGTGGCGTGAATGAAGGTATCGCCTTTGGCCAGCAGGGCGTTGAGCGACATGCCATGGTCACGCGCAGCAAGTTCGAGCGCGTCGAGCACTCCCCGGACAGGATCCTCGACCACCGTCGACGCCTTATAGGCGCGCCAGAGGCCGTCATCGCCCTCTACAACCAAATCGGTGAAGGTGCCGCCGGTATCAGTTGCAAAGCGCATCGACGGTACCTTCGAAAGCCCTTAAGCCGAGGATCTGGCGGGCTTCCGCCGGGCTTGCAGGACTGCCCCCCAGCGCGTCGATGACATTGACGGCCTGCTCGACCAGCACCGCATTGCTTGGCGCAAGTTCGCCCCGACGCAGATAGAGATTATCCTCAAGACCGACGCGGACATGGCCGCCGAGCAGCACGCACTGCGCCACCATCGGCAGCGAACCCGCAGATATGCCGAACCCGCCCCAAAGAGCGCCGGTCGGGAGGAATTGGAGCAGGCTGAGAAGCGCTTGCGGCGTGGCCGGCGCACCGCCGGCCACGCCCAGACATATCTGGAAGAAGGGCGTTCCGGAAATGACCCCGCTGTCGATCATGCGGCGCGCCAGATCGATATGGCCGATGTCGAACACCTCAAGCTCAGGCTTTGTGCCGACCGCCTGGACCTGCAAAGCCATGGCGGTGACGTGCGCCGGCGTGTTGAGGACGGCATGCTTACCGAAGTTCATGGTTCCGATGTCAAGGCTGCAGATCTCGGGGCGCAGCTCGACCACATGACGGACGCGAATTTCCGGCGTAGTAAGAGTGGAGCCTGGCGCGGGCTTTTGCGGATCATCCTCGGCGGGGATGAAGCGCGCGCCGGCGCCGGTGGTGAGGTTGATCACCAGATCAGTGTCGCTGGCGCGGATCCGCTCGACCACCTCGCGATAATAACCGACGTCCATGGACGGCGCGCCCGAAGGTTCGCGGACATGGATATGGCAAACCGCGGCTCCCGCGCGTGCGGATGAAAGACATTCATCGGCAATCTGGGCGGGCGTGACCGGCACGTGGCGGGTCCGTTCGCTATAGGCCCCCGCACCCGTGACCGCGCAGGTCAGGATTGTCTTGCTCACTTAGTTCTCCCATTCCACATTGCCGCACACGCTGATGCACTGCCCGGTGATGTGCCGAGCGGCATCGGAGGCGAGAAAAACCGCCGCTTCGCCGATTTCCGATGGCGTGATGCGCGAGCGCATCGAGATGTAACCGAGCCGCTCCTGGAGCGCCTCTTCATAGCTGATGCCCTCACGCGCGGCGCGTTGCTCAAGGAGTTGACGGCCGCGTTCATTTTCAATCGAGCCGGGCCGCAGCGTATTGCACCGGATGTTATAGGGGCCGAGCTCGCGGGCGAGATTATGGGTAAGCCCCTCGACCGCCGCCTTGGAAACGACATAGGCGCAGCGGTTGGGCAGTGCGGTGCGTACCGATGTGGTCGAGATGTTGATGATGACGCCCGAGCATTGTGCTTTGAGGATCGGCGTAAGCTCGCGGACAACAAAAAACATACTATAGAGGTTGGTCCGCATCACGGCATCCCAGTCATCGTCGCTAATCGACTCGACGGGTGCGCGCGGGCCGCCAATTCCGGCGTTATTGATGATCACGTCGATTCCGCCGAGCGCCGCCAATGTTTCCTGCGCCAGCCGGCGGACCTCGCCGGGGTCGGAGACATCCGCCACAGAGGCGCTGAACCGGCGATTGGCGCAGGCCTCTGCGATCGCCGCTTTGTTGATATCACAAATATGAACCTTACAGCCGGTCTGATCAAAAGCATCGGCGATGGCAAAGCCAATGCCGCTTGCGCCAGCCGTTACTAAAACTCTATTTATCATTGGTACCCCATTTTTGTTATATGTTATAACACTTTTAGAGATGGGTGCAAGTAGTTTTGATCGCAGGAGGGATCAGACGGAGGCTTTTTTGCGGCCGCGAGCAGGCGCAGGCTCAACCTTGGCGAGCGCCACGCGCAGTTCTGCCTCGCCGTCCTGGAGATCTTTCTCGATCGCCTGGCGCACTGCCAACGGCTGGCGGCTGCGCAATGCCTCTATGATGGCGAGGTGGGCTGATACGCCCTTGCGCGAGTGGTTATAGGATGGATAGAGCAAGTTCATGGTCGGCCCGAGCTTAAGCCATAAATGCTCGATGGCTTCGACAAGCATCGAGTTGCCCGATTGATGGTAGATGCCGAAATGAAACCTCTCATTCTCTATCAGAACGCGTTGGTAATCTTGACGATCCATGGCGGCAATAAGCGACATCTGGATAATTTCAAGATCGCGAATCACTGAAATATCAATGTTTTTTGCCCCTTCCTCGGCGGCTAGCCCCTCCAGAGCCAAGCGCAACATATACAGTTGATGTAGCTTATTATCGTCGAGTCGCGGGGCGAATACGTTACGATTGGCGTCGCTTTCAAGGATACGCTCGGATAGAAGGCGGCTGATCGCATCGCGCGCCGGCGTGGCGCTGACCCCGAGGACCGCGGCAATCTTGCGAATCGTCAGCTTCTGGCCGGGGTGGAAACTTCCCGTCATCAGCGCCTGCCGCAGTTGTCCATAGGCGCGGTCCGCCAAAGTGTCATAACGCTTTACCGGGCCCAGTCCCCCGACATGAGGAGCGGCGGGCTCATCCATAATTTCCGTACTATCTGACGTCACGGCTGTTATTACCCCTAAGTATCGGAGATGTATTATTATATAGCATTTCTGACGGCTCCCGCCAGAGCCAGACGACGCTAATCGATCTTAGCTCTTGACTTGAAAGTGTTATAACAGATATCGTATTACAGTAATAAATAAATCTCACACTAGCCAAAGGGGACACCATGCGCAAGGGCCAGACCTTCGTTTATTTAATGACATCGGGACTAATTGCTGGCCTAGGCGCCAGTCCAGCGCTCGCGCAATCGAGCGAGGTTGGAATGCTTGAGGATATCGTCGTGACGGCGACCAAGACCGGCGCCACGCGGCTGCAGGACACGCCAATGGCGATCAGCGCGTTCGACGGCGCCGCGATCGAACGTTCGGGCATCCGCGACATGCGTGACCTGGTCAATCTGGCGCCGAGCATGACGATCACGGAAAACAGCTCCTTTGCCCAGATCTACATCCGCGGCGTCGGCTCGAACAACGTCTTCGCCGGCTCGGATGCCAGCTCCACCGTGCACATGGACGGCATCTATCTCGCGCGGCCGGCCTCCTATTTCAACAGCTTCCTTGACGTCGAACGAATCGAGGTGCTGCGCGGGCCGCAGGGCACCCTATATGGCCGCAATTCGGTGGGCGGCACGATCAACGTGATTTCTCGCAAGCCCGACCAGGACTTACGCGGCAAACTCGATGCCGGCTATGGCAATTACAACCAGCGGCAAGTCAGCGCCTATCTCAGCGGCCCGGTGGGCGAGACCCTGGCGGCGAGCATCGCCGGCCTCTATACGGCCCATGATGCCTATGTGAAGAACATCAATCCGCTCGGCAACAATATCGACGACGATGATACCAAGGCTGTCCGCGGCCAACTGCGCTGGACGCCGTCGCCGAAAGCGGACATCATCCTGCGGGCGGATTATCTGCATCAAGACTCGGCCATCATGAGCTACAGCAAGCTGCTGGAACTGCGGGGCGGCGCCAGTCTGAGCGATACGGTCATCGGCGATTACAGGAAGATCGCCAACAACGTCCCCCACGCATCGCGTCGCGAGGGCTGGGGCATTGGCGCCGAGGCGAATATTGAACTCAGCTCCAACCTGAACCTAAAGTCGCTTACCTCCTATCGCGAGTCGGATTTCGCCGCCTCGTTCGACACCGATGCCAGCGATTTCGCCCTAAATCGGACCATCCTGCACGAGATGCAATCGCAAACGTCGCAGGAATTCAACCTCACGGGGAAATTCGATCGGTTGTCCTTCGTCCTCGGCGCCTATTATTTTACCGAGACCATTGATTATCCGCTGCAAGTCCAAGCGATAGCCACCAACACCGAGACCTTCTCGGCGCCGCACGTGCACACCAAGAACTGGGCTGGTTTCGGCCAAGCCAGCTTTGCCTTCACCGATACGCTGACGGCGACCGCGGGGCTGCGTTATTCAAAAGAAGACAAGGATTTCACCCAAACCCGCGCCGTCCGCAATATCACCACCCTGGTGGCGAGCTCGACCCAGAATTATGAGCGCGAAGGCAACTATTCGGCCTGGACGCCCAAATTCGGCCTCGAATGGCGTCCGCAAGATGGTCTGTTGGCTTATGTCACCGCATCGAGGGGCTTCAAGAGCGGCGGGTTCATCAACAGCAGCCCCAACCCTGCTCAGGGGTTCGGTCCCGAATATTTGTGGAGCTATGAGGGCGGGCTGAAGACCAACTGGTTCGATCGGCGTCTACAGGTGAACTTATCGCTATTCTATTATGATTATACCGACTTGCAGGTGAACTTCTTCATCGTGCCGGGGCAGACCGATATCCGCAACGCGGCCAATGCCAGAATCAAGGGCGCTGAGGTCGAATTGCGGGCGGTTCCGGTTGACGGCTTGACCATTGACGCCAATTTGTCGCTCCTGGACGGCGTCTACCGGGATTTCACCAGCGCGCCGCGACGCAACACGGCCTTGTCTTTTGATGCCTCGGGCCAAGATCTCAGCGCGACGCCGAACTATGCCTTCAATTTGGCGGTCGAGAAGACGCTGCCGGAGCTGGCCGGATGGCAGCCGTCGCTGCGGGTCGAGGGCAGTTGGAACGGACGCCGCTACTTCACTCCGGAAAACACGCTCCTTGAAAGCCAAGGCCCCTACTTCCTGCTTAACAGCTCGCTGATCGTCAGATCGCCGGATGACCGCTTCAGCTTTTCGCTGTGGGGGCGTAACCTTACCGACCGTGAGTATGTGACGGGAACGGCGAGTTTCGCCGCTGCCCGGGTCGCTGGCCGGGTGGGCAATCCGCGAACCTATGGCCTGCGCGTTGACTACAGCTTCTAATCCTTGACTGTTTATGGTCTCCGGCGGCTCGATGGGCCGCCGGAGATGCAAAAAAGGAATGTTTTCTCTTGCCGCATCCACGCCTTGTCCATGGCTTTGCCGAGGATCGCTTCAGCGCAGTGCGGGAAGCCTTCGCAGCCAACTTTCGCGAGCGCGACGAGGTGGGAGCTGCGGTGTCCGTCTATCTGAACGGTCGCCCGGTGGTGGACCTGTGGGGAGGCTATGCCGACGCCTTTCGGAGCCAGCCCTGGCAGGAAGATACGATCGTCTGCATGATGTCGGTCAGCAAGGCGATGGTCGCCATCTGCGCCCATATTCTAATTGATCGCGGTGAATTGGAGCTGGCTGCGCCGGTTGCGCAATACTGGCCGGAATTTGCCCAGGCGGGCAAGGAAGCGATCACCGTCGACTGCCTGATTAGCCATCTGGCCGCGCTGGTCTTTCCCGATGCGGTTCCACAAAACGCGATGCCCAACTGGGAGGCGGTAATTAAAGGGCTTGCCGCCCAGCAGCCGGCATGGGCGCCATGCACGCGGGGCGCCTATCATTCCTCGACCTTTGGCCATTTGGTGGGTGAGCTTGTCCGGCGTGTTTCGGGCATGCCATTGACCACCTTCTTCAGTAAAGAGGTCACGGGTCCGCTTAACGCCGACTTCAGCTTCGGTGTGCCGCCGGAGCGGGCCGAACACGTTGCTACCTTCCTTGATAACCCGGAAACCGCCAGTACGCGACAGATCGCCAATGAGACGGGTTCGCCTCTCAGTCGAGCATGGCGGCCGTTGCCGCGCGTTGTGGATGTGTTTAACTCGCCGATGTGGCGGACCTCAGTGCTGCCATCGGCCAACGGCCACGGCAACGCGCGCGCGGCGGCGCGCATTCTTGCCGCCGTCATCGGGCCTGTCGACGGCGTGCGCCTGCTGTCGCCGCAAGCCGTCGATGTGCTGAGGGAGGAGCGCTGGTTCGAAACCTGTGGATTGACGGGCCGCCATTACCGCTTTGGGCGCGGCTTTGCGCTCAACAATCCGCGCTATCACCCGATGGGCCGCAACCCGCGCGCATTCGGCCATGCCGGGGTCGGAGGCTCTTATGCCTTTGCCGATCCCGAAGCTGGTTTCAGCTTTGGCTACAGCATGAACTATCCGGCATCGGGCGATAATATCGGGGATCGGCCGAGGGCGCTCGTGGACGCGTTAAGCAGCTGTCTGTAAAGGAGACGCAAGTGAAGGACATTGCGACCGCGCCTCGCACGCCACTCGGCATTCCCATAGCCTGGTGGGTCGCCTTTGGCAGCGCCATTGGCCTAGCGGTGGGATTCAGCGCGGTGGCCTCGACGGTGTTCGGTCAGTTTGTTCCCTCGCTTTCGGAAGAGTTCGGCTGGACGCGAGCGAAGACGACGCTCGCGGTCGCCTTCGCCAATATTCCATTGCTGATCATGGCGCCGCTGTTTGGCGTCCTGATTGATCGGGTTGGAGCATGGCGGACGTTGTGCCTGTCGCAGATAGCGGTGCCATTGCTGCTGATGTCGCTGGCAACGCTGCAGGGTGGTCTTGTCCAGCTCTACGTCACTTTCCTCCTGCTGGCCCTACTAGGCGCCGGCACACTGCCGGCTGCCTACACACGAATCATTCTGTCCTGGTTCGATCGGCGGCGCGGCATTGGATTTGGTATTGCGCTATCAGGCGTCGGTCTGGCGGCGCTCATCCTTCCACCCATTACCCAAGCGCTGATCGCGATGCTGGGCTGGCGAACCGCCATTGTCGCCATCGGCGTCGGCTTTCTGGCGGTAGGCGTTCTCAATGTCGCCACCCTGATGCGCATCCGCCCCCGCCTGCCAGGAGAAATCGATGCCGGCGCCACCGGCGAATCACACGCAGCAATTGACCCGAACAGCGGCGTCGTCTGGCGGGACGCGCTGCGCACGATAACGTATTGGGGCATCGCACTCGCCTTCGTTCCGTTGGGGCTTGCTTCGATGGGGCTGCTTGTCAACCTGCCATCGATTCTCATGGATCGAGGGTATTCACCATCCAGCGCCGCTTCGGTGGTCTCGATCCTCGGCGCAGCCCTTATCTTTTCCCGGCTAATCAGTGGATGGCTGTTGGACCATATCCACACGATGCTTGTCGTGGCCATGATCTTTGCGACGCCCGCGCTCGGCTTTATCTTGCTGTCTGGCACCAGTTCGGCCACCGTGACCGCCATCGCGGTCTTCCTCATCGCCTTCGGGATTGGGGCGGAGTTTGACGTGATGGCCTTCCTGCTGAGCCGCTTTTTCGGCCCCATATCTTATGGTGGGCTCTATGGCGGAACCTATGCCGCCTACAATATCGGGGTCGCGGTCGGCCCAACCTGGCTGGCGCATCAGTTCGACGTGAGCGGATCCTATGATATGGCGTTACTGCTGTTCGCCGGGCTGTTCGTGCTGTCGGGCATCATGTTGGTGCTGGTGGCGCGGCGCATACCGAAGCCTACAGAGTTTCTCGTTACTGCATGACGATACCTATCCGTCCGTCAATGACGGGACGGTTTCAGCCGGCAGCCTGCCATTTCATCCGCACGGCCATCAACCGCCCTCCGCCCACGCCTTTAAAAGGTGGTGGGCGATGGCGATGGGCGGCGGCACGAAGAAATCCTTGGCTTTGCCGCACAGCGCCTGCCGGACCTCCTCGCGGCTGAACCAGCGCAGCTCCTCCAACTCGTCGCTGTCGGGGATAAGCTCTTCGCTTAGCGCCTCGGCCAAGCAGCCGATCATCAGGCTCGACGGGAACGGCCAGGGCTGGCTGGCGATATAGCGCACCCTGCCCACCACCACGCCGGCCTCTTCCATGATCTCGCGCCGCACCGCCTCCTCGATGCTCTCGCCGGCCTCGATGAAGCCGGCGAGCGCCGAGAACATCCCTGGCGGAAAGCGGCTCTGGCGGCCCATCAGGCAAAAGTCGCCCCGGGCCACCAGCATGATCGCCACCGGATCGACCCGGGGGAAATGCTCGGCGGCGCAGGTCTCGGTGATGCACTGGCGATGCGCCCCGCCCCGCCGCACGGCGGTAGGCCCGCCGCAGACGGCGCAGAAGCGGTGCCGGGCGTGCCAGTCGACGAGCGAGCGCGCCAGGCCGGCCAGCGCCAGCTCGTCCGGCGGCAACAGGCCGGCGGCGGCGCGCAGGTCCACATAGTCCCCCCGCCCGGCGGGCAGGCTGAGGCCGCTCAGATCGAGGGCGAATCGCGGCTCGCCATCGATCAGGCCGAGGAGCACCGCCGGCCGCGCCGCCCAGGCGTCTTGCGGGATATCATCCGGCGCCAGCCAGCAGAGCGCCCCGCCGCGCAGGAGCGGCTTTAAGTCCGCCAGCGCCAACACCCGCAGGTCGCGGCTGTGGCGCTGTTCCTCCAACCATGTCCCGTCGTTCCGCCTCGCATCGGCGCGGTCGATTATGCCCCCGGTAAACGCTATCACCTGATTGTTCTCCATCTTGGCCCCCTGCACTTGCACGTCGGGGCGAAATGCCCGATATACTGGACCGGGAGTCTGGCGGCGGGCAAGCTGCTCGCCAACCCGGTCAGGTCCGGAAGGAAGCAGCCGTAACGAGATTCGCTTGGGTCGCCTGCCAGCTCCCACCCGCATTGACGACGATGCGCCCCCTTATTTAAGCGCTGAGACGGAGACAGTCTCCCCATGACCGACCTCGCCGGCCCCGCGACCACTGCCCGCGACGACGGCTATCGGGTGCTGGCCCGCAAGTACCGGCCACAGACCTTCGCCGAACTCATCGGCCAGGACGCCATGGTGCGCACCCTGGCCAACGCCATCGCCTCGGGCCGGCTGGCCCACGCGTTCATCCTCACCGGGGTGCGCGGCGTCGGCAAGACCTCCACCGCCCGCCTCATCGCCCGCGCCTTGAACTGCGTCGGCCCCGACGGCAAGGGCGGGCCGACGGTTGCCCCGTGCGGCCAATGCGAGCCCTGCCGCTCGATCGCCGATTCGCGCCATGTCGATGTGTTGGAAATGGACGCTGCCAGCCGCACCGGCGTTGAGGATATTCGCGAGATCATCGAGGGCGTGCGCTACAGCCCGGTGTCGGCGCGCTATAAAATCTACATCATCGACGAAGTGCACATGCTGTCGCGCAATGCGTTCAACGCGCTTCTAAAGACGCTGGAAGAACCGCCGCCCCATGTGAAATTCATCTTCGCCACCACCGAGATCCGCAAGGTGCCGGTGACCGTGCTGTCGCGTTGTCAGCGCTTCGACCTGAAACGGGTGGAGACGCGGCTCTTGATCGAGCACTTCCGCGCCATCGCCAAAAAAGAAAACGCCGAGATCGATGACGCCGCGCTGGCGCTGATTGCGCGGGCCGCCGAAGGTTCGGTGCGCGATGGCTTATCGCTCCTCGATCAAGCAATCGCCCATGGCGGCGGCGTGGTGGACGAAGCCCAAGTGCGCGACATGCTGGGGCTGGCCGACCGCGCGCAAGTGCTCGATCTTTATCGCGCCATCATGGCGGGCGAGGTTGAAGACGCGCTCTCGCGCCTGCGCAGCCAGTACGATCAAGGCGCCGATCCCCTGGTGGTGTTGCAGGATTTGTTGGAGCTGACGCATTGGGTGACAAGGCTCAAAGTGGCGCCCGACGCCGGCAGCGATGTCGCGGTGAGCGAGGCCGAGCGCACCCTGGGCGGCGAGTTCGCCCGCGATCTCTCCATCCCGGTGTTGACCCGCACCTGGCAGATGCTGTTGAAAGGTCTGGAGGAAGTGCGCGCCGCACCCTCGCCCATCGCCGCCGCCGAAATGATCATCGTGCGGCTGGCCCATGTCGCCGATCTGCCGAGCCCGGCCGAACTCGCCCGCCGGGCGATCAGTAGCCGATCGGCAACGCCCGCGCCAGGCCGCGCCGCATCATCGCCCCCAGCGCGCGGCGGCGGCGAGACCAGCGCTGTCAGCGTTGCCCGCAGCGCGCCCATGGCAGCGCCGGAATCGGCACCCACCGCCTACGCAGAACCGCAGCGCTTTGCCGATGTGGTGGCGCTGTTTGAGACCCATCGCGAAATGCGCATCGCGCAAAACTTGACCGACAACGTGCATCTGGTGCGCTTCGCGCCCGGCCGTCTGGAGGTGCGCTTAAAGCCGGAAGCGCCGGCGGATCTGTTGAACAAGGTCACCAGCCGCCTTAAAGAGTGGACCGGCCGGCCGTGGATCGTCAGCCTGTCGCAGGACGACGGCGAGGCGACGCTGCACGATCAGGAACAGGCGATGAAGGCGCGGCTGCGCGCCGAGATCGAACGCGATCCCTTGGTGCGCGATATTCTCGCAGCATTCCCCGGCGCGGAAATCACCGATATTCGCGATCGCGCGTCATCCGGTGAGCTTGAAGAAATGTTTACGCCCGAAGGATCGGATGTCGACGCCTTCGGACTCGATGATTAGCAAGTTGAAGAAAGGGCGCTGATGAAAAATCTTGGCCAATTGATGAAGCAGGCGCAGCAGGTGCAGGAGCGCATGCAGGCGATGCAGACGGCGCTGGAGGCCATGGAAGTAACGGGCAGCGCCGGTGGCGGCATGGTCAGCGTCACCCTGAACGGCAAGGGCGCGCTTCATGGCGTCAAGATCGACCCGTCGCTTCTGGTGGCGGACGAGGTCGAGGTGCTCGAAGACCTTCTCAAGGCCGCGCACGCCGATGCCCGCGCCAAGGTCGAGGCGCGCATGAGCGAGGAAATGAGCAAGATCACCGGCGGCATGCCGCTGCCGCCCGGCTTCAAAATGCCGTTCTGATGGCCAGCGCTTCTACCCAGGGCTCGGAACTTGAAAACCTGATCCGGCTCCTTGCCAAGCTGCCGGGCTTGGGCCCGCGTTCGGCGCGGCGCGCGGTTCTTTATCTGATCAAACGCAAGGAAAGCTTGATGCTGCCGTTGGCGCAAGCATTGGAGGCGGCGGCCGAGCATGTCGCGCCGTGTCGCGTGTGCGGCAATCTTGATACCGCCAATCCTTGCCAATTGTGCAGCGATCCGCGCCGCGATCGCGCGCTGGTGTGCGTGGTCGAGGATGTCAGCGATCTGTGGGCGTTGGAGCGTGCCGGCGCCTATCGCGGGCTTTATCATGTGCTGGGCGGCGTGCTCTCCGCGCTCGATGGCGTTGGTCCGGAAGATCTCAACATCGCCAGCCTGGTGGAACGGGTGCGCGGCGGCGAGATCAAGGAAGTGATCCTGGCTACCAACGCCACCGTGGATGGACAGACCACCGCCCATTACATCATGGACCGGCTGGCGCAAACCAACGTCGCCGTCTCGCAATTGGCGCATGGCGTGCCGGTGGGTGGCGAACTTGATTACTTGGACGAAGGCACCCTTGCCGCCGCCTTGAAAAGCCGCCGGCCGTTTTAGGGGATCATGGAGCAAAAGCCTTCCCCCTTTGATGGGGGAAGGTTTGGATGGGGGTGATGGTTATCGCGAGAAAAGCCGATGTCGCAAGCACTTCTCACCCCCACCCGTCCGCCGTCGCTTAACGCTCCGTCAAACGACCTCCCCCATCCAGGGGGAGGTTAAGTTACTTTTACTCCCTCGCCACCAAGGTCGGGCGGGGTTTGGCCGCGCCGGCGAGGGCGTCCGGCTCTTCCAGCTCCACCGCTTCGATGCGTTCGGCGCGGCTGGCGATCTTGGCGGTGGAAATACCGATCTGTTTTAAATCCTGTTCCGCCTGAGCAAAGTGCGTTTGCAGTTTTTCCACCCGCTCATCAAGACGACCGACATCGGCGAGCGGCAATCCGACCTCGCGCTGGATGACGTGCGCCTGCTCGCGCATTTGCGCGTCTTTCAACACCGCGCGCACGGTGTTCAAGGTCGCCATCAAGGTGGTGGGCGAGACGATCCACACCCGCGCCGCGTAGGCCTTTTCCATCACACCCTGAAACGAGGCGTGCAGTTCGGCGTAGACCGCTTCGCTGGGCAGGAACATCAGCGCCGATTCCGCGGTCTCGCCGGCGATGATGTAGCGCTCGGCGATGGCCGTCACATGGCGCAGCACATCGGCGGCGAACTGCCGCGACGCCGACACTCGCGCGCCGTCATCGGCAGCATTGCGGAGCGCCTGATAGCTTTCCAAGGGAAACTTGGCGTCAATGACGATGGTCCCCGGCGGATTAGGCAGCTTGATCAGGCAGTCGGCGCGCTTGTTGTTGGACAGCACCGCCTGGAATTCATAAGCCGAGGGCGGCAGCGCGTTCTGCACGATGGCGTTCAATTGAATTTCGCCGAACGCGCCGCGCGCCTGCTTGTTGGCGAGAATGTCCTGCAAGCCGATCACCTGACCGGAGAGCTCGCTGATATGCTTTTGCGCCTCGTCGATGACGGTAAGCCGGGTTTGCAGCTCGCCGATGGTCTTGGCGGTAGTGGTGGCGGATTTCTCCAATCCCTCGCCCAGGCGCTGCGATACCGCGTCCAACCGCTCTTCCAGGGATTTCGTTAACTGCGCCGTGGCCCGCGCCTGGGAATCCGCCAGCTGGCCCACCCGGCCGGCCAGTTCACGGTTGGCGGCATCGAGCGAACTGGCGATCTGGGTCAATTGGTCGATCCTGGCCTGGGCCTCGGCGCGGCCCCGCTCCCCTTTAAGCCACAGCACCACAACGGCCAGCGCCGCCGCCGCGGCGGCGGCAATCAGGCCAACCAGGGGATCAACCATCATCTGCCCATGCTCCTTGACGGGGTCCGGCCCCCATATTACCTAAACCATCACCACTTACCTTATGGAAAATGCCATGGCCCTGTTGCCCATCCTCACCGCGCCCGACCCGCGCCTGAAGGCCGTCTCCAACCCGGTGGCGGCGGTGGACGATGATTTGCGCCGGCTGATGGACGACATGCTGGAGACCATGTACGACGCCCCCGGGGTCGGCCTGGCGGCGATCCAGGTCGGGGTGGCGAAAAGGCTGTTGGTCATCGACACCGCCGGCGAGGGCGAAGCGCGCCAGCCCCATTTCTTTGTCAACCCTGAAATCCTGTGGGTGTCCGAGGAACTAGCCCTTTACAATGAAGGCTGCCTGTCGGTGCCCGAGCATTATGCCGACGTGGAGCGACCGGCGGAGGTGCGGGTGCGCTATCTCGACTACCACGGTAATCCTCAGGAAATCCACGCCACCGGGCTTCTCGCCACCTGCCTCCAGCACGAAATGGATCACCTGGACGGCATTCTCTTTATTGACCACATCTCGGCCCTCAAACGCGGCATGATCCTGCGTAAATTGAAGAAGGCGCAGCGTCTTGGCGCTGTCGGCTGAGAGCGGCCGGATCGTGCCCGCCCCCTTGCGCCTCGCCTTCATGGGCACGCCGGATTTCGCCGTGCCGGCCTTGCGGGCGCTCCATGACGCAGGCCACCAAATAACCGCCGTCTATAGCCAGCCGCCCCGCCCGGCGGGACGCGGGCAACAGCCGCGCCCGTCGCCGGTGGCCGAGGCGGCCGTCGCCCTGGGTCTTCCCGTCCATACCCCGCCCAGCTTGAAGGACCCGGCCGAGGTCGAGCGGCTGCGGGCGCTTCATCTCGACGCCATCGTGGTGGTGGCTTACGGCCTGATGCTGCCCAAGGCCGTGCTCGACCTGCCGCGGCTGGGCTGTTTCAACGTCCATGGCTCGCTGCTGCCGCGCTGGCGCGGGGCCGCCCCCATCCAGCGGGCGATTCTGGCCGGCGACTTGGAGACCGGCGTTACCATCATGAACATGGACGCCGGGCTCGACACCGGGCCGATGGTCTTGAAAGAAGCGACGCTGATTACCGAGGCCGACACCGCCGGCACGCTCCATGACCGCTTGAGCGAGATCGGCGCATCGCTCATGGCGCGCGCCCTGGCCGGCATCGCCGCCGGCGAGCTGACGGCGCGGCCGCAACCGGACGAGGGGGTGACTTATGCCGCCAAGATCGACAAGCGCGAGGCCCGCATCGACTGGACGCGCTCGGCCGTTGACGTCAAGCGGCAAATCCATGCCTTCTCGCCCTATCCCGGCGCGTGGTTTGAACTGAATGGCGCACGGGTCAAAGCGCTGGCGGCGCAGGCAGTGGACCTGGGCGGCGCGCCGGGCACGGTGATTGCCCCGCCGTTGACCGTCGCCTGCGGCGAAGGCGCGGTGGCGATCACCCGCTTGCAACGCGAAGGCAAAGCGGCGATGGACGCGGCAACTTTTGCCCGTGGACTGCCAATCCCCCTTGGCAGCGTGCTGGGCTGCCGGCACAGTACGCCCAAGCCGCGCTACAAGCTCCTTTTAGAATATGACGGCAGCCGGTTTGTCGGCTGGCAGGCGCAGGCCAACGGGCCGAGCGTGCAAAGCGCGCTGGAGGCCGCCATTCTATCGTTTTGCGGCGAGAGCGTGCGCCTGCACGCCGCCGGCCGCACCGACGCCGGCGTGCACGCGCTGGGCATGGTGGCGCACTTCGACTTGGCCGCACCCCGCCCCCTCGAGCGCATCGAAGGCGCGCTCAACTTCTATCTTAGTCAACAAGGCATCGCCGTGCTTGGCGCGCAAGAAGTGGCGGGGGATTTTCACGCCCGCTTCTCGGCCATCCGCCGCACCTATCTTTACCGCATCATCAACCGCCGCGCGCCGTTGACGCTCGATCGCGATAAGGCGTGGCAGGTACCGATCCCGCTCGACGATGAAGCCATGCACGAAGCGGCGCAGCGCCTGGTGGGCAAGCACGACTTCACCACCTTTCGCCATGCCCAATGTCAGGCGGCGTCGCCGGTCAAGACCCTCGATCATTTGGTGGTCGAGCGCGACGGCGCGGAGATTTTCATTCACACCGCCGCGCGCTCGTTTCTGCACCATCAGGTGCGTTCCATGGTCGGCACGCTGAAGCTGGTGGGCGAAGGCAAATGGACGGCGGATGACGTTACCCGTGCGCTCGAAGCATGCGACCGCGCCGCCTGCGGCCCCACCGCGCCGCCCGATGGGCTTTATTTCGTTGCGGCGGATTATGAAAGTTGAATATGTTTATGACTCAGATAATCGCGAGGAACGCAGTGACTCCCCCTCACCCTACCCTCTCCCTCGAGGGAGAGGGGTACGAAGGGTTGGCGAGCGTCTATGCGAGCCTTACCCGAAGTTGGGTGAGGGGGATGATAAGTGAGTTGATGACAGCACTGTATTCTAGGAAAACACTCTACCCCGCGAAATAGCGCTCGAGGATCAAGCGATAGATGCGGCGCAAGGTGTCGAGGTCGGCGACCGCGATGCGCTCGTCCGTCTTATGCATGGTCTCGCCCACCGCGCCGAATTCCACCACCGCACACATGTCCTTGATAAAGCGCGCGTCCGAGGTGCCGCCGCTGGTCGACAGTTCCGGCCGCCGTCCGGTGACTGTTTCCACCGCGCCCGCCACCACATCGGTAAACAGCCCCGGCGCAGTTAAAAACGCTTCGCCTGAAACCTGGATTTTAAGTTCGTGCGCGCCAGCCTCGGCGCAGCACGCGTGCAGCCAGCGCGTCAGCGACGCGGCGGTATGGCGATCGTTGAAGCGGATGTTGAGCCGCGCCGTGGCGCGCGCGGGAATGACGTTGACCGCCGGGTTGCCGACGTCGATGGAGGTGACTTCCAAATTCGACGGATCGAATTGCGCCGTGCCCTCGTCGAGGCGATGCGCGATCAGTTTGTCGAGCAATTTGATCAGCCGCGGGATGGGATTGTCGGCAAGCTGCGGATAGGCGACATGACCGCGCGCGCCTAAGACGGTGATCTCGGCGTTGAGGCTGCCGCGCCGGCCGATCTTGATCATGTCGCCGAGCGCGCGGGGGTTGGACGGCTCGCCTACTACGCAAGCATCAATCGCCTCGCCCCGCGCCTGCATCCAGTCGAGCACCTTGCGGGTGCCATTGATGGCGACCCCTTCTTCGTCGCCGGTAATCAGCAAACTTATGCTGCCGGGGAGCTTGCCGCCATGGTCGTCAATGAACCCTGCCGCCGCCGCGACGAAGGCGGCGATCGCGCCCTTCATGTCGGCCGCGCCGCGACCAAGCACGACGCCATCCTTCAACGTCGCCGCGAACGGGTCCGCCGACCATTCCTCGACGCTGCCTGCCGGCACCACATCGGTATGACCGGCAAAGCAGAAGTTTGGCTGTCGGTCGCCAATGCGGGCGTAAAGATTATCGACCGCCTCAGCCCCCGCTTCCGCAAAGCGCAGGCGGTGACAGGAAAAGCCCAGACCTTTGAGCGCCGTTTCCAGCACGTCGAGGGCGCCGGCGTCCACCGGCGTCACGCTCGGGCAGCGGATCAGCGCCTGGGTAAGAGCGACGGGATCGCGGGGGTCGACCATCGCCTGCGCCCGGTTCACGACCGCAACAGGTCGTTAATCGAGGTCTTCTCCCGGGTGCGGGCATCCACCTTCTTGACGATGATCGCCGCGTAAAGGCTGGGACCCGGCGCGCCATCGGGCAGCGGCTTGCCCGGCAGCGCGCCCGGCACCACCACCGAATAGGCCGGCACCCGGCCGTAAAACACCTCGCCGGTCTCGCGGTCGATGATCTTAGTGGAGGCGCCGATGAAGACCCCCATGGAGAGGACCGCGCCTTCCTCCACCACCACCCCCTCGGCCACCTCCGAGCGGGCGCCGATGAAGCAGTTATCCTCGATCACCACCGGCCCGGCCTGGAGGGGCTCCAGCACCCCGCCGATGCCGACGCCGCCCGAGATATGACAATTCTTGCCGATCTGGGCGCACGAGCCGATGGTGACCCAGGTATCCACCATGGTGCCCTGGTCCACATAGGCCCCGAGGTTGACGAAGCTCGGCATCAGGATCACGCCGGGGGCGATATAGGCGCCCCGCCGCACGATCGACCCCGGCACGGCGCGAAAGCCAGCGGCGCGAAAGCGCGCCTCGTCCCAACCGGCGAATTTGGGGGCCACCTTATCAAACCAATGAGCCCCGCCCGGCCCCCCGGGAATGGGGGCCATGTCGTTCAAACGAAAGGATAAAAGTACCGCTTTTTTGAGCCATTGGTGGACCGTCCAGGCTCCCCCTTCCTTGCTCGCCACCCGCAACTCCCCCTTGTCGAGGGCCAGGAGCGCCGTATCCACGGCCTCCCGCACCTCGCCCGTGGTCTGGGCGGTGATGGCGTCACGGTTATCCCAAGCCGCCTCAATGACGGCCTGGCAGGCGGAAACATTGGTGGGCACGCGTCGATCCCCTTTAATGGTTGCTTTCTTGCCGCCATGAGATGGCAAAGGCCAAGGCCGCTGTCAACAGACGTCGGCGGCCTGATTAAAGCTGTATTAACGCTCGGCGGCTAGTCTTTACCCGGTGGCGGTGAGGGAATTTCGTGGTTCAAGTATCGCGCGAGACAGCCAAGGTGATGAAATTGCCGGCCGGGGACAAGCTTCCTCGGCCGTCGGGCGAGGTCGGCGCGGCCCTGCTGGCGGCTGACGTCATCGGCAAGTTTCCCGGCCCAGCCTTGGCCGTTGATGGCGACTTGAAGGTTCTTGCGGCCAACGTTCATGCCGGTCTCCTGGAAGAGGCTCTGAAGAACGCCGACAGCCCGGTGGCTACCCTGGTCCACCGCACCTTCGCCCACGGCGCGCCGATCACCCATAAAGTTACCTTGCGCGGCAAGGCCGGCGTCCACCATGTGGAGCTGATCGCCATGCCGGGTCGCATCAGTCGCGGCAAACAGAGCCGCTCAACCGCGTCGGCGGTGATCATCTTGGCCCGCGACACGACGCTGGAGCAGAATCTGACCCAGGCGCTGGTGGACTCCCGGCAGATGTTCAAGGATCTGTTGAGCTGCGCCGGCGACTTTGCCTGGGAGACTGACGCCGGTGGCATCCTGCGCTATGTCTCTCCCCTCGGCGGCTTCGGCTATGCCGCCCACGAAATGACCGGGCGCGCCGCTGTTGATTTTCTCGCCGAGGATGATACCGCCGCCGACAATCCGTTCACGGCCCGCGAGCGCATCGATGGCGCCATCCGCCGCTTGTGGCGCGGCGACGGCTCGCTGGCCGAAGTCCTGATCTCGGCCATTCCGGTGATCAACTCGGACGGACGCTATGGCGGCGCCCGCGGCATCTGCCGCGATATCACCGTCGAACGCGAGCAGCAGGAAGCGATGCGCCGCCTGGCCCGCGCCGAATCCCTGTCGTCCGATATCTTGGCCCTGGCCGGGCGCGGTTTGCGGCAGCGCGACATCGTCCGCCAAGCCGCCGCCATCATCGGCGAGGCCTGGGGCGCTTCTTGCGCCATCTTTCTCGTCGCCGAAGACGGCGTGGTCGCCTGCGACCCGCACAAGATCGCGGCGCATCCCAATTTGCGGCCCATCGTTGCCGCCATGACGCGCCCGGATAGCGACGGCGGCGTGCGGCCGCTCCTGCTCGCTGAACCGGGCGACAAGCCGCTCTTGGCGGTGCCGATCCGCCTTGGCGCCGCCATTCTTGGCGTGCTGATGGTCGCTCTGGCGGAAGCGTCGGTCCATGATGACGCCGCTTTGGCCGCTCCCTTCGAATTGGCCGCCAATACGCTCGGCGTGGTGCTGGACCACGCGCGGCTGACCGCCGCCAGCGCCCGCGCGCCGGGCATCGATGACTTGCACAACCTTTACAACGGCGCGGATTTCGATCGCGCGCTCGCCGCACGCTTGGAAAGCGCCGGGCCGTCGAGCCGCCTGTCGCATCTGTTGTTGTTGGAAATCGACGGCTATCTCGCCGCCATGGCGCGCATCGATCACGCCATCGGCGAAGCCATCCTGAATGAGTTCGCCCGCACCTTGCGCCACAGCACGCGCCATGGCGATTTGCTGGCCTGGCTGGGCGAGGCGCGGTTCGCGTTGTGGCTCGATCGCAGCGATCTGAATGGCGCGGTGAGCAAAATCGAACGACTGAAGGCGACGCTGAAGGAAATCGCCGCCGCCAACGGTTTGGCTAAATCGACGCTGAGCGTAAGCTGCGGCGTCGCCCCCTGGCCCATGGCGGCCAAACAGGCCTCGGTGCCGGCCTTGCTGGCGCTAGCCTCGGCGGCGCTTGATGAGGCCAAGCGCAAGGGGCGCGGCCAATGGGCGCAGGCGCTGGCCGCCGGCGGCGCGTAGAAAATGGCTATTGGAGTGATAACGCGGTGTTCCGGCCAACGATGAAAAATCTTCAACCGTCACCTACGGCCTTGCCGGCGCGGCTATCCTATGAACAGGCGCGGGCCATTCTGGAAGAAAAAAATCATGCCGCCAAACTGGAGCTTGCCAGCCGCGACGACGCGCGCCCGGAAATGCTCTACTATCTGGCCGGCGAGCAATCGAGCGAGATCCGCCGTGAAGTGGCGCGCAACGCGCTCACGCCCTATCACGCCAATCGCCTGCTGGCGAACGACAAGGAGGACGAGGTGCGCGTCGAGCTGGCGCGCAAGGTGGCGCGGCTGCTGCCCGATTGCGACGCCGGCGAAGTTCGGGAAACCCGCGAGCGGGTCATCGAGCTTCTCGACCTTCTCGCCAAAGACCAGGCAACTCATGTGCGCCAAGTCATTGCCGAGGAGCTGAAGGCATCGCCGCATGCGCCCAAATCCGTCATCCAGCATCTGGCGCGCGATCAGGAATCACAGGTTTGCGCGCCGATACTGGAATATTCGCCGCTACTGAGCGATGAGGACTTGCGGGAAATCATCGCCTATACCAAGGCCCACGACGCGCTCGTCGCCATTGCCCGCCGGCAAGGGCTCGGCGAGGACGTGGCGCAGGATATCGCCGCTTCGCTCGATGTGCCGGCGGTAGCCTCGCTTCTGGCCAATCAGAGCGCGCGCATTCGCGAGGAAACCTTGAACTTCATCGTCGATCATGCGCCGGACGTGATCGAATGGCACGAACCCTTGGCCAAGCGTCCCAATCTGTCGCTGCGTCTGATGCGCCGCATCGCCACCTTTGTCGCCTCGGCGCTGGTGGAGGTGATGGTGGAGCGTAATGACCTGGGCGCCGGCGACGGCAAGGCGCTCTTGGGCCGAGTCAAGGAGCGCTTGGCCAACGAATCCGTTAATCAGGACGATATCGACTCAGTGACGCAAACGGTGCGGGATTTTCATGCCCGCGGCCTCCTGAACGACGCCTTCCTCACTGAAGCCATCGACAACAAGCAACGCGAGGTGGTGATCCAGGCGCTGGCCATTCTGGCGCATTGCGATGACGCCACGGTGCGCAGGGTGTTTGCATCGAAGAATGGGCGCAACGTTACGGCGCTGGTATGGAAGGCGGGGCTGTCCATGCGCACCGCCTATCGCGTGCAGACCGAAGTCGCCTTCGTGCCACCGCAGCAGATCCTGAACGCCCGCGGCGGCATGGACTACCCCTTAAGCAACGATCTGATGGCCAGCCTGTTTGAGCGCTTTCTTAGCTGACCGTACTCTCGCGCCGGATGAGCGTGCCGACGCCGTGTTCGGTGAACACTTCGAGGAGCACGGCGTGCGGCACCCGACCGTCGATGATCACTGCCCCCGGCACGCCGGCGTCCACTACATCCAGACAGGTTTCGATCTTCGGCACCATGCCGCCGTGAATGGTGCCGTCAGCGATGTGCTTGTGCGCTTCGCGCGCCGTCATAAAGGCAATGAGCTGCCCCGCGCCGTCGAGCACGCCCGCAACATCGGTCAGCAACAACAGTCGTTCCGCCTTGACCGCCTTGGCGATGGCGCCGGCCATGGTGTCGGCGTTAATGTTGTAGGTATCGCCATTATCGCCAAAGCCGATGGGCGCGATCACCGGAATGATGTCGGAACGGGTGAAGACTTCCAGCACATGCGGGTTGACCTCGTGCGGATCGCCGACAAAGCCGATGTCCACCACCTGCTCGATGTTGGAATCAGGGTCGCGCCGGGTGCGCTGGATGCGCCGCGCCCGCACCAGATTGCCGTCCTTGCCCGACAATCCCACCGCCATGCCGCCCGCTTCATTAATGGAAGCGACGATGGATTTGTTGATGCTGCCGGAGAGCACCATTTCGGCGATCTCCACGGTGGCGGCGTCGGTGACCCGCAAGCCATCGACGAACGAGCTTTGAATTTTCAAGCGCTCCAGCATGCGGCCGATCTGCGGCCCGCCGCCGTGCACCACGATGGGATTGATGCCCACCTGCTTGAGAAGCACGATGTCGCGGGCGAACTCTAAGGAGCGCGCCTCGTCGCCCATGGCATGGCCGCCGTACTTGATGACGAAGGTCTTGCCGTTGTAGCGGCGCATATAGGGCAGCGCCTCGACCAGCGTCCCGGCCTGCTTCAGCCAGCGCTTCTGTTCCTTTTCCTTGTCCGTCTGTTTTGGTGTGGTCTCAGCCATGCCCGTCGCCCCCTTGGGAATTCTTAGACAGACTCTTAGAGTTCGGCCGGGTTATAGCCTAAACTTTATCCGCTCGCAAAGGCGGCGATGTGGGCGCGCAAGTCGGCGATGCCCCAGCCCTTCTCGGCGCTGGTCAGAAACACCTCCGGATGGGCGGCGACATGGCGTTTGGCGTACTCCTGGGTTGCCACAAGGACGGCCTCGCGTTCGGTGGCGGAGAGTTTATCGGCCTTGGTCAGGACGATAAGGTAAGATACCGCCACCTCGTCAAAAAGCGTCATCATCTCCTCGTCGCTGGGCTTGATCCCATGGCGGGCATCCACCAGGAGGCAGACGCGACGCAAGCTGGGGCGTCCCTTAAGATAGCTTTTGAGGAGTTTTACCCAACGTTCGACCATGGATTTCGGGGCCTTGGCGTAGCCGTAGCCGGGCAGGTCGACGAGATAAAGCGCCGGTCCGGTTTCGTTACCCAGACGAAAGAAATTGATCTCCTGGGTACGGCCCGGGGTATTGGAGGCGCGAGCCAGCGCCTTGCGGCCGGTCAGCGCGTTCAGCAAGCTCGACTTGCCGACATTGGAGCGCCCGGCAAACGCCACCTCGGCCAGATCGGCGGGCGGCAGACCATCAAGCGCGACGACGCCTTTGACAAAGGCGCACGGCTGGGTAAACAGCCAGCGCCCATGTTCGATCGCATCGTCCGCTTCCGTCATGGGTTACGCCGGCGCCGCCGCCATGCGCTTCATGATCACCCACTGCTGCAAGATCGACAACAGGTTGTTCCACGTCCAGTAAATGACCAGACCGACCGGGAATGAGGCCAGCATGAAGGTGAAAATCAGCGGCAGGAACATCATCACCTTGGCCTGGATGGGATCAGGCGGCGTCGGGTTGAGGCGCTGCTGAATGTACATGGTAATGCCCATCAGGATCGGCCAGATGCCGATGGCGAGAAGCTGCGGCGGATCCCAGGGAATAAGGCCAAAGAGATTGACCACCGTCAACGGGTCGGGCGCCGAGAGATCATGCACCCAGCCGTAAAACGGCGCATGACGCATTTCCAGCGTAACGAACAGCACCTTATAGAGCGCGAAGAACACCGGGATCTGCAACAGGATCGGCAAGCAACCCGCCATCGGGTTGACTTGTTCTTTCTTGTAGAGCTCCATCATTTCCTGCTGCAGGCGCAGCTTGTCGTCGCCGCAGCGTTCCTTGAGCGCCTGCATCTTGGGTTGCAGCTGCTTCATCTTGTTCATCGCCACATAGGATTTGTTGGCGAGCGGGAAGAAGGCGAGCTTCAAGAGGACGGTCAGCGCCATGATGGCCAGCCCGAAGTTGCCCATCACGTTATGGAAATAATGCAAGGTATAAAAGATCGGCTTGGTGAACCAATAGAACCAGCCCCAGTCGACGCCGCGGTCGAAGCGTGAAATGCCCAGCTTTTGTTCATAATCGTCGAGCAGCGACACCACCTTGGCGCCGGCGAAAATACGGCTCGTCACTTCGCTCGATTGTCCCGGCGCGATGGCGCGGGCGTCCAGCCGGTAGTCCACCTGATAGCGCTTGGCGCCATTATCGCCGACGAAGGCGAAACGCCCCTCATAAGCGTGACCCTGATCGGGTATGAGCGCGGTCAGCCAGTACTTGTCGGTCATGCCGAGCCAGCCGCCGGCGCCCTGCTGCGTAAAGCGGCCTTCTTCCTCGATCTCGCCGTAGGATTTTTCCACCAAGGTTTCACCAAAGACGCCGATCGGCCCTTCATGGAGAATATAGGTGGCCTTTCCCGCCGGCGCGCCGCGCCGCGAGGCCAAGGCGAACGGCGCCATGCTCAACGTCTTGTCGCTGCCGTTGTCGACCCCCTGCGTCACCGTAAAAAGATAATTATCGTCAACGGCGATGGTGCGGGTGAAGGTCACGCCCTGCGGGCTCTGCCAGGTGAGCGTCACCGGCTTGCCAGGCGTGAGCACGGTATCGCTGCTACTCCACACGGTATCCGCCGTCGGCACGTCAATGCCGCTGCCCGGCGCCACCGCCCAGCCGACGTCGACGAAGTAGGCATCCGCCGAACCGACGGGCGACAGCAGCGTCACCGCCGACGCTCCCTTCTGCAAGGACGTGCGATAATCGGTCAGCACCAAATCATCAATGCGGCCGCCGACGAGCGAGACCGAGCCGGTCAATTTCGCCGAGCGGATGGCGATGCGCGGCGCTTGCTTGATGACGTCCTCGCGGCTGGCGGGCGTCGCCGTTTCCCGCACCGACGGCAGATCACCCACCGCGGCGGCCGGCGGCGTCGCCGCCACCTCGCTCTGCGCCACCTGGCGGGCGCGCTCCGCCTCCATCTTCGGACGCATGAACAACAGGTCGTAGCCGAGGAGGATGACCAGCGAAATCACGAAGGCGAGGATCAGGTTTTTATTTTCAGACATCAAAATACGCTTACCGGTCGGGTTGATAGGTCGAAGGGGACGGCGGCACCGGATCAAAGCCGGAACCACCCCAGGGATGGCAGCGCGCCAGCCGCCGCAGCGCCAGGGCAAAGCCGCGCCCCAGCCCATGGCTCTCCACGGCCTCGATGGCGTAAGCTGAGCAGGTCGGGGTAAACCGGCAACGCGGGGGGATCAGCGGCGAGATGAGGTAGCGATAAACCCGCACCGGCGCCAGCACCAATATCTTAATCCAATCCGTCGCCGCCATCACCCATTCCCAGCCCCTGTCTTGGGGCGCGCTACCTTAAGCCGAGAGACTGCGGCGTTCAAGTCATCGATCAGGGCCGCGAACGGCCGGCTGGCGGTGGCCTGGCGGGCGATGAGCACATAGTCGAAGCCGGGGGCGGCCACCAGGGGCAGGTGATTGACCGCCAGCGCTCGTAGCCGGCGCTTGGCGCGGTTGCGGGTAACCGCGTTGCCGACCTTGCGGCTGGCGGTGATGCCGTAGCGTAGGCCAGCGGGAGCTCCGGGCGGCGCTGGGGCGGCCTGCACCAGAATGCCGGGGGTCGCCCACTTGCGGCCGGCGGCGGCCACCCGCAGGAAATCCCCTCGTCGCCTCAACACCATGGGCCGCATATCACCCTCTAAAATGCGAATCGCCGGCCGCGTAACCGCAGGCCGGCGATGCCAATCAGCCAGGTCGGGAGGGCTTAAGCGCTTAACCGTTTGCGCCCCTTGGCGCGGCGCGCTGAGAGAACCCCCTGGCCGCCCTTGGTCGCCATCCGGGCGCGAAAGCCATGACGGCGCTTGCGCACCAGCCGGCTCGGTTGAAAAGTCCGTTTCACGCTAACCTCCGTAAATTCTAGGTCGCCCGCCCCATGACGGCGGGGCGCGCCAAATCAGCCTTGCTCTATAGTGGCTGGGCGGCTGGAAGTCAACGCCGGCGGCGCCTGCCGTCAAAATCCCTCGCGGCCGATCACGCCCGGGTGATAGGGCCATGCGCCTGCGGCCAAAATAGAGTACCTTGTGGCGATAATTAAGAGGGGTCGGGGGGATGGAGTTGAGGGTGAGAACAGCGCGACAATGGCTACGCCGTGGCTGGCGGGCGCTAGGCTTGGCGGCGATGGCAGCGGTGCTGATCGCCGCTTCAGCGGCGGCGGCGCCGGAAATGCGGCTGTTGCCGCGCTGGCAGGCGCATTCCATGGTCGCCACCCTGCGGGTCGACCATGGGCCCTGGGACCGTTTTTTGCAGACCTACGTGGCGGCCGGCGCTGACGGCATCAACCGCGTGGCTTACGGCAAGGTGACGGCCGCAGACCGCCAGGCGCTGGCCGCCTACATCAAGGCCTTGGGCGCCATCGAAGTCGACCGCCTGACCCGCGATCAGCAGATGGCCTACTGGATCAACCTTTATAACGCCGTCACCGTCAAGGTGGTGCTCGACCATTACCCGGTCAACAGCATCCGCGACATCAACCTGTCCAAGGGCTTCTTTGCCACCGGTCCGTGGGGGGCGAAGCTGGTCACCGTCGACGGCGTGCCCTTGTCGCTCGATGAGATCGAACATAGCATCCTGCGGCCGATCTGGCGCGACGCGCGTATTCATTATGCGCTCAATTGCGCCTCCCTCGGCTGCCCCAATCTGGCGCTCACCGCCTATACCGCCGAGCGTTTGAAACTGATGCTCGAAGTGGCGGCGCGCTCTTTCGTCAATCATCCGCGTGGCGTCAAGGTCACTGATGCAGGCATAGAGGTATCCTCGATCTACAAATGGTACGCGGATGATTTCGGCGGCGCGCGCGATTATCTGCTTGACCATCTCCTGCGCTATGCCGCGCCCGAGCTTAAAGAGCAGATCGAAGACAGCCGGCGCATTGTCGATTATCACTATGACTGGCGCCTCAACGACGCCGCCCAGGTGAAATAAATCGATGGTTGCGGCAACGCCGACGCACACGAGATGGCGGCGTTTGCTGCCGCTTGGGTTGCTTCTCACGGCGGCGGCGCTGGCGTTCGCGTTTGATCTTGATCGCTATTTCAGCCTTGCCGCGCTGCGCGAGCACCGCGCCGCGTTGCAAGCATACGTCGCTAATCACCAGCTTGCGGCGCTCTTGATCTACGCCGGGCTTTATGTTGCGGTGGTCGCCTTGTCATTGCCGGTTGGCGCGCTCTTGACCGTCGGCGGCGGGTTTCTGTTCGGAACTCTCATCGGCGGCGCGGCGACGGTCATCGGCGCGACCCTGGGAGCAACCATCATTTTTCTAGCCGCCCGCTACGCCTTCGGCGATTTCTTGAAAAATTGCGCCGCGCCGTGGCTGAAGCGCTTCGAGACGGGATTTAAGCGCCATGCCGCAAGCTATCTGCTGATTCTAAGATTAGCGCCGGTCTTTCCGTTTTTTGTGGTCAACATCGCGCCGGCGTTTTTGGGCGTGCGCACCTCGCTTTATGTCGCCACCACGTTCTTTGGCATCATGCCCGGCACCTTTGTCTACGCCAGCGTCGGCAGTGGGCTCGGCGCCATTCTCGACGCCGGCGGCGCGCCCGATCTGAATATCATTTTCACGCCCCCGGTGCTGCTGCCCTTGCTGGCGCTGTCGGCGCTGGCGGCCTTTCCCATCGCGCTGCGTAAAGTGGGCTTATTAAGGTCGGCTGATGAGTAGCGAGATCGCCGCCGATATCTGCGTCATTGGCGCCGGCGCCGGCGGCTTGAGCGTCGCGGCGGCGGCGGCGCGGCTTGGACGCTCCGTTGTCTTGATCGAGAAAGGCCGCATGGGCGGCGATTGTCTGAATTACGGCTGCGTGCCGTCCAAAGCGCTGATCGCCGCCGCGCGCCGGGCGAGCCAGGCGGGCGAGCGCCTCGGCGTGACCTACGACCGCCCCAAGGTCGATTTCGCCGCCGTGCGCCATCATCTGCAAAGCGTCATCGCCGCCATCGCGCCCCATGATTCGCAGGAACGTTTCGAAGCCCTGGGCTGCACCGTGATCCGCGATCGGGCGCATTTCATCGCCCCCGACCGCGTCGCCGCCGGCGAGCGGATCATCCGCGCCCGCCGCTTCGTCATCGCCACCGGCTCCTCGCCGGCGATCCCGGACATCCCCGGCCTGGCCGTGACGCCCTTTCTGACCAACGAGACGATATTCGACCTGGAAACCCTGCCCGCTCACTTAATCGTGCTCGGCGGCGGACCCATCGGCTGCGAGCTGGGGCAGGCGTTTCGCCGCTTAGGCAGCCGGGTGACCATCGTCAGTCATAGTTTTCTCAAGCGCGACGATCCCGAGCTTGCCGCCGTGGTCCTGGACTCCTTGCGCCGGGATGGCGTCGAGATGCGGCGCGACGCCCTGCTCCGCGTCGCCGGCGATAACACCGGCATTGCCGCGCACACCGCCGGCGGCGAGACGCTGCGCGGCAGCCATCTGCTGATCGCCGCCGGCCGGCGGCCCAACATCGACGGCCTGGGACTGGCGGCCGCCGGCATCACCGCCACCCCCCGAGGCATCGTGGTGGATCAGCGACTGCGCACCACTAACCGCCGGGTTTACGCCATCGGCGACGTCACCGGCCGGGCGCTTTTTACCCATATGGCGGGCTACGACGCCGGCATCGTCATCCGCCACACCCTGTTTCGCCTGCCCGTTCGGGCGCGCACGGACATCACCCCGTGGTGCACCTTCACCACGCCCGAGCTGGCCCAGGCGGGGCAGAGCGAAGCCGCCGCCCGCGCCGCCGGCCATGGCGATATCCGGGTCATCGTCGAGAAATTCGCCGACAATGACCGCGCCCGGGCCGAGGGCGAGACTGATGGCCTGATCAAGATCATCGCCGATCAAGGCGGCCGCATCCTGGGGGTTGGCATCGTCGGCCCCCATGCCGGCGAGCTTATTCAACCATGGTGTCTGGCGCTCAGCCGCAACTTGAAGCTGAGCGCGCTGGCCGGCTATATTGCCCCGTACCCGACCTTGGGCGAGGCGACGAAGCGCGCCGCTGGCGCTTTTTACGAACCCGCCCTGTTTGGTCCGTGGACAAGGCGGCTCGTCGCTCTCTTGGCCAAGCTCGGCTGACGGATCGCTGCGCCAACAAACGAAGGACGTCATGCGGCGGGGCATCCTGAAGGCCCTCAAATCCAAATTGTCGGCGCGCCTCCTCATTCTGACGGCGGCCTTCGTGATGCTGGCCGAAGTGCTGATCTACGTGCCCTCCATCGCCCAATATCGCCGCACCTGGTTGGAGGAGCGGCTGGGCTCGGCGCAGATCGCGGCGCTCGCCTTGGAGGCAACATCCAGCCATATGCTGAGCGCCGATCTGGCGCGCGAGCTTTTGACCAACGCCGGCGTCGCGGCGGTGGTGCTAAAGCGCGGCGATGCGCGGCGGCTGATTTTGCGCGGCGACATGGCCATGGATATCGCCGTCATGTATGACCTGCGCGCCGCCCGGCCATGGACGCTGATCGGCGACGCTTTTGAAACTATGTTTCTGCTTGCTGACGACCGCCTGATCGAAGTGACGGGCAGCGCCCGCAAAGGCTCCGGCGAATACGTGCAGATCATGCTCTATCCCGGCGAATTGAAGCGCGCCATGATCGACTACTCGCGCAATATCTTGCTGCTCTCCATCGTCATTTCACTGGTCACCGCCGGCTTGGTTTATGTGGCGCTCACCGGATTGATGGTGCGGCCCATTCGCCGCATCACCCACAGCGTGGTGGCGTTCCGGCAAGCGCCGGAAGCGCTCACTTCACGCTTAAACCCTTCATTACGCAGCGACGAGATCGGCGTTGTCGAACGCGAGCTTGCCGCCATGCAGGCCGACCTCCAAACAGCGCTGACGCAAAAGACGCGGCTCGCCAATCTCGGCGCGGCGGTAGCCAAGATCAATCACGATCTGCGCAACATCCTCGCCGGCGCGCAGCTGCTTTCCGATCGTCTCGCCACGGTGGAAGATCCCACGGTGCGCGCGCTGTCGCCACGCTTCATGCGCGCCATTGACCGCGCCATCAATCTGTGCGCGGCGACGCTGGCTTATGGCCGCGCGCCGGAGACGACCTTACAGCCGACATCGGTCAATCTGCACGCGCTGGTGATGGAGGTTGCCGCCGCGCTGGGCCTGACGCGGGAGGACGGCGGCAAGCTTCGCTTCTGCAATATGGTCGATGACGCCATGACCGTAATGGTCGACGGCGAACAGTTCTTCCGCGTGCTGATGAATTTATGCCGCAATGCCCGCGACGCCATCGAGGCCGCACCGGCAAAGGATGCGCCCTGCGATATTTACGTCACCGCGCGCCAGGATGACGCCGCCACGGTAATCGAGGTGTCGGATACCGGCCCCGGCCTGCCGGCCGCCGCACGCGCCCATCTGTTCGAGCCGTTTCGCGGCAGCGCCACCGCCGGCGGTAGCGGCTTGGGGCTCGCCATCGCCAAGGAAATCGTCGAGGCCCACGGCGGCGCTATCACGCTCATTGACAACGATGCTGCCGGCACGATGTTTCGCATCACGCTGCCGCGCTAATCACTCCCCAATCGCCACGCCTTCGCGGCGTGGGTCGGCCCCGCCCTGCAGATGTCGGTCCCTGCCTTCGCCCACCACCATCACGCCGTGCAAGCCGCTGGCGATGCGACGCGTCGTGACGGTATGGCCAAGCGCCCTTAGCGCCGGCGCGAGATCGGCGGGCGCGCCTTCCTCCAGGGTCAAGGGTCCGCCTGCGGCGATGAAGTTCGGCAATTCGATGGCGGCCTGAATATCAAGCTCCCAATCAAGAACGCCGATCAGCGTTTTGGCGACAAAGCCGATGATGGCGTTGCCGCCGGGCGAGCCGACGGCCAGCTCAAAGCGTCCGTCGCGATCAATTACGATGGTCGGCGACATCGAGCTGCGCGGCCGCTTGCCCGGCTCCACCCGATTGGCCACCGGCACGCCGTCGGCCATCGGCTCGAAGGCGAAATCAGTCAGCTGGTTATTGAGAAAGAAGCCATCCACGAAGAGGCGGCTGCCGAACGCGCTCTCGACGCTGGTGGTCATGGAAACCACCGCGCCCCTTTGATCCACCACCACGAAATGGCTGGTGGATGGCACTTCCGGGGTGGTTCCCGTCCCCCGGGGCGGCGCGCCGGGTGGTGTGCCGGGCGTAACCGTCGTCATGGCGCGCGTCGGGTCGATCAGCGCCGAGCGGGCTTTCAAATATTGCGCGTCGACGAGCCCCGCCGTCGGCACCATGACCTTGTCGGGATCGGCCACATAACGGTCGCGGTCGGCGTAGGCCAGCCGCGAGGCCTCGACAATGAGATGCAGGGCGCGGGGCGACATTGGCTGTTCCGCCGCCAGATCGAACCGTTCAAGAAGCTTCAGGATCGCCAGCACCGTGCTGCCGCCGGAGGACGGCGGCCCCATGCCGCAGATTTTCCGATCGCGGTAGACGCCGCATAAGGGCGCGCGCTCCAGCGCCCGATAGGCGTTCAAGTCATCGAGCGACAGCGCGCCGGGATGGCGCGGTGCCTGTTTGACCGCACGCACCATGTGTTTGGCGATGCGGCCCTTATAGAACGCCTGTGGCCCATGGCGTTGAATGGCCCGCAAGGTAGCGGCATAGGCGGGATTCTTCAGGTTCGTTCCGGCGCTGAGCGCCTTGCCCGTCTGGTCGAACAAATAGCCCTTGGCGGCGGGAAAATCCCGCAGCAGCGGATCGCTGTCGGCCAAATATTGCAGCCGCGGCGAGACGATGAACCCATCCTCGGCGAGCTTGATCGCCGGCGCAAAGAGATCGCCCCACGGCAGGCGGCCATAGCGCTGATGGGCCAGCGCCAGCATGGCGACGACCCCGGGCGTACCCACCGAGCGGCCGCCGGCCACCGCCTCCAGATAACCTTCAAAGGTGCGCGGCGTGCCGGCAAACAGCAGCGGCGTGACGCCGGCGGGGGCGGTTTCGCGGCCATCGACCGTGGTCAAGATCGGCGCGCCATTCTCCACCGGCGCGTAATAAAGCAGAAACGCGCCACCGCCGATCCCAGAGGATTGCGGCTCCACCAGCCCCAACACCAACTGCACGGCGATCGCCGCATCAACCGCGCCGCCGCCTTGCTTTAAGATCGCCAGCCCAGCCTCGGCGGCATAAGGGTTGGCCGCCGCCACCATCTCGTGATGCGCCACGCTCGGCGCCCGAGCCAGCACCGGACCATGGGCGAAAATCAGCGCCGCCAGCAGCAGACGCGACCAGACAATCCTCAAATGCCTTAACTCCGATTGACGCGGCGACGGAAACATCCGTAGCTTCTTCAAGTATCAGCGATAGAGGATCAAGGAACGCATGGTCAAGCCGGGGCGACGCAATCTCATCACCGACGTGCCAGGCGTGCTGGTGGGCAACGCCGATGATGCCGCGGTGCGGACGGGGGTTAGCGTGATCCTGCCGACGCGGCCGGCGACGGTGGGCGTCGATGTGCGCGGCGGCGCGCCAGGCACCCGGGAGACCCCTGCCCTCGATCCGAATTGTCTGGTGGCGGAGGCGCACGCCATCGTGCTGGCCGGCGGTTCGGTGTTCGGCCTGGCGGCGGCGGACGCCGTGGCGGCGGCGCTCTCGGTGCGGGGCATCGGTCTCGCCCTCACCCCGCGCGCCGTGCCGGTGGTGCCGGCGGCGATCCTTTATGATCTGGGCAACGGCGGCGACAAGGCGTGGGGCGAGACCCCGCCTTATGTCGCATTGGGTCGCCAGGCGCTGGCGGCGGCCGGCGAAGTTTTCTCCCTAGGCAACGCCGGGGCCGGCTTCGGCGCCATCGCCGGCGCGCTGAAAGGCGGTCTGGGCAGCGCCTCGGCCGATTGCGGCGATGGCTTTATCGTCGGCGCGCTGATCGCCGTTAATGCTTTCGGCAGCGTCACCATGGATGAATCAGGATCGCTGTGGGCCGCCCCCTTCGAGCAAGGAGGGGAATTCGGCGCACTGCCCGCCCTTGCTTTACCGCGAAATGGCCAAGGGGTTTCGATGACGCCCGATCTTGCCAAGGCGGCGCTGCCGGCCGCCAATACCACCATCGGCGTCGTCGCCACCAATGCCCGGCTGACCAAAGCGGAAGCCGAACGTCTGGCCATCATGGCGCACGACGGCTTGGCCCGCGCCATCCGGCCGGTGCACACGCCGTTTGACGGCGATACCCTGTTTGCTATGGCGACGGGGGAGCGGGAGCTGGGCGACAACCGGCCGCTGGCGTTGACCCGGCTTGGGGCGGTGGCCGCCGATTGCGTCGCCCGCGCCGTGGCGCATGGCGTGCTGGCCGCCAAGACCTTAGGTGAGGCCAAAGCCTACAGAGAGGTTTTCTTTAAATAGATCGCCACCGCCACGGCTTCGCCATCCGGCGTTACGGCGATGGCGGTCTGATCATAACCGACGCCCGATGCCTTGAGCGCCCGCAATACCTGGCGCAGCGCCGCCTGTTCCTCGGCCCGCGCCGCCGCCGGTCCGCGGGCGATGATGTCGAAGGCGACATCGGGCACTTGCGCCTTAAGGGCGCGCACCGCTGCCTTCAGCTTGGCCTCGAACGCCGGCGCTGGCTTGGCGAACCTGATCTCGGCAAAGGCGGTGCGGTTCTGCGCGTCGATGGCGTTGGGGCCGGGTTCACCCACCGCCGCCGGCGTCAACACCGCCAGGCGGTTCTGTTCGCCGTAAAGCCGCTGCCGCCAAAGTCCCAGCGCGCCATCCACGGCGGCCACCAGGTGGCCCACCTCCTGCAGCTCAGCACCGGCGTCGGGAATTGCGATCAAGGGCGCGGCGAAGGCTGTCACCTCGTCATTGAGCGCCCGCAGATCGTCGATCTCGGCGCTCAAGCGGCTCAAGGCTGACTGCGCGCCGCTCCACGCCTCAGCAAAATAGGGCGTGTCCGGCGCTTGCCCCAGGTGGCGGTCCAGCATCGCCTCATAAACGCCCAGAGTGCCTTGCAGGGTGGCCCGCTGGTCATCAAAGCGGGTGCGGAAGGCCGCAAGCCTGGCGCGATCGACCGCCGGCGCAATGGCAGGCGCGGGGCTTTCCTCAGCCGCGCCGCCGGCGGCCGGCGCCACCGCGCTCACCGGTCGCTCCACCGCCCCCAAATGCGGCCACGCGCCTTGGGCGCAGCCCATGAGGAGGAGCGTCAGCGCAAGTGGAACGAAGCTGTGTCGGCGACTGGTCATCAGGGCGGACTTTAGCCATTCCCCCCCGTCGCCACAAGCGCCGGGAAGGGCTTGCCATTTAGGGAAGATGCGGCTAGGTTCGCCGCCTGCTTGCCATCAAGGCCAAGGGCGCCCGTAGCTCAGCTGGATAGAGCACCAGACTACGAATCTGGGGGTCAGGAGTTCGAATCTCTTCGGGCGCGCCATTTTGATTTTATTGAATATTTTCGCCTTTTTGGGTATCCCCTATAAAATCCCCCAAAATGCCGCTAGCAAGCGCATGAGCGGTTTGTATTCAAGATAAAACACCCCTGTCATGCCCGCTTTAGGCGGGCAGCCGGTCTTTTATAAAATAGACCGGACTCCCGCTCATAGGCTTCTGGGACCGCGATGGCATTCAATCCAAACGTTCAAGCTCGCCCATTTGTGGATGATGCACAGCCTAATTTTAAGAAAATAAGCGGGCGCGTTGCCGTGAGGTTGTTTGTTGATGAGGGTACCGGCTGCGAGTTTAGTGTATCCCACCGTTTCGCCGGTAGTGTAATGGTCAGTTTCAGACATTCCATTCATTCTCCATATCATTGCCGGATAATCCCGGCTGGTATAGAGAAAGATGAGATATAATGTTTGCCCGAAAAAGATGCCTGAAATTTGCCCAAAATTATAATTTCGGGCAGGTCTTAGCTCGAACTAATGGCCCTATTTTGTTACGGATGGTCTTTGCTTTTGGCTTTTGGGGTGCATTTACGTGATTTAATCTCACCCATTCCTCAAGCGCATTGGCCTCAGCTTGCTGGCTTCCTGCGTATTCATTCGCCATCCAACGACGCTCAAATTCTTGTAATACAAGGTCCATTATGGACGGACGTCCTGGTAACCCTGCCTTGTAGGAATACCCGTGAGGAAACCGCATATTCAGCGGCGGAAAAGCTTTCAGAAGTTCAGCACAATTCACACGAACGTCTATAAAATGCGGAAATACTTTATCTGTTGGATACATTCTATCGATATGGCTAAATCTACAAAAAGCCATGCACTCCATATCCGATAAGATGTGGGGAATTGTTTTTGGTTGACTATCCATATCAGCTACGTAGCGGCCAGATATGCGAATATGCCCGCCTGCAGCTTTTTTAGTCAACAACACGCATGCCTCTTTAAGGCGTGCTTCAGATTCCGAACATGAAAGCCCAAAGTAGCCAGGGCCTGGTACTTGACCATATTGATTTGCGGAAATCGAATGCTTGAATCCTATCCATGTGACCGCCTCAGTTAAAGTAATCCAGTCCTCATCAGGAGGAAGACGGGGTTCTGGGTTGCTGCTAATTGCATCAAGCCAGGCAATAAACGGCCCCTTGCGTGTTATCAGTACTTGGCCATTATATTTTGCCATTGAGTCATCTAAGAAAGATTGGCAATTATCCCCGGAAAAGGTACGTTCAGGCCAATGGCTGTCGCGCCAATGTTCCGGTAAAACACGATCGGGCTGGTTCCAATCATCCAGCCAGTAGAATACGTCTAGCCCCCCACTTTCGGCTCCTATTCTTTGACTCAGAAGAGAGCTGAGCGACTGATAAAGTTCTTCGTTAAATTTCCGATTAGGGCAATTAAAATTACTGTCATCAAATTGACGGGGTGCGGGAAATTGACCGAAAGGTAGGCGTTCGACAAGGAGGGAAAACGCTTCTTTCAACGTTATAAAGCCATCCGGCACACGGTTCATACCGCCCCCCCGCACATCCTGCCCGCATGTAAGATTGGCGCGGCGGTCCCGTGCGGTACGGGATGTTCGGCGGCCAAACCTTGCCGCGCCAGTTCGGATTAACCCGCCCGCACAAACCGGATGGTGGGGCGCAAGCCGGTGGCCTTGGCGTAGCCTTCCAACGTTTTCTTGCTCGGCCAATGCTTGCCGCTTTCAATGCGGGCGATGGCGCTTTGCGTGGTGCCCATGCGCTTGGCCAGTTCGCCTTGGCTCAAGCCTGCCCTAGCGCGTGCCTCGATGAGCGCGGCGGCGATTTCAAATTCCTCCGCCATATCATCGTAGGCTTTTTTCACCGCCGGGTTTTTCAGCATCTCTTTCTTGAGCTTGGAAAACGGCACGGTCACGATTCAATCTCCTTCAATCGCCGCAAGGCCAAGTCGATTTCCTGGCGGGGCGTTTTTTGGGTTTTCTTCACGAAAGCCCGCAACAAAATCAGCTTGCGCTCCATCAGGGCCGCATACATCACGCGGGAAATGCCCGCCTTGCCCGACAGCCGGATTTCCCAAATCCTGCCTTCCAGGTGCCGGGTGTAGGGCATACCCACCTTGTGCGGCCCCCATACCTCCAACAGTTCGGCAATCCGCCACAGCCGGGCTTGCATGTCCGCCGGAAGGGCAAGGATTTCCGCCTCCACCTTCGCGTTGAGGCATTCGACCTTCCATATAGCATCTTTGCTATGTCTGGGCAAGACGTTCCTCCCCCCTTCCAAGTGGCATCTATATGCTTCCAGATCCCGTCATGCGGCTTTATCCCCATGCCCCGCGCCTTGGCTACGTCCGCCAGCGCCATCAGGAACACATCGGAGTTTGGGTCTTGAGCGGCAACGTCCAGATAGTCCAGCATCATGGCCGGATTTTTCAGATAGTCGGACCCGTCAAAGGACCGAAACTTTTGCGCCGCTGGCTTTGCTTTGGCCATGCTTCAATCCTTTCCCAAACGTCGCGCCATGTCCCCAAAATTTCCCGCTTCGATTGAACGAATACAGGCAACGGCCCGGTCATCCTTCAAGCCCTTAAGCCAGTCATCGAATTCATCGCTGCGCAGTATCGTATAATTGCCGTCCTGTATCCAATAGGATACAGGACGGCATGGGGCAAATTGGGCGATTGATGGGTAGGTTAATCTTCAGATGGACTTGGCCACAGCGGGCATCACGCCATCTGGCCGGAGATGATCTGCTGATAAAGGATGGGGTCGGTTGCGCCCTCGGATCCCACGATCAATATCTCCGCGTTCCGATCAAGCCTCAGCGATCGCATAATCTCCGGCCGAGAGGCAGCGGCCAATAGAAACGCCAGGCCAGCCACCGCCGATTCTCCGGCCTCAATCGAAGGGTCGCCATAGGGGCTTCGCGCCAGCAGGCGCATGGTTTCGGGAACGCCGGCGTCGGGAATGGTGGCGAAACTATCCGCGCCCTTCGCGAGTACCGCCCACGCCAGATGCGATGGTTCGCCGCAGGCAAGCCCGGCCATGATGGTGTCCAACGCGCCATGGACCGTGGCGGGCGCGCCGATGAGCGCGCTTTGATAAAGGCAATCGGCCTTATCCGGTTCGATCACCAGAAACTGCGGACGCTGGGCGCCGAACGTCATCCAAAAGTGCGCCAGCACGGCGGCCGCCAACCCGCCGACGCCGCCTTGCACGAAAACATGGCTGAGTTGGCCGCCAATCCGGTCGATAATTTCGCCCGACATGACCGTATAGCCGGCCATGACATAGCGTGGAATATCCGTATAGCCGGGATAAGAGGTATCGGAGACGACGATCCGGTTATATGTCGCCGCATCCTGCGCGGCATGGCGCACCGAGTCGTCGTAATTTCCCTTGCAACGCACAATCTCGGCGCCGAAAGCTTCGATCGCCTTTTGCCGCTCCAGGCTGACGCCCTCGTGCAGATAGATGACGCAGCGACAGCTCAGCATCTGGCAGCCCCAGGCGACGGAGCGGCCATGGTTGCCGTCGGTGGCGCAAGTCACCGTGACGGTGCAGGCAAGATTTCGCACGCGCTCGCTACTGAGGATATCGCGTTCGTTGATGTCAACTTTTGCGCCATCGGCGGCGAGTATATCCATCAGGATGCGAAAGACGGCGTAAGCGCCGCCCAGGGCCTTGAAGCTGCGTAAGCCAAAGCGCGCGCTCTCATCCTTGTACCAAACTTTTTTCACGCCGACGGCGCGCGCCAAGCCATCAAGACTGATGAGCGGCGTTTCTCCATATCCAGGCCAGCGCCTGATGATGGCGCGCGCTTCCTCCAGCATCTTTTCACTAAGAATGTCTCTTAATGACTCAGGATAAGACGTGCTGCAATTGATGCTGGCGTTGGCGTAAAGTTGGGAGATTTGAAATTGCTCGGACAATTTAATTATCTTTCATCCCGGCTCATCCTGGAAAGGCTGCCAATCCAATAAAGCACGCCGCAATGCGGCGGCGGAAGGCTGCGCATATCGGACGAGAGATGAAAGATAAACAGATGGTCGCCCCCGTCCCCCGTCAAAGGGATGGGAGCTTTTAGTTAGCCACGCCGGCGGATCAGCGCCAGCGCGATCATGCTGATCCCCAGAAGTCCGAGCATGCCCGGCTCCGGCGTTTGCGCGATTTCAAAGCTGCTTAAAGTGCCAACCGCGGTGCCGGGCAGCCCAAGATTGTCCATGAAATTAAAGGTGATCGAGCGGATCTCGAAATCGCTGAGCGGCGGAAAGCTCAAAGGCAGAGAGGCATCGGCAAACACCGTCCCCTGGCTGTCTTGCAGCACCATGGACATGCTGGTCACGGTGACATTGGGGATGGTGTCGACGATCCCGGCGTTAAGATTAAGCGAGAATGAATCGAGGCCGGGGCCGACGTTGTTCTGCACCCGCAGACGGTTGGTGCCGCCGCCCGGCGAGGCGAGACCGGCGACGCCGAACGATACGCTGACGGCGTCCGGCAGATATTGGCAGTTGTTGGTGCAGGCTGCGATGGGGGCTTGCGGAACGTTATAACTCAGGCTGCCCGTAAACGGCGATCCCGGACCATAGCCATCGATGGTATTGCCGGCATTCAGCGTCCCGGCAAAGTTAAACGTCAGCAGGGCCGCGCTGGCCGGAGCGGCGAAGCTCATGGCAAGCATGGCGCCCGCCATAAATACGATCTGTTTCATCATCTGGCGCATGCCGGCCTCCTCGGGAGCTTGAATATCCACCAACCCTACTATGCCTTTTTTCCTATGCAAGCTTTGTGCCGGCCATTAAAAATCAATTACTAAGCAGATTTTGCCGCTGTTCCTAAGCTTCAAGTTGTAAAAAAAAAGCGACACGTCAGCCGCCGTTTTTCCGGTGAATTCTTACGCTCCTGGCGCGTCCGGTAAGGAATTCGCGCAGCAGTTTTCCGTCATGAACGCCAGGAGCGCGCGCATCGTCTCGTAGCGCGCGGCATAGATGACCGAGCGTCCAGCCCGCCGCGCGGTCACCAGTTCGGCGTGGCTGAGAATGGTGAGAGCGGCGGTCAGGGTATTGGGGCGCACCGCGAGCCGCCGCGCCAACTCGCCCGCCGCCATTCCCGCCGGTCCCGCCTGCACCAGCAGTCGAAAGGCGGCCAGACGGGTGTCATTGGCCAGGGCGCTTAAGCCGGTGATTGCAGATTTTATTTCCATTTTTCGAGAATATATGAAATATTGAAACAAGGCAAGATGTGCATCCGAGTGCCGTATCGCTATCATCCCGCACAAACAAGGCTAGATGACCCATGTTGATGCCGCAGCCGCCGCTGAAAATCGAGGAGCAGCTTAACCGCGATTGCTTCTGCATTGCCGTTGATCCCGCCCGGGTTTGGTCGGCGGTTGAGGCCGCAGCCGCCGACTGCGTCCCATGGCAGGCGCTGGCGGCGCAGCGCGACCACCTTTTCTCCCCTGCGCCGATCTTCCTCGGCAAAGCGGATTTTGACGCCATGGCGGCCATTGCCGCGGCCATCGAAACGGCGGCTCGGGAACCTGCCTATCAGGCGGCGGTCCTGGCCTGGGCGCCGGCCATCGCGCGCCATGAGGTCGCCACCCGCGGCGTCTTCATGGGCTATGATTTCCACCTCACCGCCACCGGCCCGCAGCTCATTGAGATCAACACCAACGCCGGCGGGGCCTTTCTCAATGCCCTTCTGGCCAGGGCCCAGACCGCTTGTTGCGATCAGGTGCAGGCGCTGGCCGCAAACGATCTGTTGACGCAGTTCGAGGACAACGTGTGGCGCATGTTCGAGGCTGAATGGCGGCTCCAGGGCCGCCATGGCCAACCGGCGGTCATCGCCATCGTCGACGACAATCCCGCCGAACAATATCTTTTCCCTGAGTTCCTGCTGGCCCAGGACTTCTTCACCCACCGCGGAGTCAAGGCGGTGATCGCCGACCCAACCGAGCTTGGCTATCAAAACAACCGCCTGATGCTGGGCGATCTGGCCATCGACCTTGTCTATAACCGTCTGGTGGACTTTAGCCTGTCGGGCGCGCCGGCGGCCGCGCTGCGCGCCGCGTATCTGGCGGGCGGCGTGGTGGTGACGCCTGGCCCGCACCATCATGCGCTGTTGGCTGACAAGCGCAATCTGACTCTGCTCTCCAACCCGGATCGCGTGGCGGCATTGGGCGTAGCTCCCGATATCCGCGCCCGGCTTGCCACCATCCCGCGCGCCGAGATGTTGAGCGCAGAGAACGCCGACGCCTTATGGGCGGCCCGCAAGGGCTTATTCTTCAAGCCGGCCGCCGGCTATGCCGGCAAGGCGGTCTATCGCGGCGACAAGCTGACGCGCGGCGTCTTCGAAGAAATCCGCCGCGGCGGCTACATCGCCCAGGCCTTCGCCGCCCCCAGCCAGCGCCGGGTGCGGATCGGCAACGACGAGCACACGCAGAAGATGGACGTGCGGCTCTACACCTATGCCAGCGCACCACTGCTGGCCGCGGCACGGCTCTATCAAGGGCAGACCACCAATTTTCGCACGCCCGGCGGCGGCTTTGCCCCGGTGGTCATTATTTAATGAACATCGTAGGCAAAAAAATCACGGGGTCCGTTGCCGGACCCCGTGATATCTATGTTATTGTACAGACGCGCGGTTAGTTTTTATGAACGCGAGTCGAAGCTGCGGCGCGGCCGCTGTTGCGCCGGCGCCCGTTCAAGAACTTTCAGTTCGCCGGCGGAAACCCGATCCCGGCGATCCGTCGTTAATTCGAACGAGACCTTGTCGCCTTCATTAAGGCCGCTTAAGCCCGCCTGCTCGACGGCGCTGATGTGAACAAACACATCCTTCCCGCCGCTGGCGGGAACGATGAAACCGAACCCCTTGGTGGGGTTATACCATTTGACGGTGCCCTCAGGCATACCAGTACCTCCGCATAGAGTAGTCGATCAACGTGCGAAGCGTAAGTTACCGGTCGAAACCCGAGAGATCAGCCATTGTCAGCTACCTGACACCGGCGGCAGTCAGGGGTCGAAATCCAGAACGCGCTCAGCCCCGACAGGTGACGTGAGGGTCGTTGTTTTGTCAAGCGGAATCGCTAGCCGGCGTTTCCGAATGGTTCTGGACGCCACCCACTAAGTCATTCATATTTATGGAAAAATACGACTTTTATTTACCCTTTGCTGACCATCTTCCGCCCTATTTCCACCATCTTTCGCCGTGACCCTGAAGGTCTGGGTAACGGGGCCAGAGAACTGGACATCCACGGATATGCCGACCTCAAGCTGGACAAAACGTCCCAACAGGCCGGCGGAAAGGTTTAGGTGACACCCATGTTCAAGAAGCCCCTGCATGTTTTCTTATTGACCAGCGCCATGGCGGCCGGCGTGCCTTTCGGCGCTGCCCTTGCCGAGAACGGCGCCTCAAATGACGTTTTTTATGACAAGACCCGCCTCATCGATACCGCCCTGGCCGACGACCAGGCGGAGCTTGATGCCGCCCAAGCGGCGGTCGATTCCGCTCAGGCAACATTTGATGCGGCAAATGCCGAGCTTTCCGCCTTGCAGGATCAGATCGCCGGCCTGAGCGCGGATGATCCCGGTTTGACTGAGCTGCAAGCACAAGCGGACGCCTTGCAAGATAAGATCGATCATGAACTCAGCCCCGCGTTGAGCGAGGCGCAAGGCGAGTTGAGCGAAACGCAGGCGGGCTTTGATGCCGAACAGGCTTTGCTGGCAAACGAAGTGGATAACCTTTCCAGTGACCAGCTTTTCGCTTTCAACCGGTCGCTGAACAATGCCGTGGCGCAGGGCTTGATTGTCAATCTGGATGCCGAGGATCTGCAAGCGGCCATCGATGGCGACTATGACAAACATCAGATCAACGCCTTAACCAAAGCGCTGGAAGAAGAAGCTAAATTCCTCAGCCGCGCGGATATGTTTGAGCAAAAGGCGGCTGAAACCGGCGACGTTAAATTCCTGGAGAAGGCCGACAGGATGCGTGATCGCGCCGAGGAGCAAAAGGAACGCTTCCTGGCCAAGCTCGAAAATGATCACGATTCTAATCACGATGACGCGCAAGCAGCCAAGGATGCCCGCGACGCCGCCAAGGCGGCAAACGAAGCCGCCAGAGAAGCCGCCAAGGAACAGCATGAAATAGCCCGGGAAGCCGCCAAGGACGCCCAAGAAGCCGCGAAAGAGGCGGCGCAGGAAGCGCGCGAAGCGGCGAAGGAAGCGCAAGAGGCGGCTCGGGAAGCCGCAAAAGAGGCGGCAAAAATGGCCGCCAAGGATTAGCGCGCGCCAGCGGCCGGTCTGCGTCTGCGGCCCGGCCGCATCTTCTTAGCGATGACAAAGATTTCTCTCTTATGCCCAACCAATAACACGCCCAATGCGATGCGGCCATAAAACTTAAACTTTTGGATGGGGAACAGTCATGAAACCACAATTTCAAGCTACCGCCATATCCTATGCGCTGCTCTATGCAATGCTGATTGGCGCACCTTCGCAAAGCGCAGCGGCGGAGGATAAGAACTTTGACATCGGCGTCGGCGTCGGCGGCGAATATGACAGCAACATCACCGTGGATGCGCAAGATTTGGCAACCAGCGAGGGTGACGTTGCCGCGCTCCTGGAAGCCGACCTCAGTTTCAAGCCGATCCAGAGCGGCGATAGCGCGCTGGAGATCAGCTATGATTTCTTTCAAAGCCTGCATGATGACTTAAGCGAATTTGATCTGCAAATTCACGGGCTGTCCCTGACCGGCTCGACCAAAATCGGCGGCGTTGACGCCAGCGCCAACTATCGCTTCAGTCACATCCTGTTGGGCGGCGACAAGTTTCTTGACATCCACAGCATACGTCCCACGCTCGGCCTTAGCCTCAGCCAGGATGTTTACGTCAACGCCGCTTATGAATACCAGTGGCGCGATTATGACGACCTTGCGCCGCGCGACTCCCATCAGCATAACATCGGCATCACCGGCTATTATTTCTTTGCGCCAAAAAGCAACATTCATGCCGGCTATAAGCTGGTGCGCGAAAAAGCCGACGGGCCGGAATTTACCCATTGGGGACATTACTTCGACGCAGGGATCAAAATACCGATCGAGGTGGGAAACGTGACGCCAATATTTCGCGCCACCTACCGTTACTCTGTGAAGGACTTCTCCAACCTCACGCCCTTAATCGGCGAAGAACGCCTGGACAAGCGCCACCACTTTCGCGCCAGCCTTGAGGCGCCAATCGTCGGTAACGTCAGCCTAAAACCGCAGTATGAGTTTATCGATTCCAGCTCCAACTTGGCCAGCGTCGATTATCATGAGCACATCATATCGGTAATGCTGAACTGGCACATGTAAGTTGCGCCATTTTGATATTACGCGCGACGGCGACGGCGGCGCGATGCCGCCCACAGCATCGGTCCGGCCGTCAACAATAGGGCAAGCGCGGAGGGCGACGGCGCGGCGCGCGCATTGCGTTCTTCGTCATCGGCGTCATTGTCCGCCGGGACGATATCGCCCGCCTGCTGCGTCGGATCATCATAAGTAAAGGCGCCGATGGACAGCGCGAAATTCTGATTGGGACTGTGTTTCAACTCGCCCGACCAGCTGGCCTTGGCGGTGCCTTTGAGCGTGAAAGTATCGCCAAGGTCGGCATTGTAGGCAAAATCCAGACTGTCTCCTAAGAGCAGCGTGAAACCGCTAAGACCGGTTGACTGGCCGTTGATTTCGTCAATGGAGAAGAACAACGCCAAATCGCTGGGGATGGCGAAAACCGATTTGCTCTTGTCATCATCGTCATCGTCGTGGCCGTCCTTGTCCTTATCTTTGTCTTTGTCTTTGTCTTTGTCTTTGTTTTTGCCCTTGTCCTTATCGCTACCCTTTTTGTCGTGATCGCGATCATGGCCGTCGTCATCGTCATCATCATCTTCGTCGTCATCGCCATCATGATGATCATAGGCCTCGTCGCTGGCAAATCTTAAATTGCGCAGGCTGCCGGCAAATCCCGTCGCCGCGTCAGCCAACGAGCCCGGCGTCGTCACCGTGGTATCGCCGAGCTTGAAGATGATGACGCTGCCGGTAAACTGGTATTGCCACGCATACGCCACGCCGCTGTCCCAGTGATGATTGGCGCTCATCGCACGGTCAAAGCCCACGTCGGGACCAAGGTCTTTGTTTTGCGTCTGATGCAGTCGGGCATGGCCGACGGCAAGCTCCATAGCCCCCACCGGCGCTTCGGCAATGGCCGTCAGCGGCGCCGCCTGACCCTCTGACGCGGCCAGGCCGACAACGGCGGCCATGCCGCCGATCAGACCGCTAATCCGGTAGCTCCGCATCAGAAATTCTCCCCTTATCCGCGCGGAAGTTTAGGGAGGGTTTGTTGCTAAACCGTTAGCGCCGGTTGCAATGGATTAAGAATTCAGGGCAATTTCGGCCACGCCGCCTTAAGGGCGTTTTGGATCGCGGTCAGGTCATCCGCTGATAGATCCTCCGCCACCGCCAGGTTGGGCGGCCCCGGCCAGGCCGGATCGCTAAACGTCCTGCCGGCGAAGGTTCGCGGGCCCCGGTAGCGCGGCAGGACGTGGAAATGGACCTGCGGGTCGACCATCATCAGCATCAGGTAGTTGATTTTATCATAGCCCCACAGCCGGCTCAGCGTCGCTTCGATGTCGGCGATCACGAGGCCAAGCTCAGCGAAAGCGGCGGCTCCCACGGCGGCAAAGGCCGTGGCCTGGGAACGGTTGACCAGCACCAGCGAACCCAGAGTTACCTGTTTGGGCCGCGCCAGCACCGTCCAGTGGGCATAGGCCGCAATCTCGCTGTGCGGCCAGCCGAATTTAGCCATGGTCTCGTTGCTCATGGGTGCGCCTTTTAGCGGTCGTCCGTGGGCAGCGTCTGCACGAAGGCGACAATATCGACCACCGTCGCCGGCGGCAGCAGGTAGAGCGCCACCATGGGCTCGCCGGGATGGCCGAAACGGGCCATGTGGAACACCTTGGCTGGGTCTTGCACCGCCTCGCTGCCAAGATAGGTCAGGGTCTTGCCATCCCAGAAGCCCAGCGTGCGGCCGTCATAGCCGTGACAGGCGGCGCAGATGGTCTCGTAATAGGGCTGGCCTTGCGCCGCCACGCCTTTGGATTTGCCGGCGGCGCGATCGATGTAGGGAGCGGTATTGGCCGCTCCCTTATTAAGAAACAGGGTCAAGGCCGCCATCTCTTCCGCCGGCAGCATGTCCTCGGTGTAGCGATGGCGGTCATCGCGCAAAATGGCGGTAACGTCCGCCTCCGTCCATGGGCCTTTCCCTGCCAGGGCGCCGTAATCCCAGCCATGGCAGGCGGCGCAGCGCCAGGTTGCCGCGCCGGATTCGCCGCCATCTGCCGGGTAGGCCGGATGCGATTGTTCCGGGCCTTTTTTCATCAGCGCTTCCATCCAGTCGGCGTAAAGCTTGCCGCCGCGCACCACTTTCCAGGCTTCGCTGGGATGGTCGGGCCGGCCGCCGATATAATCATGCCCGGCGTCATCGACCTCGCCTTCCGGGTCGCTGAGGTGAGACTGGGCGATGGCCGACGCGGAGGCCAATCCGGCAGCAAGAACGGCAGCAATCCATATCCGCATGAGATTTCCTTGTGATTTGCTCTTATTGCTAATGAGTAGCAAAAGCGTTTATCCTTGGGCAAGCCCAGAATAGACAGTCGGTGATGATCTTTTTGCCCGCGCCAGCCGTAGGACATAGCCAGACTGCCCGAAAAATCCTAACCTTCAAAATATCATAATAAATTGCACAGATGAGATTGCCCGATGAACCCACCCCAGGTCGCCAAGTTCGCCCGTCCCGTCGGCAACGCGCCGACCCGCCCTGCCCGCGAGGAAGCAGAAGAAGCGGTGCGCACGCTCCTTAAATGGGCCGGCGACGACCCGACGCGGGAGGGGCTGCGGGACACCCCGCGCCGGGTGGCGCGCGCCTTCGAGGAGTGGTTTGGCGGCTACGCCATCGACCCCACCGCCTACCTGAAGCGCACCTTCGAGGAAGTGGAGGGCTATGATGAGATGGTGCTCCTCAAAGACATCGACTTTGAAAGCCACTGCGAGCATCACTTGGCGCCGATCATCGGCAAGGCCCATGTCGGCTATTTGCCGACAAACCGCGTGGTCGGCATCTCCAAGCTGGCCCGGGTCGTGGAAGCCTTCGCCAAGCGCCTGCAAGTGCAGGAAAAAATGACCGCCCAGATCGCCGACTGCATCACCGAGGTGTTAGAGCCCTTGGGCGTCGCCGTGGTCATCGAGGCCACCCACCAATGCATGACCACCCGCGGCGTGCACAAGCCCGGCGTGACCATGGTGACGAGCCGCATGACCGGGGCGTTTCGCGATAACCCCGCCACCCGGCGGGAATTTCTGGCCGTCATCGGCGTGCGGCCGTAAAAGAGCTTCCAGGAAAGTGGGGATATGGTGCCCGGGGCAGGCAACGCAAATATCAAATAACCTATTGAGTTATATAGATATATTAAAAATGTGTTTTCTTATGTACCCCTAAATATACCCCCATTTTTCTGAGTGACCGGGGTTTTCGAGGGTTGGAGAGAGGGGTTTGGCGGGGCAATCCCAAGTACCCGGTCGGAAGCCAAGAGGGTAGCGGTCTCGACCTGGGGGCACAAGAGCGGCCTTGCTGGCGTTTCATACCGAGTGGTTTGCCACAACCCACCAGCTCGACAGTTGCCTATGGAGCACCCTGCATCCATCAAGATCGCTCCCTGCCCCCACTCTTCGCCTTGCTCCCTCTACGGCCCGCGCAAGCACCCATTAAACCACCATGCCACCAGGGATCGTCCCCTGAACCAAGTTCGCCAGTAGCGTGCCATATCAGCCAACGGTGTCCCAGGGTGTCCGGGTTAACCCTTGACTAACTGTCATCACCTATCATATTGATAGGTGCATGGCCGAGGTGGTCCCCCTTCGTTTATCCCCGTCCCATGCCTTGAAGATGATCCGCGAACTGGCGGCGGACAGCGGCAGAATCGTCGTCGTTCGCCACGGCCGCCAACGGTCGAGGGAGCGCGGCATCACCCGAACGCAGATCGAGCGCTGCTTGCAGAAGGGCGTCATTGCCGAAGGCCCAGCCCTGAACATGCACGGCCATTGGCAAGTGACGATGCGGCGGCGGGTGGCGGGCGAAGAAGTGACGTGCGTGGTGGCGATCGAGTGGGCGACCCGTCTGTTGGTCATTACGACGTATTGAGGATTGAGGATTGAGCCATGGGCTACCGGTACAAAGAGAGCGGCCTGGATAACGTGGAGTTGGTGAACGGCTATACCGTCCATCAGACCCCTTACGGAGAGGGCGTGTCGATCCAGGACACGGCCGGTCTGCACCAGGCCATCGCCCGCGGCCTCATTGCGGCGCCTAAGCCCCTGAACGGTGCGGAGCTGCGCTTCTTGCGGATCGAGCTGGATATGACGCAGCGGACCCTGGCGGCGGCCCTGGGGGTTGACGAGCAGGCTGTGCGCCGGTGGGAGAAGAAACGCAAGGCCCCGATCCAAGGCCCTGCCGACCGTTTGGTGCGGCTGCTTTATGTGGAGTACGCGGGCGGCGACGGCTCCGTGAGAGAACTGGTTGAGCGCTTGGCGGAGCTGGATCGGATCGAGGCGGAAACCATCCACTGCAAAGAGACGGCCAAGGGCTGGACGGCGACGATCCGCAAGGTGGCTTAGAGCGTCGGGTGGTTGGTGCCCGGGGTGGGACTCGAACCCACACGATATCGCTATCACCGGATTTTGAGTCCGGCGCGTCTACCAGTTCCGCCACCCGGGCCGGGGACGGGGGCATGCGCGAGTCAGACCCCCGGAAGACCCGCGCATGATAGCGATGGCGACTTTGCCGTCAACAGCCCAGTGCGGCTATGCCGTTGACCGCGGCGGCGGTCGTCGATACCTTGCCTCAGCCAATCGGATGATGGGGGAACAAGGTCGCGTCATGCTGCGCCGCTTATATGACAAGACGCTGGCGCTGGCCGCCCATCCCCATGCCTTGGGCTGGCTGGCGGTCATCGCCTTCATTGAAAGCTCGCTCTTCCCGGTGCCGCCGCATTTCCTGCTCATTCCCATGGTGCTGGCCGCCCCCGGCCGGGCGTGGCTGATCGCCGGGGTATGCACGGCGGCATCCGTCACCGGCGGCTTTGCCGGCTACGCCATCGGTTATTTCCTGTTTGATCTCCTCGGCGAGCCGATGCTCCGTCTTTACGGCTTCGAGGCCGAGTTCGCCCGCTTCAAGGAGAGTTACAACGAATGGGGCGGCTGGATTGTCGCCTTTTTCGGCGCCACCCCCTTCCCGTACAAGGTCATCACCATCGCCAGTGGCGTTACTGCCTTGAATTTCATGACCTTTTTTATCGCCAGCCTGTTGTCGCGGGGCGGTATCTTCTTTCTCATGGCGGCGCTGTTGAAGTATTTCGGCCCGCCCATGCGCCAGTTCATCGAACGGCGGCTGGGCTTGCTGACGGTGCTGTTATTTGCTTTGCTGATCGGCGGCTTTGTCGCCCTGAAATATCTCTAAGGCTTGGCTCCCATGTCCGCCCTGCGCTCTCCTGTATTCCTGATCGGCCTTGCCGCACTGGCAATTCTTGGCAGCGCCTTCGCTTTCGAGCATTGGGGCGGCCTTGCCCCGTGCGAGCTGTGTTGGTGGCAGCGCTACGTCTACATGTTGGCGGCGGCGCTGGCGTTTTTGGGCTATTCGCTGGAGCGCGCCGGCGCCCGCTCCATGGTGCGCTGGATGATGGGCGTGCTGGCAGTGGTGTTCCTCAGCGGCGCAGGGATCGCCTTCTATCATGTCGGCGTCGAGCAGCAGTGGTGGCGCGGCCTGGAGTCTTGCGCCGCCAATGATCTGGTGGGCGACGTGGAGATGATGTTGAACAAACTGCTGGCGACCCCGGTGGCGCGCTGTGATGAGGTCGCCTGGTCGCTGTTCGGCCTCTCCATGGCGGGGTATAATGTGCTGCTGTCGCTGGGCCTCGCCGCCATCTGCGGCTACTTCGCCCGGCCGCGCAAAAAGGCATCGTCATGACCGCCCCGCGCCGCACCGCCGAAGACCGCCTGCCCGGCGATCCCGACCGCCAAACCCTGATTACGCGCCTGGTGCGCGTCGATCATGCCGGCGAATACGGCGCGGCGCGCATCTATCGCGGCCAGCTCGATGTGCTGGGCGATAAGCACCCGTTGAGCAAAACCATCCGCCACATGGAGCGGCAGGAAAAGCGCCACCTGGAAACCTTCGACGACTTGATCCGCAAGCGCCGGGTGCGGCCGACGGCGCTTGCCCCGTTGTGGCACGTGGCGGGCTACGTCCTGGGCGCCGCTACCGCGCTCATGGGCGAGAAGGCCGCCATGGCCTGCACGGCGGCGGTGGAGGAAGCCATCGACGAGCACTACGCCCGCCAAATCGCCGCCTTGGGCGAGGATGAGGCGGAACTCTCCGCCACCATCGCTGACTGCCGCCGCGACGAAATCGCGCACCGCGACACCGCCATCGCCCATGGCGCCGAGGACGCGCCGGGATACCGCGCCATGTCAACGGCCATCAAAGCCGGCTGCCGCGCCGCCATCTGGCTGTCGGAACGGCTGTGATCCCTTGATCAAACCAGCGCTTCGACCCGCATATGATTTATTTTGAAATAGCCCTGGTCTTTCTCCTTATCGTCCTGAATGGCGTGCTGGCGATGAGCGAGCTGGCCATCGTATCCTCAAGGCGGGCGCGCTTGAAAACCATGGCCAATCAGCGGATCGGCGGGGCGCGCCGCGCCCTTGCTCTAGCGGAAGCTCCGGGCCGCTTTCTATCGACGGTGCAGATCGGCATCACCCTGGTCGGCGTGCTATCGGGCGCTTTTTCCGGCGCAACGCTCGGAGACCGGTTCAGCAACTGGCTGATGGATAACGGCATGTCCGCCAACATGGCTTATGTGGTGGGCGTCGGCGTCATCGTCACCGCCATTACCTATCTGTCGCTGATCATTGGCGAACTGGTGCCCAAGCAGATTGCCTTGCGCAATCCTGAGGCCATTGCCGTGCGCGTCGCGCCCGCCATGATGTTGTTGTCGCGCATTGCCGCGCCGGTGGTATGGGTACTCGACCACTCCGGCAATTTTGTCCTGCGATTGTTGGGGCGCCGGCCAGGGTCGGAAAGCGCCGTGACCGAGGAAGAAATCAAACTCCTGGTCATGGAGGCTGAACGAGCCGGCGTTCTGGAATCCGCCGAACGAAATATGATCACCAGCGTGTTGCGGCTGGGAGATCGCCCGGTGCGCGTTGCAATGACGCCTCGCGGCGACGTAGACATGATCAACGTGCGCGATAAGACGGATAAAATTATCGCCGATGTCCGCAAAAGCCCGCACTCCCGGCTGCCGGCTCATGAGGGCAACCCCGATGACTTACTGGGAATACTTTGGGTTAAGGATCTGATTGGCCGCGGACTGGCAGACAGTGAAGTTGATATCCGCGCCTTGCTGCGCCAAGCGCCCGTTATCCCTGATGCCGCAGATATGCTGGACGCGCTGGAAATTCTTCGCAAGTCCGACATCCACATGGGCTTGGTGCACGATGAGTATGGCTCCTTTGAAGGCGTGATAACCTCCGCCGACATTCTTGAATCCATCGTCGGCGCCTTCCGCGCGGAAGCGGGAATGCCGGAGCCTGGCATTGTCACCCGGGAAGATGGATCGCTGCTGATTTCGGGATGGCTGCCGCTGGATGAGTTCGCCGAACGGCTGGGACTGCCGCTTGAAAAGCGCCCCCCAGCGGAAACGGCGGCGGGATTTGTCATCCATGCCTTTGGCGTCCTGCCCAAGGTAGGAGACGCCATAACCAGCCATGGATACCGCTTCGAAGTCGTTGATCTGGACGGCCGCCGTATCGACAAGATACTTGCCACCCGCCTGGATTAACCGCCGGGCGGCTACGGCTCCAGCACGGTGTCCCAATAAAGGTAGTCGCGCCAGCTTTCATGCAAGTGGTTGGGCGGGAAGGCGCGGCCGTTGGCCTGCAACTGGAACACCGTCGGCTGGTAGGGCCAGGACATCGGCATCATGTCCGCTTCTTTAGGCGTCCGGCCGCCTTTTGATAGATTACAGGGGGCGCAGGCGGTGGTGACGTTCTCCCACGTCGTCCGCCCGCCGTGAGCGCGCGGCACCACATGATCAAAGGTCAGATCAAGGCCATTGCGCTGCGTCCCGCCGCAATACTGGCAGGTGAAACGGTCGCGCAAGAACAGGTTGAACCGGGTGAACGCCGGATGCTTGGCCGGCTTGATGTATTTCTTCAAGGCGATGACGCTGGGCAGGCGAAACTCGAACGACGGCGAGCGAATCACCCGGTCATACTCGGACACGATCTGCACCCGGTCGAGGAACACCGCCTTGACCACCGTCTGCCAATGCCACAGCGACAGCGGAAAGTAGCTCAACGGCTGAAAATCGGCGTTAAGCACCAAAGCCGGGCAACTTTCCAGTGGCAATACCTGCGCTTGCACCACTTTCTCCCGTACCGCAAACTCGCGATTACTCTACAAGATACGGTATGCGCTATTTATGACAACAGGAATTCTTTGTGGTTAACGTCCCAATGCGCGAAATTGTGACGCGCTTTGCGCCAAGCCCCACCGGACGGCTGCATGTGGGCCATGCCTATGCCGCCTTCTTTGCCCATGACGCCGCCCAAGCCGCCGGCGGGCGGTTTCTGCTCCGCATCGAGGACATCGACGCCAGCCGCTGCCGAGCCGAATACACGGCCGGGATTATCGAGGATTTGGCGTGGCTTGGCCTGACTTGGGAGGCGCCGGTGCGGCGCCAGTCCGAGCATCTGGCCGACTATGCCGCCGCCCTTCGTCGCTTGCAGGAGATGGGCGTGATCTACCCCTGCTTTTGCACCCGTAAGGATATTGCCGCCGAGATCGCGCGCGCCGGCGCCGCGCCCCATGGGCCGGAGGGCGCGCTTTATCCCGGTTTGTGCCGTCATCTGAGCGACGAGGAACGCCACAAACGGCTAGACTCGGGCGCGCCTTATGCCCTGCGCCTCGATGTGGAACGCGCCCGCCGCCTTGCCCCCGTGCCGCTCTATTTCGAGGATGCCGGGGCGGGCACGGTGGCGGCGCAACCGGAGCTGCTGGGCGACGTGGTGCTGGCGCGCAAGGACGCGCCCACCAGCTACCACCTGGCGGTCACCGTCGATGACGCTATCCAGGGCGTGACGCTCGTCACCCGCGGCCTTGACCTCTTTCACGCCACGCATATTCAGCGGCTGCTGCAGGCGCTCCTCGGCCTGCCCACCCCGCGCTACCATCATCATCCGCTGCTGCTGGACGACGCCGGCCGGCGCTTCGCCAAACGCGACCGTGCCGTTACCCTGGAGGCGCTGCGCCGGTCGGGAACCACCCCGGCGGGCGTGCGTCGCCTCATCGCCGCCGCCCGGCGCTGAAAACTTTCAAAACCCGCTTGCTTTTTAACCTAATTCTAACTGCCGGCCGCCTAGGCTAGCGAGTCTCGAATGAAGGGGACAAGCTCATGGCACGGTCGATTACGGAGCGGTTTGGGGTCTTGGAAAGCGTCGGCGATCTGACGCGGAGCTTAGAGACGATTTCGCGTCGCGTTGCGCGGACCATGGACCGCGCCATCCGCCGCCTGGAAGGCACGCCGGTGCGCACCCCATCGGCCCGCCGTCTCGATCAGGAATCCCCTGCCGTTCAAACCCCGGCAACCGCCTTGACCGCGGTTCAGGAAACCGTGCTGCAGGCGCAAGCCGCGGCGCTCGAAGGAATAATCGCTACGGCCGGCGCCAGCTCCCCGGCGACGGCCGGCCAAACCGTCAAGGCCTTGGCGGATGAGGCGCTGCTGCTCACCGAGACGGTCACCGCATTGGCCGCGGAGACGACGGGCGCGCCGAAGCCGCACGGCCGGCGCGAGCCGGTATCGGCCGCCACCTTGCCCGGCCGCGTCATCTCCTTCAAGGAGGCCGCGGAAGCCCTGAACAACCGCACCGGCAGCCGCCGCCGGGCTTAAGCCGCCTCGGTGGCGGTGCCGTCCACCAGGGTGATGATGTCGCCCATGATGTCGTTGACCTGAAAATCCTTGGGCGTGTAGATCCGGGCAACCCCCATCGCCTGTAATTTGGCGGCGTCTTCCGGCGGGATGATGCCGCCCACCACCACCGGCACATCGCTAAGGCCGGCGTCCCGCATCCGCCGCATCACCTCACTGACAAGCTCCAGATGGCTGCCCGACAGGATCGACAGCCCCACCACATGGACATTTTCCTCAGCCGCTTTCTCGACGATCTGCGCCGGCGTCAAGCGGATGCCGTCATAAACCAGGTCCATGCCGCTATCCCGGGCCCTGACCGCGATTTGTTCTGCGCCGTTGGAATGGCCGTCAAGCCCCGGCTTGCCGACGAGAATTTTCAGCCGCCGGCCGAGCTTGGACGACACCGCCGCCACCCGACCGCGCAAGGCGTCCAACGCGTCATTGCTCTGGTTGCTGACCGCCCGGCCGACGCCCGTCGGCGCGCGGTATTCGCCGTAGATGTCGCGTAACGTCGCCGCCCATTCGCCGGTGGTGACGCCGGCCTTCGCCGCGACGATGGATGGCTCCATGATGTTGCGCCCTTCGCGCGCAGCGGCGCGCAGCCCACTTAATGCCGCCGCCACCGCCGTTGCGTCGCGGGATTGGCGCCAGGCGTTGAGCCGCCTGATCTGCTCGGCCTCCGCCGCCGGATCGACGGTCATGAAGCCGCCGTCGTCGCTGTCGGTCAAGGGCGACGGCGCACTGTCGGTAAACTTGTTGACGCCCACCACCGCTTGCTCGCCGGCTTCGATGCGCGCCAATCGCGCCGCGTTCGACTCCACCAGCCGCTCTTTCATATAGCTTGATTCAATGGCGGCGATGGCGCCGCCCCGATCGCCGATGCGGTGCAATTCTTCCCGCGCCGCCGCTTTCAATTCCTCAACCTTGGCGTCGATCACGCTGGAGCCATCGAAGATGTCGCCGTATTCCAATAGATCGGTTTCGTAGGCGACGATCTGCTGCAGGCGCAGGCTCCATTGCTGATCCCACGGCCGCGGCAAGCCCAACGCTTCGTTCCACGCCGGCAATTGCACTGCCCGCGCTCGCGCCTTCTTCGATAAGACCACGGCGAGCATTTCAAGAAGGATGCGATAGACATTGTTTTCCGGCTGCTGCTCGGTCAGTCCTAAGCTGTTGACTTGCACGCCGTAGCGAAAGCGCCGCAGTTTTTCATCCGTCACGCCATAGCGCTCGCGGGTAATTTCATCCCACAGCTCGACAAAGGCGCGCATCTTGCACATCTCGGTGATGAACTTCAGGCCGGCATTGACGAAGAAGCTGATGCGTCCCACCACCTCGGGAAAATCTTCAGGAGCGATCTGGCCGCCGTCTTTCAACGCATCGAGAATGGCGATGGCGGTGGCGAGCGCGAAGGCCAGCTCCTGCACCGGCGTCGCCCCGGCTTCTTGAAGATGATAGGAGCAGACGTTAGTGGGGTTCCATTTGGGAATTTCCCGGTAGGCGAAGCTGATGACGTCGGTGGTCAGCTTCAAGCTCACTTTCGGCGGGAAGATGTAGGTGCCGCGCGACAGATACTCCTTGATGATGTCGTTTTGCACCGTACCTTGCAGCTTGGCGCGGTCCGCCCCCTGCTCTTCCGCCGCCGCCACGTAAAGCGCCAGGAGCCAGGGCGCGGTGGCGTTGATGGTCATGGAGGTGTTCATGCGCTCCAAGGGAATGCCGTCAAACAGCGCCCGCATGTCGCCCAGGTGGCAGATCGGCACCCCCACTTTGCCAACCTCGCCCCGCGCCAGCACATGGTCGCTGTCATAGCCGGTCTGGGTCGGCAGGTCGAAGGCCACCGACAACCCGGTCTGGCCACGGGCCAAGTTGGTGCGGTAAAGTTCATTGGACGCCGCGGCCGAGGAATGGCCGGAGTAGGTGCGAAACAGCCAGGGCGCATCGCGCTTAATGTGTGGCCTATCGATTCGGTCGGTCATGCTGTTCTTTCTTATATGTTCGGACAAGTTTATTATTTAATTTGCCTAACTTACGGCAATATTATAATAAACTGTCGCAAAACTGGTTTACGGACGAAATTTACTTGCTATTATTGCAACGCAAAAAAGCGCCCGTAAACTAGGAAACACATACTATAGTGTGCTCTTTGGGGCAACCGAAGCAAAACCTTGGATGAAAAATTAAGGAATTTTGCTGCGCCGCACCGAAGACCGCCGCCCGAACGGAGAGTTTTTCGACCATGACCAGCGCCGCCGACCATGCCGCCACGCCGCAGGACGCCGCCACCGCCGACCTGCCCAAGAAAGACCTCTATGAAATCGGCGAGATTCCGCCCTTGGGCCATGTGCCGAAGCAGATGTACGGCTGGATCATCCGCCGCGAACGGCACGGCGAGCCGGAAAAGGCGATGCAGATCGAGGTCGTCGACACCCCTCAGATCGGCGACGACGAGGCGCTCATTCTGGTGATGGCGGCGGGCGTCAACTACAACGGCGTGTGGGCGGGACTGGGGGTGCCGATTTCCCCCTTCGACGTGCACAAGGCCCCCTATCACATCGCCGGCTCGGACGCTTCCGGCATCGTCTACAAGGTCGGTGCCAAGGTGAAGCGCTTCAAGGTCGGCGACGAGGTGGTGGTCCATTGCAACCAAGACGACGGCGACGATGAGGAGTGCAACGGCGGCGATCCCATGTTCTCGCCCTCCCAGCGTATCTGGGGCTATGAGACGCCGGACGGCTCGTTCGCCCAGTTCGCCCGCGTCCAGGCCCGCCAGCTGATGAAGCGGCCGAAGCATTTAACCTGGGAGGAGAGCGCCTGCTATACCCTGACGCTGGCCACCGCCTACCGCATGCTGTTCGGCCATCGCCCGCATATCCTGCGCCCCGGTCACAACGTGCTGGTGTGGGGCGCATCGGGCGGCCTTGGCTCCATGGCGATTCAGCTCATCGCCACCGCCGGGGCCAACGCCATCGGCGTCATCTCGGATGATTCGAAAGCCGACTTCGTCTTGGCGCTGGGCGCCAAGGGCGTCATCAACCGCAAGAACTTCAATTGCTGGGGCCAGATGCCGCCGGTCAACTCGCCGGAGTTTGGCGAGTTCATGAAGGAAGCGCGCAAATTCGGCAAGGCGATTTGGGACATCACCGGCAAGGGCAACGATGTCGACTTCGTGTTCGAGCATCCCGGCGAACAGACCTTCCCGGTGTCCTGCTTCGTGGTCAAGCGCGGCGGCATGGTGGTGTTCTGCGCCGGCACCACGGGCTACAACATCACCTTCGACGCCCGCTTCGTGTGGATGCGGCAAAAGCGCATCCAGGGCAGCCACTTCGCCAACCTGTTGCAGGCGAGCCAAGCCAATCAGCTGGTGATCGAGCGGCGCTTGGATCCGTGCATGTCGGAAGTGTTTTCCTGGAAGGATATTCCGCGCGCCCACACCAAGATGTGGAAGAACCAACACAAGCCCGGCAACATGGCGGTGCTGGTCAACGCGCAATACCCGGGCTTGCGCACCTTCGAGGACGTCATTGATGCCGGCAAGGAAAGGGCGTAACGCAATGACGGCCGAAATAGTGGCGATGCGCGACAGCGCGACGGCGAGCCTGCTCGACACCTGCGAAGAGGCGTTGGCCGCCGCGGAAACGCTGCTGGCGCAAGCGCGCGACAGCGTAGCCCAGCACGTGATGACGGCGGGTCAGCTTGATCGCCGGGCGGCGGAGGAAAATCAATTTGCGGTGCATGGCTTCGCCTGGTTTGCGACATATGTCGAGACCTTGCGCCAAACGCTCGATTGGGCGCGCCGCCTTCATCACGACAGCAAACTCGGCGAGTTGGAAACGCTGATTCTGCAAGCCGGATTCGGCGAGTATCTGGCGCAGCTTGCCGGCGGCATCAGCATGAGCCAGGGCGAGATCGTGCGCGCGGCCGATTTGTGGCTGAGCGCCGAGGCGGTGGCAGACTTCGCGGCGCAACCGGCGGTCATGGCGCTCACGGAAGCCGGCAATGCGCCCGACGTGCGCGCCCGCATCGCCGAGCTGGTGGAGCACAGCGTCGATACCGGCGTCTTTGGCGAGTTGGGCCTGGAAGAAACCTACGTCATGATCCGTGACGAGTTCCGCCGCTTCGCCGCCGAGGAAGTGATTCCGTTCGCCCACGACTGGCATCTGCGCGATGAGTTCATCCCGATGGATGTCATCGCCAAGATGAGCGAGCTTGGCGTCTTCGGCCTGACCATTCCCGAACAATATGGCGGCTTGGGACTCGGCAAGACGTCGATGTGCGTCGTCTCCGAAGAATTAAGCCGCGCCTATATCGGCGTCGGCTCTTTGGGCACCCGCTCGGAGATTGCCGCCGAATTGATCTTGAACGGCGGCACCGAGGCGCAAAAACAAAAGTGGCTGCCGCTCATCGCTTCCGGCACGGTGCTGCCCACCGCGGTGTTCACCGAACCCAATACCGGCTCCGATTTGGGCTCCTTGAAAACTCGCGCCGTCAAAAGCGTCAACGACACGGGCGAAGCGGTCTATAAAGTCACCGGCAACAAGACCTGGATCACCCACGCCGCGCGCGCCGACATCATGACCTTGCTGGCGCGCACCAATCCCGATCAGCCGGGCTATAAGGGCTTGAGCATGCTGATCGCCGAAAAGCCGCGCGGCGATGACGCCAACCCGTTTCCGGCCAAGGGCATGACCGGCGGCGAGATCGAGGTGTTGGGCTATCGCGGCATGAAGGAGTACGAGCTTGGCTTCGACAATTTCGAGGTCAAGGCCGAAAACCTCTTGGGCGGGACGGAAGGCAACGGCTTCAAGCAGCTGATGGCGACCTTCGAATCGGCGCGCATCCAGACCGCGGCGCGGGCCTTGGGCGTCGCCCAGTGCGCTCTGGAACTGGGCTTGAAATACGCCACCGAGCGGGTGCAGTTCGGCCAGCCGATCTACGCCTTCCCCCGGGTCCACGGCAAGCTTGCCTGGAGCGTGGTCGAGATCATGATGGCGCGCCAACTGTCCTACTTCGCCGCCCGCCAGAAGGATCAGGGCAAGCGCTGCGACCTGGAGGCCGGTATGGCCAAGCTTCTGGCCGCCCGCGTCGCCTGGGCCACCGCCGATAACGCGCTTCAAGTCCATGGCGGCAACGGCTACGCCATGGAATATCCCATCAGCCGCGTCTTGTGCGACGCCCGCATTCTCAATATCTTCGAGGGCGCGGCGGAAATTCAGGCCGACGTGATCGCGCGACGGCTCTTCGGCGCCGCGAATTAAGTCATCACGCCCCCCTCACCCTACCCTCTCCCTCGAGGGAGAGGGATACGTAGGGTTGGCGAGCTATTACGCGAGCCTTACCCGTAGTTGGGTGAGGGGGAGCACTAATAACGAAGGCGAATATGGACGCATTACGCTATCTGCTCCCCTTCCTGGTGGCGATCGTGGTCGCCATCTTGTTTGCCGGCGTCATCGTCATGGCGCGCGGCGGCGAAACCGCCAAGCGGTGGAGCAACAAGCTGATGCAGGCGCGGGTCTGGGCGCAGTTCGTCGCCATCCTGGTGATCGCCATCCTGCTTTATTTTGGAAGCAAATCCTGATGGTCAAGCTGACGAAGATTTACACCCGGGGCGGCGACAAGGGTGAAACCTCGCTGGTGGACGGCTCGCGGGTGCGCAAGGATGATCCGCGGATCGCCGCTTATGGTACGGTGGATGAGGCCAACGCCGTGATCGGCATCGTCCGTCTGCACACCGAGGGCGACATCGACGCCCTGTTGGCGCGCATTCAGAACGAGCTCTTTGATCTCGGGGCCGACCTGGCGACGCCGGGCGAGAACTTCGATGACCCCCAGGCGCTGCGCATCCTGCCGGCGCAAACCGCCCGGCTGGAAGCCGATATCGACCGCCTGAACGCCGAGCTTGCGCCCTTGACCTCCTTCATTCTGCCGGGCGGCGCCGCCGTCGCCGCCTACCTTCACCTCGCCCGCACCGTCACCCGCCGGGCCGAGCGGCTGATGGTGACCGCCGCCGCCGAAGTCGCCATCAACCCGGAAGCCATCAAGTACTGCAATCGGCTCTCCGACCTGCTGTTCGTCCTCGGCCGCTATGTCAACGACAAGGGCATGGGAGATGTTTTATGGACGCCGGGCGGCACCCGTTAAAACAGCGTTTTAAGGCATATTGTCCGTACAGCTTTGATTGACTTCATGCCGACCCTGGAGTAGTTGTGCAAGGCTCCATTGCTGCGCCGCAATAGAATCGGTGCGGCGGGAGCCCGACAAGGGTCGCCATAGGGGCGGCGGGATGGTCAGAAGAACCAGCTAATAAGGAGAGACCTCCGGATGAAAATCGTGGTCGCGGTAAAGCGGGTCGTTGACTACAACGTCAAAATTCGCGTCAAGGCGGATCAGACCGGCATCGAGCTTGCCGGCATCAAGATGTCGATGAACCCCTTCGACGAAATCGCCGTCGAAGAGGCGTTGCGCATCAAAGAAGCCGGCAAGGCTAAGGAAGTCATCGCCGTCTCGGTCGGACCGGCGCAGGCCCAGGAAACCATCCGCACCGCGCTCGCCATGGGCGCCGACCGCGGCATCCTGGTCAAGGCCGAGGGCGAGGTCGAACCCTTAGGCGTAGCCAAGATCCTGAAGGGCATCGTCGAGGCCGAACAGCCGCAGCTGGTCATTCTCGGCAAACAGGCCATCGACAACGATTGCAACCAGACCGGCCAGATGCTGGCCGAGCTTCTGGGCTGGCCGCAGGGCACATTTGCCTCCAAGGTCGAGCTTGGTGCCGGAGAGGTGAAGGTGGTGCGGGAAGTGGATGGCGGTCTGGAAACCGTCGAGCTGAAGCTGCCGGCGGTGGTCACCTCCGACCTGCGTTTGAACGAGCCGCGTTATGCCTCGCTGCCCAATATCATGAGCGCCAGAAAGAAGCCCATCGCCGAAAAGGCGCCGGCGGATTTCGGCGTCGATACCGCGCCGCGGCTCAAGGTCCTCAAAGTCAGCGAACCCGCCAAGCGCCAAGCCGGCGTCAAGGTGGCTAACGTGGCCGAACTCGTCGACAAGCTGAAGAATGAAGCAAAGGTGATCTGACCATGGCTGCTCTGGTACTTGCCGAACACGACAACAAATCCCTGAAAGACGCGACTCTGGTGGCGGTCACCGCGGCCAAGGCGCTTGGCGGTGATGTCGATGTGCTGGTGGCCGGATCGGGCTGCCAGGCGGTCGCCGACGCGGCCTCCCAAATCGCCGGCGTGCGCAAGGTGCTCTTGGTGGATGATGCAGCCAACGAGCATCCGCTGGCGGAGACCCTGTCCGCTATTCTTGTCAAGCTGGCCGGCGGCTATGACGCCGTGCTGGCGCCGGCCACCACCACCGGCAAGAACGTCATGCCGCGCGTCGCCGCCCGGCTCGACGTGGCGCAGATTTCCGATATCACGGCAGTGATCTCGCCCGATACCTTCGAGCGGCCGATCTACGCCGGCAACGCCATCGCCACCGTGCAGTCGTCTGATGCCAAGAAGGTCATCACCGTGCGCGGCACCGCCTTCGACAAGGCCGCCGCATCGGGCGGCTCGGCGGCCATTGAAAAGGTTGATGGCGCGGGCAATCCCGGCCTGTCCAAATTCATTGGCCAGGAACTGTCGAAGTCGGAGCGCCCCGAACTGACCAGCGCCAAGATCATCGTCTCCGGCGGCCGCGGCATGGGCTCGGGCGAGAACTTCAAGCTCATCGAGGCGGTGGCCGACAAGCTCAACGCCGCGGTGGGCGCGTCGCGCGCGGCGGTGGACGCCGGCTTCGTGCCCAACGACTATCAGGTCGGCCAAACCGGCAAGATCGTCGCGCCGCAGCTCTATATCGCGGTGGGCATCTCGGGCGCCATTCAGCATCTGGCCGGGATGAAGGATTCGAAAGTCATCGTCGCCATCAACAAGGACGAGGAAGCGCCAATCTTCCAGGTCGCCGATTATGGCCTGGTGGCCGACCTGTTCAAAGCGCTTCCGGAGCTGGCGGAAGCGTTGTAAGCTGCCCGGCACGTATGAATGCCGGCAAAAATTAAGATCAAACAGCCGGTAGGTTGATCTCATGGGGTCTGTTGAGCTGATGTTCAAGAAGGTTGGCATAATCGGCGCGGGACAGATGGGCAATGGCATTGCCCATGTCAGCGCCTTGGCAGGGTTCGACGTTCTGTTGAAGGACGTCGATATGGAGCACGCCAAGGCCGGCCTGGAGGTCATCAAACAGAACATGGGCCGACAGGTCCACCGCGGCAAGATCACCCAGGCCGAAAAAGATGCGGCGATGAAGCGCATTGTGCTCATCGACAGCTACGAGCCGCTGCGGGACGCCGATCTGGTGGTGGAGGCGGCCACCGAAAAGGAACCCATCAAGCGGGAAATTTTCAAGGCGTTATGTCCGGTCTTGAGCAAGGACACCATCCTTGCCTCCAATACCTCGTCGATCTCCATCACCCGGCTCGCCGCCGCCACCGACCGGCCGGAAATGTTCATGGGCCTGCACTTCATGAACCCGGTGCCGCTGATGCAGCTCGTGGAGCTTATCCGCGGCATAGCCACCAACGAGGAAACCTTCCAAAAGATCAAGGCGTTTACGGAAAAGCTGGGCAAGACCACGGCCAACGCCGAGGATTTTCCCGCCTTCATCGTCAACCGCATCCTGCTGCCGATGATCAATGAGGCGGTCTATACCCTTTATGAAGGCGTGGGATCGGTGCAGGCCATCGATACCGCCATGAAGCTTGGCGCCAACCACCCCATGGGGCCGTTGGAGCTCGCCGATTTCATCGGCCTTGATACCTGCCTGTCCATCATGCAGGTGCTTTATGAGGGGCTGGCGGATTCCAAGTACCGGCCCTGTCCGCTTTTGGTGAAATATGTCGAGGCAGGCTGGCTTGGCCAGAAGACGCAGCGTGGGTTTTACGATTATCGCGGCGAGACGCCGATCCCGACGCGCTAGGATTTCAACTAGGATTTCAAATCGTGCGCTATCGGCACAGGGTTGTCCCGAAATGGCACAACCCTGTTTTCATTGCCGACGGTCGGGGCTGGCGCTGAGCGCCAGAATTTCATCGTAAAGCCCCTGCCAATGGTAGCTGTAGCAATATTCCAGCGCGGCCCGAGAGCCGATGCAACGCACTAATTTCACAGCGGTTTCCCGTAACGACCGGGTTTCCTGAACCGATTTCATCATCTTCCGTCTCCTCCGATTCCGGCTTCCCTGCTCGATCTACTGTGCACAGAGCGTGCCAGAAGACCGTGGCATCCATGGTGCGAAGGTATGGCGGTTTCGTGGAATTTTCCGTGACGTTTGTCACAATGTGGCGAAGGATTACTTCTCGGACTTGCGGCTCAAGGCGTCGATTTGCGCCTGCATGGCCTTCAATTGCTCCTTCAGGTCGTCCAAGGTGGCCGATGGCGACGCGGGAGCGGTCTTGTCCTCCGCCGCTCCCTCGCCCTTCATGAACGGCGAGAACATGCGGGTGGCGCGCTCGAAGGCGGCCAAGTTTTGCCGCGCCATTTCCTCGAACGGGGCGGCGAAGGCCTGGGCGGGAGCAAACGCCTTGGCGGCGGAGAGCTGCTTTTCGAAATATTCGCGATAGCGCTCCTGATTGCGGGTAAACGTCTCCATGGTCGCTTCCAGGTAACCCGGCACCACGGCGTCGAGACCCTGGCCGTAGAAGGTGATGAGCTGGCGCAGGAAGTTCACCGGCAGCAGGGTCTGGCCCTTGCTTTCCTCCTCGAAGATGATCTGGGCCAGGACCGAGCGGGTGATGTCCTCCCCGGTCTTGGCGTCCTTGACCACGAACTCCCGGCCGTCCTTGACCATCTGGCAGAGATGATCAAGGGTGACGTAGCTCGACGTCTCGGTGTTATAGAGCCGGCGGTTGGCGTATTTCTTGATCACCACCGGTTCCGCTTTGCCCGCCGTAGTTTCAGTCACGGCCAATCCTCTGTCTGGTGCGCTGCAAAAACCTTGCGCTGAATAATCACGCGGAATTGCTGCACGGCGCAAGAGATTTGTTGCGCCACAGCACAATCGGCCTCAGAGTCATCCTGCAATGGCTCGAAAATCCGCACCATCCGCGCCGCAACAACCGGAGGCCGCGCCGTCGGCGGCGACGGCGCTGACCTTGCTGGCGGCGCGCTACCTCGATTTCTGGCAGCGCAACCTGTTGGCTTGGTCCAATGACATCTCCTTGCCGCCCTTGGAGAAAAGCAAAGATGACTAAGGCCGGCGTTCCCGCCCACCGGGCGATTTCGCCGCGGCCCTTCGCCTTTCATCTTGCCGCTTGCCAGTCCACTTGGCTATCAGGCGCGGCGGCGCTGCCGGCGTTTGTCCAGGGGCTGGCCCCCACGCATCCCGCCCTCGCCGCCGAGGCGGCGGCGCTGCGCCAGGACCTGTGCGCCGCCGAGGGCGTCAAACTGGCCGAGGCGGTGATGAGCACGGCGTTGGCGCGGGTTGGCGCCTTCCTGGACGGAGTCAAACGTTACCAGGCGCATCCCGCGCACCGCCGCCTGCAAGACGCCCCGGCGGCGCTGGAACTGGGGAGCGCTATCTTACGGGACTTCGGCGGCCCGGCCGGCGCGCTGCCAGTGCTGGCCGCGCCATCGCTGGTCAACCCCGCGCACATCCTCGACCTGGAGCGCGGCATGAGCCTGATGCGCTATTTAAAGCAGCGGGGATTTCATCCCTACCTGATGGATTGGGGCGAGCCCGGCGCCGCCGAGGCCGATTTTAGCGTCGACGATTACATCGCCCGCCTGGAGACCGCGCTCGCCCATGTGGCGGCGCAGACCGGCCAGCCGGCGGCGCTCCTCGGCTACTGCATGGGCGGCAATCTGGCGCTGCCGGTGGCGCTGCGCCGGCCGGAGCTGGTGCGTGGCGCGGCTTTTCTCGCCACGCCATGGGACTTTCACGCCGAGGGCATCGCCTACCGCCGGGCGGTGGCGGCGGCGCTGGGCGGGTCGCTGGCGCTGCTGCCGCCCAACGAGCCGGTACCGGTGGACGTGCTGCAAATATTCTTCGCCAGCCTCGACCCGACGCTGACCGACCGCAAATTCCGTCGCTTCGCCGTCCTCGACCCCGACAGTCCGTCCGCCCGTGCCTTCGTGCTGATGGAGGATTGGGCCAACGGCGGCGCGCCGCTGCCGCGGCGGGTGGCCGACCAATGCCTCAACCAATGGTATGCCGAGAATGCGCCCGGCCGTGGCGTCTGGCGGGTTGCCGGCGAGGTGATCGATCCTCGCCGCCTGAGCTGTCCCGCCTTCGTCGCCGTGCCCCGCGCCGACCGCATCGTGCCGCCAGCCTCCGCCCTGGCGCTGGCGGAGGCCCTGCCCAATGTCCACATTCATCGCACCGCCACCGGCCATGTCGCCATGGTCGCCGGCGGCGGCGCGCGACAAGGATTATGGCAACCGCTTGTTGCTTGGCTTTTTACTTTATGTTAAAAAGTTGTCCGGACAAATTTTTATGTTGCACCGCAATATAATTTGACGGATAAACCGATCGCTTCAGCTCAATAAGGGTCATCGCCGCTTTCGCTTAAGCCGACATCAGATCGGCCGGCGCGATCATTCGGGGAATGAGGTGTTGCGATAACCTACGGATGGCACAGCAAGAGAGGATACATACCCCATGACGCGAGTAGCGTTAGTCACCGGCGGAACCCGGGGCATCGGCAAGGCAATTTCCCAAGCGCTCAAGACGGCGGGCTATAAGGTGGCCGCAACCTATGCCGGCAATGGCGCGATGGCTAAGCAGTTTGAAACAGAAACCGGCATCAAGACCTTTCAATGGGACGTGGCCGACTACGAGGCGTGCCAGAAGGGCGTGGTGGAAGTGGTCGCGTCCGTGGGGCCGGTGGACGTCTTGATCAACAACGCCGGCATCACCCGCGACGGCACCCTGTTGAAAATGTCCTTCGAGGCCTGGCGGGCGGTGATCGATACCGATCTGACGTCCTGCTTTAACATGGCCAAGGCGGTATTTCCCGGTATGGTCGAGCGCAAATTCGGCCGCATCGTCAACGTCAGCTCCATCAACGGCCAGGGCGGGCAGTACGGCCAGGTCAATTACTCGGCGGCCAAGGCCGGCATCCATGGCTTCACCAAGGCGCTGGCGCTGGAAGGCGCGCGCTACGGCGTTACCGTCAATTCCCTGGCCCCCGGCTATACCGACACCGACATGGTGGCGGCGGTGCCGCCCCAGGCCATGGAGAAGGTCATCGCCAAGATTCCGGTGGGCCGCTTAGGCAAGGCGGAAGAGATCGCCCGCGGCATCCTGTTCCTGGTTGCCGATGACGCCGGCTTCATCACCGGCTCCACGGTATCTATTAACGGCGGCCAGCATATGTACTAAAACTGATCTCCCGAAGGGGGAGGTCAGGTCGGTATGCAAATCGATGTCGTTCGGCTGCGCGATTTTTACGCCTCCCCGCTCGGCGTCGTAACGGCGCGCTTGGTCAGCGCGCGGCTGGGCGAGATGTGGCCCGATGTCGCCGGTCGCCGGGTGCTGGGGCTCGGCTATGCCGTCCCCTATCTTGGCGCGCTGGTGCCCGATGGCGTCGTCTCGCGCCGCCAGGCCGAGCGGGTGATCGCGCTGATGCCGAGCCATCAGGGCGTTCATCCTTGGCCGGCTAGCAGCCGGCGCGGCAATCTCGCCGCTCTTGCCAACGAAGCGACGCTGCCGCTCGCCGACGGTGCCGTCGATCTCATCTTGATGGTGCATTATCTGGAAACCAGCGAAAGCCTGAAGCCCATGCTGCGGGAGGCCTGGCGGGTGTTGGCTGACGGCGGGCGGCTCTTGGTGGTCGCTCCCAACCGCACCGGCAGTTGGGCGTTTTTCGAGCGCACGCCGTTCGGCTATGGCCGCCCCTACAGCGTCGGACAATTGGAGGCGGTGCTGCGTACTCACCTTTTCACGCCGACGCGGCGGTGCGCTTCGCTGTTCGCGCCGCCGATGACGTCAAGTGCCGGTCTGCGGGCGCTCATGGCTGTGGAAAGTATCGGCGGGCGATGGTGGCGGCGACTGGGTGGGGTGGTGCTGATGGAAGCGGAAAAGCGGCTTTACGCGCTCAATGCCACCATGGAGCCGGCCCGCGCCCGCCGGCTGGCGCCGACGCCGGCGGTGTCGACAATGAACCGCAATCACAAAGAGCCGCGGCCATGATCGTCAGCGATCGTCTGCTCATTCGCCTCTCTCCTCATGGCGCGGCCGAGGTGGCGGCGGCGGGCTTTCACTGCCGCCGCCTGGGCAGGGCGACCATTGCCTGGATGGGAGACGATGCGGCTGCGGGGCACGGCGAGGAGATCGAGATTCTCGATACTTTTGCTGCGGAAACGGCATCACCCGCGCCGCAAATCTTCAACCGCATCGCCTGGCGCGACGATACGCTGTCCATCGCCAGCGATCCCTTGAATTTGAAGCCGCTTTATGTCGCCCGCGACGGCGAGGAGGTTTTCTTTGCCTCCCGGCTTCTCGATCTGGTGAAGCTGCGCCCGGCATTGGCGCGGCCGCTGGATCGCGAAGCGTTGCTGGCGCTCCTTGTCTTCGGCCATGTCCTCGACGAACAAACTTTGCATCAGCGCATACGTCGCCTGCCGGCGGACAGCGCCACCACCTGGTCGGCCGCCGCCGGCCTGCAAACGAGGCTTCGCCATGGCTTGATCAGCAACCTGCCCGATGTGACGGGGGCGCTGGCCCGTTCTTTGTTGACTGACATCGACGCCATCATCAGCGAACGCCTGCGCGCCCTGCCCATGTCGCCCGGGCAACGCCCGGTCATCGCCTTAAGCGGCGGCTTCGACAGCCGCATTCTGGCGGCCAGGGCGTGCGCCATGAACATACCGCTGCACGCCTATACCTATGGCCGCTGGCGTGATCGCGACGCCGTTATCGCTCGCTGGATCGCCCGTCGCTTGCGGCTCGATCACCAGTTGCTGCCTTACCCCGATGATGTGCTGCGCCGCCATCGCGTGCACTTTCTCGACGTCACCGAAGGGCAAGACGATCCGTCGCTCTTACAAATCGCCAATTTGCTGTCGCTGCCTCATCCCCAAGGAACAGTCTTGCTCCATGGCTACGGCGGCGGCTCGCTTCTTGGCGATAACGTCAGCAACTGGATGCATGACGATGCGCAAAGCCGTCCGGCCTTGTTGGCGGCGATCGTCCGCAAAGCCGGCATACCGGCAGCCAAGGCATCCGCCCTCGCCGCCTCCCTTGGTGTGGCGGATGACGCCCTCCCCCGCCGCGTCAGCGCGGCGGCAGAAGCCGAAGCGTATCCCTACCATCACCAGGCGCTGATGGCCTGGGACTTGAAAAACCGCCAGCGACGCTTCATCGGCGAGCACTTCGGATTGCTCGGTCATCGCTTCAAGGTCCGCGCGCCGTTCTATGATGCGCGATTGATGAAGCTGTGCATGGCGCTGCCCGCCGGCCTGCTGGAAGAGCGGTTGCTTAACCGACTTTATCTCAAGCAATTCTTCCCGCGTCTGGCGCAGATTCCCCACGATCAGGAAGCAACGCCGGTGCTACCCGACGTGAAGGATGAATTGCTGATGGCGCTGATCGATAAGTTGCTGCGTCCCACCAACATCTGGCGACACACTCTTGGCCATGACGATCGGGAGGCGCAACGCCTGATGACGGAAAGCGTGGCGGCGTTCTCCAGCATCATGCGCGAGATCTGGGACGAAGCGGTTGATCTGCCCGCCGCTGCCGCATCGGACCAACGGGTGCGCAAGCGAATCTGGGGCTTTGTGGATTATTCGCGGCGGTTGGCGAAACTTATTTAACGTCGCAGCACGAACAAGCCTTGATCGGCGGCGAGGTTCGCCACCCACAGCGAATGGGCCCAGGGAATGGGGCGGCCGCTGGACGATATCGCCATGCTTTTTTCGATGGTGATGCCAAGCTCGTTGCACAAATTCACGAAATCCCGAATGGTGCAGAAGTGAATATTGGGCGTTGAATACCATGGATTGTTCAACGTGCCGGTATTGGGCATGCAGCCTTTGAAAAACAGTCCGCCGCGCACCCGCCAATAGCCGAAGTTGGGAAACGAGACGATGGCGCGTTTGCCGATGCGCAACAGCTCGATAAGCACATTCTTCGGATTGCGCGTCGCCTGCAAGGTCTGGCTTAGGATTGCATAATCAAAAGCGCCCGATGGATAGTCCTTCAAGTCGGTGTCGGCGTCGCCCTGCACCACGGAGAGCCCGCGCGCCACGCAGGCGTTGACGCCAGCCTGACTGATCTCGATGCCGCGGGCGTCCGCGCCGCGTTCGCTGACGAGGTAATCCAGAAGCGCGCCATCGCCGCAACCGACGTCCAGCACCCGCGAGCCGGAGCGCACCATCTGACCGATGAGCAGCAGATCGACGCGGATATCTTGCGGCCGGTTCATCGCGCGCTACCTTGCAGGCCGCGCTGGCGCGCCGCGGAATCGAGAAAGCCGCGCAAGATGGCGAACATCTCCGGCACATCGAGGAGAAACGAGTCATGCCCCTTGTCGCTCTCAATCTCGACAAAGCTCACCGGCGCCGCGACCGCATTCAAGGCGTGCACGATGGCGCGGCTTTCGGCGGTGGGATAAAGCCAGTCGCTGGTGAATGACATGACGCAAAAGCGCGCGCGGCTGCGTTCGAACGCCTTGGCCAAAACGCCGCCGTAGTCCGCCGCCAGATCAAAATAATCCATGGCGCGGGTGATATAAAGATAGCAGTTGGCGTCGAAGCGATCGACGAAGGTGATGCCCTGATGACGCAGGTAGCTTTCCACCTCGAAATCGGCGTCAAAGCCATAGGTGAAGGCGTCGCGATCCTGCAACGCCCGGCCGAAGCGGCGGGTCAAGCCCGCTTCCGACATGTAGGTGATGTGCGCCGCCATGCGCGCCACCGCCAGCCCGGCGTGCGGCGTCACGTTATGGCGAAAATAGGCACCGCCATGCCAATGGGGATCGGCCATCACCGCCTGACGGCCGACCTCGTGAAAGGCGATGTTTTGCGCCGAATGCTTGGAGGTGGCAGCGATGGGAATGGCCGAGAACACCCGCTCCGGGTAATTGACCACCCATTCCAACACCTGCATGCCGCCCATGGAGCCGCCGATGACGCAAAACAGATCGGCAATGCCTAAATGATCGAGGAGCATCGCCTGGGCGCGCACCATGTCGCGGATGGTGATTACCGGAAACGCCAGACCCCACGGCTCGCCGGTGGCCGGATTGATGTCGCGCGGGCCGGTGGTGCCATAGCAACTGCCGAGCACATTAGGACAGATCACGAAGTAGCGGTCGGTATCCAGCGGCTTGCCGGGGCCGACCATCAAATCCCACCACCCGGCCTTGCCGGTAAAGGGATTATCACCGGCGCAGAAGTGGTCTCCGGTCAGCGCATGGCAGACGAGCACGGCGTTGGACTTGGCGGCATTGAGCGCGCCATAAGTCTGATAAGCAACGGTAAACGGCCCCAGTTCGGCGCCGCAATCCAGGCGCAAGGGTGCAGCGGCGCCTAAGATAGCGCTCAATCCCGCCTGCTCGCCGGGCGCGAAGCCCGCCAGCCCACGAGGCTTTTTTCCCTTATTTCCGGTCATCTTGTCCCGGCCGCCTTCCTGCCAATCGTCAAGACCGCTCATTGCTAACAGCCCGGGGGGTAATGTCAATATCGCCGACTGCCCGGCAGTACTTAATTTGAATTTCTTTTCTTGTAAGTTTTAGACCATCCGTGACTTAGCAGCACAGGCATCAATCAAACATAAAATTACTTCACAATTGTAAGCCTCGGCCGTTGCGGCGCATTGTCATTGACTTGATAGAGGGCTGTCAGGTCAGTTTCTCCCAGGTGGAGCAGCGCAGCCAGTTCTGTTATGGAGTAGCCAAGAGCGCCGCGATGGACCTCCAGAAGATTGCGTAGGATGGTTGGCTCTTCCCGAAGAAAATCCAACTCCGGCGGCTCACGCAATCTATACCCACGGGCGCTCATCTGCTTCCATAAATATTGCTTTTGATTTGGCAAGAGGCGACCATGCTTGTCTGCCGCCATCAGCAAAGCGCCCATCGATACCCGCCACTCTGGCTTTAGGGCCGCCAGCAATGCCAAATCAATTTTTCGGCCTACAAAATATGGTTTGATATCCGATGAGGGCAATAGCAATTCTGATGCAAACGCATTGGCCTCTTCTTCCATCTTGGGATTTGGGAACCGATGCATAACCAGATGCCCAAGCTCATGTGCCAACGTAAAGCGAAGCCTATCGGCCGGCTGTTCACTGTTTAAAATAATGAGCGAGGGCATTCCGGGGGTTGAGAAGGTTACCCCACTGATGGAAGCACCATCCATAGGTGAATAAACGACGATGACACCGGATTTTTCGACATGAAGCGTCAAATCCTTTATGGGACCGCGCGGCAATCCCCAATGTGAACGAACAACACCAGCCACTTTCTCAGGACTGCCATAATCATCAATATCAAGACGGGGTAAGTTACCGGTAAATCCGATTTCAACTCCTTCCAAAAACCGCCTCAGGTGCATGATGCGTAGATTGATTTCGGCCACAACGGAATCGACCTCTCGCACACTTACATCTGTTTTTTTTCTCCACATGGGGTGGACGCTGACAGGCGCTCCATAAATTGGGTCTCGCTGATAAAAGAAGGTTTGAGGAAAACCATAAACTATTGCGGCGCGGACCAGTAGATCATTACGAACTTCGACCATTCCATTCTCGATGCGAGACAGCATCGATTGGTCAATGCCGAGACGCTTGGCCGCTTCAGTTTGTTGGAATCCCCTACGATGCCGCGCCAAGCGCAGCATATCTCCGTTTGCCTGCATAGCATCTACTCTGAAGCTTCGTCTTCCAATGGGCGCTTCTTTGGAGTGACGGACGGTGGCGTCGCGTCTGGGCCACCCATGTCAGGAAAATGGACAATTTTCACATCCGAGAGCGAACCATCGATCGGATAAGACCAGATACGACGTGTGCGATCGCGGGCAACAATGGCAAGTTGTTCAAATTGCGTCCCAAGTCCGTCCGTCTTGTAGCAAGCTTCTACCTTATAAACATCCGGTAAGCCAGGAATGGTCAATTGAGGGTCAACAAAATCAAGAACCGATTGGGTCAAGATATTTGACCCGATACCCTTGGCGTTCTCTTTCTTAAACCGGACCAGTACTCGGTCACGGAACAAGAATTTTAAGGTGCCATTCTTTCCGATGATGTGGATGTCAGGGTCGTCTGCAAACTCGATTGCTGCATACTGGCAGATACAATCAAAAATAATGTTGGAGCGGGTGCGGCCGAACATGAAACGACCACGTCCGGGCATTTCCTTCCAGTCGTTCCATGCGCGGTTTACAACATCATAGATACGAGACTCGAAGTCAGACAAGACAGACTGAACCTCATCGATATTGGCAATAGGCATGCTACCCCCTTCAAAAGGAATTTTTATAAATATAACATCGATTTTACCAAATTCAAGAAAAATTATGCATATTCTATGATTTGTCCTAATACTTCGCCGCCGCTTTCCTTTTGCTTTTGCCCGGGCTTATGACTAGGTTCCGACCAGAAACACCCCTAGAGCAAGACCATTGCCATGACGGAGCCTAAACTTCAGTCCAACGCAAGCCTTGCGGACTTGCGCCGCGCCATCGACAAGATTGATGCGCAAATCCACGATCTGTTGATGGCGCGGGCCGAAATCGTCGAGACCTTGGGCCAAAGGAAACGCCAGGCGGGGAGCGATGGCGCGTTTTTCCGTCCCGGGCGCGAGGCGCAGATCCTGCGCCAGGTGGCGGCCCGCCATCACGGAAGCTTGCCGGCGGAGGCCGTGTTGTCGCTGTGGCGCACCATGGTTTCCGCCTACTTGCGCCTGCAATGGCCATTTAAGGTGATCGCGGTCGAGGATATGGAGGTGCGCGATCTCGCCCGCCGTCATTTCGGTGCGGCGACGCCGATCACGACCGCCGCTGCCGCCAATGACGCCATCGCCGCCGTGGCCGACGGCGGGGCGGTCCTGGCGGCGGTTGGCGACCCGGGACAAGACGCCTGGTGGCTCAATCCGCTATTTCGCTCGCCAGCGGGGCCGCGCATCGTTGCGCGGCTTCCTGTTTTTGGGCCCCCTTCACCCACCGCCTTTGTCATCGCCAAGGACATGCCGGACGCCAGCGGCGACGATCTGACGCTCCTCGTTATCCCCGGCCTGGCGAAGGAGGCGGTGGCGCGCTTGCCTCTCGACCTTTCCTCCCTTGCGACGTATAAAGCGCCCGACGGCACGACCGCGCTCCTGGCGACGGCTCCCGGCTTCGGCTGCGATGCCGCGGCGGTGGAACGGGCCCTGAACGCCAAGGTGTATGTCGTCGGCGGGCATGCGCGGCCGCTCGATCTCTCGCGCCCTTGAGTTTGACGCCGATGTCATCCCTGAAGCCTAATCCCTGGCTAAAGAAGCTTGACGTGTACGAGGGGGGACGCTCCAAAGCCCCCGGCGCGGCGCGGGTCATCAAGCTGTCGTCCAACGAGTCGGCGCTCGGCACCAGCCCGCGGGTGCTGACCGCCTACCGCGACGCCGCAACCACGCTCCACCGCTACCCCGACGCCACCTCCTGGGATTTGAAGGAAGCCATCGGCGCGGCCCATGGGCTTGATCCGGCGCGTATCGTCTGCGGCCTAGGTTCCGACGAGATTTTAAAATTGGCCTGCCGCGCCTACGCCGGCCCCGATACCGAGGTCATCTACAGCCGCTACGGCTTCATGATGTACCCCATCGCCGCCCGCTCGGTGGGGGCCACCCCGGTGGAAGCGGCGGACGTCAATTACTCCGCCGACGTCAAGGCCATCCTCGACGCGGTGACGGCGCGCACCCGCATCGTGTTTCTCGCCAACCCCAACAACCCCACCGGCACCTACCTGCCGCGCCATGAGATCGAGCGGCTGGCCGGCGGCCTGCCGCCCCATGTGCTGTTGGTGCTGGACGCCGCTTACGCCGAGTACGTCGACAGCGACGATTATGTGGCCGGCCATGAGCTGGTGGCGAGCTTTCCCAATGTGCTGGTCACCCGCACCTTCTCGAAGATTTATGGCATCGCCGCCCTGCGCTTGGGCTGGGGCTACGGCAGCACCGAGGTGACCGAGACGCTGGAGCGGTTGCGCGATCCCTTCAATGTGCCGGCTCCCACCCAGGCCGCCGGCATCGCCGCCGTGCGCGATCAGGAATGGGTGGCGCGCGCCCGCAACTACAACGCCATCTGGCGGCAGCAGATGACGGATGCGGTCAGCGACCTTGGACTGACGGTGGTGCCGAGCGCCGCCAACTTCATCCTCATCCGCTTTCCCGAGCGTGACGGCGTCACGGCCGAGGCGGCCAACGCGTTCTTGACCAAGAACGGCGTACTATTGCGCTGGCTGCCCAAACAGGGCCTCGGCGATTGCCTGCGCATGACCATCGGGCTGGAAGAGGAAAACCGCGAAGCGTTGCGGCTTCTGAAAGCCTTTCTGGAAAGCACAGGGCGATGACCACCACGCAACCGGAACCGCTGTTTGATACCGTGGCCTTGATCGGTGTCGGGCTGATCGGCTCCTCCGTCGCCCGCGCCGTGCGTCGGGATCGGGTGGCGCGGCGGGTGGTGGCCGGCGTGCGGCCGGGAGCCAGCGCCGAGACCTTGAAATCGCTCAACATCGTAGACGCGGTGATCGAGGATATTCCGGCCGCGGTCAAGGGCGCCGACCTGGTGATCCTGTGCACCCCCGTCGGCAGCTATGGCGAGATCGCCAAGGCGATCGCGCCCCAGTTGAAACCCGGCGCCATCATCAGCGACGTCGGCTCGGTCAAGCAGGCGGTGGTGGACAGCGTTGGCCCAGAGCTGCCGGCTGGCGTCCATTTCGTGCCCGCCCATCCGGTGGCCGGCACCGAGCACTCGGGTCCGGCGGCGGGTTTTGCCGAACTGTTCGACGGCCGCTGGTGCATTCTCACCCCCGCCAACGGCACGGACAAGGATGCGGTGGCCAAGGTCAAAGCGTTCTGGGAGCGCTGCGGCAGCACGGTCGAGATCATGGATGCCAAGCATCACGACCTGGTGCTGGCGATCACCAGCCACGTGCCGCACCTTATCGCCTACAACATCGTCGGCACCGCCTCCGATCTGGAAGCCGTAACCAATTCGGAAGTGATCAAATACAGCGCCGGCGGCTTTCGCGATTTCACCCGCATCGCCGCCTCAGACCCCACCATGTGGCGCGATGTGTTCCTGACCAACAAGGACGCGGTGTTGGAAATGCTCGGCCGTTTTTCGGAAGACCTCACCGCCTTGCAGCGCGCCATCCGCTGGGGCGATGGCCAAGCGCTTTATGAGCTGTTCTCGCGCACCCGCGCCATCCGCCGTCAGATCATCGACGCCGGCCAGGAAACCGCGCGCCCCGATTTCGGCCGTCAGGAAAAAAGTTAGGGTTTTGCTGAAAACGCCAGCGGCTCTATCAGCGGCGGCAGATTGGCCACCGGCAGCGGTCCTAAAAACATCCGACCAGCCTGCATGGTGATCGGCACCGGCAGCCGGCCCTTGTCGCCGTTGACGATAGATTTCAAGGTTTCCTTGGCCGCCGACGCTTCCTCGGGCGAGATATCGCCCTTGGCGCGCAAGTGATCAATCGCCGGTTCGTAGCCCGTAACCTCGGCGGTAAAAGCGCCCAAGGGCCGGAACTGCTGATCGAGCGTGGCGCTGCCCGACAGCGTCAGATCGAGCGCGCCCCACGCCAGCTTCAGGCTCGGCACCTCCACCGTGCCGCCCGTGTCGCGCCAGGCGGCGATGGTGGCCGGCGTCGCTTGCGGGTTAAGACCGCCGCCGCGCAACTCCACCACCAGCGCCAGCTCGGCGATCTTATCGCCATAGGGCGACGCCGCCAGGCGCGGATTAGTGATATCCTTGCCTTTCACTGCCAACTGCCAGGCCAGCGGCTCCCGCACCCCTTCCTCCGCTTCCGCACCCACCGCCGGCGTCAGGTGCGACGCCTGCGCGCCGGCGCGCCAATGCGCCTCGCCGTCAGCCACTTCGAGCGCTGCGCCGGCGCTGTTCTCTCCTTTGGCCAGCAAGCGCTCCGCCGTGATCGACAGCCGCTCCAAGGCGTTATCGTCTGCCGTCACAACGCTGGCGCGCAGCGCGCTTGCCGCCAACGTCGCCGCCGCGCCGTTGGCCGGCGCGAGACGCGCGGTCGCCTCTTTGGCGAACAGGATGAGGTGATGCGGCCGCCACGGCAGGATGACCCCGGCAAACGCCGGCGCATTGAATTCCCAGGCCATGCCGGCGGCCGTGCCGCTGACGTGAAAATCGCGCAGCGTCGCTTCGATGCGGTAGGGGTAGCCGCCGACGTCGAGCGCGCTATAGCGAATATCGTGGCCCTGCGCCTTCTCGTTCTCTATCCAGGCGACAAGATTCGCTTCCGCTCGCCGCGCCGCCATCACCCAGTAGACGCTGTAGGCGGCGAGCAGCGCCGCCAGCGCCGCAATCATCAGCTTGAAGCGCCAGCCGCCGCCGCGCAGCCTTCGTCCATAGGACAGGAAATGCTGCCAAAATGCGCCGCCTAGCCGCACTTTGAATATCCGCAGCTGACGCAGGTGTCGCATCCTTCCTGACGAATGAGCGACGGCGAATTGCATTTCGGGCAGGTGCGCAAGCCCCCCAGCTTTGGTTCTTCCGGATCTCCGGCGGCGACCTTGCGCCGCGCTGCTTCGACAAACGAGGCGTCGGGCGGCGTAATGAATCCGATGGCGATCATGTGCTGCTCAATCACCTCGCCGATGGCGGCGAGGAGCGACGGCACATAATGACCGTTGACCCAATGCCCGCCGCGGGGATCGAAAACCGCCTTTAGTTCCTCGACCACGAACGAGACGTCGCCGCCGCGGCGAAACACGGCGCTGATCATGCGGGTGAGCGCCACCGTCCAGGCGTAGTGCTCCATGTTTTTTGAATTGATGAACACCTCGAACGGCCGGCGGCGGCCGTCCTGGATGACATCATTCAAGGTGATGTAGATGGCGTGATCGGAATCGGGCCAACGCACCTTGTAGGTCTGCCCCGGCAGCACTTCGGGACGATCCAACGGCTTCGTCATGTAGACGATGCCGCCCGCCTCATAGACATCTTTCGGCCGCGCCGCCGGCGCACTCAGCGGCAATTCAGCTTGCGCCTCAGACTTTTTCTTATCCTCTTTTTTCACTTCCAGCACCGCCCCCGTCACCTCGTTGGGGCGATAGGTGGTGCAGCCCTTGCAGCCAAGGTCGAAGGCTTCCAGGTAGACGTCCTTGAAATCCTCGAAGCTGATGTCCTCCGGACAGTTGATGGTTTTTGAGATCGAGCTGTCGACGAATTCCTGCACCGCCGCCTGCACCCGCACATGGTCAAGGGGAGACAGCGACAGCGCGGTGACGAAACTGTCAGGCAACGGTGCGTTATCGCCATGCATACGGCGATAGAGGCGATAGGCGTAATCGCTGACCTCCTCCTCGGCGCGGCTGCCGTCGGGCATCAGCACCTTGCGCATGTAGGAGAAGCTGAACACCGGCTCCAGGCCCGAGGACACGTTATCAGCAAACAGCGAAATGGTGCCGGTGGGCGCGATCGAGGTCAAAAGCGCGTTGCGAATGCCCTTCGCCGCGATCGCCGCGCGGATATCGTCGTCGAGACTCAGCACGGTCTGGCCGGCCAGGAATTTATCCTTATCATAGAGCGGAAATGACCCCTTCTCGGCAGCGATGTCGGCGGATGCGCCATAAGATGCGCGCTCCAGCGCGCGCATCCAGCGCCGGATGAGGCTGAGCGAGTCCGGGCTGCCGTAACGCTTGCCGCACATGATCAATGCGTCCGCCAAACCGGTGACGCCAAGACCGATGCGGCGTTTCGCCTGCGCCTCGTGACGCTGCGCCGGCAAGGGGAAGCGCGAGATGTCGATGACGTTGTCCATCATCCGCACGGCGACGGCGACAAGATCCTGCAAGGCATCTTCATCGATATGGGCGCTGTCAGTGAAAGGCTCGCTCACCAGCCGCGCCAGATTGATCGAGCCCAACAAACACGCGCCATAGGGCGGCAGCGGCTGCTCCCCGCAAGGATTCGTAGCAAAAATTTCTTCGCAGTAATAAAGATTGTTCTTGGCGTTGATGCGGTCGATGAAAATCACGCCCGGCTCGGCGTAGGCGTAAGTGGCGCGCATGATCTTGTCCCACAGCGCGCGGGCGCGCAGGCTCTTCCATACCCGGCCGTCGAACTTTAATTCCCACGCCTCGTCATTCTTCACCGCCGCCATGAAAGCGTCGCTGACCAGCACGGAAAGATTGAACATGCGCAGGCGGCCCTGTTCCGCCTTGGCGTCAATGAAGGCTTCGATATCGGGATGGTCGCAACGCATGGTGGCCATCATGGCGCCGCGGCGATAGCCCGCCGACATGATGGTGCGGCACATGGCGTCCCACACGTCCATGAACGACAGCGGCCCCGAGGCGTCGGCACCCACCCCCTTGACCGGCGCGCCCTTGGGCCTGAGCGTCGAGAAGTCATAGCCGATGCCGCCGCCCTGCTGCATGGTCAGCGCCGCTTCCTTCAAATGCTCGAAGATGCCATCGAGGCTGTCGGGAATGCGGCCCATGACGAAGCAGTTGAACAAGGTCACGTCGCGGCCGGTGCCGGCGCCGGCAAGAATGCGGCCAGCGGGCAGGAATTTGAAATCTATCAGCACTTGATAAAATTTTTCCACCCAGGCGTCCCGCGCCTCCGGCCGCTCCGGAGCGGCAAGGGCCGTCGCCACCCGCCGCCAGGTGTCCTCCACGGTCTTGTCTTCCGCGATCGCCGCCTCGGTTGTGCCAGGGGACGGCTTGAAGCGGTATTTCATGTCCCAGATCTGCTGCGAAATGGCGGCGATGGCGGTCATGGCGTGAAGGATACCTTGTGGCTGGCCCAGGACGGGGGCGACTCTTTGCCGAAGTGTAGGCGCGAGGGGGCGGCGAGGTCAACCACATGTTCACGTTATGTTTCCACATGGGGCTGTGGATAACTTGCGCCTGAAACCGGCGCGCCGCCGCGCTGTTTTGGGGTTTTCCCCATAATTCACAAGGACGAAGCGGTCTCCAGGGCTTCCAAGAGGCGGGTCGCCGGCTCGATTCGCGCCGTCAAGAGGTCGAGGAAGGCGCGCTTGTCGAGGCCTGGTGGAATGGGGTCGAGATATTCCAGACGAATGATCCCCCGCCGACCGGTCAGCCCGGCCTTGGGCCAGAACAGGCCGGAGTTGAGCGCTACCGGCAAAACCGGCACGTTGAGGATCTTGTAAAGGCCGGCGACGCCCGGCTGGTAAAGGCGATGCTCGCCCGGCTTTACCCGCGTGCCTTCGGGGAAGATGACGATGGAGCGGCCTTCGGCAAACCGTTTCTTGGCCAGGCGCTGCAACGCGCGCAGCGCCAACGCGCCGCCGTCGCGGTCGATGGGCAGCATGCCGGCCTTCAAGCAATACCAGCCATAGACCGGAATCTTGATGAGTTCCTTTTTCAAGACAAAAGCGGGCGGCGTTTCTTCCAATAGCAGAAAAATCACCGTATCCCACATCGACTGATGCTTGGAGGCGATCAGGATGGGACCCGGCGGCCGTTTCTCCCGGCCGATGATCTCAAAACGCACGCCGGCGAAGAGGCGCAACAAGACCAGTACGCCATGTCCCCACCACCGTTGAATGACGAAGGCGGCGCGGCGATGCAAGAAGAGCGCCGGGAAGCCGATGACGCCGCCGATGAAAACCGTCCATAGCGCGAGGCAACAACGAAACACCGCCGATTTTAGCGCCGTCATCTAGAGCGCCTCCTGCAGCGCGCGCCACAGCTCGGCGCTCCAGACGCTGAGCGCGACCCGGGAAAATTTCAGATATTCCAGCGCCAGACGACCGAGGCCGGCGGTTTTCATGTCCTTGCCGACGGTATAGCGCGATACCGGATGGGCGATCAGTTCGACTGCGGGCATGGCGCGCTGCAACTCCTTCAAGCTGCGCGGCATGTGGTCATAATCGGTCACCACCCGCAGCGAGCGGTAGTTATGGTCCGCCGCCCACGCCGCCGTCTCCTGCGCGTTCCCTGCGGTATTGGTGGCGGCGCGGCCGAGATCGACGCAGCAGGCGAAAAGCTCGGGCGAGATGCCGACGCTGCGGCGCAAGGTTTCATCATCAACGAGGTTATAAACGCCCGATACCAACATCCGCTCGGCCATGCCGTCGGCAAGCAGCCGTGAGGCGAGCGCGATGCGATACGCGCCGCCGGTCAGCACGACGATGCCGTCGGTTCGCCGCGTCGGCTGCTGCGGCGCCTCCGGCAGCGCCGCCACGAACCAGACAAAGCCGCCGAGCCAGAGCGCCGCCAGGATCGCCAGCGCGTTAAGGATATAGACGGTCTTTCTCGGTCGACGGCGGGGACGGGCCATGGCGAAGTCTCATACCATGCGCCGCAGCGCGGCAAGGACGGTAAAGCGCGCCGTCAACATGGTGACGAGCGCGGCAAAAAGCGGCAGGATGAAGAGCGCCGCCAGTTCTGCCATGCTGATCGTCATCGGCCCCAGAACGCCAACGCCAAGCTCACTGATGATGCGGCGCGCAATGAAGACCGAGGCCGCCGCCAGCGCCAGACCGATGAGTCCGCCTTTCAAGCCTAAGAAAAGAAAGCGGTCCTGAAATTCCCGCGCGATCATTTTATCATGCGCGCCGATGATGTGCAGCGTCTCAATGGTGGCGCGGTGGGCGGCAAGCCCGGCATGGGTGCCGAACACCACGATGGCGACGGTGGCCAAGGTCACCAATGTCAACACTGCAATGGCGATGCCCTCGATCATCATCGCCAGATCACGCACCCGGCCGAGCCATTGCTCATGATCGTCAAGCGAGGCATCGGGGGCCACTGTTTTCAGCCGCGCCGCGACCGCCGAAGGATGCACCGTCGCCCCTTGGGTGATGGTGACGTCAATCAGCGCCGGCACCGGCAGGTCGCCGTCGACGTTGCCGGCGCCCAGCCATGGCTCCAAAAGGTCAAGGATTTCCCGGTCAGCCAAAATATGCACCGCCTCGACGCCGGGCAGCGCGCGCAGGTAGGCGGCGGCGGCGCTCACTTGACGCTCGCGCGCCGCGCTATCGCCGGTCGTCACCTGCACCGTCAGTTTGCGCTCCATATCGCCCGTCCAGGTCGCAACCGAGCCGTGGACCGCCAGCAGGGCGGCCAGCGCCAACGCTGACAGAAAGACCATCACCGCCACCACCCACGGCAACAGCCGCGTGCTGACGCGATCGGCGCCATCGGCCAGGGCCTTTAATCGCCTACGCGCCATGACCGTTCCCCCGCGCGCCGACCAGCCGCAGCACGCCGTCTTCCAGATGCAGCTGCGCCGCGCCCAGGCTGCTGACCACCGCCATGTCATGGGTGGCGATCAGCATCGTGGTGCCATGCTTGTTCAATTCCATGAGGAGATGCAACAAGCGATCGGCCATCTCGGAATCGACATTGCCGGTGGGCTCATCGGCCAAGAGAAGATCGGGCTTGGCGATCACCGCCCGGGCGATCGCCACCCGCTGCTGCTCGCCGCCCGACAAGGTGGACGGCCGGGCGGCCATGCGATCGCCCAGGCCTACCCAATGCAGGAGCTCCTCGGCATGCTCGCGAATGAGCTTTTCCTCGCCGCCAGCAATGCGCAACGGCAGCATGATATTTTCCAGCGCCGTCAAGTGCTCCAACAAGCGAAAATCCTGAAACACCACGCCAATGCGCCGCCGCAATGCCGGCAACTCGTCGCGCCGCGCCGCCGCCACATTCTTGCCGAACATGGTGATGCTGCCGCGCGACGGGCGATGCGCCAAGTATAACAGCCGCATCAAGGACGACTTGCCGGCGCCGCTTGGCCCGGTGAGAAAATGGAAGGAGCCCGCCCTCAGCTCGAAGCTGATGTTGTGCAGCACCTCGGGCCCCAACCCATAGCGCATGCCGACATTTTCAAACAGAATCAACTCAACCTCACCGCTGGCCTGCTGGCTGACAAGCCCCGACCATCATTCGGCGCTCAACATGGCACAGGCGGGGGCAAGGCGTCCAGGGGCAACGGCCCGGCGGCGGCGCTATTGCGTTATATGGGGGCAGCCCCTATAAAGGCCGAAATGGGCGTCTTAACAGGGCATTAGATGATTCTCACCTGCCCAGATTGCGCGACCCGGTATCTGGTGAATGACGCGCTCCTCAGGCCGAGCGGACGCACCGTTCGGTGCGCCCGCTGCGGGCATACCTGGTTTGAGACGCCGCCGCCCCTGCCGCCCGGCGCGGAAGAGCCGCCGTCGCCGCCCGAGCCGCCTGCCGCCGGCGGCGCTCCTGACGCAGCGGAAACCGATGCCGATGCCGGCGATGCGCGCCGGCCGCGGCGTCCCGCGCCCCGCGCCAATCTGCCGGCCTTGCCGCACCGGCGCCAGGCGGCCGGCGTCTGGGGCTGGGTCGGGCTATTCGGCTTTGTCGCCTGCGTGGTCGGCGCCCTGGCGGCGTTTCCGCGTCCGCTCGTCACCGCCTGGCCGCAGCTCCATCATCTTTATGCGCTTATCGGCGTCGATCCGATGACCGCGTGGCAGGCAAGCAACGAGCAACGCGCGCGGTCGCCGCTCACCCTCAACGAGCGATTGAAGTTTCGCGATCTGGAACCCTCGCAGCGTTTCATCGAGGGCGTGCTGACGCTGGTCATTCGCGGCAAGATCGAGAATATCGGCGAGAATGCCGTCCGCCTGCCGCCCATCGAGGTGGTGCTCTTGGACAACCGCGAGCTGGATTTAAAGACCTGGGTTTTTGAAGCCAAAGCAAAAACCGTAGCGCCGGGCGAGGTGGTGGAATTCGAAACCAGGCTCGCCAATCCGCCGCCGGATGCGCAGGACATCCGCGTCACCTTTGTCGGCGGCGACAACAAGTAGGGGCGCAGCGCCATGGCGAACATCCTAGTAGCCGAAGACGAAGAAACAGTGCGCGCCTTCGTCTGTCGCGCCCTGGAGCATCATGGCCATCGCGTGCGGGCGGTGGCCGACGGCGGCGCGGCGCTACAGGCGCTTGAGGAAGAACCGTTCGATCTGTTGCTCACCGATATCGTCATGCCGGTAATGGACGGCATCGCGCTGGCGCTTAAGGTGACCGCCGCCTACCCCGCCATGCCGGTGCTGCTGATGACCGGCTACGCCGCCGAGAAGCAGCGCGCGCACAATCTTGAGGAACTCATCCACGAGGTCATTTCAAAACCGTTCTCCCTCGATGAGATCGGCGCCGCCGTGGCGCGGGCGCTGAAGGAGTAGGCCTAACTGTCATTGCGAGGATCCCGGACTTGAGCCGGGAGACGAAGCAATCCACAAAGCGATAGGCGACAAGAAAATGGATTGCTTCGCGGCGTGTAGCGCCGCAATTATAAAATCTGCGCGCAAAGCGCGCGGGACGCTCGCAATGACAGATTCTAAGGTTTTCCGCGGCCGACTTCGTTGTCGACGCCGGTGCCGGGAAGCGGCGGCAGCGGCCGGCCCAAGGGATCGTGAAGCCGGCCATCGGGCGCAGTAGCGAGCGGCGACGGCACGGCGGCGAGCGCCTTTCCCGCCACATCGAGCGCGGTGAGCGCCTGCGCCTGCGACATTGCCGCTTCTTTTGCTTCGCCGGCGGCCAACTGCCGCAAGGCTTCGTCCATGGCCGCCTTGGCGCGGCGCAGCGATTCGATGTTGTCGACGCCGGCGCGGTCGAGCTGCTCGATGATGCCGGCGATAATCTCGCGCAACGCCGCCTGATCGCCGGCGGCGGCATCGGCTGCCGGCTCCACCGACCGCGACAGCAGCTGGCGCTGTTCGCGCGCCACGTCGTCCAACAGCCGGCGGGCATAATTGGCCACCAGGAAACGACGATAGGCGATCGCCGACAACATGAGCGCGCCGCGCTCCTCCAGTCCGGATTCCAGATCGGACAACTGCGCTACGGCGGCGACGGCGTCGCCCGCCGTCATGACGTCGGCAAGCCGTGACAAAAAGCGCTGCACCGCCACCCAATCAAAATTTTCGCGATCGCCAAGCGCGCCGCCCAAACGCCGGCTACGGGCGCGGCCATACGCTTCAAAGGCTGAGGCCAGCTCTTGCATCGCCGCCTCGGTTGCAGTGGGGTCCATACCTTTCTTTAAGGCGATTTTCAGGTTTTCTATGGCGTCGTGGAGTTGCGTTTCGGTCTGACTTAATGCGCCATCCTCAGCGCGCTGCGCCAGATCCCACAACAAATTGATGATGTCCTGACGTCCCGCTTCATCAACGCCCGAGCGCAGGCGCTGATAGGCGGTGCGCACCCCGAGTTGCACCGTCACGTCGGCATGAACGGCCGCCGATTCGGAAACCGCCGCCAGTCGACGCGTCGCCTGTTCCAGATCTTCAATGCTGCCATCCCTGATCGTCTCGCGGATCGCCGCCAAGGATTGCGCAGCGGCATTCTTGAAGCGCTTTTGGGGCAGCTTGAACGGCAATGGCTCGCTGACGCCTTCCTGGGAGCGGCCATCCACCGCCACCACCTGCAGCATCACCTGCGCACCGGCGAAAGCATGGGCGCGCAGATCACGATAAAAAATTTCCTCCACTTGCTTTACGCCGAATATGGGCAGATCAATGAGCGTCTCGTCGCCGCCATCGATGCGGCGCAGCCGTATCGCGGCATAGTCGATGCCATAGTCATCGCTGGCCTCGACATGCAACCGCAGCGATCCCCGCGCCGTCACCACGGGCGCGGCCGCCAGAGCGACTTTCGGCGGCGCGTCTTCAATTACCTTGAAACGCCAGCCCGCCAACGTGCGCCCGGCGAAGGTGACCCGCACGTCGCCGTCACGCCGCACCTCGCCCTCGATGGCGAAAACGCCGGGCTTCTCCGGCCGCAACAACACCGACTCATTGCCCCAGGCCAAGAGCGGCGCAAAGCGCGCGCCCGATGCCCGCACTTCAATCCGCGACTCCACCGGCACTGCAATGACATTGCCGTCGCTAGGGATTTTCAAGCGGATCACCGGCTGGCGGGTATAGGCTGGCGGCGTCGCCGTCGCCTCGATCTCCATGGGCGGCGGCGCAAACAGCAAGCCGGGGCGAAAGCCGACCGTCAGCCGCCGCTGCCAATCATCGCCGGCGGCGAAGCTGCCGATGATCAACAACGGCGGCAGTGTCAGATACCACGCCCAATGCAAGGCGCGCCGCGGCGAGGGCGCAATCAGCGCCCGCAGCGCGTGCAGCACGCTGATCGCGCCCACCACCAGGGCAGCGATGAAGATCAGGGCATGGAGCGCCGGCGGCGTGTTGTCCCACAAATTCAGGAGCGACAGCGCGGTAAAGCCGGCGGCGATGCCCAGCGCCGGCATCAGCGCCTTGGCGGCCGCCAGCGTCCGGCTGCGAACGCGGCCCACGGTGGGCAGATGTTGATCTGTTCGCAACAGGAAGGCTCTCCCCTCTCAGCGCTCAATCCTTCAGCCAATCGGGCAGGCTTTCAAATGCCAGCCATTCCTCAGCCGTCACACGTCGCCGAGCCACAGCGAACGCCTCACCGTCCACCAAGACTTCCGGCACCAACGCCCGTGAATTATAGGTCGACGCCATGACCGCGCCATACGCCCCCGCCGACAGGATGGCCACCAGATCATCCGCCGCCAACGGCGGCAACGCGCGATCGGTGGCAAAGACGTCGCCGGTCTCGCACACCGGGCCGACCACATCCGCCGCCGCCATAATGGCGTTCGGCGCGGCTGCGCGCACCGGCACGATTTCGTGGTAGGCGTCATAAAGGCTCGGCCGAATGAGATCGTTCATCGCCGCGTCGATGATGACGAAGCGGCGGCTTTCCCCTTCCTTGACATAGATCACCTTGGCCACCAGCACCCCGGCGTTGCCGGCGATCAGCCGCCCGGGCTCCAGGATGATCTGACAATCAAGACCGGATACCGCGCGCCGCACCACCTCGGCATAGCGCTCCGGATGCGGTGGCGGCGCGCCGGCGCGGTCATAAGGAATGCCGAGCCCGCCGCCGAGATCGACCCGCCGGATGGCGTGTCCGTCCGCCCGCAAGGCGCGCACCAGGTCGACGACCCGGGCGAAGGCTTCATCAAACGGACCCAGTTCGGTCAATTGCGAACCGATATGGACATCGACACCGACAACCTCGATGCCCGGCAACTGCGCCGCTCGTGCATAAATTTCCCGCGCCCGCGACCATGGCACGCCGAATTTGTTTTCCGCCTTGCCGGTGGAAATCTTGGCATGGGTCTTGGCGTCGACATCCGGATTGACGCGAAACGCCACCGCGGCGCGGCGGCCAAGCCGGGAAGCTACCGCCGACAACACCGCCAGCTCGGCCTCCGATTCGACGTTGAACTGCAAAATGCCGACATTCAGCGCCGCCGTCATTTCATCGGGCGTCTTGCCGACGCCGGAAAACACGATGCGTTGCGCCGGCACGCCAGCGGCCAACGCCCGCTTCAGTTCGCCGCCCGACACCACGTCGGCGCCAGCGCCTTGGCGGGCCAGCGTGCGCAGCACCGCCAGATTGCTGTTGGCCTTGACGGCAAAGCAGACGAGCGCGTCCATTCCCGCCATGGCGTCGCGAAAGACGCGATAGTGACGCACCAGGGTCGCCGTCGAATAGCAATAAAACGGCGTACCCACCGCCGCCGCGATCGTTCGCAGCGGCACGTTTTCGGCATGAAGCTCGCCGTTCTTATACTGAAAATGATCCATGCTGCCCCTACTTCGCCGGCGCTTCATAGCCGGGGGGCGGCATCAGATCCCCCTTCTTGCCGCAGGACACCGCCGCCAGACACAACAGGAGAAGCGCGAGTAATCTCATGACAATCTCTCCCGCGCGCGGCGCGCCGCCTCGCGCACCCGCGTTGGCGCCGTGCCGCCGAAACTGGTGCGGCTTTTTACCGAATTTTCCACCCCGAGCACCGTGAATACCTCAGCCGTGATGGCCGGCTCCACGCCTTGCATGTCGGCCAACGTCAAGGCTTCCAAGCCGCAGCCTTTTTCTTCCGCCAACTTCACCAGCGACCCGGCGACGTGATGGGCGCGCCGAAACGGCATCGACAGGCGCTGCACCAGCCAGTCGGCAAGGTCGGTGGCGGTGGTAAAGCCGACGCCGGCGGCCGACGCCATGCGCTGACGATTGGCGGTCAGATCGCGCACCATGCCGGTCATCGCCGCCAGCGATAGCGCCAGTGCATTCGCCGCATCGAAGGTCGCCTCCTTGTCTTCCTGCATGTCCTTGGAATAGGCGAGCGGCAGTCCCTTCATGACGATGAGCAGACTATTGAGCGCGCCGATCACCCGTCCCGCCTTGGCGCGGGCGAGTTCGGCGGCATCGGGATTGCGCTTTTGCGGCATGATCGATGAGCCGGTGGTAAAGGCGTCGCTCAAGGCGATAAAGCCGAACTGCGCGCTTGCCCACAGCACGATTTCCTCGGCCAGCCGCGACAGATGCACCGCCGTGATCGACGCCGCCGATAAAAATTCCAACGCGAAATCGCGATCGGATACCGCATCGAGGGAATTGGCGGTGGGCCGATCAAAGCCAAGCGCCGACGCGGTCATCTCGCGGTCGATGGGATAAGACGTACCGGCCAGCGCCGCCGCGCCTAAGGGACATTCGTTCAGACGCCGGCGGCAATCGGCGAAGCGGCCGCGGTCGCGGCTGAACATCTCGCCATAGGCCAGCAAGTGATGGCCAAAGGTCACCGGCTGCGCCGCTTGCAAATGGGTAAACCCCGGCATCACCGCATCGGCGTAGTCCTCCGCCCGATCGATAAGCGCCGCCAGCAACTCATGAAGCGCGCCGTCGATGGCGTCGATGGCGTCGCGGACCCAGAGACGAAAGTCGGTGGCCACCTGATCGTTGCGCGAGCGCGCGGTATGGAGCCGCCCGGCCGCCTCGCCGATGATTTCCTTGAGCCGCGATTCCACGTGCATGTGAATGTCTTCGAGCTTGGGGTCGAAGACCATCTTGCCGGCGGCGATCTCCGCCTCCACCTGGTCCAGGCCCTGCAAGATCGCCGCACTATCGGCCTCGCTGATGATCCGTTGCGCCACCAGCATGCGGCAATGGGCGCGCGAGCCGGCGATGTCCTGGCGATAGAGCCGATGGTCGAAGCCGATGGAGGCGTTGATCTTTTCCATGATCTCCGCCGGCCCGGCGCCAAACCGTCCGCCCCACAGCGCGTTGGCCGCGGGGATCGTTTTCGCCTTGTCTTTCTTGCCCGTCATGGTCACATTCCGCAAAAGCAGGAGAGCTTGGCATGCGCCGGATTATCATCATCGCCGCCGCCCTAAGCGTGGCGGCCGCCGCTATCTATCTGGCGCTGAAAGAAATCAGCGCCGACCGAGGGAATACGCCAAACACCGCCTGGCTGCAAGGGCATGCCGTGGGCGGCCTCGCCAACCTGGCGCCGGCGGCGGAGGCCAAACTCTTACCCGAGCGACCCTTTCTCGACCCGACGGGCAAGCCAGTATCCTTTGCCGAGTTTAAAGGCAAGGTGGTGGTGGTTAACTTTTGGGCCACTTGGTGCGCCCCCTGCCGGGAGGAAATGCCCGCTCTCGACCGCCTGGCGGCGGCGACCAAGGACAAGCCTATCACCGTCCTCGCCATCTCCATCGACCGCGGCGGGGTGGCCACCGCCCAGCCTTTCCTTGACGGCATCAAGGTCAAATCCTTGACCGCCTACACCGATCCCGGCGGGCCATTGAGCCGCGAGCTCGGCATCTTCGGGCTGCCGGTGACCTTGATCGTCGACCGGAACGGCTATGAGATCGCGCGCCACAGCGGCCCGGCGGCCTGGGATTCGCCCGCGGTACTCACCCTGCTGGACGCCGTGCTGAAGGCTTCACCCCCCATGTGACCAGGAGCGCCGCCGGCAGGCTCGCCGCGCCGGCAAGCGCCAGGAAGACGGGCACGCTCACCCCCGAGGCCAGCGCCGCCAGCCCCAGAATCGAGGACGCCACCATGAAAGCGGCGTCGGTGATGTTAAGGCCGGCGATGGCGCGGGCGCGGTGCGCCGGGTCGCTTCGGGTTTGCAGGATGGCGTAAAGCGGCACCACATAAAGACCCGCCGCCAGGGACAGCCCGAACAAGTCGGCCAATAGCCGCCAGCCCCCAAGGTTGCTTAAGAAAGCCGGGATATCGCGCAAGGCGGCGCTGCTGACCATCTCCACCTGCAGGAGGTCAAGGGAGAACAGCGCCATCGCCGCCCCCGCCCACGGCACGAAGCGGGCCGAGATCTGCCCGTGCAGCAGAATGCCGGCGAGAAGCGAACCCGCGCCGATGCCGGCGGCGAACACCATCAAAAACAGGATGACCACGCTTTCATCCGCCGCCAGCACGCCCTTCGCCAGATTGGGAAACTGCGCCATATAGGCCGAGCCCAAGAACCAGAACCAGGCGATGCCCAGGACGGCGGCGAGAACCGCCCGCGTGTGCGCCACATGAACCAGCACCCGCGCCGTGGCGGTAATCGGGTTCCAGTGAATCTTCAAACTTGGATCGCCGGCGCGGGTGGATGGAATGTTGCGGCTTGCCCCATAACCGATGACGGCAACCATGACCGTCATCGCCGAGACCATGACGATGCCGCCGTACTTCAAGACGAATAGCCCGCCGATGATGGTGCCGGCGAGAATGGCGAGAAACGTCGCCGCTTCAATCAGCGCATTGCCGCCAACCAGTTCATCCTCTGCCAGATGATCGGGCAGGATGCCGTATTTCAACGGTCCGAAAAACGCCGATTGCGTCCCCATCAACAACAAAACGCCCAACAGAAACCACACATCGCCGATGGCGAAACCGATCACCCCCGCCGCCATGATCAACACTTCCGCGATCTTGGTCCAGCGGATGAGCAGGGCCTTGTCGTAGCGGTCGGCCAGCTCGCCGGCAACGCCGGAAAAAACAAAGAATGGCAGGATGAAAATGCCCGCCGCCGCCGTCACCAAGAGTTCGGGCGAAACACCCGTGCTCGCGCCAAGGCGATAGGTGATGAGGATCACCAGCGCATTCTTATAAAGATTGTCATTGAACGCGCCCAGGAACTGGGTGGCGAACAGCGGCCCGAAACGCCGCGTTTGCAGAAGCTTGAATTGCCGATATGCCACAGGTGTTTCCTTATAAAGCCGGCATCATTTCCCAAGATCAAGCCGCACGACGCGCACCGCCGCGCCCGCCATATCCGCACAATCAGGCAATAGAACGACGGCCTTTTTTTCAAGGTTACCAGCGTCGTGGATCACGATATCGCACATGGCGCCGCTGATATAAACCTCGCGGCCGTCGCGCGAGACATTGAACTGGTAATAGCTGCGGTCAAGATCGACGCGCTTGACCAGCGCGCCTTTCTTCAGGTCGATCTTGCTCAGCGTGCGAAAGCCGCCAAAAGCGAATCTTTTATCCGGACTGGCCGCCACGGCGAACAGCGTATCTTGCACGCCCTTGATGGGGGAGACAGTAAAGACGCCTTGCTTTAAATCCAGATGAAAAAGGGCGGTAACATCGGTGTTTTGATAACTGCGCGCAACCTCGGCGCGGCCATCAACCACCACCGCCGTGAACACATCGCTGCTTTCCGGCGTCGGCCAGAAATTGAGCGTATCATAGGGCGAGGCATCGGGCTCCTGCCATTGCCGCAAGGGATAGGCGGCGATGATCCTGCCGGTCTCTGGGTCAAGGGTGTAGAAGTTCGAGCCCAGCGCGTAAAGATGCTGGCCGTCCTTGGAGAACAACAAGAGGCGGATGCGGCGCGGCATATTGATGAACACCGCTTCCGCTTTGGCGTCAAGGCCGCCGTTGGCGGCGTAGACGGCGATGCGATTGGGCTGCGCTTCATAGCGATCAAGCTTGGCCTGCACTGGAATTTCGTAGGAATAAATTTTTGCGCCATCAGGACTGACCGTAAGACCAAAATTGACCACACGTTCATTTTTCACCTGCGGCATGTGGGCGCGAAACACTTCCTTGCCGCTGGTCAACTCAATGCCGATGATATCCCTGGCCTGGTTGGCGACGACATAAGCGATCCTGCCGTCAGGCGAAGGTTCGATGAAGCTCGGTCCGACAGCGGGATCGGGAAGCTCGTAGGCGCGCGCCACGGCGCGCCGCTTGAGATCAATGAGGTAAAGCTTGTTGGGATTGGCGGCGGTGAGAATATAGTCCTTCTCCGCCGCGTGCGCCGACGCGGCAAGGGCAAACAACAGCGCGCCTAGAATTGTTGTTAGAGTTACTTGCCGCCTCATGCGCCGCCTCTTTGCGTTGGCGGCAGCGGCTTGGTGACGATCAGGTGCGCTTCGCCGGTCAAGGTCACATCGCCATCGGCCACCGTGGCGATCACTTTCAGGTCGCCGGCATTGCTGGCGCCATAGAGACGTTCGGGATTGCCGCCCGCTTCCGACGGCAGAAAACGACCGTGCGGCGTGATCTTGCCGGCATAAAGATGGTCCTTCATGCGCGATGCTTCTTCGTCGTAGGGCGCCACATCCCAGGCGGCGGCAACCACGCCGATGCGAAAATCGTCATCCGTTCCCGCGATGCCGTCGCCGCCGCTGGCGTAGGCCACCGCCTCGAACTGCGCCGAAACCGGAGCGATTTTGTCGCTGCCAAGACGCGCCGTAGCTTGGCCGGGCGTTACTTCGATTCGGTCTATCTTATCGTAGACTGCCACCGCCTGAGCCATCACCGCGTCACCCACCCGGACATCCCGCCGGCCAAGGGGAGCATCGGCCGCAACCTCCGCCATGACGACGATCTTATCCTCGCTCCGGCTGGTCACACGGACGGCAATGCCGTCGCCCAGCGATACTTCGCCTTTCATGCCGACGCCAAGAATAGTGATTTCAGTGCTCGCACCACGCTTCAACCCTTCCTTGGTCACTGCCAGGGGACGCTGAAGACCGCGATCGGCGCGCACCACCACGAAATTACTGCCCATCTCCGGCGCGTCGCGCCAATAGCTGCGGCCAGTCATGGTCACGCCATCGGCTTGAAGCGCCGCCGCTTCATAAAAGTCGCGATTATCGCGCTTGCCGCTGCCGCGCCATTCATACTTTGAGTAGATGATCGCCGCATAATTGACATTGATGGCGGCGCCGTCGGCTGTTTGCTCCTCTGCGGCGACGAGATACTCATCAACAGCGTTGCGGGTGACGGTCATAACGCCCTCGGCAAAGCCCTCGCCGGGCATATAGCCGACAAATCGCCAGCGCCCCTGGAAATCGACCGCCGGCGCGGCGGACCACTCGCGCCAATCCGAGGTATCATAAGGAAAGTGGCTGCCGAGCGCGGTGGCGACCCAGCCTTGCGCCTCCTCCCACCAATCGCGGTCACGGGCCAGCACCTGATACTCCAGCGTCGGCCACAGGCCGAGGTGGGTATGAAACAGCCGCCGCCATTCCTCCGCGTCGCGGCGCTGCAAGGCAACCCGGGCGAAGGCATGGCAGCGCGCGCACATGCTCGTTAAATCGGCGTTCCGGCCGGATTCGACGACATTGGGCCGCCGCTCCAGCTCGTAGCGATAGGGCGCGGTTTCCGACGGCGCCAGCCCCTGGGTGTCAGCGAGAAACTTGACGGCGGCGCGATGGTCCTGCGGCGACAGCTTGACGCCGCGCGTGGATTCCATGCGCGCCAGCGTCATCTCCCAGCCTTCCGGCGTCTTGCGAATGCCCGAGAGGCGGCTGAGCGAGCCGTCGGCGGCGGCGCGGTGGCAGAGCGAGCATTCCCGGGCGACCACTTCCGCGCCTAGATCGCGCAAGGTGAGCGGCGGCGGCGCTGGCGTTTCCTTTTCTTCACCGCAGCTGGCCAGCGCCATCAGCGCCGCTGCGACTGCGACCGCCTTTAACCCTGCCGGCAACCTCATGACGCCCTCCCACGTCCAACGGCGCGGGACACGATCCCGCGCCGTCTCGGCCGCCGATTAAACTCGAAAACGTTCAAGAAGCCAAATATTTAGACCGTCATGCACACCGACTTTGTTTCGGTATAAAGGTCAAACACCGCCCGTCCCATTTCACGGCCAATGCCCGAGTTCTTGTAGCCGCCGAAGGGCAACGCCGGATCCAACAGATTATGGCCGTTGACCCACACCGTGCCGGCCTTGATTTTCGGGATCAGGCGATGGACGAAGTTCAAGTTGGTGCTCCACACGGAAGCGCCGAGGCCATAGATGGTGTCGTTGGCCATGGCCGGGATCTGCGACACATCGTCGATCGCTTGCGCGCACACCACGGGACCAAAGATTTCCTCGCGCACCATCTTCATGTCGGGCTTGACGTCGACGAAGATGGTCGGCTCGACAAAACAGCCGGTCGCGCCGACCTTTTTACCGCCGGCGAGCGCCTTGGCCCCTTCCGAGAAACCGGATTGGATGTAACGCAACACCCGCTCCTGCTGCTCCTGGGAAACCAGCGGCCCGACCTGGGTGGACGGATCAAGGCCGGGGCCTACCTTCATCTGTTTGGCGAAGGCGGCAATACCCTCGGTCACCTTGTCGAACACCTTGCGTTCCACAAAAAGCCGCGATCCCGCCGTGCACACCTGACCCTGGTTGAAGTAGATGGCCATGGCGGCGCCGGGGATGGCCTGCTCCAGGTCGGCGTCGGCCATGACGACCACCGGCGACTTGCCGCCGAGTTCCAGCGATACCCGCTTCAGATTCTTCATGGCGTTGACGCCAATGAGCTTGCCGATCTCGGTGGAGCCGGTAAAGGCGATCTTGTCCACCTCGGGATGCTCCACCAGCGCGCCGCCGGCGGTGGGGCCAAAACCGGTGATGACGTTGACGACGCCTTTCGGGAAGCCCGCTTCCATCGCCAGCTCACCCAGCCGAAGTGCGGTCAAGGGCGTCTGTTCGGCGGGTTTTAGGACCACCGTGCAGCCGGCGGCCAGCGCCGGTCCGATCTTCCACGCCGCCATCAGGAGCGGGAAGTTCCAGGGAATGATCTGGCCGCATACCCCCACCGGCTCCTTGCGGGTATAGGCGAAAAATTGGCCCTGAGGCACGTATGAGAGGGAGACGTCGATGGTGCTGCCCTCGATCTTGGTCGCCCACCCCGCCATGTAGCGTAAAAATTCCGCGGTCATGACCACATCGCCATGGCGCGCCATCATCACCGGCTTGCCGTTGTCGAGGGATTCGAGCTGCGCCAGTTCGTCAGCGTTAGCCTCCACCAGATCAGCCAGCTTGTGGAGCAGACGCTCGCGCTGCATCGGCCGCAGGCTGGGCCATTCGCCGCTTTCAAAGGCGCGGCGCGCCGCCTTTGCCGCCTTGTCCACGTCGGCCTTGTCACCCTCGGCGACGCGGCCCACTTCCTTATTGGTCGCCGGATCGATGACGGCGAAGGTCTTGCCGCTGGCGGCTTCCACCCATAGGCCGTCGATCAACAGCTTTTTTGGCTGGGAGATGAATTTCTTGGCAGCATCGCCTAAACGGGCGCGTTGGTCGCTGATGGCATCCATGACGGGACTCCTTTCTACTCATGTCTCTGCGCTAAAATTAATCGTACGCCGATCCAAGCTTTGGAGTCTAGCGAGAGCGTGGCGGCATCTGCTAGGCTTGGATCGATCGACACGCTGTAAAAAGGAGACCGCCATGCTGTTGGAGCGCCATCGCTCACAGCTTCTTGTTGTTGATATTCAAGACCGTTTGTTGCCGCACATCGCCAACAAGGCGGAGGTGGTGGCCAATACCGAGGTGCTGTTGACCGCCGCCCGCCGGTTGGACATTCCGGTCACCGTGTCCGAACAGTATCCGAAAGGCCTAGGCCCCACGGCGGCCCGGCTCTCGCCCTTCCTCGAAGGCACCAAGATCTTTGAAAAGATGCACTTTTCCTGTGCCGCCGATGCGGAAATCCGTCGCCATATCCGCCACCTCGACCAAGCGTCGGGGCGCGACCAGATCGTCATTTGCGGCATCGAGTCGCACGTCTGCGTGCTGCAAACGGCGCTGGGGTTGGCCCAGGCCGGGCATTACGTCGCCGTGGTGGTCGATGCCGTGGGTTCGCGGCGGCGGGAAAGCTGGGACGCCGCCATCGACCGGCTTCTCAAAAACGAGATCGAGATGGTAACCACCGAGATGACCCTCTTTGAATGGCTGGGGGTGTCGGGAACCGAGGAGTTCCGCGACCTCTCCAGGCTCATCAAATGACCGCCAAGACCTGGAGCGACGAGGCGGCGCGCCGGGCGGCGCAAAGCTTTGACCTCGTCCATCTCCCGCCGGGATTTCTCGACGACCCTTACCCCTATTACCATGCCCTGCGCCGCTTCGATCCGGTGCACCGCATGCCCGACGGCTCGCTCCTTCTCACCCGTTATGCCGACGTGGTGGCGGTCTATAAGGACCGCCGCTTTTCCTCCGACAAGAAAATCGAGTTCAAACCGAAGTTCGGCGACGGCTGGCTTTACGTCCATCACACCTCCAGCCTGGTGTTCAACGATCCGCCGCTCCATACCCGGGTGCGCCGCTTGATCATGGGCGGGCTCAATCCCCGCGCCCTGTCGGCGCTGGAGCCCAAGCTCATCGCCCTCGTCGATCGGCTGCTGGACGCCGCCGCCGCGCGCGGCGGCATGGACGTGATCGAGGACTTTGCCTCGGCGATCCCCATTCAGGTGATCGGCGATCTTCTGGGCGTGCCGCAAGCCGACCGCGGCCCGTTGCGCGGCTGGTCGCTCCTCATCCTCGGCGCATTGGAGCCGGTGCTGACGGCGGAACAACTGGCTACCGGCAATAAAGCGGTGGCGGATTTTCGCGATTATCTCATTGAGCTGGTGGCCGATCGCCGCCGTCATCTTGGTGATCCTGAAAGCGACATGTTGAGCCGTCTCATCATCGGCGAGGCGGATGGCGAGAAGCTGACGGAAGAGGAGCTGTTGCAAAACTGCATTTTCTTGCTGAACGCCGGGCACGAGACCACCACCAACCTCATTGGCAACGGCATTGCGGCGTTGTTGGAAAACCCCCAGGAACTGGCGCGGCTGCGCGCCGATCCAACGCTGATCAAGTCGGCGGTGGAGGAGTTTTTGCGCTACGAAAGCTCCAATCAGCTCGGCAACCGCCGCGCCGCGGAAGCGGTGGAAATCGCCGGCCAGACCTATCCCGAAGGAACTTTGATCACCCTCGGCATCGGCGCTGCCAACCGCGACCCTGAGGAGTTTCCCAATCCCGACCGCCTCGACATCACCCGCGCCCCCAACCGTCACTTGGCCTTCGGCAGCGGCATGCATGCTTGCGCCGGCATGACGCTGGCGCGCCTGGAGGGCCAGATCGCCATCGGCCGCCTGTTGGCGCGGTTTCCCAAGATCGAGCGTGCCGGTGCGTTCAAACGCGGCGGCCGCGCCCGCTTTCGCGGGTTCTTGAGTTACCCAGTGACATTTAAATAGGTAGCGTGCGTTGAGAATAGGTGGCGCGGGTTTGCTTCGCTTACCCCATGCTGCACAATTCATCACAAAAAGTTTTTTCTAAGCCTTTTCCTCGCGGTCGAGCCAGGAAGTGTAGGTGAAGCGCGTGCCGGGATAGAGGTTGCTGGAAACCTCGATCAGCGACCCGTCATCCTCGTAATAGCGGCGCACCACCTTCAAGGCCGCCGCGCCGTCCTTGACGTCGAGCCGCTCGGCCTCGGCCTTGGTCAGATTGATCGCCTGGATGTCCTGACCGATACGGGCGATGCGGACCTTGAAATGCTCCTCGATGAGCGCGCAGATCGGCCCGCGATGATCGACGATGGCGTCAAGCGCGCTGTCGAAGCGGCGGGCGAGATAAAGCTCAGTCAACGAGAACGGGCGAGAGCTTAGCGCCTGGAAACGGCGGCCGCGCAGCCGGATGAGCGGCGCGCCCGGTTCGCAGATGAGAAAATCGGCCAGCGCCTGGGACGCCTTGAGCCGCCGCACATCCTCGATCTCAAACCGGGTTTCATGGGCATAGCGAAACAGATCGTCGATGCTGGACAGCATCTGCACGTACTTGGCCTTGGGCCGGTTCGATTCCACGTATGTTCCGGCGCCGCGGCGGCGCGAGACGTAGCCCGCCTGCTCCAATAGCCGCAGCGCGTCGCGGGCGGTGTGGCGGCTGATGTCGAACTGATCGCAGAGCTGGTTCTCGGTGGGTAGCGAGCTGCCGACGGCGTAAAAGCCGTTTTCGATATCGCCGCGCAAGCTGTCGGCGACTTGTTGATATAGCGGGATCGATGGATCGTTGGCGGTCAGGCGGCGGGGCGGCATTGCGGTTAATTGCATCCTTGTGGGCAAGTCGCTTGGCTTCAGGCATAGTAGCGGGCGCGAGCCGGCTTGCCTAGGCGCACTCTCGGTATCGCGAAAAAGGGGAGATGAAAAATCATGAAAGTCTACTTTTCGACGGCACTCGTCAGCGTGCTGGCGTTGGCTTATTTCATCTGGACCGGGATGGCGGTGGGCCGCGCCCGCGCCAAGCACGGGGTCAAGGCGCCGGCGGTGACCGGCCCGGAGGAATTCAACCGCACCTTCCGCGTGCAGCAGAACACCCTGGAGCAGATCGTGGTCTTCCTGCCGTCCCTGTGGCTGGCGCAGGCCCTGGCCAACGCCATCTGGGTGCCGCTCGTCGGCCTGGTGTGGATCGTCGGCCGCATCCTTTACGGCGCTAGCTACCAGCGTGATCCAAAGAGCCGCAGCACTGGCTTCATGCTGACCTTCGTGCCGACGGTGGTGCTGCTGTTGACCGCTCTTATCCTGTCGCTTAAGGGGCTGTTTAGCGGCTAGCGATACGGGAAGTTGGGCTTGCGGCGGGCCAGGAAGGCGGCGACGCCTTCCTGGTGATCGACGCCGCTGAAGCTGTCGCGAAACATCGCCTCGGTTTCCGGCGTGTCGTCACTGACGCCATCGAGGATCAGGCGTACGATGCGCTTGATGCCGCGCACCCCCCATTGCGAGTTGGCGGCGATGGTCGCGGCAAAGGCGCGGGTCTCGGCGGTCAGGCTGTCGGCAGGGTAGAGGGCGTTGACGAGCCCGATCCGGAGCGCCTCCTCGGCATCCACCAAGCGGCCGGTAAACAGCATCGATTTGGCGTGCGCCGGGCCGATGAGATCGACCAGGTTCTTGGCGTCCTGCACGCTGTAGATCAAGCCAAGCTTGGCCGGGGTGATGCCGAGCCGGGCCGACGGCGCGGCGAAACGGATATCGCACGCAAGCGCCAGGCCGCAGCCGCCGCCGACGCACGAGCCGTCGATCATGGCAATGGTGGGCTTCGACAGCCGGGCCAGCCGGCGCTGCGCCTCGCGCACCGCCACCCGGTTGGACTCGCGCCGCGCCGGGTCGCTGGCGATGGCCTGAAACTCGCCGATGTCGGCGCCGGCGCTGAACACCTCAGCGGTCACCGAGCGCACGATCAGCACTTTGACGGCGGGATCGGCGTCGATTTCGGCGGCCAACGCCGCAACGGCCTCCCACATCGCCTGGGTGAGGGCGTTCTTCTTGTCGGCGCGGTTGAGCACCAGTTCGGCGATGTCGCCGGAACGATCAAGATAAATCGGCGCGTCGGTCATGTTGTCTCCCTTGTCGCCGACGGTTATAGCGAGGGCGTCGCGGCCGCGCCAGTGACCTTGTTCAAGGCCAGTCCCAGCACCGCCGCGCCGGCGGCGGCGATCAGGAACAGCCACAGGCCATCGTTCCACTGGCCGCTCCAGGCCACCACCGCCGCCAGCGCCGGCGGCCCAGCCAGGAGCCCCATGTTGGTGCCCTGCACGATAAGCCCGTTGACGGCGCCGATGTAGGCCGGATGGGGGGCGATCTCGGGCGCCGAGGCGAGCACGGCGGCGGGCAGCACGCCGCCGGTGGCGGAGAGCGCGGCGCAGGCGACATAGCGCGCCAGATCCGGCAGATCGGAAAAAATAACGAGCGCCGAGAGCGCCATCAGAACCGAGGAGACGGTAATCAGGCTGCCGTGACGATGGCCGGCGCGCAACAAGACGCCAGTCAGCAGGTTGCCGGAAATGTTCGAGGCCATGACCACGGCGGTCAAGGCGGCGGCGAGCGCGATTGACAAGCCCCGCTCAGCTACCAGGAAGCTCGGCAGCCAGGCCATCACCGCCACGTATTGCAGGGCATAAAGCGCGAAAGCCCCGGCGGCGCACCACGGCCCGGGATGGCGCACGGCGGCGATCAGGGTGCGGTGAAACGGCGCGCCGCGCGTGCCGTGATGGGGACGGCCCTTCAATCCCATGGACGCCAAGAGGGTCAGCACCGCAACGGCGATGCCGCTCAAGGTGAGCCACAATCCCTGCCAGCCCACGGCGCGCATCACCATTGGCGCCAAGAGGATCGTCAAAGACCCGCCGCCCGGCGAATAGACGGTCCACCACGAGAGCGCCAGCGGCCGGTCGCGGGGAATGGTTTCGCTGACCATCAGCGACGGCGCCGACACCACCACCGATAAAAATCCCGCGCCCTCCAATAGCCGGCACAAGAACAACAGCGGCGGCGCGGTGGCAAGGGTGGCCAATGCCGAGGCGACGGCCATGATGGTCAGACCGAAAAACAGCACCCGCCGGTAGCCAAAGCGGTCGGCGGTGACGCCGGCGGCGACGCCGGTCAGCGCCGCCAGGATGTTGGTGGTGGAAAACAGCCAGCCGCCAGCCACCAGATCAAGGCCGAAGTCGGCGCGCACCATCGGCATGGCGGGTGACAGTTTGAAGATATGGCCAGCGGCGATCATGCCGGCGGCGACCAAGGCGGCCACCGCCAGCCAGCGGGTCTTGGCGTCCTCGCTCACCGGCTCACCGCTCCGCCGCGCGCAGGGCCATGGCGATGGCGGCATCGACCTCGGTGAGGCCGGCCATCCTGCCGGCCAGCGTCAGGGCCAGGGCGGCGAGAAAGCTCCGCTCCTTGTCCTCGCCCACCGCATCGAGCGCTTGGGCCAACCGATCGAACGCTTGTTCAAGATCACTGTCGCTCAGGCCCAGGCTCATCATCGTCACTCCGTAAAGGTTGTCAGGCGTTGCCTTGCGCGCGCTTGAGCGCCGCCTCCAGGTCGGCCAGCGATGGCCGCGCCTTGAACCGCGCTGCCACGTGGCCATCGGGACGCAACAGATAGAGGCTTGCAGGCGCGGCGTCAAAGTCCGCTCGCAGGTCGTCGGTCAGCACCGTCAGCGACACCCCGGCCTGCGCGGCGAGCCATGGGCCAAGATAATCGCGCATGGCGTCATCGAATGCCAGCAGGGTAAAGGCGCGGCCGATCAGGTCGCACAGATAGCCGCCGTCGGTCAACCGCCGTCCGGGCGGCAGCGCCCCCGGCGGCGGGCCGCCGGCAAAAGCTCTATCATCCGTATTCAAGGCGCTTTCCCGGTAATAGAACGGCTGCGACTGGCGGGGGTTGATCAACGGCCGGGTCAGCGCCTGATCGACGGCCAGGCGCAATGCCGCCTCGCGCATCACGGCATAGCCGCGGCTCGGCGGAGTCATGAACAGGGTGCTTTTGCCGGCGTTGGCGAAGACGTCGAAGGTGGCGGCGCGACGCTCCGCGCCATAGCTTCGCAAGAGCGCCGGCGGGGCTTTGCCCTCAATCACCAGAGCCAGCTTCCAGCCGAGATTGTTGGCGTCGGCGATGCCGGAATTCAAGCCGCGCACGCCGAAGATCGGCACCAGATGGGCGGCGTCGCCGGCGAAGATCACCCGATCTTCTACATAATCGTCAAGGCACAAGCTGTGCGCCTTATAAAGGCTGAACCAATCCAATTCCCAAGGCTTGGTCTCGCCGATGAACGACAGATGAGCGGCGATGCGCTGGCGGATGCGCGGCTCCTGCAATTGCTGCTCCGCGTCCTCGTCGTCCCGCAACTGATAGTCGATGCGCCAGATATCGTCGGGCTGCTTGTGCATCAGCACGGTGGAGCCGGGATTGGATGGCGGATCGAACCAGGCGCGGCGCTCGGTGGGATAGTCAGACCGCAATACGATATCGGCGATGAGGTAGCGTCCTTCATAGGATTGGCCATGGAGCGACAGCCCCAGCAACTGCCGCATCACGCTGCGCGCGCCGTCGGCGGCAATCACGTAACGGGCGCACAGGGGATAGCGGCCTTCCGGCGTCTCGATGTCGAGGGTGACCTTATCGGCTTCTCTTGTCAGGCCGACGACGCGGCTTTGCCAGCGGATGTCGATCAAGGGTTCGGCGGCGGCGCGATCGGTGAGGAATTTTTCCAGGTAGCATTGTTGCAGATTGACCATCGGGTAGAACTTGTCATGTTCTCCGTGGGGCATCTCCAGGCGGAATACCGGCTTGTCCTTGTAATAGGACGTGCCGTGGGTCCACGGCAGTGCCTTTTTCATCACCGCCCCGGCGACGCCGAGCGCGTCGAGAATTTCCAGCGTGCGGCGGGAGAAGCAGATGGCCCGGCTGCCTTCGGCCAGGGTGTCGTCGGCCTCGATGACCACCGAAGGCACGCCGAAACGGGCGAGCTCCAAGGCGGCGGTCACGCCCACCGGGCCGCCGCCGACAATGGCCACCGGATGCAGTTGACCGCCGCCTTCAAGCTCAGCCGGCCGCCGGAAGGCGAAATAGGGATAGGTGAAGTAATGCGACCTGGCTTGATCCTTAAAACTTGCCATCGCTCAGGCCTCCGATAGAGGAGATAACCGGTCGATCAAGGTTTTCAGCATCTGCTTCAAGGTCTGACGCTCAGCGGCGCTGTAGCTCGATAGCACCGACTCCTCGTGTTCGACCGCCCGGGCGATCAGGCCCTCGACCATGGCCCGGCCCTTAGGGCTAATGGACACGCGCACCCGACGGCGGTCGGCCGAGGAGGCGCTGCGGCTGACCAGACCCTCGGCGATCATGCGGTCCAACGCCTTGCTTAAGGTCGGCTGCTTCAAAAGCACGATTTTCGCCAACTCGCCCACCGTCAGGCCGTTGCTGTCGGACAGGGTAGACAGCACCCGCCAGGTCGGCGCCGCCACGCCCAAAGCGGTCAATTGGGCATGAAACTCAGCGCTTACCAAATGGCTGGCCCGGGCCAGGAGATAGGCAAAGTAGTCGTCGACGAATCTGACGGTGGGATGGGGGGCGGCGGCGCGTTTTGGTATCTGTCGGGCCATGGCGTCCTGCATCGGTTTTCATGCCGCAGCCTATCATGATTTTAGCGGGAAAAAATCGCTACCTCTTTTAGGGTCCAGACCCATAAATAATGGCTCTGGACCCTAGGCTCGATAATCTCCTTGGCACGGCTAGGAACGGACAGGTAAAACAGAACCCACGGTAGCGAGGGTTGGATGGTATCGATTGGAGTGCGGCTAGTGGTCATCGCCTTGGCGGCAGGCCTGGCCACGGGCTGCAGCCGTCTGCGGGACGGTTGGCAAGGCTTCTGGGGGACGGAACGGGCGGCCAAGCAATCGGAGGCGTCCGCCGCATCAGACCAGGATGCGCCGCCGCCGGCGCAAGGTACGCCGTTGCCGGAATCAACGCCGCAAAGCGCCGCCGCCGTGCCGGAGCCCGAGCCAAAGCAGCGGCCGATGATCGAGGCCCGCCTGGAGCCGCCGCCGCCAACCCGGCTCACGGAGCGCCTGACGGGGCTTGATTTTGACGCCATGCGCGGCCTGTTGGGCGAACCTGTTGCGATCACAGAGGTGCCGCCGGGGCAGGAATGGCTTTATCGCGACGGCGATTGTACGCTGGCTATCCGCTTTTTTCCTGAACTGGAAAAGCTGCACTACCGCGCCCTCTCGGTGAGCGTTCACGACGAGGGACAGACCGACGGAGATCCACACCGCTGCCATGAATGGTTCATTGCGCGACTTAAATTCTGAACTTGCGGCGTCCAATGGCGGAGCGGCGCTCAAGGTCGCCATCGTCGACGATGATCCCCTGTTTCGCGAAGCCTTGCGCCTCAATCTGGAAGACGAAGGCTATCGGGTGGCGGAATTCGCCGACGGCAGCGCCATCGTCAACTATGCGGCGTTGGACAAGGATTTCGACCTTATCCTGCTCGATTGGAAAATGCCCGCCATGGACGGCATCGAAGTGCTGCGGGTGTTGCGCGGCCGCGGCGTCAAGACGCCGGTGATTTTCCTGACCCTGTTGTCCGACGAGGTCTACGAGGAAGCGGCGCTGGCCGGCGGGGCAGTGGATTTTGTCGATAAATCCCGCAGTTTTTCCATCTTGTTGCGGCGTATCGAGGTGATCCGCCTGGGTGTCAAGAAGCCGGACCTGCCCGTGGATGCGGAAAGCGATATCGGCCCCTTGTGCTTGAAGCTGGCCAGCAAGCGGGCGGAATGGCGCGGCCAGGCGGTGGAGTTGACGGTGCGCGAATTCGATATCGTCGCGGCGCTCGCCGCCCGCGCCGGCATTGATATGAAATACCGCGACATTTACGACACCGTGCACGGCCAAGGCTTTCACGCCGGCGACGGCGAGGAAGGCTTGCGCGCCACGGTGCGCGCCATCATCAAGCGCATCCGCGGTAAGTTCCGCGCCATCGATCCCGAGTTTGACCACATCGAAACCTTTGCCGGCTTCGGCTACCGGTGGCGGCCATGAGCACCCTCGGCGTGGCCGACGGCAAGCGGCGCGCCGTCATGCCGTTGGCGCTGTGGCTGGCGGCGCTGGCGGTGATTTTTCTCACCCTGCCCTTCGGTCTTTATCGCCTGCTGGAAGCGGCGGACGCCGACAAACGCGAACTATTGCTTGATAGCGTGCGCGATCGCGGCCGGCTGGCCATGGAAGTGCTGCGCCCGGTATTGTCAGAAACGGCCGATCGCGGGCTGATCGAGGCGCCGGCGGTGATCAATACCGTGGCCGCCGACGACAATGTGCTGCGGCTTTTTTTCCGTCCCGCCGACAGTGCGGCCGCCGGCTTCTATTATGTCGCCGCTGCGCCGGCGCGCAACAGCGATGAACTGGAACGGGAGCGCCAGTCGTTGCAGGGGCTGGGGGTGTTTGCGCATTTAAGCGCCGCCTGCGGCGATGGCCGCGCCGTGGTCGGCCGCCACCGCCTAGCGGAAACCGAGGAGGAAGTGGTGACGGCGGTGACGCCGCTCCTGACCGCCGACGGCTGCTGGGCGCTGTTGACGGCGCTGTCCACCGCCGCTTATCAAAATTCCTCCATCGGCCGGCCCTATTGGGAGACGCCGGAAATCCGCTTCGGCGCCATCGCCTATGTCGGCAGCCTGGTGGTGGCGGCGATGATCGTCTGGCTGATCTGGCGCGGCCTTCGTCAACTCATGGAGCGGGCGCGGGCCATTCGCCTTGCCGGCGGCGGTAGCGGTGGCTTTGCCGACGATATTGGGCCGCGGGAATTCGTCGAGGTCGGCCGCGAGCTCGACCGCCTGGTCAGCGCGCTTGATCGCTCGGCGCAGCTAATCCGCGAGGTGGCAGTGGAAAACGCCCATGCCTTCAAGCGGCCGGTGGCGATCATCCGGCAATCGATAGAACCGGTGCGCCGGCGCGCCGACGATGCGCGGCTGGCCCGGGCGGTGGAGGTCATCGATCAAGCCCTCGACCGGCTGGAAAGCCTGATCACGGCGGCGTGGCGGGTCGATGATCTGGTCGCCTGTCTCATCCATCCCCGCCGCGAGGTGATCGATGTGTCGGCGCGGCTGCGGGAAATCGCCGCCGCTTATGGCAAGATGGGCGCCGGTGGCGGCATCAACTTCAGCGCCGACATTACGCCGGAAATCAGCTTGCGCGCGGCGGTCGAACTCATCGACGGCATCGTGGAAAATCTGCTCGACAACGCCTTAAGTTTCACCCCCGCCGGCGGGGCCATTTCATTGTCACTCAGACACGCCGCCGCCGGGATTGAAATAGTCGTCTCAGACACAGGATGTGGTGTGCCTGAAATTTCTCTTCCCAAGATCTTCGATCGCTATTACACCAAAAGAACGGGGACGAGTAATCGCGAGGAAATCGGCCATTTAGGTCTTGGATTGTGGCTCGTGCGTCGCAACGCCGAAGCGCTCGGCGGCAGCGTCGCGGCGCGCAATAAATCCACCGGCGGCCTGGAAATCAGCGTCAAATTCCCGATCAGCGACGGCAACGGTTGATTGGCCGGCTTCGGCGCTGTCACAGAATTGTCCCAGGCATTTTTGTGATTGGGCTGATAGATGTTTTCATCAACAAGCCGACGATAGAAAGCGTCGCCGTCATCATCTCCAACAATGTCCGATGTGTGAGTAAGGGTGGGTACGACAATTGAGTAACGGAGAAGGGACGGCGGCGGCCCATGACGGGTCGGCGGCCAGCGCGCTCGACTGCTTGCTGTCGGACGCTGGGATCCAAGTGGTGCTGGCGGAGACGCCGGCGCTGTTGGAGCGGGTGTTTCGCCTGCGCTATCAGGTCTACTGCATGGCGCGGGGGTTTGAGGATCCGGCGCAGCAGTTGTCCGGCCTCGAACAGGATCGCTATGACGAGTTTTCCGTCCACAGCCTGCTGTTGGACGGAGAAAGCGGCGATGACCTCGGGTCGGTGCGTCTGGTGCTGCCCAATACGGTGGTGAGTCTGCCGAGCTACGCCATCGCGCCCGAGGTGAAAGAGCTTGCCGATCGCGACTTTCCGGCGGCGACCACCGCTGAAGCGTCACGGTTCCTGCGGGCGGTGGATGCCGGGCGGCCGAGCCGCTGGCGCAGCGCTGAGGAGACGCTGGCGTTGATGGCGGCCATCGTGCGGATGAGCGCCGAGCATGGCATGACCCATGTGTTGGCGCTGGTGACTGAGCCGATGCTGCGGCTGTTGCGGCGCTATCGGCTGAACTTTCGGCCTTTAGGGGAGCCGGTGGCCTTCAATGGCCTGCGCTACCCCACGGTTCTCGACTTGACGACGGACTTGGACGTCGTCGCGGCCGAGCGACCGGAGGTCTGGCGGATCTTGACGGCGGGCGGCGCATTGTATTCCCGCTCCGTCCCAAGTCTCTGACCCCCAACCCACCGCCAGATCTCCGGCTCGCCCGAGCCGTCATCCGTCACACCGACAGCGCTTGAAGCGTCTCCCTCCCAGACGGCGGATGGCAAGGAACACTCTCCGGCCATCCCCCTGAGGCTGGAGGGGCCCATTCCCGAAGACCCTCCTCTTTCCATCCGTCGTCCCCCTGCTTTTCATTATCGTTTTAGCGCATTCTTATGCTTTAAAATAGGTAATTTGCGCAATTTAATGCTTATATTTCCCAATAACTGAACGCCTTCAGCGGAAAATTTCCCGGCAGTCGTGCCATAATACGCCCATCATACGCAACGGCTTAGGATATGAGGCGCGCCATGGACATGCGGCAGGTGACACTGGACGACAAATATACCCTGTCGGCAGGCTCGGTTTATATGTCGGGCACCCAGGCGCTGGTGCGGCTGCCCCTCGTGCAGCGCCGCCGCGATATCGCCGCCGGGCTCAATACCGGCGGCTTCATTTCCGGCTACCGCGGCTCGCCCCTGGGCGCCTATGACCAGGCGCTGGACCATGCCCGGCATACGTTGACTGAGCACGACATCGTGTTCCGCCACGGCGTCAACGAGGATTTGGCCGCCACCATGGTGTGGGGCAGCCAGCAGCTCAATCTGTTCCCTAAGGCCAAGAAGGATGGCGTGTTCGGCATCTGGTACGGCAAGGGGCCGGGGGTCGACCGCAGCGGCGACGTGTTTCGCCACGCCAACGCCGCCGGAACATCGAAATACGGCGGCGTGCTGGCCATCGCCGGCGATGATCACGGCGCTAAATCCTCCACCCTGCCGCATCAGACCGATCATACTTTCTACGGCCTGATGATGCCGATTCTTTATCCTTCCAGCGTTCATGAATATGTGGAATACGGCCTTCTCGGCTTCGCCATGTCGCGCTATTCGGGATGCTGGGTCGCCTTCAAGGTGCTCTCGGAGACCATCGAGGTCACCGCCTCGGTGTCGCTGGAGGGCGAGCGGCGCGCCATTCTGCTGCCCGGCGACGATGAATTCGACATGCCGCCCGGCGGCGTCAACATCCGCATCCTCGATGATTGGAAGGATCAGGACTTTCTGCTGCAGCGCTACAAGCTGTTCGCGGCGTTGGCGTTCGCCAAGAAAAACCACATCAACCGCATCGTCTGGGACAGTCCCACCCCACGCTTCGGCATCATCACCTCGGGTAAATCCTATGAGGACGTGCGCCAAGCCTTGGATGAAATCGGCATCACGGCGGAAATCGCCGCGCGTATCGGCCTTAGGCTCTACAAGGTCGGCATGCCGTGGCCGTTGGAGCCCGACGGCGTGCGGCACTTCTCCGAAGGCCTGGAAGAAGTGTTGGTGGTGGAGGAGAAACGCGAGCTCATCGAAAACCAGATCAAGCAGCAGCTTTTCAACTGGCGGGCCGACGTGCGGCCATTGGTGGTGGGCAAGGTCGATGAGAAGGGCGACTGGCTGCTGCACCCGGAAAACGACTTGAGCGTCGGCGAGATCGCCCACGTGATCGCGGCGCGGCTCTCCCGCTTTTACCACAGCGAGCGGGTGCGCGAACGGCTGGCTTATTACTCGGCGCGGGAGGCGGCGCAAAAAGCCTTTGCGCCGGCGATCATCCGCAAGCCTTATTTCTGTTCCGGCTGTCCCCACAACACCTCGACCAAGGTGCCCGCGGGCAGCCGGGCGCTGGCCGGCATCGGCTGTCACATCATGGCCACCTGGATGGACCGCAACACCATGACCTTCACCCAGATGGGCGGCGAAGGCACGCCATGGTGCGGCCAGGCGCCGTTCACCGAGGAACGTCATGTGTTCGCCAACCTGGGCGACGGCACCTATTACCACTCGGGGCTGTTGGCCATCCGCCAGTCGGTGGCGGCGGGCGTCAACATCACCTACAAAATCCTCTTCAACGACGCCATCGCCATGACCGGCGGCCAGGAGTTCGACGGGCCGTTAAGCGTGCCGCTGATCGCCCGACAGGTGGCCGCCGAAGGGGTGAAGCGCATCGTCGTCGTCACCGACGAGCCGGCAAAATACGACATGGACGGCTTGCCGTCGGGCATTGCCGTTCACCACCGCGACGAGCTTGAGACGCTGCAACGGCAACTGCGGGAACAACACGGCGTCACCATCTTGATTTACGATCAGACCTGCGCCGCCGAAAAACGCCGGCGGCGCAAGCGCGGCAGCTATCCCGATCCCAATAAGCGGGTGTTCATCAACGAGCTGGTGTGCGAGGGCTGCGGCGATTGCTCGGCGCAATCCAACTGCGTGTCGGTGGAGCCATTGGAAACCGAATTTGGCCGCAAGCGCATTATCAATCAATCCACCTGCAACAAGGATTACTCGTGCTTGAAAGGGTTCTGCCCGTCGTTTGTCACGGTCTACGGCGGCGAATTGAAAAAAACCGAGGTCACAGGATTTGACGACCTGTTGCGCGATCTGCCGCCGTCAACGCTGCCGCCGCTCGTCGAGCCCTACAATATCTTCATCACCGGCATCGGCGGCACCGGCGTTGTCACCATCGGCGCGCTTCTCGGCATGGCGGCGCATCTGGAAGGCAAGGCGGTGAGCGTGCTCGACATGGCCGGGCTGGCGCAAAAAGGCGGCGCAGTGTTCAGTTACGTGCGCTTTGGTGCACCCGACAGCGATCTGCACGCGCCAAAAATTTCCACCGGCGACGCCGACGCGCTCATTGCCTGCGACGCGGTGGTGGCGGCCAGCCCCGCTGGCGTCGACATCATCAGCAAGGAACGCACGGCGGCGGTGATCAATACCCACCGCACGCCGGTGGCCGACTTTGTGCTCGACAAGGACGTTGATTTTCGCGATACGGCAGTGCGCGATATTCTCACCGCGCGCACCCGCGACGACGTCCGCGCCTTCATTGACGCCAGCCTTATCGCCACCGCGCTCTTTGGCGATTCCATCGCCACCAACATGTTCATGCTCGGCTATACCTATCAGTGCGGGTTGATCCCGGTATCGGCGGACGCCATCGAACGGGCGATTGAATTGAATGGCGTCGCCATCGAGATGAACGTGCGCGCTTTTCGCAGCGGCCGCCTGGCGGCCCATGATGAAGCCGCGATCACCAAGCTTATGGCCGCGTCGCTGCTCGCCGCCGCGCCGATGGCGCAAACGCTCGATGAGATCATCGACCGGCGGGCGCAGTATTTGACCTCCTATCAGAACCGCGCCTACGCCGAACGCTACCTAGAGCGGGTGGAGCGGGTGCGCGCCGCCGAACGCCAAGCCGTTCCTGGCTCAACCGAACTTACGGATGCGGTTGCTCGCGGTTACTTCAAGCTTCTCGCCTACAAGGATGAATACGAGGTGGCGCGGCTTTACGCCGAAAGCGGCTTTATTGATCGCGTCAAGGCACAATTTGCCGGCGACGTGCGCCTGGAGTTCAACCTCGCCCCGCCCTTCCTGTCGCGCCCTGATCCGACAAGCGGCCGGCCCAAGAAATGCCGGTTCGGCTCCTGGATCCTGATTGCGTTTAAAATCCTGTCAAAGTTCAAAGGCTTGCGCGGCACGCCCCTTGATCCCTTCGGCTATGCGGAAGAGCGCAAGCTGGAGCGGGCGCTGATCGCCGAGTATGAGGCGGATATGGCAACAATCATCGCTACCCTGGATCGGCGGAACCATGACCAAGCAGTGGCCCTTGCCCGTCTGCCGCAGGACATCCGGGGCTTCGGGTCGGTCAAGGCGGCGGCCGTGGACAAGGCCCGGGCGCGGCGGCGGGAACTGCTGTCCGCCCTGACCCAAGGGGCAGCGCCGCAGCGCAACGCGGCATGACGCAAGTGCGAAAAGGAGTGGCGGGACCCCGGAATGCTGGGTAAGATCGGCCATGGAATCGCATTCTTGAAGGAGTTTTAAATCATGGCTCAGGATCCAGTGGTCATTGTCGGCATGGCTCGCACCGCCATGGGCGGGTTTCAGGGAGATTTTTCGTCCGTCACTGCCCCCGAGCTGGGCGCGGCCGCCATCAAGGGCGCGCTGGCCCGCGCCGGCATTTCAGCGGCCGATGTGGACGAAACCATCATGGGCTGCGTCCTGCCGGCCGGTATCGGCCAGGCCCCGGCCCGTCAGGCGTCGAAGGGCGCCGGCATCCCCGACGCCGCCGGGGCCACCACCGTCAACAAGATGTGCGGTTCGGGCATGAAGGCGGCGATGTACGCCCATGACGCGCTTCTCGCCGGCACCAACAAGGTGCTGGTGGCGGGCGGCATGGAGAGCATGACCAACTCGCCCTATCTGCTGCCCAAGGCCCGCGCCGGCTACCGCATCGGCCATCAGGAGGTCAAGGACCACATGTTCCTCGACGGCCTGGAAGACGCCTATGACCGGGGCCGCCTGATGGGCACCTTCGCCGAGGATACGGCGCAGCATTACCAGTTCACCCGCGAGGCGCAGGACGCCTTCGCCATCGAGTCGCTGAAAAGAGCCCAGAAGGCGATCACCGGCGGGGCATTCGTCAGCGAAATCGTCGCCGTCACCGTGCAGGGCCGCGGCGGCGCCCAGGAGATTTTGATCGACGAGCAGCCGGGCAAGGCCAAGCCCGATAAAATCCCGACGCTGAAACCCGCTTTCCGTAAGGACGGCACGGTGACGGCGGCCAACTCCTCGTCCATTTCCGACGGCGCGGCGGCGTTGGTGATGATGCGCCGCAGCGAAGCGGACAAGCGGGGCTTGAAGCCCCTCGCCACCATCCTGGGCCATACCACCAACGCGCAAGCTCCGGCATGGTTCACCACCGCGCCGGTGGGCGCGATGCAAAAGCTCTTCGACAAGGTGGGCAAGTCGGCCAAGGACTTTGATCTCTTTGAAGTCAACGAAGCCTTCGCGGTGGTCACCATGGCGGCGATGAAGGATTTGGGCCTGCCGCACGACAAGGTGAACGTGCACGGCGGCGCCTGCGCGTTGGGGCACCCCATCGGCGCCTCGGGCGCGCGCATTGTGGTGACGCTGATCGCGGCGTTGCAAAAGTACGGATTGAAGCGCGGCGTCGCCTCGTTGTGCATCGGTGGCGGCGAAGCCACCGCCATGGCGGTGGAGCTGGCGGCGTGATCTAATAAACCCTCTCCTATGAGGAGAGGGTGGACGCGTAAGCGTTCGGGTGAGGTGATGCCTTGAGGTGAAAGTCACCTCACCCCGGCCCTCTCCTCAAAGGAGAGGGAGAAGTGGGCAGCGGTCTGACTTGGGTAGGGACGTTATGATCCTCAGCGACGATCAGCGCATGATCCGCGACATGGCGCGGGATTTCGCGCGGGAAGAACTCGCGCCCCATGTCGAGGCCTGGGAAGCGGCGGGGGAAATTCCCGCCGAAATTTTTGCCAAGATGGGCCGGCTCGGCTTCATGGGCATGACGGTGCCGGAACGGTGGGGCGGCGCCGGCGCGGATTACGTCTCCTACGCGCTGGCGTTGATGGAAATCGCCGGCGGCAATGGCGCCTTGTCCACCATCATGAGCGTCAACAACGCGCCGGTATGCGCGGCGCTTCTAAAAGACGGCAATGACGCCCAGAAGGAGCGGTTTTTAATACCGCTGGCGCAAGGGAAAATGATCGGTGCGTTCTGTTTGACCGAGCCGCAGGCCGGATCGGACGCCGCGGCCTTGAAGGCGCGCGCCAAACGCAGCAACGACGGCTACGTGCTTACCGGCGCCAAACAGTTCATCACCTCGGGCAAGATTGCGGCGGCGGCGATCATCTTCGCCGTCACCGATCCGGAGGCGGGAAAGCGCGGCATTTCCGCCTTTGTCGCGCCCACCGACACGCCGGGCTATGTGGTCTCCAAGATCGAACACAAGATGGGGCAAAAGGCGTCCGATACCTGCGCCATTACCTTCGAGGACATGAAGCTGCCGGCGGACTGTCTCCTCGGCGCGGAGGGTGACGGCTATAAGATCGCGCTCGCCAACTTGGAGGCGGGCCGCATCGGCATCGCCGCGCAAAGCGTCGGCATGGCGCAAGCCGCGCTTGATTACGCCATCGCTTACGCCAAGGAGCGCCAAAGCTTCGGCAAGCCGATCATCGAGCATCAGGCGGTGGGCTTTCGCCTCGCCGACATGGCGGCGCGCCTGGAGGCGGCGCGGCAGTTGGTGCTGCATGCCGCCGCCTTGAAGGACACCGGCGCGCCGTGCCTGACGCAAGCCTGCATGGCCAAGCTCATCGCCTCGGAAACCGCGGAAGCGGTGTGCTCGACGGCGATCCAGACCTTGGGCGGTTACGGCTATTTGCAGGACTACCCCATCGAACGCATTTATCGCGACGTGCGGGTATGCCAGATTTATGAGGGCACGTCCGACATTCAGCGCCTGATCATCAGCCGCGATCTGATGGCGGCGTGAGGGATCGCCGCCGCAAGGAGCAGACCCATGCTCAATTCCAAGATCGAAAATCACGTCGCCATCGTCACCTTGGCGCGGACAGAGGCGCGCAATGCGTTGAATGCCGCCTTCTGGCAAGGTTTTCCGGCGCTGATGCGAAGCCTTGACGATAACCCGTCGGTGCGCGCCGTGGTGGTCGCCGGCGAGGGGCCGCATTTCTGCGCCGGTATCGATCTTGATTATTTACGTTCTCTCGTGCCCGCAACGGCGGAGGCGGCGCGCGGCAGCGAACGTCTGCGCCGTCAGGTGATGGAGCTGCAAGCGGCGCTCAACGTCATGACCGCCATTAGGAAGCCGGTGCTGGCCGCCGTGCACGGCGCGTGCATGGGCGCAGCGCTTGATCTCGTCGCCGCCGCCGACATGCGCTACGCCGCAACGGATGCGTTTTTTCAGATCCATGAAATCAACATCGGCATGGTGGCCGACTTAGGCTCGCTGCAACGATTGCCGCAACAAATTCCCAATGGCCTGTTGCGTGAGCTGGCGTTCACCGGCCGCCGCCTGGGCGCGGAGGAAGCCCGCGCTTGCGGCTTTGTCAACGCCGTGCTGCCGGATGCCGCCGCCGTGCTGGCGCACGCCCTTAAAATGGCCCATGAGATCGCCGAAAAATCGCCGTTGGCGGTGGCCGGAACCAAGGCCGTTCTCAATCACGCCCAGGAACATATGGTCGCCGAGGGGCTTGATTACGTGGCGACCTGGAACGCCGGACAGTTGAGTTTTCAAGATGTCGCCATGGGCGCGGCGGCGTCGCTGCAACGCCAGAAGGCGAAATTTTCCGATCTGTCATAGAGGAGCGGCGGGATTTCGCAGGATTTCCTCGATGCGCAGCGCCAAATCCTGCTTGCGGTAGGGCTTGCTCAGTAAATTACAGCGCTTGACCTCGGATGATCGGTGTCCATTTTCGATGGAAGCTTCCGCGAAGCCGGAAGTAAATAGCACTTTAATCGCCGGCCGCAGAAGGCGCGCCTGACGCGCCAATTCGTCGCCTCTCATGCCACCGGGCATCACCACGTCGGTAAAGAGGAGATCGATGGATTGGTCCTGGGCAAGGATTCGCAGCGCATCCTCGGCGTCCTGGGCCTCGATCGTCCGGTGTCCGAGTTCGTTAAGTTGACGGACCGCTACGCTGCGCACATCGGGATTGTCATCAACCACGAGGATAACGGCAGCTGCCGGCGGCTGCGCCATCGCCGGTTCCTGATTAAGGTCGACTGCAGCGGTCTTTTCCAGCATTTCCGCCCGCGGCAGGTAAAGCCGGACGGTGGTGCCGTACCCGACTTCGCTGTATATTTTGATGTGTCCGCCAGATTGTTTGGCAAAGCCGTAAATCATGGCCAAGCCCAAGCCGGAGCCCTTGCCGTCCTTTTTGGTGGTGAAAAAGGGCTCGAATACCTTGCTCATCACCTCCGGCGGGATGCCGGCGCCTGTATCCGATACCGCCAGCATGACGTAATCGCCGGGCGTTACTTCGGTATTTTCTTGCGCATATTGCTCGTCAAGATGCCTATTGCTGGTTTCAATGGTCAAATAGCCGCCGTTCGCCATGGCGTCGCGGGCATTGATCGCCAGATTGGCCAGCGCCGATTCGACCTGGGTCGAGTCGGCGAATACCGGCCACAGATCATCCGCCAAGTGGGTGATAATCTCGATGTCCTCGCCCAGCGTTCGACGCAGCAGCCGTATGGTGCCGTTGACCAGATCATTTAGATCAAAGGCTTGCGCCTGCAACGTCTGCTGACGAGAGAAAGCCAGCAACTGACGGGTTAATTCGGCGCCGCGCAAGCTGGCTTTCAAAGCCATGGCCGCCAGCTCGCCTGCCTTGGGATTATTTCTCAGCTCTTCTTCCAAGAGATCAAGATTGCCGATGATCACCGCCAACAGATTGTTGAAATCGTGCGCCAGCCCGCCGGTAAGCTGGCCGACCGCCTCTAGGCGGTGGGCATGCCGCAACTGCCGCTCGGTGGCTTTGCGCTGGGTGATGTCGCGCAAGATGACCAGAATACCCAATTCGCCTTCATCCATGAATGATACGGACGTCACGTCCACCTCAATGGTATTGCCATCGAGACGGACCACCCGTTGTTCGTTAATGGGCAGTCGAACGCCTGGTTGCTGTAGCGCCTTGATGCGTTCGACAATGATGGATTTATCATCGGGATGGGTAAAATCCAGCGGCGAGCGGCCGATCACCTGCTGCGCTGAATCGGCCCCGAGCAGGCGCAGGCATTCATCATTGACAAAAACAATACGTCCGCCCTTGTTGATGAACAGGCCATCATGCATGTGAGTGAGAGTGGCGCTCAAAAATCGGCGCTGCCGCTCGATTTGCGCAGTCCGCTTCCGCACCCGCTGCTCCAGTTCATCATTTACAAGGCGCAACTCCGCCTCGGCGGCTCGCCGCCGCTTGATCTCCTGGATCACCAACCAGAAGACAACGCCAATGCCGATGGTGCTGATGACGATGCCGAGGAAAAGCGCCTGCATGGAGGTGCGGGCTTCTTCTTCGGCCAGCGCCTTGACTTGGCTGTAGCGCGCCGATTGCTGGGCTATAACCGCGGCAACTTCGTCACGGACTTTATCCATGGTCGCCTTGCCGTGATGAAGGCGATCAATAGCAAACGGCGCTGACCCTTGGCTGCGACGAAGGTCGATATTGGCCGCAATCTGCGCTAGTCGCTCGATTACTAGCGCTTCGAGGTTATCCAGGCGGCGGCGCTGTTCCGGATCGTCAGTGATCAAAGCATGCAAAGCCGCCAGGACTTCGTGAGTTTGAGTCTTGGCGGCCTCGTAAGGCTCAAGGTAGGCGTCATCGCCGGTAATGATGAAACCGCGCTGTCCGGTTTCGGCGTCTTTCAACAGCGATAGCAGCCGCTCGGCTTCATAGCGCACATTCTGCGCCCGATCGGCTTCCAGGCCGGTCGCTGTCAGCTCATGCAAGGTAAAATAGGTGAAAGCCCCAAGCGCCCAGATCAGCAGAACAGCGACCCAGAGGACGCTGGAACGGATAAATCGCCGCCAGCGCCTAGTGGGTGTGCTTATTGTTGGAGACTCCGGCGCCGCCATCGTGTCCCGCCCCCGAACGCGCCAACGGCATGGCTGGCTGCGTTCTGCCCTGCGTCTTTGCGGAGGCCAGCGTAGCATCATTTACCGCCTGCGCGCCAATCCATTCCACCAGCTTGGGCAAGGCAAGCGGCCGGCTGATGCCGTAGCCTTGGGCGCAGGTTGCGCCGGCATCGGTCAGCGTGGTTAAGATTTGCGCGTCCTCCACGCCTTCAGCGACGGTGTTCAGACCCATATTCTGGGCCATCGCCAGCACCGCCTTGACGATGGCCATGGCGTCGTGGGAAGCGAGAATGTCCTTGACGAAGGAGCGGTCGATTTTCAGCTCCGAGTAAGGCAGCCGGCGCAGCATGGAGAGGGAAGAATAGCCGGTGCCGAAATCATCCACCGCCAGGGTAAAGCCGCGCAAGCGGAGCCGCACCAGCACGTCCAGCGACACCAAGGGATCGGTCATCGCCGCGGTTTCGGTAAGCTCCAAGGTCACTTGCTCGGCGGGCAGGCCGCGCTCTTGGATCAGGGACGCGAAACGCTCGGGAAAATCCAGACGGCGCAGGTTCTGCGCTGAAATATTCAGCGCCACATGGCCGGTAAAGCCAGATTTTGATATGACGTGCCAGTCCTGGGCGGCATGTCCGGCGATGGCGAAAGTCAGTTCATCCATCAACTCCGGCTCGGCCTCGGCGATGGGGATGAACTGGTCCGGCGGCACTCGGCCGCCCTCCGGTCGCTGCCAGCGCACCAATGCTTCCAGGCCGGACAGTTTGCCGTTGGCGCAGGTGATGATCGGCTGATATTCGAGCACCAGTTCGCCATTCCTAATGCCGGCGGCCAGCGCCTCGGCATTGATCGCCGCCGCTTCCGCTTCGATTGGAGTCAGAGCGCCGCGCAGCGCCGCGGCGCGCACCGGCTTGCTTAACGCCGCGCCGACATTCAAGCCGACGTTTTCCGCAAAGGCCCGCGCCGCGTCCAGGGTGCGGTTGTCGGTGCCGCTCAAGAGGATAATGCGCGCCCGGCAGCCTTGGGCCGAGAGAAAGCGCAATACCTCGATGCCGTCGCTTTGACCCAACCACAAATCGAGCACGATTTCATCCGGCGTCTGCGCCCAGAAATGCGCCCGGAATGCCTCCACGGTGGTGGAGGTGCGCACGGCATATCCCATCTCGGCGGCCAGACGCCGGACGAATGCGCCCACCAATTCATCATCATCCAAAACCAGAAGATTTCTCATGCCCGCGCCATCCATCCCGCCAAACACCGTCGATGATATCCAATGGCTTTCTCACCCCATGCGATACCGCCCTGAAAAGAACTGCGGATAAGGCAATCAGCCAATGAACAAGTAATCGGCGATACGACTAAGCGTATATAATTATTATTATTTAAAAGTAGTTTAGATAAGATTAATGTAGTTAACAAAAGATACCATATTATTGATTTAAATCGATTTATGGGGGCTGTGGCGAAACCGGGAGATGTCTGATCGTCTTGCGCCTGCCGCCTACCGCGTCATACCGTTACCGTCGGCGGTATGCTCCAGGCAACCGGCAAGGGTATCTATCAAACGCTCCATCATCTTTTGGTAAAGGTCCGGGCCGGCCGGCAGCCCTCGGCCCAGGGGATCGAGGTAGTGCACCCGAGTCGTGTTCTGGAAGAGGCGCAGGGAGGCAGCGGCGAACTGCGGCTCGGCGAAGATGCAAGCGACGTTGGCGGCTTTTGCGTCATGGGCGATGCGACGCAGGCGCCGCGCGCTGGCCCCCTGCTCGGGATGGCTGCGAATGATGCCGACGTTATTCAGCGGAAAACGGTATTCAAGATATTGGTAGGCATCATGAAAAACCATGAAGGGTGTATCGTGCAACGGCTCCAATCTGGCCGCGATGGCGTGCGACAGCGCGCGCAGGCGCGCGTCGGCCTGGGCCGCATTGCGGGCGTAAAGCGCGGCGTGGGCAGGGTCCAGCGTCTGCAACCGCGTTGCGATCAGGCGGATGATGTGGCGGGCGTTGTCGGGATCGAGCCACAGATGGGGATCGATGACGTCGCCGACGCCGGCTTGACGGCTGCGCTCGGCGGCCTGGCGGCGGTTCGCCAGCCGCTGCAACGCGCGGGACTCGATTAAGGTCAAAACCTGCTGGCGCGGCGGTAGGGAGGCGATGACGCTTTGGAGCGACGGCTCCAAGGCGCCGCCGATCCAAATCACCAGATCGGCGCGGGCCAGCGCGCGAACCTGCGACGGCTTGAGGGCGAAGCTATGGGGCGATGCGGCGGCGTCCATCAGGAGCGTCGGTTCGCCGGTCCCGGCCATGACCTGCGCCGCCAGGGAATGCAGCGGCGCGATGGACGTCACGACGCGTGGGCCGGCGTCGCCAGCGAACGCCGGCGACGTCAGGAATATCATCATCGCCCAGGCTAAAAATTTAAGCACGCCAAATCCTCATCCTTGAGGAAGAATGTAATAATATAACATAGCGTATTCGGCAATGAGAAACGGCGCGCCGGGAAGCCCCGAAACGCGCCGTTTGTCGGAGAAGGTTTTGCGGCGGCTAGCCAGCGTAGAAGGTGCGTCCTTCCTTGGCCATGTCGCGCAACAGCTTGGGCGAGCGGTAGCGCGCGCCATAGGCCCGCGCCATGCGCTCCGTCTCCTTGACGAAGTCGGCGACGCCGACGGTGTCGATCATCGACAGCGGGCCGCCGGTATAAGGCGCAAAGCCCCAGCCGAAGATGGCGCCGATGTCGGCATCCTCGGGCGCGGTGAGCACGCCTTCCTCATAGCAGCGGGCGACTTCCACCGCCTGGCGGTAAAGGAGGCGCTTCTTCACCTCCTCCACGGTCGGCTGCTTGTCGGCGCGCGGGAAATGCTTGGCCAGCTCCGGCCACAGATATTTCTTGCCGTCCTCGGGGTACTCGTAAAAGCCCTTCTTGGCTTTCTTGCCCAGGCGGCCGAACTTTTCCACGAAATCGACGGCGACGCTGTCGGCCGGCTGTTCCTGGTATTTCTCGCCCACAGCCGCCCTGGTCGCCTTCATCACCTTGTACATCAGCTCGATGGATACCTCGTCGGCCACCGCGAAGGGGCCGACCGGCATGCCGGCCATGACGCCGGCATTCTCAATCAGCGCCGGATTGATGCCTTCCTTGAGCATGGCGATGGCTTCCGACGGATAGGTGCCGAAGCAGCGGCTGGTGTAAAAGCCGCGGCTGTCGTTGACGACGATGGGCGTCTTTCTGATCTGCGCCACGTAATCAAGGGCGCGGGCCAAGGCTTCCTCGCCGGTCTTCTTGCCCATGATGACTTCCACCAGCGGCATTTTTTCCACCGGCGAGAAGAAGTGAATGCCGATGAATTGCGCCGGGCGTTTTGAGGCCTTTGCGAGTTCAGTAATGGGCAAGGTCGAGGTGTTGGAGGCAAAGATCGTTGACTTCGCGATTACCGCCTCGGTCTTCGCCGTCACGTCGGCCTTGATTTTTGCATCCTCGAACACCGCCTCGATGATCAGATCGCAACCGGCAAGCTGCGCGTAATCAGTGGTCGGCGTGATGCGGTTCAAGGCGGCGTCGGCCTTCTCGCGGGATAATTTGCCGCGCCGTACGTCCTTTTCCAGGAGCCCCACCGAATAGGCCTTGCCCTTCGACGCCGCTTCCTGCGTCATGTCGAGGAGCACCACCTCCATGCCGGCCATGGCGGAGACATAGGCGATGCCGGCGCCCATCATGCCGGCGCCGAGCACGCCGAGCTTCTTGACTGCCGATTTCTCCACATTCTTTGGCCGCCGAACCAGCTTGTCGGCGCTTTGCTTGTTCAAGAACAGGGAGCGGATCATGTTGCTCGATTCAGGCCGCAGGATCAGCGTGGTGAAATAGCGGCACTCGATCCGCAGCGCCGCGTCCATCGGCACCTGATGGCCTTCATAAACCGCGTTCATGATCGCCTGCGGCGCGGGATAGTTGTCCTTGGTTTCTTTCCTCAGCATGGCTTCACCAGCCATGAAGGTTTGCACCACCTTAACATTCATCGCGCCCGAACCGCCGGGGAACTTGAAGTTCTTTTGATCCCACGGCTGCACCGCATTGCCTTCCTCGCGCACCCAGCGCTTGGCTTCGGCCAGGAGCGCGTCCTTCGCCACCACCTTGTGCACGACGCCAAATCCCGCCGCTTCCTGCGGCGACATCGAGCGGCCTTGCAACAGATAGGGCAGCGCCGCCTGCACGCCCATCAGGCGCGGCAAGCGTTGCGTGCCGCCGGCGCCGGGCAACAGGCCCACCTTCACTTCCGGCAGGCCCAATTGAATCTTGGGGTCATCCGCCACCACGCGGTAATGACAGGCGAGGCAGATTTCCAAGCCGCCGCCCATGGCAAGGCCGTTGATCGCCGCCGCGAACGGCTTGCCGCTGGTTTCCAGCCGCCGCAGCAGCTTGCTTAAGATGAGGACGTAGTTGAACGTTTCCTCGATGGGCGCGGTTTTCGCCATGGCGCCCATGGCGCTCATCATGGATAAATCCGCGCCGGCGACGAAGGCCGGCTTGCCGGAGGTGATAACCGCGCCCTTGATGGCTGAATCGCCGGTCACTTTGCTGATGAGGGTTTCCAAGTCCTGCATCATTTCTTCGGTGATGACGTTCATCGACTTGCCCGGCAGATCGATGGTCAGCACCGCGATATCGCCGTCGAGGTCGAACTTGATGGTTTTTGTCATGATATAATTCTCCATACGCGTCGACGATTAATTGACGCGTTCAATGATGGTGGCGGTGCCCATGCCGCCGCCGATGCACAAGGTGACGAGCGCCGTACCCTTGCCGGTGCGCTCCAGCTCATCGAGCACGGTGCCGAGGATCATGGCGCCGGTAGCGCCCAACGGATGGCCCATGGCGATGGCGCCGCCGTTGACGTTCAAGTTTTTATGATCGATGTTCAGCTTCTCCATGAACAGCAACACCACGGAAGCGAACGCCTCATTGATCTCCCACAAGTCGATATCTTTCGCTGTCATGCCGGCGCGCTTTAAGGCCTTTTCCGCCGCATAGGACGGGCCGGTGAGCATGATCGTCGGCTCCGAGCCGATGTCGGCGAAGGCGCGGATGCGGGCGCGCGGTTTTAAATCTAATTTCTTGCCGATGGATTTCGATCCCACCAGCACGGCCGCCGCGCCATCAACGATGCCGCTGGAATTGCCGGCGTGATGAACATGATTGATCCGCTCCACTTCCGGATAGCGCATGAGGGCGACGCTGGTAAAACCATACATTTCACCCTGTTCGGCGAATGACGGCTTCAAGGCCGCCAGCGATTGCATGGTGGTTTCCGGCCGCATGAATTCATCATAATCAAGAATGGTCATGCCCAGGATGTCTTTGACTGGCACGATGGAGTTCTTGAACCGTCCGTCGTCCCACGCCTTCTTGGCGCGGCGCTGGCTTTCCACGGCAAACGAGTCGACGTCCTCGCGGCTGTAGCCGTGCAGCGTGGCGATGAGATCGGCGCCGATGCCCTGCGGCACGAAATTCAATTTCTTGGCCACCGACGGATCGGTCATCCAGGCGCCGCCGTCGCTGCCCATGGGTACCCGCGACATCGATTCGACGCCGCCGCCGACCGTCAATTCAGCCTGCCCCGACATCACCTTCGCCGCCGCCAGATTGACCGCCACCAGGCCGGAGGCGCAAAAACGGTCGACCTGGAAGCCCGGCACATGTTGCGGATAATCGGCCATCAGCGCCGCCGTGCGGGCGATCACCGAGCCCTGTTCGCCCACTGGCGAGACGACGCCGGAGACCACATCGTCAACCAGGCCGGCGTCCATCTCGTTGCGGTCGCGCAGCGCCTGCAGCACTTGCGTGAGCAAGGATATCGGCGTGACCTCATGCAAGCTGCCGGTGTTTTTGCCGCGCCCGCGCGGGGTGCGGACGTGATCGTAAATATAGGCGTCGGCCATGGTGAAAAACCTTTCTCTTATTGTCGATCAGAAGGCGTCGGCGGCGAGCGCCATGACGGGCGCGGCGCCGCTTTTCAGTTTCGCCAGATGCGTTGCGGCGTCGGGCAGAATGCGGTTGAGGAAAAACCGTCCGGTGGCGAGCTTGGTCTCATAAAAAGCCTTGTCATCGCCATTGCCGGCAAGCTTTTCATGAGCCGTCTTAGCCATCATCGCCCACACGTAGGCAAGGGCGGTGAGCGCCATCAGATTGAGGTAATCATGCGCCGCGGCGCCGGCGTTTTCCGGGTTGCTCATGCCGTTTTGCACCAGCCATAGGGTGGCGTCTTGCAGTTGCGCGGCGGTGGCGGCGAGCGGCGCGATAAACTCCGCAATATTTTTATCGTCCTTGTTTTCCTCGCAAAAGCCGTTGATTGCGCCAAAAAAGCGCCGCACTGCGCGGCCGCTGTCGGCAGGCAATTTGCGGCCCACCAGATCCATCGCCTGGACGCCGTTGGTGCCTTCATAAATCTGCGCGATGCGGGCATCGCGCACGAACTGCTCGGCGCCCCATTCACGGATGTAGCCATGACCGCCGTAGCACTGCTGCGCCAGCACCGTCGATTCAAAACCCTTGTCGGTAAGATAGGCCTTGATCACCGGAGTGAGTATCGCCAGCAGATCGCCGGCCCGCTCGCGGGTCTTGTCATCGCCGCTCCTGCGCGCCAGGTCCACCTGCAAACCGGTCCAGAAAGCGAGCGCCCGCGCCCCCTCGATGAAGGCGCGCACCGTCATCAGCATGCGCCGCACGTCGGGATGCACCAGGATGGAATCCGCCGGCTGATCAGGCTCCGCCGGGCCTTTCAGGGCGCGGCCCTGGCGGCGCTCCTTGGCGTAGGCGACGGCGTTTTCATAGGCCACCTGCGCAATCCCCAGGCCCTGCAGGCCGACGGCGAGCCGCGCCTCGTTCATCATGGTGAACATGGCGCGCATGCCCTTGTGCTGTTCGCCGACGAGCCAACCGGTGGCGTTCTCGTAGTTGAGCACGCACGTGGCGTTGGAATGTATGCCCATCTTCTCTTCGATGCGGGCGCACGATACGCCGTTGCGCGCCCCCACGGAGCCGTCGGCGTTGGGCAGAAGCTTCGGCACGATGAAGAGGCTGATGCCCTTGATGCCTTCCGGCCCGCCGGGAATGCGCGCCAGCACCAGATGAATGATGTTTTCCGTCAGATCGTGCTCGCCGGCGGAGATGAAAATCTTGGTGCCGGTAATCTTGTAGCTGCCGTCGGCCTGCGGTTCCGCCTTGGTGCGCAACAGCCCAAGATCGGTGCCGCAATGGGGCTCGGTCAGGTTCATGGTGCCCGACCACTGGCCGCTGATCATCTTCGGCAGGTAGAGCTTTTTTAAGTCATGGCTGGCGTGGGCCTCGATCGCTTCGGTGGCGCCCTTGGTCAGGCCCGGATACATGGCAAAGCCCCAGTTGGCGGCGATCATCATTTCACTGACCGCCAGGCCGAGCACCTGCGGCAGCTCCTGGCCGCCCCATTCGGCGCTGGCGGTCAAGCCCTGCCAGCCGCCTTGCAGATAGGTGTCATAGGCCGCCTTGAAGCCCTTGGGCGTGCGCACCACGCCATTGTCCCAATGGCAGCCTTCGGCGTCGCCCGGCAGATTCAAGGGGGCGAGCACTTCGCCGGTAAACTTGGCCGCCTCCTCCAGCACCGCCTCGATCACGTCCGGCGTCGCTTCGGCATAGCCGGCAAGATCGCTGTACTTTTGCAGGTCGATCACTTCGTTCAAGAGAAACTTCATGTCACGCAATGGCGCGGCGTAGGTAGGCATTGCGGTCTCCTTTATCCCTTGGCGCGGCGCAGGCCGCGATTGGCGTCAACGACGTCGGCGGTTTCACCCGCTTCGGCCAGACAGTTTTCGATCAGCGTACAAAAGTCCGTCAACTCGGCGATGGTGGAATCGATGTCCCGCCGTTGCTGTTCCAGGACGGCGAGCTGTTCGCGGCATTTCTTCAAGGTGGCGCGGCGTTGGGTGACGCGGCCGTCGCCCAAGTCGTACATGTCGAGTAGCTCGCCGATTTCCGACAGCGACAGACCGATGCGCTTGGCGCGCAGGATCCAGGCCAGCCGCGCCCGGTCACGGGCGGAATAGATGCGGGTCTGGCCGGCCCGTTGCGGCTGAATGAGGTTTTGATCCTCATAGAACCGGAGCGCCCGCGGGGTGACGGCGAATTCCTGGGCAAGATCGGAGATGGTGTAGGTCTGGTCTGACATGGCTTTGGAAATCGACAGAATCAATCCTGGATAATATAGTTTACGTTTACGTAAACGTCAAGATCCTGCGTCGCTTTTTTCAAGGTCAGGAAGCGATGTTTACCCTTGCCCTTAGGCTTTGACAGGGAATGTCTAATTTTTAGATAAAACAACTGGTTCTTTGTCCGGCGAAGCGCTACAAGGCGAACACTTGGCGCACCAGCGTCTATATGTTGTGCATCCCGCGGCTTGCCCATGCAGATTTATCTGCCGATCGCCGAAATATCGCTCAATATCTTTCTGATCTTGGGCATGGGCGGCCTCGTGGGCTTCCTCTCGGGCATGTTTGGGGTCGGCGGCGGCTTTCTGATGACGCCCCTCTTGATGTTCGCCGGCGTACCGCCGGCGGTGGCGGTGGCGACAGGGGCCAATCAGATCACGGCGGCCTCGGTATCCGGCATGCAAGCCCACTGGCGGCGCGGCGGCGTTGACCTCAAAATGGGCATCGTGCTCACCCTTGGCGGCCTTATCGGCTCCTATGCCGGCGCGCTGCTGTTTTCGCTCCTCAAAGGCATCGGTCAGATCGATCTGCTGATCGCCATCTCCTATGTTATTTTCCTGACCAGCATCGGGCTGATGATGCTGATCGAAAGCGTGCGCGTGGTATGGCAGCGGCATCATGGCATCAAGCAGCTGCCGCGGCGACGGCCGCGCACCTGGATCGACGCCCTGCCGTTGAAGATGCGTTTTCGCAAATCGCGGCAGTATTTGAGCGTCTTTCTGCCCTTGATCCTCGGCGCGTTTGTCGGCGTTCTGGTGGCCATCATGGGCGTCGGCGGCGGCTTCATCCTGGTGCCGGCAATGATTTACCTTCTCAACATGCCGGCCAATGTGGTGGTCGGCACGTCGCTGTTTCAGATGACGTTGGTGACCGCCAGCGTCACCTTCTTCCATGCGCTCAATAGTTACACCGTCGATGTGGTGCTGGCGCTCCTGCTGCTCATCGGCGCGGTGATCGGCGCGCAGTTCGGTGCGCGGGTCGGCTATAAGCTGAAGGGTGAACAGTTGCGCGGGCTGTTGGGGCTTATCGTGCTGGGCGTCGGCGTGCGTATGGCGCTTGACCTCTTCGTCACGCCCCGCGATATTTTTTCCTTGATCGTGATGTAATCCATGCGCGCCACGGTAGGGATCATCATCTGGTTGTTGCTCTGGACATATCGTCCGGCGGCGGCGGCGGCGCTGATCGCCGACATTTCCAGCCATGAAATTCAAATCACCTCGAGCTTCACCGGCACCTCGCTGTTGTTGTTCGGCGCCATTGATTGGGCGAAGGACAGCAATGGCCAACGTCTGGATGCGCGCGATCACGATATCATCGTGGTGGTGCGCGGACCGGCGACCACCATTCAAGTGCGCAAGAAAAGTTCCATCGGCGGTATTTGGGTCAATCGCCATTCGGCGGTGGCGAGCGAGGTTCCCGGGTTTTACGCAGTCGCCAGCACCCGGCCCATTCACGCCATCCTGTTGCCGGAGGAAGTGGCGGCCTATGGCCTCGGCCTGGAGAACATCGAGCCGGTGTGGTCGGATCCGCCGCCGACGGCGGAAAGCGGCGCCTTTCGCCGCGCCATCGACCGCGGCATGAGCGAGACTCTGCTGTTCGCTGAACGGCCGGACGCCGTGACTGTCCTGGGCGAGACCTTGTTTCGCACCGAGATTTATTTTCCCGCCACCGTACCGGTGGGCACCTACAGCGCCGAGATTTATCTGGCGCGCAATGGCGTCGTGGTGGCGCATCAAACGACGCCGTTGTCGGTGACCAAGATCGGTCTGGAGCGGGCGATTTATGATTTCGCCAACACCCGACCGGCGACCTATGGGCTGATCGCCGTGGTGCTGGCGCTCTGCGCCGGCTTGGTGGCCGGGGCGATCTCCCGTCGCCTGTCGTCCTAAACGCAAAGGGTTATGCCGATGAACGCCGATGTCGGATTTGCCGTGGCGCTGTTGGGCGGAGCGTTGAGCTTCGTCTCGCCCTGCGTGCTGCCGCTGGTGCCGGCCTATCTATCATTTCTCGCCGGCGCTGGGCTTGACGATCTGACGGCGGCGGGCGCGGCCTTGAAGCGTCGCACGTTTTTGCGCGCGCTGGCGTTTGTCGCCGGCTTTTCCACCGTGTTCGTGGCGCTGGGCGCCGGCGCATCGGCATTGAGCGCCCTGCTGCGCGCCCATATGGACGTGCTGGCCATGGCGGCGGGCGTGGTGGTGGTGATCCTGGGCTTGCACTTCATGGGCGTGTTCCGGCTCTCCTTCCTTGACCGCGAGGCGCGCTTTCATGTGGAACGCAAACCATTGGGGCCATTGGGCGCCTATCTCATCGGCCTTGCCTTCGCCTTCGGCTGGACGCCGTGCATCGGCCCCATTCTGGGCAGCATCCTCGCCGTCGCCGCCACCCGCGAAGGCATGGCGGACGGCATCGCGCTTCTTGCCGTCTACTCGGCGGGGCTCGGCATTCCCTTCCTGATCGCGGCCTTGGGCGTTGGCGCGTTCACCCGCTTCTTGCAGCGCTTTCGCCGCTCCATGCGCTATGTGGAAATTGCCATCGGCCTGCTTTTAGTGGCGACCGGCGTCGCCATGGCGACCGGCGCGTTGCAGACCACCGGCACGGTGCTGTTCCAGTGGTTTCCGTGGATGCAGGAGATTGGATAAAAAAGCCAAAAAAAACCTCGGCGCGCCGTCGTCTTCAAGCATCACCGAGGCAGTCGGGCAGATACTTCAACTATAGCACCGCCGCTAAGGCCGGCCTAACCGGTAGCGCCAAGCCGCTGACTCCTCAATGGATCGTGGCGGGCGTCATATCCGGGGCGGCGGCGACTCGCGCCGTCAGGGTGCGCCACACCCCTTCCCATAATTCCAGCCCTTCGCGGTCGCTGCCGCCGCGCCAGCGCTCGACGGCGTCGCGGGCAAAGCTCAGCGCCTGTTGGCCATGGCGCTTCAGGAGCGTTGTGGCGACGATATCGAAATAAGGCTCAGCGTCGATGCCGGCATCCTCCATCTGGCGCAGGATGGTGGCGGCGTGGATGGCGTTGGGCGCTTTTTGCATCGGCGGTCTCCTTGGATACTGGCAAGCGTACCGAGCAAGCCTCGTGCCAAAGCTAAGCCATTGATTTTCAAGGAGGGAGCAAGGGAGCACGGCAGCTCTTGCCGGGCAGAGTCAGGCAGATGTTGCCGCCGCCCGCAAGGCGTCGAAGAGGGCGTCCCCGTCGCCGCCGCGCGGCAGGGGCCAGATCGCCAGCCCCGGCAGGTGGCGGCTTAAAGAAGCCATGGTTTCGGCGAGCGGCGGCGGGTCGCCAAGACTTTCACTCAATACCACCGCCACGGGCGGGATGCCTCTGGCTTCCATGGCGCGCACGGTGGCGATGGTGTGGCTGAGCGTGCCCAAGTAGCTGCCCGCGACCACCACCGGCCACGCCATCGGGCAGGCGGCGATCCAGTCGGCCACCGTGCGGCGTTCGTCCAACGGCACGAACGCGCCGCCCACCCCTTCGATCAGGACCACGTCCTCCTGCCCCCGCAGCGCCGTCTGGGTAAAGGCGATCACCGCATCGACGGGTACGGTTTCGCCTTGGCGCGCCGCCGCCATGTCTGGCGACAACGGCGCGACGTAGCGCCATGGCGATACCGTATCAATCATCGCCGGCGGCAATCCTTGCGCCGCCAGCAACAGGGCGGCGTCGTTCTCGCCTTCGCTGGGATCGAAACCCGACAGCAGCGGCTTGACGGCGCGTGAGCGCAGACCGCGTAATCTGGCGACGCGCAGTAGCGCGGCGGTGACATAAGTTTTGCCCACCCCGGTGCCGGTGGCGGTGATGAAAAGCCGCATCAGGCGCTCTCGGCCCGGCGCTCTTGGCCAATGAGGCCAAGCGCGGCGATGGCGTCGGCCAAGGCCAGCACGTCGGCATCGTCATGGGCGGCGGTAAAGGTGACGCGCAGTCGCGCCGTGCCTTCGGGCACGCTGGGCGGGCGGATGCCGGTGACCAGAAAGCCCTTCTCCATCAGCGCCGCCGAGGCGGCGAGCGTCTCCGCCGCGCCGCCGATGATCACCGGCACGATGGGGCTTTGCGGAGCGGAGAGCCCCAGCCGGTCGGTAAAGAGCCGCGCTTTGGCCACCGGCGCGGCGCGCAACACGGGGTCGCGCTCGATGATGTCGAGGGCGGCGATGGCGGCGGCGGCGGAGGCCGGCGGCAGGCCGGTGGAGAAAATGAAGCTACGGGCGCGGTTGCGGATATAGTCGATGACGGCGCGCGCGGCGCAGACATAGCCGCCATAGCCGCCGACGGCTTTCGACAGCGTGCCCATTTGCAGCGGCACGTCGGCCTTGTCGCCCTCGATAAAGCTGCTGCCGCGGCCGTCGCCAATGACGCCCAGCCCATGGGCATCGTCGGTCAAGAGCCACGCATCATGGGCGCGCGCCAGCGCCGCCATGGGACGCACCGGGGCCAGGTCGCCATCCATGGAAAAGACGCCGTCGGTGAGAATAAGCGCATGGCCGCAATGAGCGCGCCGGGCAACCAGCAGCTCTTCCAGGTGGGCCAGGTCGTTGTGGCGGAACACCAGGGTTTCCGCCCCCGACGCCCGCGCCCCCATGTAAAGGCAATTATGGGCAAGCTCGTCGATCAGGATCAGATCACCATGGCCGGCAAGGCACGGCACGATGCCGATGTTGGCCAAGTAGCCGCTGCCGAACACCACCGCATCTTCCGCGCCCTTAAGCCGGGCGAGGCGGGCTTCCAGTTCGACAAGCAGCGGATGATTGCCGGTCACCAGCCGGGACGCGCCGGAGCCCGCGCCGTAAGCGTCGATGGCGGCCTGGGCGCGCGCCTTGACCTCCGGATGGTGGGATAAGTTGAGGTAATCGTTGCAGGAGAAGGAAATAACCCGCCGCCCGTCGCGCATCGCGTCCGCGCCGGGGCCGCGCTCGGTGACGGCCAAACCGCGATAAAGCCCGGCGGCGCGAATGCGCGCCAGCTTCTCGGCGGCGAAACGGTTGAGCGAGTCCATGGGGTAAGCGCACCTCGTACAATCCCTTAAGCGTCATTCCCGCGTAAGCGGGAATCCATCTTAGGGTTTTAAAGTCTGGATTCCCGCTTTCGCGGGAATGACAGCAAAGAATTGGCCGCATCTTGGCAGGACGGCGAGAGGGAGGCAAGGGAACGTCTCTGGACAATATAAGTTTAATACTATATTATGTATCTAATTTTAGACAATGAATGAGACTTAACATGACCGCCACCCAGCAAACGGAAATCCCCACCAGCGCGCCGGGCGTGCTGGCCCCGGAGGCATTGCGCGATCCCAAGGTCAGGACACAGGTCTCCGCCGCCGCCGTGCGGCTGTTCTTCAAGCTGGCGGAGCTGTGGCGTTTGAGCGTCGATCAGCGCCGGGCGCTCTTGGGCGACATTTCGCGCCCCACCTATCACAACTGGCAAAATGGCAAAGTGGGCACGTTGAGCCGCGATCAGTTGGAGCGCATTTCGCTCGCCTTGGGCATCCACAAAGGCTTGAAGTTGTTGTTCGCCGACGATGCCGGGGCGCTGCGCTGGTTTACCAGCCCCAATCGCGATCTGCCCTTTGGCGGACGCGCGCCATTGGAGCGCGCCCTGCTCGGCAGCATCGACGATCTTTACGCCGTGCGCCGCTACATCGACGCCTGGCGCGGCATCAAATGACGGCGCCGCTGCGGCGCACCCGCGTTCACCAGCCCACCCATCGCTTGATCGCCAGCCGCTATCCAACGGTGGGCGTATTCGACGATCTGACGCGCGATCCTGAAGACATCAAGATTGCCATCCTCCTGGAATCCGCCACCAACGATCGCTTAAGCCTGTTGTCGCGGCGGCTGGCGCTGCTGCCCAACGAAGAAATTGCGCAAGGTAATGGCGCGACCCTGGTGATGGCGGCGTTTCTGCATGCGCACGAGACGGGCGGCCGCTTCACCGATCATCGCCTGGGAGCCTGGTACGCCTCGCTCGATGTGGAAACCGCCATCGCCGAAACAGTTTATCACAGCGAGCGGCGGTTGCGCCTATCCGAGAAGGGCTTTCCCAACACCATGCAGATCCGCCAACTCATCGCTTCCGTGGACGGCGCGCATGTGGATATCCGCGGCGCGCAAAAAACACGTCCCGCGTTGTATGACGCGCAAGATTATACGGCGTCGCGGGCTTGGGGCGTGTCGTTGCGGTGGCCGCAAGAAGGCGCGGGCGCGGACGGCATCTTATACGACAGCGTGCGCCGCAAGGGCGGCGTCAACGTCTGCGTCTATCGTCCCTCGCTGGTGCGCCTGCCCATCACGCAAGGCGCGCATTATGAATACAAGTGGGACCAAAACGGTGCGGTGAATGTGGTGGAGTTGCGGGACGTGGGAGTGTGAGGGGGGAGAAGATCGCGCCCCTAACGTCATGCGCAAATACGGCTACAAATATGGTAAGCCTTAACGCTGCTGGTGGCGTCTATAGCATTTCTTTTATTTCTTAGGGTTACGCCAAACACTCCAATCTATAGATTTTTCTGAAATAACTTCTATGTCTTCCACATTAAATTGATCAAGGAAGAGAATTAGATTATCGCATTGGTATCGAGCGCTTGGTGCAATAATTCCGTCAAACCCCAAGAAGTCAGCTGCTTCTGCTATTTCTTGTGTGCGAATATATAGCAATTCTTGGTAGTGCTCTTCTTTAACACCTAAAGAGGCAAGTTTTTTCATATCAGGTAAGTGTAGTGTATTCTTTGTCTTTATATTAAGTTCATAAAGTACATGCCTCATTCTCGATGGAAATATAGACTGTCCACGGTTTAGGTGGAAAAATATCTCCGCAATTGCTCCATCGGCTTCTTTGGCTGTATAGAGCACACTTAAATGACTGGGATTCCAACGCCCAGCGCCACGTGAGCCGTCAATTACCGAACGCCCTTCTCGTACTACCCGCCAAGCTTTTCCTTCAAAAGGACGCCCCTCTATCTCACCAAGAATATCAAGTAATTGGAGATCTAGTGCGCGACGGATTCCTCCCATTTATAAATAAACCCCACTGTCGAGGCGCTCAATTATTTCGAGAACCTCATTGGTTCTCCCCTGATTAATGAGATCAATAGGACGCTCTCCCGATAATTGCGGATGGGGCAACTGTAACCATAATCGTGCCTCATCAGGCTCGTAGAAATCAGATAGACGCTCAGCTACCCACCTTAATTCTGTGATGATACGCTGCTTGTCAATAGTTGGGCTGCCTTCACCCTTGCTCCAACGTGTTACAGTTGGTGGCGAGACGCCAATAATGTTGGCAATATCACGACCCTTGAGACCACCATACATTTTAAGGTCTTCTACTAGCCGTGCAACCGCAGTTTGTTTTGTTGTTACTGTACTCATGGCTTACGTACCGTATGATCGTTCACTATTTTTTCTTTGCTTCTTGGTTTTGCTTCAGCAGCATACCTTGGTTGGTCAATACTTTCATAAAGATTACTTAAAGATGCTCGGATGTGCTCTAAGCGTTCACTAGCATAGATAATTTTCTTTTTTATTTCATCATCACATTTTTTCAGTTTAGTGGCGCGTAATGTTCTGCGATAAGAGACTTCTAAATGCTCAGTTAAGAATCTATTGGCACGCAATGTTTCTGGTGCTTGGGTTAGATCTTTAATTTGCTGTTGGCGCTGTACGATATAATGTGCTTCTGGGTTATTCAGCATAAATTCGATGCTGCCGCAACAGCTATGGTCCGCGCAACCAAAAATTTCACGGGCTGTCTTTGCATCATTAAAGAGTTTGTTAGCGTCTTTTACTTTCAGGCGACGGTCAAGATCTGAGAAATAGATCATTTTACTATTGTCACGACCTGTAGTGCTGGTCGCGTTTATAGGCGGCTTAATCCAAGAGGCTCCATCGAATCGCTCCTTACTATTTAAGCCATGAGCAAACCCACTAGTGGCCCCGAATGATGAGGCTGCTAACGCGGCTAATCCGCTCAGATGGTCAGCTATGACTGGTTTATCTAAACTATGAAAATCTAAAGTTGCTCGTATATATTTCTCAATTCCTGTCCCAGTGGCGTCAGTTCCAAACCCGGAAATACGAAGCCACAAATAATTATAAGGCAGGGATCTTAACTGCTCAATTAATCTTAAGCGTACTGTAGCATCACGAAGTTGCGCATAGCTTATAATTAGTGGATAGTCGATCGAAATATGGCTTCCTCCAAATTTATCCAGAGATTCACGGAGCGCTATACAGGACCGGAAGTCTGTTTCAAGCCATTTTGTGAATTCATCACCAATCAGTAAGTGAGTTGGCGCCATAACTGCGTTTACATGGTTTTCAATTGCGTGATGAGCCATCAATTGAATAACACTACGATTACTTTTTGGGTCAAAATCATCAGGTTCCAATGGGCGGCCATCGCTAGCCCAAGGTGCGTATTTTGCTGTGCTCGAAATCTGATTAGGAACGCTTAATTCAGCCGCCTTGGTATCTAAAATGATTTCAGCATGCTCATCACGGAGTGTCTGTATTAAATCATGTTGGCGTGGAAAATTTCCTGCTTCTATTACATAGCGCTGGGCGCGCAGTTTTCCCGCACTCAATAAGCGCTCCGCAAGCCGATGCTCACGAGAGCCTATTCGTATAAAATGTGCAATTTCTAATGGTGGTTTATGAAGATAGTAAATATTACTAGTCATAATTATTCTCCAATGTCCGCACATTACAAAATAATTTCATAAATGTCAATATATAAAATTTATATGGAATTATCAATAATTGCTTAAAACCCATGTGGCTTCATTCTTGACACCACCTCCTCCCTCATAGACCTTGGCGACGCGTAAAAAGGCTCCCTCCACCCTGGCCCTCTCCCGGTGGGAGAGGGGATGGCTAGGAGGGAAAAAGGCCCCCTCACCCCTACCCTCTCCCTCAAGGGAGAGGGGGTAATCGGGTTTCTCTCCCTTAAGAGGGAGGGAAGGTGTAGAAAGGGGGGCGAAGGACGATGGTGGGTTAAAGTTTAAGGATTTAGACAATGACTGCGGTAGAAGCGTGTTCTTGTTCGTGTTCGGCGGCCCATCCGGCGGATGGGTTTCGGCGCGATTGGACGGTACCAGAGGCGGCGGCGCTGCTGGGCCGCCCGTTCAGCGACCTCATCCATGAGGCGCAGACCATCCACCGCCAGTATTTCGACCCCAATCGGGTGCAGCTCTCCCAGCTTCTTTCCATCAAGACCGGCGGCTGCCCGGAGGATTGCAAGTATTGCCCGCAGTCGGCCCGCTACGATACCGAGCTCGAAGCCGACAAGCTGATGGAGATCGAGGCGGTGTTGCGCGAAGCCCGCGCCGCCAAAGAGAATGGCGCGACGCGGTTTTGCATGGGCGCGGCCTGGCGCTCGCCCAAGGAGCGCGACCTTGATAAGGTGTGCGCCATGGTCGAAGGGGTCAAGGGGCTGGGGCTGGAGACCTGCGTGACCTTAGGCATGCTGGACGCCGCCCAGGCGCGGCGATTGAAAGCCGCCGGGCTTGATTACTACAACCACAACATCGATACCGCGCCGGAATTTTATGGCGAGATCATCTCCACCCGCACCTTCGCCGATCGCCTCGATACCCTGGGTCATGTGCGCGCGGCGGGGCTTAATGTGTGCTGCGGCGGCATCGTCGGCATGGGCGAGGGGCGCGAACATCGCGCCGGCATGCTGATCGCGCTCGCCAACATGCCCAAGCACCCGGAAAGCGTGCCGATCAACATGCTGGTCCAGGTCGAAGGCACGCCGCTCTTTGGCGAGGACGCGCTCGATCCCTTCGAGTTCGTGCGCACCATCGCCGCCGCACGGATCATGATGCCGGCCTCGCTGGTGCGGCTCTCGGCGGGGCGCGAGGCGATGAGCGATGAATTACAGGCGCTGTGCTTCCTCGCCGGGGCCAATTCGATTTTCTATGGCGAGAAGCTCTTGACCACCCCCAATCCCGCCGAAGGCCGCGACGCCCGGCTTTTCGCCCGCCTGGGGGTCGAGCCGCTTTAAGGGATTACGATAAAGCCTCCCCCTTGATGGGGGAGGTCGGCCGCCTTAGCGTTAAGCGAAGGCGGACGGGTGGGGGTGAGGCTTGCAGACGCCGCCGGCTAATCTTGCGCCATATGACACCCCCATCCAAACCTTCCCCCATCGAGGGGGAAGGCTTTTAATTGGTGTGCAGAAATCCGCAAGAGTGTGAACTGGTGACAAGAGGCAAACATCCCCATTGGTTCGCCGATCCGGCGCGGCATCTGTGGCTGCCCTATACCCAGATGCAGACCGCCCAGCCGCCGTTGGCCGTAGCGGCGATGGAAGGGGTGCGCCTGAAGCTCGCCGATGGCCGGGTGCTGATCGATGGCGTCGCCAACTGGTGGACGGCGGCGCACGGCGCGGCGCATCCCTACATCGTGGCGGCGATCCAAACCCAAGCGGCGGCGCTCCCCCATGTCATGCTGGGCGGCTTGGTGCACGAACAGGCGTTGACCTTAGCCCGTCGGCTCGCTGGGATGCTGCCCGGTGATTTGGCGCACGTGTTCTTCGTCGATTCCGGCTCGGTAGCGGTGGAAGTGGCGCTGAAGATGGCGCTGCAATACTGGATCAATCAGGGCCGGCCCGAGCGGCGGCGCTTCGTCGCCTTCCGCCACGGCTATCACGGCGACACCGCCGGGGCGATGGCGGTCAGCGATCCCGACGACGGCATGCACGCGCTGTTCAAGGATCATTTGACGCCGCAGTTTTTCGTCGATGTGCCGCGCGGGACGGCAGCCTACGCTGCATTCGATAACTTTCTCGCCCAGCATCGAGAGGAAATCGCCGCCGTCATCATCGAGCCGTTGGTGCAGGGCGCGGGCGGCATGCGTTTCCATGCCCCGGCTGATCTCGCCGCCATCGCGGCGGCCGCCCAGCATCATGGGTTGCTCCTGATCTGCGACGAAATTTTCACCGGCTTTGGTCGCACCGGCGCGCTCTTTGCCATCAATGAGGCCGGCGTCGTGCCCGACATCATCTGCTTAGGAAAAGCGCTGACCGGCGGCGCGGTGACGCTGGCCGCCACGGTGGCGCGCGCCCCCGTGTTCGAGGCGTTTTTATCGGACGATCCGGCCCGCGCGCTGATGCACGGGCCGACCTATATGGGCAACGCCATCGCCTGCGCCGCCGCCAACGCCTCGCTTGATCTCTTCGAACGCGAGCCGCGACTGAATGAGGTCAAACAAATCGAAGCCCAGCTGCAACGCGAGCTGTTCCCTTTAAAGACGCTGCCCGGCGTGGTGGATGTGCGGGTCAAGGGGGCGATCGGCGTCGTCGAGATGGCGTGCATCGCCAACCCGGCGGCGCTGCGCCAGCGCTTCATCGCGGAAGGGGTGTGGCTGCGCCCCTTCGGCGGCATCATCTACCTGACGCCGGCCTTGACCATCGCGCCCAACGAGCTTACCACGCTGACCGCGGCCATCGCCCGGGTGGTGGCGATGGGCGATTGGGGCGAGGGCAGATCGGCGGAGACGGGCGCGTGACGACCAACGGGCAACATCATCAACGCTTGCTTGACCTGCGGGCGGAATTGGCGCGCCGCGGTCTGAATGGCTATGTGGTCGCCCACACCGACGAGCACGGCAGCGAATACACCCCCGCCTATGCCCAGCGCCTGGCGTGGTTGACCGGCTTTGACGGCTCGGCGGGGCTGGCCGTGACGCTCCAGGACAAGGCGGCGATTTTCGTCGATGGCCGCTATACCCTGCAAGCGCGGGCCCAGGTGGACGCCGCCGACTATGAGTATAAAAGCCTGGTGGAGGATGACGCCGCCAAATGGATCGCCGATACGGCCAAGGCGGGCGATCGCATCGGCTATGACCCGTGGCTGCACAGCGAGGGTTGGATCAAGAAAGCCGCAGATACGTTGGCGGCGGCCGGCATGACGTTGGTGGCGGTGGCCAGCAATCCCATCGATGCCGTTTGGACCGATCAGCCGGCGCCGCCGAAGGCGCCGGCGGAACCTTATGAGGTGGCTTACGCCGGCGTGGAATCGGCGACCAAGCGCGCCGCCATCGCCGAAGCGATGACGGACGTCGACGCGGTGGTGATCACCGCCCTTGATTCCATCGCCTGGCTCTTGAACATGCGCGGCCGCGACGTGGCGCGCACGCCGGTGGCGCTATCGTTCCTCATCCTTCATCGCAGCGGCGAGGCCGATCTTTACCTCGACCCCGACAAGGTGACGCCGCGTTTACGCGCGCATCTGGGCAACGCGGTGCGGATTCATCCCAAGACCGCTTTTCTCGACGGCCTGAACGCCTTGGGCGCGGCCAAGAAGACTGTTGCCGTCGATGCCGATGCCACCGCCGTCGCGGTGCTGCAAACCTTAAGCGACGCCGGCGCTACCATTAAACGCCGCCGCGATCCCTGCGTCCTGCCCAAGGCAACGAAAAACGCCACCGAGCTGGCCGGCATGCGCGCCGCGCATCATCGCGACGGCGCGGCGCTGACGCGCTTTCTTGCCTGGATTGATCGCGAAGGCCCCAGCGGCAAGATCGATGAAATCGCCGCCGCCCAACGCTTGGAAGCGTTTCGCGCCGAGACCGGCATGCTCAAAGACTTAAGCTTCGACACCATTTCCGCCGCCGGGCCCAACGGCGCCATCGTCCATTACCGGGTGACGGCTGCGAGCAATCGCCAAATCGCGCCGGGGTCGCTTTATCTTATCGACAGCGGTGGGCAATATCTCGACGGCACCACAGACGTCACCCGCACGGTGGCCATCGGCGCGCCATCTGAAGACGCGCGGCGCGTCTTCACCCTGGTGCTCAAAGGCCATATCGCCATCGCGTCCGCCCGCTTCCCGCGCGGCACTACCGGCGCGCAGCTTGATACCTTGGCGCGCTCGCCGTTATGGCGGGAAGGACTCGATTATGGCCACGGCACCGGCCATGGCGTGGGCTGTTATTTAAGCGTGCACGAAGGGCCGCAGCGCATCGCCAAGACCGGCGCGGCGGCGCTGTTGCCGGGCATGATCCTCTCCAACGAACCCGGTTATTACAAGGCGGGGGCATTCGGCATCCGCATCGAGAACTTGCTGGCGGTGCGCCCCTCCGACGTCAAGGCCGAGCTTGATCTGTTGGAGTTTGAAACGCTTACGCTCGCCCCCATCGACCGCAAGCTGATCGTACCTGAATTGCTGAGCGGCGACGAGCGGGCGTGGCTCGACGCCTACCACGCCCAAGTGCGGAACGCCTTGACGCCGCTGGTCGACACCGATACCGCGCGCTGGCTGGCCGCCGCCACCGCGCCGTTGTGATCGCGCTAAAACTCCGCCAGCAAGCGCGCCGCCAGCGCCGCCACGCTGAAGCGTACCGGATCTGAGGCCGGCATCCGGAAGCGTTTTTCCAGATCATCCAGCATCGATCGCGCCGCCGCCTCCTCAAGCTTCGAGGTGTTGACGGCAAAGCCCAGCACCCGCACGTTGGGATTGGTCAGCCTGGCGGCGCTGAGGTTGGCCTCGATGGTGGCTTCCAAGCTCGGCAGCGGCACGTCGGTGAGGCCCCGCATGTGGCGGCGCGTCGGTTCATGGCAGATCACCAGGGCATCGGGCTGGCTGCCGTGCAAGAGACCTAGGCTCACGCCCGCGAACGCCGGATGGTGGAGCGAGCCCTGCCCCTCCACCACGTCCCAGTGATCGGCGTCGTTGTCGGGGCTCAACGCCTCCGCCGCGCCGGAGATGAAATCGGCCACCACCGCATCCACCGAGATGCCGCGGCCGACAATCATGATGCCGGTCTGGCCGGTGGCGCGAAAGTCGGCCTTGCATCCTTTCTCCCGCAGCGCCGCTTCGAGGGCGAGCGAGGTATACATCTTGCCCACCGAGCAATCGGTGCCGACGGTGAGGAGCCGCTTGCCGGACCGCTTGCGGCCGGTGCCGGTCTTCAATTTGCCTTTGGGATGGCGCACGTCGATCAGGCGTCGGCCGGTGCGCGCCGAGACCGCCATCAGCGTCGGAATCTGGTCGAGCCGCTCATGGAGGCCGCTGGCCACGTCCAGCCCCGCCTCCAGCGCCTCGACGATGCTGGGCAGCCAGTTGTCGGCGATGACGCCGCCGGAGTTGGCGGTGCCGATCAGCATGGTGCGCGCGCCTTGTCGTGCCGCCTCGGCAGGGGTCATATCGGTAAGCTTCAAATCGGCGGCGCAGCCCGGCAGCCGAACCTGGCCGAGGCATTGGCGCGGTCGCCAGTGATGAACACCGGCGGCGGTTTTCGCCGCCAGATCATCGCGGGCGTCTCCTAAGAACAACAGGTAGGGGGACGAAAGTTCTACAAGCTCGCTCATGTTATCCAGGTTCCATAGCTTGAGGTTATGTTTTAGGCTTCGATGATGACCCGCACCGGCAAGATAGCGCCGAAAACCGGCGACACCTATTACCATCAGGTCTATGAGCTTGTCTCCATGATCCCGAAGGGACAAGTGGCGACCTATGGACAGATCGCCGATTATATCGCTGGCTGCACCCCGCGCATGGTGGGCTATGCCTTGTTTCACCTAAATGCCAGCACCCGCGTACCCTGGCAGCGGGTGATCAACGCCCGGGGCGAGATCAGTCCCCGCCCAGGCGAGGGCGGCAGCGGCCTGCAACGGGAACTGCTGGAGGCGGAAGGAATCGTTTTCGATGGCCACGGCAAAACCGACCTTAAGCACTATCGTTGGCGCGGCCCACCCCCTAAATGGCTGATGAAGCGGGGTTTGCTATAGCTTGGCCGAGGGTCTAGCCGATACCTCTTCATGCCAGCGCTTGAGGTGGAGGCAATCATCAGGGATCGTGGCCTTGATCCAGCCGGCGAAGTCCACTACCACCACGCCGGAAATATCGGCGACGCTGAACTGATCGCCGCCGAGATAGCGCGAGTGCGCAAGCCGGGCATCCAAAGTTTGCATGAATTCCGTCACCCGCCGCCGCCCGCGTTCCGCCAGCTCGGGGATCTGGGCGTAGCTTTGCGGGCCGGTGATCGCCCGTCCGGCGAAGCCTTTGGCGGTATTGCGCAGCACTTCCGCCACCGCAAAAAAGCCCTCGATCTCCACCTTATGATCCCACATGGCGATGACGGCTTTTTCCTTCGGCGTGCGCCCCATCAACGCCGGTTCGGGCTGGATCTCCTCCAGGTAGCGATAGATCGCCACGCTTTCGGTGATGACGGTCCCGTCATCAAGTTCCAGCACCGGCACCTCAGAGCGGGGGTTGATCCGACGAAACCAATCCTTCAGGTGCTCACCGTTCCGCAGATCGACCTCGATCTTGTCCACGGCAATGCCTTTTTCGGCAATCATCATGCGCACGCGGCGCGGACTGGGGGCGGGCTGGCAGTCATAGAATTTCATCGGCCGGTACTCCTCATGCTCAGCATCGTTCGCACCCTAGCGCCCAACAGCGCGGTTCACAAGCCGACGGCCGTCACGGCCGGGCGGTTCGCCCGTCGTGGATGGCTTAACTATTGTTTTCGTTTGGAAACGCAAAAAAATTACGCTGGACAAATGAATCTCCAGCACTTAATGGAAAGAGCAAGATATAAGTCGAAAGACTCTGTAATCATGTGCGCACAGCAATATCGCAAAATTGTCACAAGACGGCCTTAGGCTTAAGGTTTAAGGCTCGTCGTTAGCCCGGATGATGGACTGTTAAGCTTTCATAAAGGAAGATTTTGCAACAATGCGGCGGCTTTCGTAACGACGAGCCGGTAAAAGCCTAGAAAAACCGCAAGAATATCAGGGGCGAACGCATGCTGGATAGCGACAGCGCTAGGTATCGGGGGATCGAGGTCGAGACGATGGCAGCAACAGGGGCGGTCATCCCATTTCCCAAGCCGCTTCAACAATATCACGTTACCGTCAAACCCCAGCCTTTATCCTTGCGCCTCCTGGATATCCTCTGTGGCGCGGTGGGATTGGCCATCAGTTTGCCCTTTATCGCCGTGGCGGCGGTGCTGATTTGGCTCGAAGATCGACATAATCCCTTATATATAGCCGAACGGATCGGCGCCGGCGGCAAGCCGTTCAAGTTCATCAAATTGCGCTCGATCTCCCGCCATGCCGGCGTCCGCCCAGACGAGATCATTACCACCCGCGATAACCGGGTGACCGCCCTTGGTCACTTCATTCGCACCTCCAAGCTCGACGAGCTGCCGCAGTTCTGGCATGTCCTGAAGGGCGACATGAGCCTGGTCGGTCCGCGGGCCTCGGTATCCGCCATCGTCGACGCCTTTACCGAAGAAGAAATGCGCATTCTGTCGGTCAAGCCCGGCATTACCGACTTGGCTTCCATTATGTTTCTCAACCTCGGCAAGGTGCTGGAACACAGCAACGACCCCAAGGGCGACTATGACCGTCTGGTGCGGCCCTGGAAAAGTCGTCTGGCGCTCCTTTATGTCGATCATCAATCGCTTGGCTTGACGCTGCGCACCTTATGGCTGACGGCGCTGGCTTTCATTCATCATGATCGGGCGCTGCAAGGGGTGGCGCGCATCGCCGAACATCACCGCGCGCATCCCAAACTGGTCTCCATTGTTCGCCGCGAATTGGAGTTGGCGCCTTTCCCGCCCCCCGGTGCAGAAAAATCCGCCCACCCGGCGCAGCCCGCCCAAGCTGGGGCTTGATCGGCCGTTTCACTCTTCCGTCTTTACCAAATCGCTCCAGTTCATGGCCGTCACGTGGCCGTCGACCAATCGCGTCGGCCATACCCGATGGCTGGCCTGATGGTCGGCAGCCGATAGGCGAAGCGGCATGCCCAACCCGATATCGAACGCGCCCAGAGACAACAGGCCGTCGATCACCGCTTCCCGATCGGGGTTCGGCCCGGCGCGCCTAATGCCGGCGATCAACACCCGGGCCGCCAGATATCCTTCCAGCGACAGAAGATCGAAGGACGCTTGCGGGACATAGTTGGCCAGCGCCCGCCGATAGGCGCGCACGGCCGGCAAGTCGCTATCGGGCGTCGGCGCCACCTGGGTGATAATGACGTCGCGGCCGGCAGGTCCCAGCGCCCTGGCCAACGCATCGCTGCCGACGAACGACAGATTCAAGAACAGCGCATCAGGGAACAACTGACGGGCAAGGGTGATGAACTTCGCCGCCGGACGATAGGCGGCGACCATGATCACGGCGCGGGGAGCGCGGCGGCTTTGCAACAACTGAATCAGCGCCGGCTCGACATCCAAGGAATTGCGCGCGTAACGGCCCCTCGGCAGGTGGTCAACGTCCGCATATCCCCTGGCCTTGAGTGCGGCCGCCGCACCCTGGAATCCATCCTCGCCATAGGTGTCGTCCTGGGTGAGGAAGGCGATTTCATCGGCCTTGACGCCGGCCGATAACAGTCCGTCCACCATGGCGGCGGTTTCTTCCTGATAGCTGGCGCGCAGGTGGATGAGGTAGCGGCTCGGCGGCTGCGGCCGGATCAGCGAAGCGCCGGTCATGGCGCCGAAGAACAGTACCTTGGCGGCGGCGGCGATGGGCGCGGCAACTCGCGCCGTCGGCGTGCCGACATTGCCGATGAGCGCCACCACCTGATCTTTCTCGATCAGTCGGCGGGTATTGTCGCCGGCCGCCTCGGGATCATAGGCATCGTCCCGGGCGATCAAGAATAATCGCGGCTCCGCCCCGGACGCCCGGGCGTTCCATTCGGCGAAAGCGGCGTCGATGCCGGCCTTCATGCCCAAGCCCAGCGCCTTTGCCGGACCGCTGAAAGCGGCGGTCATGCCGACCGCAAGGGTCTTGCCGCCGGCCGCCGCCGACGGGGCGAGGACCAGCCACCACAAGCAGGCGATAACAATGCGGCAAGCATGCGGCATGGATAAGCAATAATCCCTGACAATCACGCCAAGACGAATGCCGGGGCACGTCCGTGACCACCCGTGACTTCACGGCATGACGGACAACGGCGTCTGTTGATGTCGTTGAAGGTCGACTTGCATGAAACCTCGGGTGCGTTCCCGTTATCCGTGTCTGTTTGCCGCGTTGCTGCTCGTCGCCCTTGCGCTGGCCGTGGCGATCGGCCGCGAAGCAACGGAGTACGCCCGCGCCCGGCAAGCGGCCTGGCAAGCTGTGATCGATAAGACCGATGCCGAGATCAAGCATGCCGTGGATGAACTTGAGCGGTTGATCCTGACCGGTGAGCAGGCGGCGGGTGAAACCGCGGCGCTTGTCCGATCATCATCGATGTCGGCGGATCATATCAGCGAGGGTTTGCGAAAAATCGTTGCGCGTTATCCGGAAGTCATGGCGGCGGGCGTGGCTTTCGACCGCTATGGGTTTGATCCTGAACGGCGGCTTTTTGCGCCGTTCGCGGTGCGCGGCGACGCCGGCCTGCGGGCCGCTCAGTTGGACGATGATCTCGATTATACCCGCAGCGAGTGGTTCTTACGGGCGTCAGCCGGTCAGTCCGTGTGGCAGCCGCCGCGGCACAATGAAATGACGAATACGGTAACTGTGGATTTTGCCGCCGGCGACAGGATACATGGCGCGGTAGTGGTGGTTCATATCAGCCTGAACGCCAAGGATATCCAGAGCGTGCTGGAACGGGCGCGTCTGGGCGGCTCGGGGCGGGCGACGCTTGTCTCCGATGGCGAACAAATCATTGCCGAGCACCCCGGCCGGCAGACGCGCTGCATCGACGCGTCCTGCCATCGCGTCACGCGATCCATTGCGAATACCACATGGACATTGACCATGACCGCGGATCGTCGCGACGCCATGTTGCCCGAGCCTTTGGCCCGGCAGACAACATTGGAGTTAACTAATCTTTTCCTTTGCCTCTTGGTAACGGTTGCCGCGCTGCACCTTCTGCAACTGGGCGCCGCGACGGATCAGCGCGCCAATAGCAAGCTATGGGCGTGGTCAATCGTGATCTCCTTGAGTTTCATGATCGGCATCGGCGTCATCTGGTCCTTCGCCTTATCGGTCGAGCCGGCGCGGGTATCGCCGGGCAGAGTCATCACCAGCCGCGGCGCGCTGGAGGATTTTCAACGCCAGACGCTGATCGCCGCGGTGCGCGATCATCGCCCCATTCCCCAGTTCTTGCCCACTGGGGTTTTCATCAAATCGATGGAATTCGTTTCGGCGAATAATGTAGCCGTGACCGGCTATATCTGGCAGCGGTTCAAAGCGGGCTCGAAGATCAGCGAGGGATTCTCCTTGCCTGAGGCCGAGAGCGTCGAGATCGAGGAGGCCTATCGGCGCCAAACGCCAACCGCCACCACCGTTGGCTGGACGTTTCGCGTCACCTTGCGCCAAAGCTTCGGTTATGGCCGTTTCCCCTTGGATTGGGAGTCGGTTTGGATCCGGTTGTGGCCGAAGGAAATCGACCAACATATTCTGCTGGCGCCCGATCTGGAGGACTACCCATCGCTTGCCGGCGCCGCCTTGCCCGGAATCGAACGCGACATTGTCATCGGCGGCTGGACGCCGCGCCGCGCTTTTTTCGAGTACCGCGACAACGCCTATAATACCAAATTCGGCCTGCCGTCGCGTCTGATAGACGCCCATCCCGAACTTTACTTCAATCTCATTATCCAGCGCACGTTTCTTGACGCTTTTGTATCACAAATGACGCCGATCATTCTGGTGCTGGTGCTGATTTTCGCCATGCAGATGACGGTGACCAGGGAAGCCAAAAACAAGGATCTGGTGGGCTTTACCGCCTCTACCATCATCACCACCTGCGCCGCGCTGTTCTTCGCCGTTCTCTTGTCGCACATCGAACTGCGCAGCGCACTGGCGGCCAAAAGGGTATTTTACGTCGAGTACTTTTACTTCCTGACCTATCTGATCATTCTGCTTGCCTGCGTGAATTCCATACTGTTCACCTCGGATCGTGAGATCCGCAGCATTCATTACCGCGACAATCTGCTGCCGAAGCTGTTCTACTGGCCCTTGGTGGCTGGCGCCATGTACGCCATCACCGCCGCCGTTTTTTCGTAAAAAATAATTTTAGCCGACGAGCCAACTCTCGGCATTGTCAATGGGCATTTCCTTGCCATACGCTACCCAGCCTTTGATCAGCCGCACAATGAACCACACCACGGTAGCAAAGAGGATGATCTTGCCGATGAGGATGATCAGGGTCAAAAAACCGATGGCGGCATAAAAGAGGCCGATCCAGAAGGTGCGGATCAGCCATATGTAATGGCTCTCCCGCCAGGTGCCGACCTCGTCATCCCGCTTCAGATAGGCGATGACGACGCCCACCAGGCTGCCGAGGCCGCCGCTGATCAGCCCGATGAGGTAGGCGATGTAGGCGACCAGCAACAGGTCAACGCTACGCGCAATCTCCGGTCCCCGGCCTTGATTGTCGGACGGCGCGGGCGGCCCTGCAGTGGTCATGGCGATATCTCCCCTCTAGCGGTCACCCATTCATTAAGCCCTCGGACTTGAGGCAAAATCAAGGGCGCAGTATACGTGCTTGTGCGGCGCGGCGCGTTCTGCAATCATGCCCCAGCCCAGAAAAATCCCATACCTAAAGAAATCCACGAGTAGTTTGATGATCATGCCATCCTTCAGATCCGTTTTAATCCTGGCTCTGCTGCCGTTCGCAACGGCTCAGGCCGAGCCGCAGCCGGATGCGATCGCGGCGGCTGCGGCGGCGGTCGCGCCCAAGGTCATTGAATGGCGGCGTGACATCCACCAGCACCCGGAACTTTCCAACCGCGAGGTTCGCACCGCCAAGCTGGTGGCCAAGCACTTGAAAAAACTCAAGTTCGATGAGGTGAGGGAAGGCGTTGCCCACACCGGCGTCATCGGCGTGCTTAAAGGCGGCAAGCCGGGGCCGGTGGTGGCGCTCAGGGCCGACATGGACGCCCTGCCGGTCACCGAACAGACCGGCCTGCCCTTCGCTTCCGCCGTGCGCGCCGTTTACAACGGCCAGGAAACCGGCGTCATGCACGCCTGCGGCCATGACGCCCATACCGCCATCCTGATGGGCGTGGCGGAAGTGCTCGCCGGCCGGCGCGCCGAGATACCCGGCACCGTGCTGTTTCTCTTTCAGCCGGCAGAGGAAGGACCGCCGGAAGGCGAGGAAGGCGGCGCCAAGCTGATGCTCAAGGAAGGCGCATTCGCCGCGCCCAAGCCTGCCGCCGTTTTTGGCCTCCACGTCAAGCCGGCGGAAGCGGGCACCATTAGCTATCGCAGCCGCGGCACGATGGCGGCGGCGGATGAGTTCCATCTTACCGTCAAAGGCCGGCAGACTCACGGCTCCATGCCATGGGGCGGCATCGATCCTGTAACCATCTCGGCGGAAATTCTGACCGCCATTCAGATGATCCCGTCGCGCCAGCTTGACATCACCAAGGCGCCATCGGTCATCACCGTCGGCCATATCAACGGCGGCATTCGTCACAACATCATCCCCGATAGCGTGCAAATGTCGGGCACCATCCGCACCTTTGACAGCGCCATACGCGAACAACTGTTGCTGCGCCTGGAGCGGACCATCAAGGGCATCGCCGATCATTGGGGCGCCAGCGTCGAGCTGGCGATCAAGCCTTATTCGCCGGTGGTTTATAATGATCCACTGTTGACCGATCGCTTGCGTCCGAGTTTAGAGCGCGCCGCCGGGGCCGAGAATGTCCGCGAGTCCACGCTTGTCATGGGGGCGGAGGATTTTGCTTTCTATCAGCAAGAGATACCGGGCGTATTTTTCTTTCTCGGCGTCAACAAGCCCGGCGTGAAGCTGGGCGAAGCCGCGCCCAATCATTCGCCGCTGTTTTATGTCAACGACGACGCCCTGGTGGTGGGGGTGCGTGCGCTGTCCTATCTGGCGCTTGATTACTTGAGCGGCGGTGCGCCCTAAAGAACTTTCATGCGCTCCATGGTCATTGCCATATCGGCGCTGTTTATAAGCGCCGCGTTTCTGTTTACCGGTCACGGGCTACAGCTGGCGCTTATTCCCATCGCCGCCGCCAACGCCGGCTTCAGTCACGTCGCCATCGGCTTTTTGTGGTCGGGCTACACCTTGGGCTTGATGATCGGCTGTTTGACGGTGCCGCGCATCATCGCCGCCGTCGGCCATATCCGCGCCTTCGCGGCGCTGGGTTGCGCGGTGGCGGCGCTGCTCATCGCTTTTTCCTTTTTCAGCGACGCCAAGGCGTGGCTGGTGCTGCGCTTTTTGCAGGGCTTCATGCTGGCTGGCGTGTTCATCGCCGTGGAAAGCTGGCTTAATGACAAGACCGCCAATGAGCTGCGCGGCGTGGTGCTGTCGTCCTATTCCACGCTTACGTTGGTGATGATCTCGCTCGGGCAATTATCCTTGACGCTATTTGGCCCCGGTGATCCCCGGCTGTTTTCGCTGGCGGCGTTTCTGACCTTGCTGGCGGTCATTCCCGTGGCCTTGACCCGCGCCGATGCGCCGCAGATCGCCGCCCGGGTCAAGGTCGACGTCAACAAGCTGTGGACCACCAGCCGGGTCGCGGTGTTGGGCAGCGTGCTGGTCGGACTGGCCAATTCGGCGTTCTGGGGACTGGGTCCGGTGTTCGGCCGCGCCGCCGGGCTATCGGCCAGCGAATTGAGCCTTTACCTGAGCATCACCATCTGGGGCGGCGCCGCCTGCCAGTGGCTGATGGGGCGGCTGTCAGACCGCTTCGACCGCCGCCGGGTGGTGGCGGCGGCAAGCTTTATGGCGGCCGGGGCCGGCATCGCCATGACCTACAGCATCGGCCGCTCCTATGCGCTGCTGCTGGCGGCGAGCTTTGTCTTCGGCGCGTCCTCGTTTTCCCTGTCGGCGATCTGCGTCGCCATGGCCCATGACCGGGCGCGGCCCGGAGAATTCCTCGAGACCTCGGGCGGGCTGTTGTTCATTTTTTCGGTGGGCTCGACCTTAGGCTCGCTCCTTGCCTCCACCGCCATGGAGCTGGCGGGCTTCAAATCGCTTTATCTCTACACCGCGGTGGTGCATGGCGTCTTGGCGCTGACCGCCCTTGGCTTCTCGTTCGCCCGGCCGGCGGTGCCGCGCGCGGAAAAGCAGGAATTCCGGCCATTGCCGCAAACCTCGCCCGAGGCCCTGGCCATCGACCCGCGCAGCCATAAGGAGCCGGACTAGGGCTTAACTCTCCAGCCCCAGTCCCGCAAACAGCGTCTCAGGCTCAGCGATGTGGATCAGGCGGCCTTCAAAGTGGGCTTCGCCATCGTCCTCCAACTGTCGAATGGTGCGCGCCAGGGTTTCCGGCCGGGTGCCAATGAGCGCCGCCAAGTCCTGGCGCGACAAGGGCAGTTCGATGGTCAAGGCTCCAGCCTTGTCGAGCGCGCCGTATTTGCCGCGCAGCACCAGCAAGAGGTGGATGAAGCGATCGCGCACGCTCAGGGTCTGGCCCTGGTGATAGAGCACCGCGGCACGGCCCAGATCCTTCGAGGCGCGGCGCAGAAACTGGTAGCCCAGCGCCGGATTGTGGTCGAGAAGTTCGCGAATGACGGCGCGGTCGATGAAGCAGACGCGGCTCGGCTTGATCACCTCGGCGCTGGTGACGTGCGGGCTGCCCGACAACAGCGAGCGGTAGCCCAGGGTGCGGCCAGGATTGGCCAGGCCAAGCAAGGTCGATTGGCCGTCGACGTTATATTTGCGCAGCGCCACCAACCCATCTTCCAGGCAGTGAATGCCCTGGCAAGCGTCGCCTTCGTGATAGATGAATTCGCCGGGCTTGTAATGCCGGATCGATTTCGCCTTATCAAAGCGGGACAGCTCATTTTCCGTCAGCACGCACCATTCCGAGCGCTGCCGATTCTGGCAGGCAAAGCAACTGACTGGTTCGTGCGATATCTTCCGCCGCGCCATCTTGATCCTCTGGTCACCTAGCACGAATGCTAGCCTTTTTATCGCTTTCTGCCGAGCGTCTTGTTTTCCCTTTGCGCTCCGGGTGTTATGGTGGGCGATCATAAAGGAGAATGAGCCCGACATGAAACAGTTCAGCGCCATTAACGATCTGGTGGGCAAGGAATTTCTGGTTACCGACTGGCTGCCCATCACCCAGGAGCGGGTCAACACCTTCGCTGAGGCCACCGGCGACCATCAATGGCTGCATACCGACGTGGAGCGCGCCAAGCGGGAGTCCCCCTATGGCGGGACCATCGCCCATGGCCTCCTCACCCTGTCGCTATTGCCGTCCTTCACCGTGCCTTATTTTCGCGACTATGGCGTTGGCCGCGCCATCAATTATGGCTACGAAAAGGTGCGGTTCGCCGCCCCGGTGCTGGTCGGCAGCAAGCTGCGGGCGCGCTATGTGCTCAAAGAGGCGGCGAAAATTCCCGACGGCGGCCTGCGGCTCAATACGGTGGTGACGGTGGAGGCGGACAATCAGGCAAAGCCGGTGTGCATCGCCGAGACGGTTTCGCTGGTTTTTCCGACAAAAGCTTGACCCACGTCATGGTCTGTGCACCAATTCCTGTCGGACGATGAAATCATGACGAGTAAGCACAGTAAACCGGACTCACCCCCCGCCACCGGCGGCAAGCGGCGGTTCGGGCCCGATACGGTGGTGGCCGAGGCGATTGCCGCCGATCCCGCCGTGGTGGAGCGCCTGATCGCGCTCAATCCGACGTTTTCCAAGTTACGCAACCCGGTGCTGCGCAAGGTAATGGCCCGGCTGGTCAATTTCGCCGACGCCGCCAAGGTAGCGGGCGTGCCGCTCGCGGCGGTCCTGGCCGCCGTCAACGATGACCCGCTGCCGGCCCATGCAGCGGCAGCCGAGACGGCCAGCGCGCCCGCCGCACCGCCGGCGTGGCTGGCCGGCATCGATCCGGCCAAAGCGCACCGCTTGGACGTGCGGCCGCACTTGGCCCGGGGCGAGGAGCCGCTCGGCGTCATCATGCGTCAGGCAGGACCGCTGGCGGTGGGCGAGACGCTTATTCTGGAGGCGCCATTCGATCCCGCGCCGCTGCGCCGAGTGCTGGCGGGCAAAGGCTTTGTCGATCATGCCGAGCAGCTGGCGAGCGACCATTGGCGGATAACCTTTCACCGCACCGGCAAAGGCGCGCCGGCGGCAGCTTCGGACGGCGGCGCAAAAATCTGGCGTGCGGCGGATGCGATGCATATCGACGTGCGCGGGCTGCAGCCGCCGCAGCCGATGCTGGCCATCCTGCAGTTGCTGGAAGCGCCCGACACCGGCGATACGGTGATCGTGCATCACGAGCGCGAGCCGATGTTTCTTTATCCTGAACTGGCCGAACGCGGCTGGCGTCATGAACTGGTGGCGGGCGAGCCCGACGAGGTTCGCCTGCGCCTGCAGCGGGGAGCAGAATGAGCGTGTCATCAGCAACTTTTCTGGCGGGCGCCAAGGGCCGGCTGCTGCCGGCATCGCTGATCTTCCGCTTTTTCATCGCCGCCGCGTTTTATCATGCGGCGGCCTGGGCGCTGCTCGCTCTCCACGGCGGGGGCTTGATCGGCTATCGCGGCGGCCCCGGCCCGGTATTGGCGGCGATCCATCTGATCACCTTGGGCGTTCTGGTGATGACGGCGATCGGCGCGGCGTTGCAGTTGCTGTCGGTGGTCACCAAGCGGCCGATCACCGCGGTTGGCCTGTGCCAACTCATGTCATGGCTCTACATTCCCGGCGTCGCCCTTTTGACCTATGGCATGACCATCGGCGATGGCTCGGTGATGATGATCGGCGGCGTTGCGGTGGCGGCGGCGCTGGCGATTTTCGCGGTGTTGATCACCGGCAATCTGCGCGGCGCCACGCAAATCGATCTCACCGTAGCCCATGTCTGGCTGGCGCTCTTGGCGTTGCTCATTCTGGCGCTGTTGGCGCTGGCTTTGATCGCCGACTATGACCTGGGCTTTTTTGCCAACCACGCCGGGGCGGCGCTGGCGCATTTCGTGATCGCCGCCTTTGGCTTCATGGGGCTGTTGGCGCTCGGATTCAGTCATGTCTTGGTGCCGATGTTCGCGCTGGCGCCGGCGCCCAAGCCGTTCTTGGGCTATGTGACGATGGGGCTGATCACTGCCGCCATTGCGCTGGCGGCCGGCGGCGCGCTGTGGGATCTGCCTTTGCTGATCGCGGCAGCGGCGCTCATTGGCCTTGCCGGCATGGGGCTGCATCTGCGCGCCATGCTGACGGTGCTGAAAACCCGCATGCGCCAGCGCTTAGGGTTATCGTTCCTCCTGGTGCGCGCCGCCTGGGCGCTGTTGCCGGTTAGCCTGATGTTGGCGCTGTTGACGGCGTTGGGACTGGTTGGCGATAGCGGTGCTACGCTTGCCGGCTTTATCGTCATCGCCGGCTGGCTCCTCACGTTTCTTTTGGGCATCTTGCAGCGGATCATGCCGTTTCTCGCCACCATGCACGCCGGCGGGCCGGGCGGGCGGCCGGTCTCGGTTTCCGCCCTGACCAATGAGCCGGCGCTGCGCGTCCACGGCATCTGTCATGGCGTCGGCCTCGCCGCCGTGGCCGCCGGCATTATCGTCGAGACGCCGCTGCTGGTCACCCTTGGCGCGGTGGTTGGCATGGCGGGCGCGTTGGCTTTTTTGTGGTTTGCCGGTGACGTGGTGCGGCGAACCATCATGGGGTAGATGATGACAGACTTGGTGGACTTGGCGCGCGAAGCCTTAAAGCAGGTGTATGACCCGGAGGCCGGGGTCAACATCGTCGATATGGGCTTGATTTATGACATCGCTGAGGAAAACGGCAGCGTGCAGGTGGTGATGACCCTTACCTCCGAAGGCTGCCCGGCAGCATCTCAAATCCTGGTGGCTGTCGAGGAGGCGATCGCCAATTTGCCGAGTTCGCCGACGCCCGATGTGCGGATTACGTTTGATCCGCCGTGGACGCCGGAGATGATCACCGCGGATGGCCGCGCGCTTTTGGGGCAGTAGGTTGCGTTCCCGCGGTCATTGCGAGGAACAACGTGACGAAGCAATCCAGAAATCAACCGACTGACCAGATATGGATTGCTTCGTCGGCTTCGCCGACTCGCAATGACGACTTGCCTTAAAACACCCGGCGGCGGAACGACAGACGCTGCGACGGCGTAAAGCCGTTGGCTTCGAGAAACGCCAGCAAGGCAAACTGATTCCAATAGACGGCGGAGCGTGTCACATCAACGCGCAGGCTGACAAGGTTGGCTTGCAATTGGCTGATCAACGCCATGCCGACATGACGCTGTTGGTAGGCGGGATCAACCTCGATGGTGTCGATGACCGCGCCCGGCTCCAGGCGGCCGAACTCGCCGAAATCCACCCGCGCCATGACGAAGCCGACCACATGATCATCCAGCTCGGCCACCATGGAGACGCGCACGCCGGACTCATTTAAAACCTCGGTCATTTTGCGCTGATAGTAGGACGTGCGGTCGCGGCCGAAAATCTCGCCGCCGATCCGCACCAGCGCCGGCAGATCGCTGGCCTTGAGCGAACGACAGGGCACGATATCCCGGGCCAGCGCGTCAAAATCATCACTTTGCGGATCGCTGTAGTCGATTTCATACGAAGCCGGCCGCTCGCTGGCGATGGGTTGCGACGGCAAGGGCGTCGACAGATCGCGCTCCACGATGTGGCGCGGCGCCAGCTCGAAACCGGCGGCGGCCAGGAAATCCACCAATGACGTATTGCGCCAATCAACCTCGCTTTGAATGGCGGCCACGCCGCGCCGTTTCAGCGCGGTTTCCAGTCCGCCCATCATCGCCCGGGCGACCCCGGCGTGGGTGCTGTTGGGATCAACCGCCAGGGCATCGAGAAAGGCCACCGGCGCCGCCTCGCCGAACTCACCGTCGGCCAGCCGGGCGAACAGGTATCCCTGCAAGTTGCCGCCGCGCTCATAGCCGATGTAGATGAATCCCTTGGGATCAGCCTGCGCCGCCTTCAGCCGGGCCTCGAAAAAGCCGCGGCGGGAGCGCAGGGCGTAGGGAGTGTCGATTTCAATGACGCGTTCCAGATCCGCCGCGGTCAGCGGCCGCACATGCTTGGGAAACTCGCTTTTCGACATCGCGCCCTCTCCTATAATTAGCGCTGCCCCGCATACTCCATGGCCAGCATTTCGTCCTGTTCCTCGTCCAACAGTTCATCCACGATCGGCAACAGCGCCATCTCTTCCTTCTGGATGTGCGCCACCATGCGCTCGATCAATTCAAAGCCTTGCGGATAGAACAGCCGCCACGAATCTTCGCTAAAGCCGGCATTCTTGGCTTGACGCGCCAAGGAGACGACATCGCGGCCCAACGACAGAATGATCTCGTGCTCGGCGGTCAGGAGCTCGGCGATCATATGGTCGCCGGTTTCACGCAGGCGGGAAAAAAGTTCCTGTTCCTCGAAGGCGAAGTGGCTGCCGATCTCGCCCTCGATGGCGGTGGAAAGATCGCCGAGCGCCGAGTTGAGTTCATTGCTCGACGGCGGCGGCGAATTCGGCTTGGCGCGCGCCAGGATGCTTTCCAGTCGTTCCAGCACGGCAATGGTCGCCCGGTGCTCATCTTGCAGCATGCGCGGGATCTGGCGCGCGAAAGTCATGACAACTCCTTAACTGTGAAGATCGTTGTACTTGGCCAGAAGCTGGTCGGGCGTTTCCGGCCAATTGGGGTCTTTGACGATGCAGGCGGCGGGGCACACGGTGACGCATTGCGGCTCATCGTGGGCGCCGACGCACTCGGTGCAGCGCAACGGATCGATGACGTAAATTGGCTCCCCGGCGCTGATGGCCTGGTTGGGGCAGACCTCAACGCAGGCGTCGCAACTGGTGCAGTCCTCGGTAATGATAAGCGCCATGGCTGGCCTCCTTCTCTCGCGTGTGTCAGGACGCCTTCGCCAGCTGGCCAAGTTCTGCCAGCTTGCGGTGGCGGTAAGCGCCCCAGATGGCGGCGCCGATGGCGCCGGCGTAGATCGAATCGGGATGCGTTCTGACCGTCATGTTGATCTTTTGTTGTTGCATGCTCTCATTGAGCGCCGCAACCAGGCCGGCGTCAAGAGCCAATCCGCCAGTGGCCATGACAACGCCCTCATTGGCGCCGATGGATTTGAGAAGCTTCGACAGCCGGTCGGCCATGGAAATATGGATGCCTTTTAAGATGTTGGCCGCCGAAATGCTGCGCGACACCATGTTGATGACGTCGGTTTCGGCGAGCACCGCGCAGATGCCGCTGACCACCTCGGGGTTGTCGGCCGATTTCGACAGTTCGCCGATCTCGTCCTGAGCGACGCCGAGGTAGCGGGCGATATTTTCCAAGAATTGCCCGGAGCCGGAGGCGCATTGGCTGGTCATTTTGTAATCGAGCACCTTGCCGCGCTCGTCGATGCGGATGGCGCGGCCATGCAGCGCCCCAATGTCGAGAACGGCCCGCGCCTCGCCATCAAGATAAAGCGCGCCCCGGGCGTGGGTGGTCATGGAGTAAAAATGGCCGGTGTGAAAGGGGATGCTCTCGCCCTCACCAGTGGTGGCGCAATAGTCGATGTCGCCCCGCGTCATGCCGGCTTCCTCCAGCAGCCCATCGTAGGCTTCCTCGGTCAGCTTGAAGGGATCGCGCTGACGGATCTTGTCGGTGCGCTTAGCCAGACAGGTGATGTTATTATCCTCGACGCGAAATAATACCGTCTTGATAAGGCCGGTTCCGACGTCAATGCCTGCGGTGATTGTCATGGCGTGCACTCCTTAGTTGATGACCGCGCGCTGCGCGAAGGCGGCGGCGCCCAAAGCCCCGGTGTAGATCGAGTCCGGGTTGATGTTGATGGTAACGTCGCCGTAGTTTTCCTTGATCAGCTTGCGCAACTCGCGCACTGCCGCTTCGTTCTTGGCGACGCCGCCGGTGAACGTGAACTGATCGCGGATGCCGCCCGAGCGCGAGATGATCGACATGGCGCGCAGGATGATGGCGCGGTGGAGACCGGCGAGAATATCCTCCCGGGCTTCGCCCAATGCCAAGCGATCGCGTAGCTCGGCGCCAGCGAACACCGTGCAGGTGGAGTTGATGCGTACCGACTTCGTCGACTTCATGGCCATCGGGCCCAATTCGTGCAGACCCATGTTCATTTCGTCAGCGATATAGCCGAGATAGCGGCCGCAGCCGGCGGCGCAGCGGTCGTTCATCTGGAAGTTTTCGACGATGCCCTTCTCATCGACCTGAATGGCCTTGGTATCCTGGCCGCCGATGTCGAGAACCGTGCGCGTGCCATTATACATCAGGTGCGCGCCCAGCCCATGGCAGAGAATTTCCGAGCGGATGTGCTCCTTGGAGAACGGCAGGCGGACGCGGCCATAGCCGGTGCCGACCACATAGGTTTCCTCCAGCTCCACATCGAGCGCCTGGTGCACAGGGGCTGCAACCATATCGGCGGTAACGCCCAGCTCCGGCGCGCGGGCGAGCACGCCCTCAAGGCCGCGCAGGAAGGTGGCGCGCAAGTGCTCGGCCGGCGGCCGGTTTTCCACCTCGATGATGGCCTTGTCGTAAAGGTTAAGGAGAAGGTCAAAGGGAATGGCCGATTGCTTGGCTAAATCCTCGGCGATCGACATGTAGCGCGAGCCGGCGTTGTCGCGGAAGAAGTCGGACTTGCGTTTTGCGCCCGGCGCGAACATCTCGGGCGCTTCTTTGCGCAGGCGAGTGAAGATTTCCCCAAGTACGTCATTCATGGCGCTGCCGTAGGCGGCGTAGCGCGCCTCATCGGCGTATTCCTGGCAGGTCTTTTCCAGGTCAGCGAGCTGCACCAGGAATTGCTGCAGGCGGAAATTACGCTCCAGTTCGCCGAGCACATCGTCAAGCTTGCCGGCAACGCCGGGAGCCTTGCCCAGATTGCGCCGCAACAGGGTAAAGCGGGTATCGATGATCGCTTCCTGTTTGGCGACGGCGCAGGCGGTGTCGTAGTTGGAGCGCGAGTTGGTGATGCCGCGCCCCAGCACGTCCAGGTTCTCATCCATCAGCACCGCTTTGGTGGTGGTGGAGCCGAGATCAATTCCGATAAAACATCTCATCTCTATACTCCTTCAAATCACGCAGCCGTGGCGCGACGCTTCTGGTCGATCATCTGGAAGTAGCTTTCCAGCCGGTTCTTGACGTTGGCCGGCGAGAAGTAGCGCGGATCCACCAGATCGGTTTCGATAAACGCGCCCGGCTTGCCGGTGCGCTTCTGCACTTCCTTCATCATCATCAACTGGCCGGCGGCGAAGCTGTTGCAGCTCTTGATCGAGTTGATGAGAAGACCGTCCGCCTGATATTCGTTGACGTAGGTTTCCAGCATCCGCACCCGTTCCGGCAGATTGTGGTTGGTGTAGCAGTTCAAGCAGTATTCGGCGACGCTTTCCAGCGGATGATCGGGATCGTGGCGGAAGCCGAAGTCGTAGGTGCCGCCCACCTTGGCGTACGAGCTGGCGACGATCACCGCGCCTTCGTCATAAAACATCTTCCAGAAATCGCGGAAGCTGGTGTAGTTCGGCGGTCCTTCCACCACCAGACGGTATTTCTCGTTCTTCATCTCGCCTTCCGGCGTGATCGGACCTTGACCATTGGCGATACGCTGTTCGACCTCTCTACGCAGCTCGGCGTAATATTCGGTCGCCGTCGGCGTACCGCGGAAGGCGGTGAAGATCGGGCTGATGTAGTAGATGGCGCCGAAATAGGAATCGATGGGCGACGGCTTGTGCTTGGCGCTTTCCAGCACCCACACCCAATTCTCCTCGGCCTTTTGCGATTCCTTGAGGTACTCGCGCAGACGATCGATGTCGAATTTGACGCCCGAGACCCGCTCCAGGGTCGGGATCACCGTTTCCTTCAACTGCTTGACCACGTAATCACGGGAGTTTTTGGAAAACCCGCTGCCCCCCTCGTAAGGCACGTGCAGCATGGCGGTTTCGCATTTGTAGTGATGACGCAGCAGCTCGAACCACTTCATGAAGGTAAAGCAGCCGGTGTAAGACAGCATCAGTACGTCGGGATTGGGCAGCCGCTCGTCATTGGGACCGATATTGCCCTTCAGCATCATGCCAATGTCGGCCTTGACGTAGGTGCACACGTCCTCGGAGTGGCCGGCCTTTTCCGCTTCCATGATGTAGCGGCCGCTTTTTTTGCGCATGCCGTTTTGAATGGCGTTGATCTCGGGGTAGTTGACCACCAGATCGAAGCACATCAAGAGCTCGTTGATATTGCCCGGCACGAAGGTGTAGGCGACCTTGCGGCGCTCCGCCTCGGCGCGCGCCAGGCGGGCATAATTACCATCCACCATCGCCTTTTGCATGGCCATGGAGCGGTCTTTTTGAACGGTGGGCTTAGCGGCAGTGGGGGTTGGCGCGGTCATTGTTCACTCCACAGTTTGATGGAATCGGCGAAGGTGCCGGCTTGTTCGCGAATGGGCTGCATCTGGCCGGAGTTTTCGGCGTACTTGAAGGCGATATAAGGAACGCCATGGGCCTTCAGCACGTCTTGCAGCAACGGCCGGTCAAGCAGCGCCGGATCGCAGAAGCTCGGCGAGGTGAAGATGACGCCTTCGCCGCCGTTCTTCTTGACCAGATCGACGAGGTAAATGCCTTTGTCCTCCTCGCGGTCGACGTATTTCGCCGACACGTTTTCCGAATGATGGAGGAAGGCCTGCGACAGGTTTTCCAAAGGATCGCCATCCAAGGGCACGTCATCGGTCAGCCAGCGCGTCACCATCATGAAGTCGTCGCCGACGATATAGCAGCCAGCAAGCTCGATGGATTTGATCAGGTTCAAGGGCGGCTGTTCGCAGAACATGCCTTGAATGACGACGCGGCAATTATCGCGCAGCGGCCGGTCTTCCGTGCTGGCTGCCTCGATATAGTCTTTCAGCATCTGGCTGTGCTCTTCCACCGGCAACACCATGCCGGCGCGCAACAGGAGATAAACCTCGGTGGTCGGCACCTTCCATGGCGCCTTGCGGCGCAACTCATAGAGATCCTTGATCAGCCGGCGGTTTTCATTATAGACGGCAATGGACTTGCGCAGATCCTCGTTGGTGATCTTGCGGCCGGAAATTTTCTCCAGATCCTCTTTCAGCTCATGGAGTTCCTGGGTGTAGTAGACGCCGCCGACGTCGTCTTGGTAATTTTGCGGCACGTCGAAGTAGCGGGCGTACTTGTCCGACATCATCAATTGCCACATGCCAGACAGGTTGCGAATGACGTCACAGATCGAGGGAAACAGCATGCCGTCGGTGAAATCAAGCTTGCCGCTGACCGCCAATTCGATGGTCGAGCGCGGGATGCGGCAGATGTAGCTTTGATAATAGGCGTCGCCGTGAATGACTTCCAGCTGGTCGCCGCCGCCCAAAATACCTAGCGGCAGCATGCCGGCGGCATGGATGATTTCACGCGGCACGTAAATCGGCATGTAGCCGATGACATGGCGGCCGGGGGCGGCCTCTTTCCACGCCCGCGCTGCGGTGAAGTCCATATCTTCATAGAGCTTTTCGCAGCGATCAATGATCTCTTTGGTGGTTGTCATGGCTCAACAATTCTCCCACTTGGGCGCGCGCTTTTCCAGGAAGGCGGTCAAACCTTCCACGGCGTCACGAGTCGCCATTACGTCATCAAGATAAAGGCGTTCGATCTCGTTCAGGGTTTTCTTGATGGTCTGCACCAGATCAAAACGCGCGGCGCGTACGGCCAGCCGCAGCGAAGAGGCGCTTTTCGCCGCCAGGTGTTTGTCGAAGTAGCTCAAGGCCGCGGCGCGCGGATCATCCGCGATCTCATGAACGAGGCCGATGGCCTTGGCTTCATCGGCGCTCAGCGAGCGGCCGGTGACGAGCATGTCCTCGGCCGCGGCGCGGCCAATGAGGTGCGGCAGGATGGAGGTTGCCGCCGGCGCGATGACGCCGAGCTTGATCTCCGGCTGGCCGAGCTTGGCGTCCGGCGCGCAAAACAGGAAGTTGCCGGCCAGCGCCACTTCCAAGCCGCCGCCCAGGCATTGGCCGCGGATGGCGACCAGGATCGGTACGTAGCTTTCCATCATGTTGACCAGGAGGCCATGCAGGCTCTTGAGCATGGCGGCGCACTGCTCGGGCAGATGCTCCTCGACGCTGGCGCCGAAGCTGAAATTCGGCCCTTCGGCATCCAGCAGGATGGCCTTCAGGTTTTTCCCGCCGCGATGCTCGACAACGGCCGCGTTAAGGGCGGCGATCATTTCGGCGTCAACCACGTTGGCCTTGGGCCGCGCCAAGGTCAGCGTCAACAGCTCGCCGCCGCGATCGAGAGATATGTGCAGAGGCCCGCTCATTCCGCCGCCTTCGCTTTTGGCATCACCCGCTCGATCAGTTCCGGGGTGAATTGTTCGCCCGCCGCGATCGCCCGGCGCAGCGCGATGAAGTCGATCTCGCGATCATCCTTCGGTCCTTCGTTGAAGGCGCGGAAACCGGCGTTGGCTTCGGTCACCATGTTGTTGGCGAGCCAGGCGCGGGAATCTTCCTTGTTGGCGTTCCAGGCGTCGATCTTGGGCTTGCGCAGTTCCTCGAAAGTCTTGGTCAGGCAATCGGGGAAGGTGGTGACCAATTTGGCGCACAGTTCCTCGACCTTTTGATCGAGCAGCGACAGATCGACCTTGCCCTTGGCCAGGAGTTCCTTGCCTTTTTTCAAGGCCTCGCCGGTTTTCGGCTCACCCAAAATGATGCGGCCGTATTGATCCAAATAACGCTCGGTTTCGACGATGGGATTGGCGACGAATTCGCCATCCACTTTCAACGCCGGTACGATGTCGGTGAGCATGCCGACGCGGTAAGCCTTGTGCGCGCTCCACGGTTCGCACAGCGTGCCGGTGTTCATCGCCTGTTCGGCACCGACCATCAGCGGCAGAAAATCAGTGGCGCCGCCGATCGGCGCCGAGCCGTGCTTGGGGCCGGCCT